>NZ_DFUE01000015.1:29526-98582 GCF_002379585.1 Pseudomonas sp. UBA4194
TGAGGGGACCATTCACCGCGGTATCACTCCTGCAGCACCGCCACCAGTCGCTGCAGCATCGCGTCGCACCCCGCCAGCTGTTCCACGCTGACGAACTCATCGGGCTTGTGCCCCTGTTCCATGCTGCCCGGTCCGCACACCACGGTCGGGATGCCGATGGCGTCGAACAGGCCTCCCTCGGTACCGAAGGCCACTGTGGTGAAGTCGCTGGAACCGCAGAGTTGAGCAATCAGGCTTGCGGCCTGGCTCTGGGCATCCGTGGCCAGGCCCGGGTACGCAGACAGCTCGGAGAAACGAATGCGGCTGCCGGCGTCCACTGCCTGCATGCGCGGCAGCAGGTTCTGTTGCGCGTAATGCTCGAGCTCTTCAGCGACCTGGCGCGGGTCGTGGGCGGGCAGGGCGCGGACTTCGAAGTCGAAGCGGCAATCGGCGGGCACGATGTTCAGTGCCTTGCCGCCGCTGATGACACCGGTCTGTACCGTGCTGAAAGGCGGATCGAAGCGCTGGTCATGCAGCTCTGCAGCCTGCAGGCGCGTGCCGATGCGACCCAGTTCGCCGATCAACTCGGCGGCATATTCGATGGCGTTCACGCCCTGCGGTGCATAGGCCGAATGACAGGCGGCGCCGTGCACGTCGCAGCGCATTGCCAGTTTGCCTTTGTGGCCCAGCACCGGTTTCAGTTCGGTCGGTTCGCCGATGATGCACAGCAGCGGTTTGTGTGGGCGCTGCTGCAGTTCGGTGAGCAGGCTGCGTACACCCAGGCAACCCACTTCTTCATCGTAGGACAGCGCAATGTGCACCGGCATGCGCAGCGGCCGGGCCAGCAGCGCGGGCACGGCAGCCAGCACGCAGGCAATGTAGCCTTTCATGTCGGCGGCGCCGCGACCGTAGAGCTTGCCGTTGCGCTCGGTCATGGCGAACGGCGGCACTGTCCAGGGCTGGCCGTCGACCGGCACCACGTCGGTGTGCCCGGACAGCACCACACCGGGGACATCGGCCGGGCCGAGGGTGGCGAACAGATTGGCCTTGCTGCGCTCCTCGTTGAAGATCAGATCGCACGGCACGTGCAGTTCGGCCAGATAGTTACGCACGAACTCGATCAGTTGCAGGTTGGATTCGCGACTGGTGGTGTCGAAACCGATCAGCTTGGCCAACAGGTCCTGGCTGTTCATCATTCGTCCCCCGGTACGCCATAGCTCGGTGCCTGGGTCGGGTCCAGGGCGCGGGTGATGTAGTCCTGCATCTGCGGCCGGTAGTCGGCCCAGAGGGTGGCCAGCACACCCACCGGGTTTTCCTCGGCCCAGTCGACACGCAGGTCAATGATCGGCCAACTCAGGTCACCGACCACCTTCAAGGCGGCCGAGTGCACCGGGCCGGCTTCTCCCCCGGCGGCCAAGGCGGCCTGCATGGCCGCCACCAGGCGATCGGCCAGCTGTCCCTGAGTGGTTTCGAATGTCTTGACCAGGGCCTCGATCACCGCCGTGTTGGCCAGCATGTTGCCGGCGCCCACGCACTGCACACCGGCCACGGCGTGGTAGCAGCCCAGGGTCTGGCTACCACTGAAGAAGGCTGTGTTGCCCTGGTGGTCGATGCTGGTGACCTGCCGGTACTGGCTGTACGGGTCGTAGTCGGGCACGGTGGCCAGTGCATCCTGGACGGACAGCCCCCGCTGCAACTGGTCCAGCACATGGTTGCCCAACGCTGGCAGGGTGATGTTCTGGGTGGACACCGCGCCCACGCCCGGCCGTAGCCAGGGGCACCGCGCACCCACGGCAATGCTCGAAGAGCTGATGGCGATGCCGAGCTGGCCGGTTTCGGCGCAACGGCCGATGATGGAAAAAGTCATGGTGATCGATCCTGTCTGGTAGTCATTCAGCGTCGTTGTTCGGCATGCCCGGAGCGGCGATCATCGTGCGCCCTCGACGTTCAGCACACGGCCCAGGCCCAGAAAACGATTGGCCAGGGTCAGCAAGGTCGCGGTGCAGGCGATGTACATCACCGACAGTGCGGCCAGGGTCGGGTCGGCAAATTCACGCACGTAGTTGTACATGGCAACCGGCAAGGTCTGCGTCGCTTGAGTGGTCACGAACAGTGAAGCGGTGAACTCGTTGAACGACAGAATAGCGGCAAACAACCACCCCCCGAACAAGCCCGGAATCATCAGCGGCACGGTAATGGTCCACACCACTCGCAGCGGCGAGGCACCCAGGCTTGCCGCGGCCAGCTCGATGCGTTGCTCAAGGTTGTGCAGCGAGACATACAGGCTGCGCAGCACGAACGGCAGCACCAGCACCACATGGCAGAAGATCACCAGGGCGTAGCCGCGGCCCAGGTTGAGCTGCGCCACCAGCATCAACAGGCCCAGGCCGATGGTGAAATGCGGGATGAACAGCGGCGACAGCAGCACGGCCTCCAGCACACGCTTGCAGCGAAAATCGTAGCGGTGGATGGCGATGGCCAAGGTCGTCCCCACTACCACGGCGATGCTCGAAGCCCAGGCGGTGACGATCAATCCGGCATAGAAACCGCGGCGAAAGTCACTGTACTCAAGCGCTCGCTCGAACCAGCGAAGCGACCAGCCCTTGGGCGGGAAGAACAGCACCGAGGTGCTGCTGAACGATGAAATGATCACCACGATGGTCGGCAGCAGCACGAACAGCAGAATCAGCGCCACCAGCAGGCGGCCAGCATAGCCGAGCCATTTGTCTTGGTTGGAACGGGTCATGTCAGTGGCCTCCGACGCTTTGCAGGGAGCGAGTCATGCGCTTGAGGGCGGCCAATAGCAGCACGGTCAGCACCAGCCCCGCCACGCTCAGGGCAGCGGCGAAGGGGAAATTCAAGGAGGAGAAGCCCAACTGGTACACCAACGTGGCCACGGTGCTGACCTTGCCGCCGCCGATCAGCTGCGGCGTGGCGAAGGCGCTGAAGGTCCAGGCAAAGGCGGTGGTCAGGCTGGCGACGATGCCCGGCAGCGACAGTGGCAAGGTCACGGTCAGGAAGGCCCGAATGGGCCCGGCACCCAGGCTGGTGGCGGCTTTTTCATAGGCCGGGTCGATGTGCGAGAGCCCGGTGGCCAGCATCAGCACCATGATTGGCATGGTCACATGAACCAGTGCCAGCACCACGCCGGTCTGGGTGAACATCAGTTGCAGCGGCTTGTCGATCATCCCCGTGGCCAGCAGCAGGCTGTTGAGAAAGCCGCTGCTGCCCAGCACGATGATCCACGAGTAGGTGCGCACCACTTCGCCGAGAAACAGCGGCGTGATGGCGATGATCAAGATGCACGACTTCAACCAGCCAGTGCGGGTGCGCACCAGCGCATAGGCCAGCGGATAGCTGAGCAGCAGGCCGAACAGGGCGGTCTTGAAGCTCAGCGACACGGTGTTGATGAACGCCTGGGCGTAGAGGCTCTTGAACAGGTCCTGGAAATTGGCGAGGGTGAAGCCACCCACCTCCAGCGAGCCGGGAATGTAGGCGCGCACGCTGTACTGCAGCACGGTGAGCAGCGCGATCATCAGGCCGGCGGCGGTCAGCGCCGAAGGCAGCACGAACCACAGCACAAATGCAGGTTTACGAGTCATGGGCGGTTTCCGAACCAGCGGCCCGGTCGGCGGGCCGCTTGAGTGAGACATCCAACGTGAAGCGCGGCGGCGATCAGTGCGCCATGATGTTTTCAGAGAACCACTTGCGCCACTCGGCGGACTTTTCGGCGCGCAAGGCCGGATCGATGTTCAAGGTCGCGTCCCACTGGGCCGGGGTGGTCAGCATGCCCGGCAGCTTGGCGATCTCCGGGTCGACATGGGCGTTGGTCACCACCGGGCTGCCGCGATTGATCTTGGCAATGCGCGCCTGCACCTCGGGGGACAGGGCGATGTTCATGAATTTATAGGCCAGGTCGGCGTGCTTGCTGCCCTTGGTGATGCCCATGGCGTCGACGCCCAGCACTGCGCCTTCCTTGGGAATGGCCAGCTTGATGTTCACGCCTTCTTCGATCATGTGATAGGCGTTCATCGACAGCATCACCTGCACCGGTGTTTCGCCGGTGGCGATCAGTTGCTGGCTGTTGGCATCGTTGGTGTAGAACGACTTGATGCTGGGGATCAGCGCCTTGAGCTTGTCGGTGCCATTTTGCCAATGCTCGGCGTCGCTGCCCGACAGTTTGGCCGAGACCGCGATGATGTGGCTTGGGTCCCAGTCGGGCAGGGCGAGGGTGCCTTTGAGCTCGGGTTTCCACAGGTCTTCCCAGCTGCCGAAGGTTTCGCCGGCGGGCACCAGATCGGGACGGTAGCCAATGGTGTAGACGTAGCCCCATACGCCGATGTGCGACGGGCTCAGCTTGGCCTGTTGCACCAGGTTGGCCGCGTTGGGGATCTTGCTCATGTCCAGCGGTTCGAACAGGTGATCGTTGGTGTACAGCCAGCCGACGTGGGAGGTCGTGAAGGTCAGGTCGGTTTCCGCGCTGCCGGCCAGCTTGGCCTTGTTCAGGCGGTCGATGGTGCCCCCCGTGACGTACTCGACCTCGACGCCGGTCTGTTGGGTGAACTCTTTGCCGATGGCTTCGTCGATCAGATCCTTGAAGCTACCGCCCCAGGTGCTGACGATCAGCTTGTCGGCGGCATGGACATTCGCGGCGGCCAACAGGCTCGCGCTCAACAGGGTCAAGGCAATGGCGTTACGCAGCATTTTCTATTCCTTTGGGCTGGTTCGAAGATCGCGCCTGGGCGGCGGGCGTGTTGGCTGCATCATGGAATGGTCGGAGTGTTTCGGTAAAACAGGCTTTGCCGGGGTTCTGCGTCAGGATTTCCGATGCAGTGGGATAGGCGGTGCCTGGGGAGGCCCCGCCGGGGGGAGTGGTCAATAGCCTCGGGTGGGGTCGATCTGGTGCAATACGGCTTCGCCGCGTTCCAGGCGCTGGATGTTTTCGGCGATCTGCCGGGCGGCGCTCGCGGGGATGGCGATGGAGGCCATGTGCGGCGTGATCAGCACATTGTCCAACGCCCATAGCGGATCTTCCGGCGGCAGGGGTTCGCGGTCGAATACATCCAGGGTCGCTTCGCCGATCTGCCCACCGGCCAGCGCCGCCGTCAGTGCGGGTTGATCGACCACGGCACCGCGCGACACGTTGATCAGGCAAGCGCCCGCAGGCAGTCTGGCCAGGCGTTCGGCATTGAGCAGGCCGTGCGTCTGCGGGGTCAGGGGCAACATCACCACCAGAATCTCGCTGTCGGCGAGAAACGCGTCGAGGTTGTCCATTCCGTTGATACAACGGACCCCGTCCAGCTGTTTTTCGGTACGCGACCAACCCCTGACATCGAAGCCCTGGCGCGCCAGTTCCAGCGCTGCATACGCCCCAAGCTCGCCCAGCCCCAGCACGCCAACGCGGATACTGGCCGGCAGGCGCGGATGCAGGTAATGCCAGCGGCGCTCGCGCTGGGCACGTTCGAACGCCGGAATGTCGCGGGCATAACGCAGCACTGCGAACAGCACGTAGCTGGCCATCATGCGGCCCATGTCCGGGTCGGACACCCGGGTGATGGGCACGGCGGGCAAGTCATCGCGACCGACCAGGGCATCCACCCCGGCGCCCAGATTCACCAGCAGTCGCAGATTGCGGAAGCGCGCGAAGAAATCCTGCGGCGGTTTCCACGCCAGCACATAGTGCACGCTGTCCGGGTCGGCGACGTCCTCGTCCTGACAGATGTGCACGCCGGGCAGCAGCGGCGCGAGCAAGCCCTGCCATTCTTCGAAGCTGTCGAATTGGCTGTGGAACACCAGGGTCGAAGTCATGGCTTGGTCTCCTGTTGGGCCGCCTGCAACAGCTCGGCGACAGCCTCAAGTGCCAGTCGATATCCCAGCGCGCCGAGGCCGGCGATGACACCTGTGGCAGCCTTGGACACATAGGAATGATGACGGAAGCGCTCCCGCTTCCAGATGTTGCTCATGTGCGCTTCGATGATCGGGCCGTCGAAGGCCAGTAGCGCATCGAGGATCGGCACCGAGGTGTAGGTCAGGCCGGCGGCGTTGATGATCACCGCGTCAGCGCTCAGTCGCGCCTCCTGGATCCAGTCCACCAGCACGCCTTCGTGGTTGCTCTGGCGAAACTCCAGTTGCAGTCCCAGCTCGGCGGCGTGGGCCTCGCAGCGCGCCTGGATACTGGCGAAGCTTTCGCTGCCATAGGTACCGCTTTTATCCAGGCCATAAAGGTTGGCGTTGGGGCCGTTGAGGAAGAACACGGTGCGGGGCATACCTGACTCCTGAGCGTTATTCAAAAGGGCGTGTGGTCGCCATGGCCGGGTGCTGGTCGAACTCGGCGAACCAGGCGGCAGTGGCAGGGTGGTGGGCGCGCCAGTCGAGGGCGGCAAAGCGAAAATCCAGGTAGCCCAGCGCGCACCCCAGGGTGATCAGGCCGATGTCGTCAGGGCGGGTGCTGCAGTGAGGTGCCTGGGTTTCGATCTCGCTCAGGGCGGCCTGGATTTTGCTCAGTTGGCCGGCAGTCCAGGCGTCCCACTGCTTGTCGGCAGGGCGCGCCACGGCCTCGTAGCGGGCGAGCAAGGCGGCATCCAGCAGGCCATCGCCGAGGGCCTGACGAGTCAGGCTGCGCCAGCGTTGTTCCCCCGCCACCGGGAAGAGCGCCCCGCCGGCGTGGTGGTTCAGGTATTCGCAGATGACGCGGCTGTCGTAGAGGGTCAGGCCCTCGGCGGTTTGCAGCGCTGGGACTTTGGCCAAGGGGTTGAAGGCGGCAATGCGCTGATCACGGACGATAGGGTGCGCGGCGGATTCGAGTTTCTCGATCTGGGCCGTGAGGTTGAGGACGTGGGCTACGGCCATGACCTTGCGTACGTAGGGGGAGGTGGGGGCGTAGTAGAGTTTGAACATGGGTGGGTCCTGGGTTTGGGGTGGGCGTGGATTGGGTTGGGATTTGTGGTGGATGGTCCCCTCACCCCAGCCCTCTCCCTGAGGGAGAGGGGGCTAAAAGCAGACCGCGTTGGCCGCAACTCCATCGTACGGCTCTCTCTTTCTGGGGGAGAGGGGGCTAAAAGCGGATCGCGTTGGCCGCAACTCCATCGTACGGCTCCCTCTCCCTCAGGGAGAGGGCTGGGGTGAGGGGACCATTCACCGCACATCCCACTACCACTCCCCAACCACCAGCAACACCTTGCCCACATTCGCATTGCTCTCCAGCATCCGATGCGCCTCCCCAGCCCGCGCCAGATCCAGCCGCGCATGGATCAGCGGCTTCACCTCACCCGACGCCAACCAAGGCAACAGCACCTCGCGAATGCACACGGCCAAACGTGCTTTTTCCTCGACGCTTTTAGGCCGCAGTGTCGAGGACGTCAAACTCAGGCCCTTGCGCATCAGCGTCTGTAGATCCAGCTCGATCTTCGCCCCTTGCAGGAACGACAAGCTCACATGACGCCCACCGGCCGCCATGGCCTCAAGATTGCGTGCCACGTAGGGGCCGCCGACGTTATCCAGCACCACATCGACGCCACGCCCTTCGGTGCACTCGGCCACCACCTCGACGAAGTCCTGACGATGGCGGTCCACCGCCCGCCAGACGCCCAGCGCCTCAAGCATGGCAACCTTCTGGGCGCCCCCGGCTGTGGCAATTACCCGGGCTCCAGCGGCATGGGCGCACTGCACGGCGAAGCTGCCGACGCCGCTGGCCGCGCCGTGAATCAGTACGGTGTCGCCAGACCGCAGGCGACCCAGCTCGAACAGGTTATGCCATACCGTGAACGCCGCTTCCGGCACGCCGGCGGCATCCTCCAGTGGCAATGCCGCAGGCACCGGCAGGCAGTGTGACGCCAGGGCCACGCAGTACTGGGCATAGCCGCCGCCGTTGAGCAGCGCCATTACCCGGTCGCCAGGCGCGAAATCGGTGACCCCGCTGCCCACTGCAACCACCGTGCCCGAGGCCTCCAGGCCGAGTACGTCGGTCACCCCGGGTGGGGTCGGCATGCCGGTGCGCTGCATCAGATCAGGGCGGTTGACCCCTGCAGCTGCCACGCGAATCAGCACTTCGCCGGCCTGCGGGCGCGGCAGGGGCCGCTCGACGCTCTGCAGCACCTCGGGTCCACCAGGCTCACGGGCGATAACGACTTGAATGGTTTCGGTCATGGAAGGCTCGGGTTCAAGGGGTAGAAGGGGCCTGGGCGGCAAAGGCGCACACGCCCTCGGCGTCGAAGCTCAGACCGGCGACGGCGCCGACTGGCCAGCGGCTCAGGGCCTGCAGGCCGGATTGGCGCACGAACAGCCGCGTCTGACCCAGGGCCGGGACGTCCAGATGAATGTCCACATGGTCGCCTTGAAATACATGGGTCACAACGGTCGCGCTGAGCAGGGTGTCCGGCCCCAGTGCCCCCATGCGGATGTTCTCCGGCCGCACGTAAAGGTCCACGCGAGCGCCGACATCGGCCTGCACGCGCTCGGCAGGCAGACGCAGGATGCTGTCTCCCAGGGCCAGGCACGCCGATTCGTCGCGGCTCACGTAACGCCCGGGGAGGATATTGACGTCACCGACGAAACCGGCCACGAAAGGGTCTTGCGGACGGCGGTAAATGGCATCCGGGGTGCCGATCTGACGCACGTGGCCGGCGGACATCACCACCACCCGGTCGCTCATGCTCAAGGCTTCGCTTTGGTCGTGGGTGACGAACACGGTGGTCACGCCCAGCTTGCGCTGGATATCCTTGAGCTCGATCTGCATGGACAGGCGCAAGTTCTTGTCCAGTGCCGAGAACGGCTCATCGAGCAGCAATACTTTCGGACGGATCACCAGCGCCCGAGCCAGTGCCACACGCTGTTGCTGCCCACCGGACAGCTCGCGCGGCTTGCGTTCGCCATAACCCTGCAGCTTGACCAGCGCCAGCGCCTGTTCCACTCGCTGGGTGATCTCGGCCTTGGGCACACCGCGCATGCGCAAGCCGTAGCCGACGTTCTTCGCCACGCTCATGTGCGGAAACAGGGCATAGTTCTGAAACACGATGCCGATTTCGCGCTGGTAAGGCGGTGTCGCGGTGACCAGCTCGCCACCGATGAAGATCTCGCCGTTGTCAGCTTCGGCAAAACCGGCCATCAGGTTGAGCAGGGTAGTCTTGCCGCAACCGGAAGGGCCCAGCAGCGTGACGAACTCGCCTTCCTGGATTTTCAGCGACACTTCGTGCAACGCGATCGCGTCACCAAAGCGCTTGAGCACCTTGTCCAGTTGCACCGCGACATTGCCGCGCGAGGCCGATACAGGGCTGGGTGCAGTGATTGGCGGTTCAGGCAGTTGGGTCTGTGCGGTGGCCATGGGGTCTCCATTGGCAATGGGCGGGCAGGGCTGAGGTGCAGACAATCAGGCGCCGGTCCAGTCGTCCGGAATCACCGCGATCACATCGATTTCCATCAGCCATTCAGGCTGGCCCAGGCCAGAGATGACCAGGCCGGTGGAAATCGGGAACACCCCCTTGAGCCATTTGCCAACCACCTGGTACACCGGTTCGCGGTACCGCGGATCGATGATGTAGGTGGTGGTCTTGACGATGTGGGAGAGGTCGGAACCCGCTTCTTCCAGCAATTGCTTGACGTTCTTCATGGCCTGCTCGGCCTGGGCGCGAGGGTCGCCGAGACCCACCAGGTTGCCGTCGAAATCCGTGCCGATCTGGCCGCGGACATACACCGTGTTGCCGGCTCGCACGGCTTGACACAGGTCGTTGTCCAACGTCTGGTTGGGGTAGGTCTGCTTGGTGTTGAACATGCGAATACGCGTATGGGTAGGCATGTCGAAGCTCCTGAAATAGTGTCTGGAACAAGCTTCACACTCACCCCCCGTGCGGCGAAACCAGCATTTGCACGGGGTAGTGCTTAGGCAAAAGCGAAGCCAGCGCTGTGCCGCTTCGGTCAGTCGGCAACGGCTCAGGGTTTCTCGTAAGCCTTGTATTCGTTCTGCAGCGCGATGTGGTCGGCGATGTACTTGGCGTCATGCCACACGCCGTAGATGAATGACGAGGCACGGTTGACCAGGTTGGGCAGGCCGAGGAAATAGATCCCGCTTTCGGCACAGATGCCGCGCTTGTGGAAAGGCTCGCCGTTGTCGTCGAAAGCATTGACCTGCAGCCAGCTGAAATCGAACTTGAAACCGGTCGCCCAGAGGATGGTGGTGATGCCGGCTTGCTCCAGGTCCAGGCTCAGCAGGGGCTGGGACAGGCACTCCGGGTCGGGTAGCAGTTCCCAGGCCGCAGGTTCCAGGGGAAATGGCAAACCGTTCTGTTCGATGTACGCATCGGCGTCGCGCAGCACGTCGAAATAGGCACGGTCACCTTCGGCAATGTTGGCAGCCAGACCCGGCTCGAACGCCATCACGCCGTTGTTGCAGGACTGGGTCAGGCCGACCAGGGTGATGCCCTGGTGCGCCAGGCGGCGGAAGTCGACGGTCTTGCCGCCCTCGTAGCCACTGACCGCGAAGGCCACGTGCTTTTTCTTCGGCGTGATGCGCACCTCGTCCCACAGGCCCAGGGCACCCAACCACCAGCAGTAGTCACGGCCACGGTACGAGCGAGGCGGGCGGTAGTGTTCGCCCACCGACAGATAGACTTTCCTGCCGGCCTTCTGCAGTTCTTCTGCGATCTGCGAGCCCGAAGCGCCGGCGCCCACCACCAGCACGGCGCCGTCGGCCAATTGGCCGGGGTTCTTGTAGGCCGAAGAGTGTAGCTGCTGCACCTTGACGTCTTGAGCAACGATATTGGGCACCGCCGGGCGCTGGAAGGGGCCGGTGGCCGCGACCACATTGGAGGCTTCGATGATGCCGTCGGAAGTGGTGACCTTGAAGCCTGGCCGGCCAACGTGGCGTTCTACCCGAAGGACCTCGACACCCGTACGCACCGGTGCTTCGAGCATGGCCACGTAATCTTCGAAGTAGTCGGCCATGCGCTCTTTGGGCGGGAACGCTTCAGGGGAAATATCGGTGAATTTCATGCTGGGGAAGCGATCGTGCCAGGCCGGCCCATTGGCCACCAGCGAGTCCCAGCGCTCCGAACGCCAGCGCTCGGCGATGCGATTACGCTCCAGCACGAGGTGCGACACACCCATGAGCGAAAGGTGTTCACTCATCGCGACGCCCGCCTGACCGGCGCCGACCACCAAGGTATTGATTTTTTCCACTGCCATTTGAGTTCCCTAGAAAGCATCGACCTTGATCGGTTTCGCCGGCACTCGGTCGCCGGCAGCACGTCGTGAAGGCACTGCCGCCTTCAGGACTTCATTTATTCACCGCTTCAGTGTGATCAAGGCACGGGCTGATAGAAATTCTGCTTTATGAACGTAGAGCTTAGGAAAAACCGAACCCCCTCGCCGTCGGCGCAAACGCAGTGTCACCTTGTCGCATCCGGACATGCCCGCCGCTTCCCGGCATGAACCGTGCAAAGTCATCCGGCACAAGTCGGCGCTGTGGTTCGCCGTTGTAGTTCGCAGCAAGGTGGGAGGGCGTGATGCTCAGTCGTATTACTCAACGCCAGTTGGAATATTTCGTTGCCTCTGGGGAGGCGGGCAGTATCAGCGCCGCCTCGGAGCGCATTCATGTGTCGTCGCCGTCGATTTCGGCCGCGATTACCCATATGGAAGCCGAGCTCGGCATTCAGCTGTTCATTCGCCATCACGCCCAGGGCATATCGCTCACCGCTGTGGGCCGGCAGGTGTTGCAGGAGGCCAAGCTGATCCTGGAGCAGATGAGCAACCTTTATACGATCGCCGCCGAATCCCTCAACACCGTACGGGGGCCGCTGCGCGTGGGCTGCCTGCACTCGCTGGCGCCGATGATCACCCCCGAGCTGGTGTTCGGTTTCGGTCGTGCTTTTCCAGGCGTGCGCATCACCCAGGTCGAAGGCGATCACGAGCAATTGCTGGAGAAACTGCGCAGCGCCGAAATCGACATCGCCCTGACCTACGACCTGGCCAGCAGTGAAGACATCGACTTTCAACCTCTGGCCAAACTGCCGCCCTACGTGATGGTCGGTGAGTACCACCCCTTGGCCAGTCTGCCCGCGGTGGGGGTACAGGACCTGGAAGCCTATCCCATGGTGTTGCTGGATATTCCCTGGAGCCGGGAATACTTTCTCAGTCTGTTCATCCAGGCGGGTGTGACGCCCAATATCGTGATGCGCTCCAGCAATCTGGAAACGGTGCGGGCGATGGTCGGTAACGGCATCGGTTACACCATCGCCAACGCCCGGCCCAAGGCCAATCTTTCCCAGGACGGCAAGCGGCTGATCCGCATCCGGCTGGCGGGTGGGCTGCACCCCTTGCAACTGGGCTATGCCACGGCCAACAACGCGCAGCTGTCACGAGTGGTCTCGGCGTTTACCGAACGCTGCCGGATGTTCGTCTCCGATCAGTACATCCCCGGCATGGCGGCGCCCAGCTTTTTCGACCCTCACACCGTACGTGTGGCTCAGGGTATCGAGTGAGTCGGCTGCACCACGCTCGATCATTGCCGCTGGCGGCAGTCCCGTGAGATGCGCCTGCTGGAGAAGCACATCAGCAACCCGTTCCAGTGCCCCTGCAGGGCGCTGCAGGCCTGAGCCCGCCCATTGCTCTGAGCAAGCGAGCCAAGCCGTGCACCGATATGCGGCACCCGTGGTGACATCGATCACGCTGCGCGCTGGATTGGTGCGCTGTGTCGCTCGAGGCCTGGCTTGGCCGTGGGCAGCCGCAAGGCGACGGGCACCTTGCATCGGTTCTGCCTATGCACTGGTCCGGTTAATCCTAATTGACCGTGAGCGCCTCTCTCCACGACTCTCGTTGCAACGGTGTAGACCGTGATACGCGTTCAAGTGGGGCGCCCGGTTGCATATTTCCGATTTATTTGTTGAGCGCGGCGACGATGACTTTCGACTGGAATTACATGTTTGGTTTGCTGTTGGACGCCGAGTTCTGGCGGGCAACATGGACCGTGATCAAGCTGAGCTTCGCCACCTGGGTCATCAGCATTGCCTTGGGCTTTTTCGTTGCCTTGGCCAAGCAATCCAGGCGTCCTCTGCTCAACGGGCCGGCGCGGGCCTATATCTGGCTGTTTCGCAGCCTGCCGCTGCTGGTGCTGCTGATTTTCGTCTACAACATCCCCCAAGCCTTTCCTTCGGCCTCGGTGGTGCTGGGTGATCCGTTCTGGGCCGGCCTGCTGGCCATGGTGCTGTGTGAAACGGCCTATGTGGCAGAGATTCATCGCGGCGGCCTGTTGTCGATCCACAAGGGCCAGGCCGAGGCCGCCCGGGCGCTGGGGCTCAAGTTCCTCGGCACGCAATGGCGCGTGGTGATTCCCCAGGCGCTGCGGGTGGCGCTGCCGTCGCTGGCCAACGAATACATCTCCATCGTCAAGCTCAGCTCCCTGGTGTCGGTGATCTCCCTGACCGAGATTCTCATGGTGGGCCAGCGCTTGTACTCGCAAAACTTCCTGGTCATGGAAACCATGGCGGCGGTAGCGTTCTACTACGTGCTGATCGTCACCGTGTTCGACTACCTGCTCAAGCGTCTGGAAAAGTACCTGGACGTCAATCAGCGCAACGTTTCCCGGGTGCCGGACGCGCAGGTGCTGGCCCTGGCTACCGAACAGCGTGCGGTGCTGCAAAAGGCTGTCAGCAACGAACCGCAGACCCCGGCGCTGCAGGCCACCCGCCTGCACAAGGCCTATAACGATGTGGAAGTGCTGGGCGCGGTGAGCCTGAAGATTCAGCCGGGTGAGGTGGTGTCGGTCATTGGTCCGTCGGGTTCCGGCAAGACGACCTTGATTCGCTTGCTCAACGGCCTGGAGCAGATCGACAACGGCGATATCCAGATCAACGGCCAACCGTTCATCCACCTGAGCAAGCAGGGTGCGCAGAAGCCCGAGTACGTCGAGCATGCCGAACATCGCCTGAACATCGGCATGGTGTTCCAGAGCTTCAACCTGTTCCCGCACCTGACCGTGCTGGACAACCTGCTCATGGCGCCGCGTTACCACCGTCTGGGCCGTATCGATGAGCTCAAGCAACAGGCCTACGCCTTGCTGCACAAGGTCGGCATGCTCGACCACGCGTGGAAATACCCGCATCAGTTGTCCGGCGGTCAGCAGCAGCGAGTGGCCATTGCCCGCGCGCTGATGATGCGCCCGCAGATCATGCTGTTCGACGAGCCAACCTCGGCGCTGGACCCGGAGAAGGTCAACGAAGTGCTGCAGGTCATCGAGGCGCTCGCCCAGGAAGGCATCACCATGGTGATCGTCACCCACGAGATGAATTTCGCGTTCAAGGTGTCCGATCGCATCGTTTTCATGGAAAAGGGCCGGGTGGTCTGCGATGACCCACCGCACGTGCTGCGCAGCGGCCAGAACCCACGCATCGAAGCGTTCCTCAAGGACGTCTCGCTGGCGTGACGCCTCAATCTAAGACTTAACAGGGGATAGAGCATGATCGAATACGCTCAGGTCGAGCAGTTTCACCGGGACGGGTTTCTGGTGGTGGAAGGGGTTCTGGACGCCGACGAAGTGGCAGCGTTGCAGCACGACTTCGATCAATGGGTCGAGGACAGTCGCAGCCACGACCGGGGCTGGGGCGAAACCGTTGATGGCCGCGCGCGATTCGACCTGGAAGGCGATCACCGTGCCGATCACCCCTCGTTGCGCCGGGTCAGTTCACCCACCGAGATTTCCCCGGCTTACAAGAGGGTGGCGCTGGAATCGCGCATGGCCGCCATTTCTGCTCAGTTGATCGGCGCCGGCGGCAGCCGTTTTCACCACAGCAAGATCAACTCCAAGCTGCCGCACACGGCCACGCAGGTGAAGTGGCATCAGGACTTCCTGTTCACGCCCCACAGCAACGACGACATCGTCACCGCCTTGCTGATGGTCAGCGAGGTGACACCACAGAACGGTCCCTTGAATGTTATTCCTGGCAGCCACAAAGGCCCGCTGTGGTCACATTGGCATGACCAGCGCTTCACCGGCGCGGTCGACGACCAGGTGGTGGCCGAGCATTGCCAGGCGCCGGTCGCCTGCTTCGGCCCCGCCGGGTCGGTGTGTTTCATGCATACCCGTTTGCTGCACGCTTCAAGCCCTAACGAGACCGAACTGCCGCGCACTTTGTTCATCAGCGTCTACGCCGCTGAGGACGCGCTGCCATTCGGCGAAAACCCGCTGCCCAGCCAGCACGCCGGCCTGATGGTGGCCGGTCTGGAAAGTGGCCTGGTGCGCTCCACGGCCAACCAGGTACGCCTGCCGCAGAAGCCGCGCGGCGCCTCTTTCTTCGTGCAACAGGCTGGGCAAGACCAAGCCACTGCCTAACCTCCTCTAACCTTGCAGGGATCTACCATGACAGCGTTGCACACGATCATTCGCCCTATTGCCCTGAGCCTGGTTGGCGCAGCGGTTGCACTCACGTCGTTGACCGCTTCGGCGTTCCAGCAGGACGGCAAGATCATCGCCGGCTCCGACGTTACCTTCTTCCCTTACGAATACATGGATAACAATCGCCCGGCCGGTTTCGACATCGAGTTTCTCGACGGCCTGGGCAAGATCATGGGCCGCAAGGTGGAAACCATCGACACCCGCTTTCCCAACCTGATCACCGGTTTGCAGGGCGGTCGTTTCGACCTCACCAACTCCTCGATGTACATCACCGCCGAGCGGGTCAAGGTCATCGACATGATCCCTTACCTGAAAAGCGGTGAGTCGATCCTGGCCCCCAAGGGCAGCGCCTATCAGCCGAAGAAGCCCGAAGAGTTCTGCGGCCACAAGATCGGCTCCATGGCCGCCACGTCGTGGCTGGCGCAGATGCGCAAGCTGTCCGATGAGTACTGCGTGAAGAATGGCCTGCAGCCCATCGCCATCAGCGAATACGCCACTGATCCGGAAACCACCCAGGCCATGCTGGCCCACGCCGTCGAAGCGCAGATCACCGATGCCGCCGTGGCCCGTGGTGTGGTGCAGAAGTTGGCCAACCGTGTGGTGATTTCCTCCGACACCCTGATCTACCCGGTGCTCAACGGCTGGGGCGTGAAAAAGGGCAACGACGAGGTCAAGAACGCCTTGGTCGATGCGTTGGCCAAATACCGCGCCACCCCCGAATACGCGGCGCTGCTGAGCAAGTACAGCTTCGAGGCACCGACCGAGGAAGACCTCGCCAGCCTGATGCCAAAACCCTGACAGAACCCTAGGGCAGGTGCTCGCGCAGGCGGGCACGCTGCACGGAGACCGATTCATGGCGTTATCGATTGAAGAGCAAGCGCGCATCGACCTGGCGGCGACCTTCAGGATCGTTGCTCACCTGGGCATGCACGAAGCGGTGGCCAACCACTTCAGCGCGGCCGTGTCGCCTGATGGCAAAAAATTCCTGATCAACCCGAAGTGGAAGCACTTCTCGCGCATTCGTGCCAGCGACCTGCTGTTGCTGAACGCCGATGATCCGAGCTGCGCCGAGCATCCGGACGTTGACTCCACGGCCTGGTCGATCCATGGCCAGATCCATCAACGCCTGCCCGATGCCCGGGCGGTGCTGCACTTGCATCCAGTCTACACCACCGCGGTGGCGTGCCTGGCCAAACCCCAGGTGCTGCCGATCGACCAGAACACCGCGCGCTATTTCAACCGCGTGGCGGTGGATGAGATGTATGGCGGCATGGCCGACACCGAAGCTGAAGGGGCACGCCTGGCCGGGTTGCTGGGCGACAAGCGGCGTCTGCTGATGGGTAACCACGGAGTAATGGTGGTAGCGCCGAACATCGCGGAAGCGTTCGACGATATCTGGACGCTGGAACGTGCCTGCCAGATTCTGGTGACGGCCTGGTCCACGGGGCAGCCGTTGCGGGTGCTGTCCGATGAAGTGGCGGAGAAGACGGCGGTGGGCTGGGAAGGGATCGCGGATTTTTCGCGCAGGCATTTCGAAGAGATGAAGCAGTTGATGATCGAGGCGGATGGCTCGGTGGTGGATTGACTGTGGGTGAGGGGAGCCGGCACCGCCGCCGCTCCTCAATGAATGATCCACTTGCTGAAATCACATGTCCGCTCGCCGATGTCCATCATATCGGTCATGAACTGGTCGCCTTCAATGCTCCGGTGAATCGCCTTGTAGGTCATCCGAGGCAGCGACGGCGTCACGTTCAGCTTGTGCAGCAGTTGCTTGTCGAGCAGATGCTCGAGGCAATGCAGCGGCAGGTAGGCCGTTGCCAGGCCGGCCACCGCCAGTCCTATCTGTCCCAGCAGGTTATTGCAGGTGATGGACTTCTCGATATTCACGCCCTTGGCCTTGAACCACTGACCATAGGCAATCCCCATTCCCGACAGCGACCCTTGCAGGATCAACGTACGTTCGGCCAGCTGCTCCAGGCTCAGGTCAGGCGTGTCGCCGACCAAGGCGGGGGCGCACATCCAGGCGTTTTCCACGGTACCGAGATTATGGGAATTGAAGCGGTTGTCCTGAAAGATATCGGGAACGATGATCAGGTCGATCGAGTTGCTCGACAGGCGCTCGTACAGCGTTGTGCTCAGATCGATTTCCGGGATGATTTCCACCAGTGGGTAGCGCTCGCGGATGCCGGTGATCAGGTCTGGCAGCCAGGTCAGGGCGGTCAGTTCGGTCACTCCCAGACGCAGCTTGCGCTGCAGGTTTTCCGGGTGCTCGAGGCGCTGCAGAATGATATCGCGCTGATTAAGCAACCCCCCAGCCAGACCGACGACTTCCTCACCCAAAGGCGTGAGCTGTGCGCTGCGCCGGGTGCGGTCGAACAACGGTTGGCCATAGCGGTTTTCCAGTTCCTGGATGCGTTTGGAGATCGCCGACTGGGTAGTGTTGAGGTGATCGGCGGCCTCATCGAAGCTGCCCAGCCGTGCAACCCAGAACAGGGCTTCGATCTGTTTCATCGTGATCATGGGGAATCGACCATCCGTGTTTACATGCCAAATTGCGATGAATAACTCTAACAAAAAATCGCTTTTTGCGAATTTTTTTCACCCGTAGTCTTGCGGTCAACACAGTCCAACTCAGGTCAACCACGATGTCGTACCCGCTTTCGAAAAAACTGGATCGCTTTTCTCCCTCGGCCAGCGTGTCGGCCAAGGCACGTGTGGCCGAACTGGAAGCAGCGGGCAAGACCATCCTGGATTTCTGCGTGGGCGAGCCAGACTTCGTCACCCCCACCCTGGTGATCGAGGCAGCGCGCCAGGCCGGCCTCAATGGCCAGACGCGGTACACCGCAACCACCGGTACCGCTGCGCTGAAGGCTGCAGTGCGGCGCAAGTTCAAGGACGATAACGGTCTGGACTACGCTGCCGCCGAAGTCATGGTGGGATCGGGTGCCAAGCAGATCATCTACACCGCCTTCACCTGCTCGATCGATGATGGCGACGAAGTGATCATCCCCGCGCCGTATTGGGTGTCCTACCCCGACATCGTCAAGCTCAACGGTGGCGTGCCGGTGGTCATCCCGTGCCCCGATACTCAAGGGTTCAAGATCACCGCCGCACAGCTGGAGGCGGCTATCACTCCGCGCACCAAATGGCTGGTGATCAACTCGCCGAACAACCCCAGTGGTGCCATCTACAACCAGGCAGAGATGCAGGCCCTGATGGACGTGCTGCTGCGCCATCCCCAGGTATGGCTGATGACCGACGAGATCTACGAGCACTTCAACTACAGCCAGATCGCCTTGCCTGCGCCAGCGGTGCTGGCCCCTGAGCTAAAAAGTCGTACGCTGGTGATCAACGGCGTCTCCAAGGCCTATGCCATGACCGGCTGGCGCATCGGCTACGCCGGCGGCCCGGTGAGCCTGATCAAGGCCATGGACAAGCTCATGTCGCAAAGCATCGGTGGTGCTTGCTCCATCAGCCAGGCGGGCGCACTGGCGGCGCTCGAACAGGGCCAGTCGTTCGTCGACGAGGCCGCAGCGGTGTTCGCCTCGCGCCGGGATCTGATCATCGGCTTGCTCAATGAAGTGCCAGGGCTGACCTGCAACGCCATCGAAGGCGCCTTCTATGCCTATCCCAGCTGCGCCGGCCTGATTGGCAAGCGCACGCCACAGGGCCAGGTGCTGAACACCGACAGCGATGTGCGCGACTACCTGCTCGATGCCGCCAACGTGGCGGTGCTCGACGGTGCGGCGTACGGGCTTTCGCCGTACCTGCGGTTGTCGTTCGCAACCTCCAGCGAAACCATTACCGAGGGCTGCCGCCGCATGCGTGAGGCGTGCCAGTCACTTACCTGATTCGACCGGGCAATGCACCCGGCGAACGGCAACCCCCCATGATTCAGTTTTTACCTGCCCCTACTTTCAAGAGATTTCGACGATGAAAAGGGCTTTGTTTGCGTTGTGCGGTTTGATGGCATCCGGTGTGGTGCTGGCCGATGGTTTGCAGGATATCAAGGACCGTGGCGCCTTGCGCTGCGCCACGCTCACCGACAGTGTGCCGCTCGGTTACCAGGACCCGGCGACCCGCGAGATCGTGGGTCTGGATGTCGACCTGTGCAAGGCACTGGCCCAGCAGCTGGGGGTCAAGGTGGAACTGCAAGGGGTAGCGGTGAGTGCGCGTATCCCGACGTTGATTTCCGGTCGCGCCGATGTGGTGGCCGCGGCCCTGGGTTACACCAAGGCTCGCGCCGAGCAGATCGAGTTCTCTTCGGCCTACTACCAGGTGCCGATCAAGGTGCTGGTCAAGGGCGACAGCAACATCAAGACGTTCGATGACTTCACCGACAAGCGCATCAGCGCCATCAAGAGTTCCACCCCGGAACTGTACGCACGTCAGCAGATCACCCAGGCCAAGGTGGTGGGTTTCGAAGATGCGCCGTCCGCCTTTCTCGCGCTGCAACAAGGCAAGGTGCAAGGCATGGCCATGACCGAGCCTGCGGCCATCCGCTTCCACGTGCGCAGCGAGAACATGCATTTTCTTGATCAGGCTCTGCACTACGAGCCCAACTGCATCGGCATCAAGAAGGGCGAGCTGGCCCTGACAGCCGCCGTCGACAAGGCGCTGGCCGATATGGAAGCCAGTGGCGAGCTGCAAGCGTTGTGGGACAAATGGTACGGCGAAGGCAGCGAGTTCAAGTTGGCACGCGAGAAGAAGCTGACGCCTCTGACCGATTTCCAGTGACGCACAGCAGGCCGCTGCGGCGGCCTGATTGAGGTACACATGTCCATTTTCAACGGCTTCGCGTCCCTGTTGCAGGGCGATTATCTGCACGCCTTCCTGGGCGGCATGGCGCTGACCCTGGAGCTTTTCGTCATTTCGGCGGTACTGGCATTTCTGCTGGCGTGCGTGCTGATGGCGATTCGGCTGGTGCCGGGGCGTGCCACCGATGTGCTGGTCAGCGCCTATGTGGAATACCACCGCAACGTGCCCAGTCTGGTGCAGCTGTTCGTCTGGTACTTCGGCGTGCCGCAACTGCTGCCTGCTTCCACGCAGAACCTGATCAACGACAACGGCGGCGAGGTGATCTTCGCAATCATTGCGCTCACCCTGAATGCGGCAGCCTATGTCAGCGAGGATTTGCGCAGCGGTTTTCGGTCGTTGCCCTCCGGTCAGACCGAAGCGTCACGGGCACTGGGTCTGGGCTACGTGCAGACCTTGCGCAAGGTGCTCATCCCGCAAGCGATCTGGGCTTCGGCCCCGTCGCTGGTCAACCAGACGCTGGGACTGTTCAAGACCACCGCGCTGGCGATGGCTATCGGTACCGCCGAATTGATGTACATCACTCGGCAGATCGAAGGTGAAACCTACATGACCTTCCAGACGTTCGCCGTGGCCAGCCTGTTCTACCTGCTGGGCTCGTGGGCAATCATGCTGTGCGGCTCGTTGCTGCAGCAGCGCAATCAATCGCGGATGGCGAGGTAGGCATGCTGGACATTCTCCACGATTACGGCCCGTTGCTGCTGATCGGGCAATACCCGCAGGGCCCGTTGGGCGGGCTGGCACTGACCATCATCCTGGCGCTGGTGAGCCTGATTGCCTCGTTCCCCATCGCCATCTGCATTGGCCTGGCGCGTACTTCGAGCATCGCTCCATTGCGCAATGCGGCGCTGGCCTACACCTATGTAGTGCGGGCCATTCCGCTGTTGCTGCTGATCTTCTGGACCTACTTCGTCATACCGCTGGTGACGGGCTACAACATCTCCGGCACGGTGACCATGGTGGTGGCGTTGGTGGTGTACGAAGGCGCCTACCTGGGTGAAGTGGTGCGTGCCGGCATCAACGCCGTGCCCAAGGGGCAGGTGGAAGCGGCGCGAGCGATGGGCATGAGTTACAGCCAGTGCATGCGCAAGGTCGTGCTGCCTCAGGCGTTGTTCAACATGCTGCCCAGCATCCTCAATCAGTTCATCATGATCACCAAGAATACCTCCCTGGCCTATCTGATCGGGACCCAGGAAGTGACGTTCGCGGCGTATCAGATCAACAACCAGTTATTGACCCAACCCTTCCAGGTGTATGCCTTGCTGGCGGGTTTCTACTTCGTGCTGTGCTTTTCCCTCAGCCGTCTGGCCAATTGGCTGGAACGCTCGATCGAGCGCAAGCGTGCCGGGGTGGCCAGCCACAGGACCAACAGTGAAGCAGAGCAGCCTGTTCTGCTGGGGCAAGCGAAATGATCGAATTCAAAGACGTGAACAAGTGGTACGGCGACTACCGGGCGCTGCATGACATCAACGAGCATGTCAGTGCCGGTGAAGTGGTGGTGGTGTGCGGGCCTTCCGGGTCGGGCAAATCGACCTTGATTCGTACCGTCAATCGCCTGGAAGAAATCCAGGCCGGTAACATCCGTATCTCCGGCGAAGAGGTGCATGGCTCGCGCAAGCACCTCAACACCTTGCGCAGCCGTGTGGGGTTCGTGTTCCAGCAGTTCAATCTGTTCCCCCACATGAGTGTGCTCGACAACGTGATGATCGGCCCGATGACCGTTCTGGGGCGTTCGAAGGCGGATGCGGCGAACAAGGGCCGTGAGCTGCTGGCCAAGGTCGGCCTGGCGCACAAGGCCGACGCCATGCCGCTGCAGCTTTCCGGCGGCCAGCAGCAGCGTGTGGCGATCGCGCGAGCGTTGGCCATGGAGCCGCCGGTGATGCTGTTCGACGAGCCCACCAGCGCCCTCGATCCGGAGATGGTTGGCGAGGTGCTGCAGGTGATGAAAGACCTGGCCGCCGAAGGCATGACCATGATCTGCGTGACCCATGAGATGGGCTTCGCCCGTGAAGTCGCCGACCGCATCTGGTTCATGGATGCCGGTCAGGTGCTTGAGCGGGCTGTGCCGGAGGTGTTCTTCACCACGCCCCAGCACCCGCGTGCGGCCAAGTTCATTGCCGACATCCGGGGGCACTGAGTGATTCCGGTCGCTACTTCTGCCGGGTCACCGCACCTGACGGTTCGCCAGGAATGGCTGGCGCAGGTGCGCGAGCCCGCATTGGAGCCGGAGCTGGCCATCGTCGACGCGCATCACCATCTGTGGGACAGGCCCGCGGGACGCTACCTGATGGAAGATTACCTGGCCGATATCAATGCCAGTGGCCATGCCGTGGTTGCGTCGATCTATGCGCAATGTCGGACCATGTTCGACCTGAGTCGGCCGCCGGCCAGCCAAAGCGTCGGTGAAGTGGAATTCGCCAACGGTGTGGCGGCCTGCAGTGCCAGCGGTCAGTACGGTCATCCCAGGATCAACGCTGGCATTATTGCCGGTGCGGATCTTTGCCTGGCGCCGCAGTGGCGCCGGTGCTCGAGGAAATGCGTGAGCGGGCAGGCAACCGGCTGTGCGGTGTGCGCAACACCACGGCCTGGCACGCTGATGCCCGGGTGGTCTCCAATCCGTCACCGCCCCCGGCCGGCATCCTGAGCAGCGCCGAGTTTCGCCAAGGTGTTGCCGTGCTGCGGCAACACGATCTGACCCTCGACGTTTGGGGGTACCACACCCAGCTGCCTGAAGTCATCGCGCTGGCCCAGGCTTTTCCTGATCTTGCGATCGTGGTCGATCACATGGGCGGCCCGCTGGGTATCGGGCCTTACGCCGGGCAGCGAGAGCAGGTGTTCGAACACTGGTCGGCGCTGGTGGCTCAGCTGGCCAAGCTGCCCAACGTGCGAATGAAGCTCGGTGGTCTCGGCATGCGCGTGGCAGGCTTCGATTTGCACAAGCAGCCGTTACCGCCCACTTCAGCCCAATTGGCCGCGCTCTGGGCGCCCTATGTGATGCACTGCATCGAGGTTTTCGGGCCGCAGCGATGCATGTTCGAGAGCAACTTTCCCGTGGACAAGGGGATGTATGGCTACGGGGTTCTGTGGAACGCCTTCAAAAGGATCACGCGGGAATTGAACTGCGCGCAAAGGACGGCGCTTTTCAGCGGTGTGGCGACGCAGACCTATGGTTTGGCGCTACAGACAACGGCTCCTGGCCCGATGGGACAGCCAGGTATCGGTTAACCCTCACAACACGCGTTGCCGACTGACGGCGTCTGGTACCCAGGCGTTCAGGATTCGCTCGGCCCGATTTTGCCCTTGCTTGCGCGGTTTTCAGTTTCAAGGAACTTGCCGGCGGTGCTTCGTGGCGCCGGCCACATCAAAAGGTGAACAGCATGTCCAACGGTTTCAGAGTTCTTCAACGCACCCGCCAGGTGTCCGCAGAGCTGGTGCAGCGCTACCGCGCGGTGCCAGTCGCGAATATCAGCGATTCAATGAGCCGCATGACGGCTGCTGGTGCCACCTTGCGGCCGATGCACCGCGGCGGTGTGCTCGCCGGCCCGGCGCTGACGGTCAAGTGCCGCCCCGGGGACAATCTGATGCTGCACTACGCCCTGGATATCGCCCAGCCGGGTGACGTGATCGTGGCGGATGCCGGTGGCGACCTGAGCAATGCGCTGATCGGCGAACTGATGTTGGCCTACGCCCAGAAGAAGCGTTTGGGGGGCATCATCATCAACGGCGCGATCCGCGATGCCGTAAGCATTCGCGGCAGCGACTTCCCGGTGTTCGCAGCGGGTATCACCCACCGGGGGCCTTACAAGGACGGGCCGGGCGAGATCAACGTGCCGGTGGCCATAGCAGGGATGGTGATCGAACCGGGCGATCTGGTGATAGGCGATGATGACGGGGTGCTGTGCGTGCCCTTCGACCACGCCGAAGCGGTGTTCGAGAAGGCTGCGGCCAAGCTTGCGGCGGAGGCTCAGCAGTTGCTGGATATTGCCGAGGGGACTAATGATCGGGCGTGGGTCATCGATGCGTTGAAGGCCAAGGGGTGTTATTTCGGTTGAGGGGGGTTCTGGGGGGAGTGGGTTTTGGGGGGGATGGTCCCCTCACCCCAGCCCTCTCCCTGAGGGAGAGGGGGCTAAGAGCGGACCGCGTACGGCGGCCACCCCCCAGTTGCTAGTTGTTATCAATACTTCCAGGTTACCGAAGCCGTCAGATTGCGTGGAGCGCCGTAGTTGGAAGCGGTCTGGCTGTACATCGACAGCAGATACTTGCGGTCTGTCACGTTGTTGAAGTTCAGCGACGTGCTCCAGTTGCTGTCGATATCGTAACTGGCCATCAGATCGACCAAGGCATAGGCGTTCTGCCGGACATAGCTCAAGGAATCATTCTGGATCGCGCTCTGCCAGCTGACGCGGGTGCCTACCCGTGCCTGTGGCAGACCGGGCAGGCGGTAGGTCGCCAGGCCACGGAAGCTGTGGGTCGGCACGTACTTGCGGTCCTTGTCGCCGTCCTGGTCGTCGATGCTCACATAGGTATACCCGGCCAGCAGGTTCAGGCCCGGCAGCGCCTCACCCGATGCTTCGAGCTCGATACCATGGCTTTTGTAGTTGGCTGTCTCGTACAGGTACTGCGAACCCACCTGCACATAACCTGCGGCCACGTTGCTTTGCTGAGTCTTGAACACGGCGGCGGTGACATCCAGGCGGTTGTTCAACACGCTGCCTTTGACACCGGCTTCCAGGCTCTTGCCTTCCAGTGGGTCCAGCAGCTTGCCGTCCAGGCCCAGCGTGCTGTATTGCGGGTTGAAGATCCGCGTATAGCTGGTGTACAGGCTCCATTCCGGCGTCAGGTCGTAGACCAGCCCCGTGTAGGGCGTGACCTTGCCGTGCTCGCGCAGCGAGTGGTCCGCGCCATAGCTTTCGCCCGACCCGTCGGCGCTGATCATCCTTGCCCCGGCGATCCAGTGCAGGTCGTCGGCCAGGCTGAAGCGGGCACCGGCAAACACGCTTTTTTGCCGGTCTTCGAAGTTCTGTGTGTTGGTGTCGCTGGTGAACAGGAACGAAGGATGGGGCGTCTGCCCGGCCAGGATGCCGGCGAACGAGGTGTCGTAGTAACCGCCTTCGGCAGCGTCGTACTCTCGTGCTTTCTGGTGCGTGCGGCCGTAGTTGGCGCCGAGGGTCAACTCGTGATCGCGACCGAACAGGCTGAAGGGACCCGAGACCTTCGCTTCGCCGATCAACTGATGCGCCTTGCTGGTGGTGTGGGCGGCAAACACCGACGCATCATCGTCCTGCAGACCTGCCACGTAGAACATGTTGGTGTCCTGTCGCTCGGTGATGCCGGTTGCAGTCAGGGTCGCGTTCCAGCCGTTGCCGAAGTCATGCTTGAGCTCGGCGAAGGCTTTCTGGGTGTGCATGTTCCAGTAGGTCCACGGCTGGCCGACACTGGAGCTGCGGCTGCTGTAGTGCAGAGGATTGTTGTTGCTGTCCACCAGCGGCAGGTTGCCCCAGGTGCTGCCGTTGGAGTCGCTGTTGTGCTGCGAGAAACCCACCGTCAGCGTGTCGGCGTCCGACAGGTCGAAGGCCAGCAGGCCGGCTACGACGTTCTTTTCGTGGCTGTAGTTGTCGAGCCACGAGTTACCCTTGTCGTGGGCATAGATGAAGCGGCCGCGCACATTGCCGGTGTCGGTCAGCGGCCCGGACACATCCACGTCGATCCGGCGGTTGTCCCAGGACCCGACGCTGGTGCTGATCTGCGCCTGGGCGTCGTGCGTGGGGCGCTTGCGCACGAAGTTGACCGTCGCCGATGGGTTGCCAGTACCGCTCATCAACCCATTGGCACCGTGCAGCACATCGATCTGCTCGTACTCGGCCATGTCCAGGTCGCCGACCAGAATGGTCTGGGCGAACGGCATGCCCATGCCGTCGTACTCGAAGGTGCCGATGTCGAAGCCGCGTGAGGTGAACTCGGTGCGGTCGGTCTCGCTTTGCTCGACGGTCACCGAGGGCGCAGAGCGCAGGGCGTCCTTGATGCCATTGATCCTGAAGTCATCCATCTGCGCCCGAGTCACCGTGGTGATTGCCTGGGGCGTTTCCTTCGCCGTCAGGCCCAGCTTGGTGGTACTGGAGGACGGTTTGCCCTGGTAGCCCTGGCTGATGCCGTCGGTCTGGATCGCGCTGTCTTCGATCTGAGTGCTGGGCAGGGTCAGTTCATCGGCGGCATGGGCAAGGGGCAGGGCGCTGCAAGCGCCCACCAGCAGCAGGCTGGCAGGGAGGCGACGATTCAAGGGTAATGTCCTGGAGTGAAAGGGTGCGATTACGACTCTGATTCATAGTGCAAATGAGAACTAGAAACAAATAGTAACAAACCGTGGACATTTTTTTCACATTCTTTCGGGTAACGGCCTTGATACGTTGACAGCCTCGCTCGGAACAGACGCTCAGCCCCAGAACGCCTGCCCCAACGTCCGCGCCAGAATCCCCACCAGCCCGCCCACTGCAGCCGGCTTCCAGATTTTCGCCACCCGCGGTCCGGCGGACATCATGATGGCGATGCCCGGCAGGTCGAGGGTGTGTACCAGCCAGCCGGCGCTGGTGTTGATCAGGTGGGCATCGGCCTGACCGTGGTTGTGCATGTCCACCAGCACCCCCAGCAGGGCGCTGCCGCCGGCCAGGTATTTGGTCAGGGTGGGCAGGATCAGTGCCGGGTTGATGCCGGCCCAGCCCAGTATTGGCGTCAGTACCACCTCCAGCCAGTGGATGATGCCGACGTCCTTGATGACGAGCACGAACAGCAGCGAGAGCGCAACCAATGGAATGGTGCCGGTGGAGATGCGAAAGGCCTCGTTGCCGGCGCTGCTGATGATGGCCAGCACGCCCTTGGGGTCATGGGCGACCGGATGGTGCAGGGTTTCGTCCTGCGGCTGCTCTGTCGCCGACAGCCGACGGCCCGTCAGGTAGTAGGTGAAGGCTGCGGCAATCAGCCCGCCGATGATGGAAATCAGCATGAACGTGCCGAAGCTCAGGCCCAGACCCGCGAGGGGGTAGGTGACATTGGCCTGAGCCATGGCGAACACCATGGCCAGGGTCGCTGCCAGGTGGCGGTCCGATACACCGCGTCGGTCCATGGTCGCCAACGTGGCCACGGGTGCCGCGAAGCTGACGAAGTTGACCTGCAGCAAGGCGAACACGCTGAGCCCGGTCAGGCCGAAGGGTTTAAGTACCGGGGCCAGCAAGGTCACCAGGCGGTCCAGGACGCCGAAGGCTTCGAGCAGCCGCATCACACACAGCATGATCACCATGACGGGAAGCAGTACGAACAGGGCCGGTTCGACGGCGGATTTACCGGCAGTCATGATGAGCGTGATGATGTCCATGGGCGGCGCTTGAATCCTGTGCTGGGGGCGGGCATGCCGGGGCTCGCCGAAGTTCGCCGCCATCCTACCAGCAACGCCGACGCTGCTGGATGAAGCCGCGCTGCCTGTCAGCGCAGGCGTGCAGCCGCGAACGGGCGGATATCGATGGGCGCAGCGCGGCGACCAAACAGGCTGGCCACGATGTCAGCGGTCATGGGCCCTGCGGACAGCCCGACATGGCCATGACCGAATGCATAGACGATGCTCGGGCTGGCGGAGGACGTGCCGATCACCGGCAAGCCGTCGGGGGTGGAGGGGCGGTGGCCCAGCCAACGGCTGACGGTCGGCTTTGGCGTCTGGTCGCCGAGCCCTGGGTAGGTGTCGAGCAGATGGTGCAGCAGAATGTCGGCCCGCGCCCAGTCCGGCGGCGCCTCGACGCTGGCCAGTTCGACCTGGCCGGAAGCGCGCAAGCCTGCGGCGGTCATGGTATTGGCCATCTTGCCGTCGCCCGGCATCACCGGAATGCAGGGTCCGGTCGCGGGCAGAGCGATCTGTACGTGGTAACCGCGTTCGCTTTCCATGGACACGTTATCCCCGGCCAACGCCGCCAGCGCCTTGGAGTGCACGCCGGCGGCAATGACCACGCCGTCGCAGGGAAGCGGCCCTTGGTCGGTGAGGACGGCGCGCACCTGTTTGCCATCCAGCTCGAAGCCTTTGGCCCGCGCCTTGAGCAGCACCGCGCCTTGGGTAACCGCGCTTGTCACCAGTGCGCGGACATAGCTGCCGGGATCGACGCAATGCCCCCCGGCTTCGACCAGCACGCCGAAGCCGTATCGCGCATTCAACGCGGGCTCGAAGGCATGCAGCGCAGTGGCGTCGAGTTCGCGCCATTGCACGCCGTTGTCGCGTCGCAGCTGCCAGGCAAAGCGCTCCTGGGCAAACGCTTCGCGGTTGGGATAGACGTAGAGCAGCCCGTCCTGGCGAATCAGGGCTGGCACCCGGTTGGCGGCGGCCAAAGCCAGGTGCCGGGTGGGCGAATCCGACAGCAGGCTGGAAAGGATGCGTGCCGTGCGCGTGGCTTTGGCTGGGGTGGCACCGGCCCGCACGAAACGGATCAACCACGGGGCCAGCCTGAGCAGGTGACGCCAGCGGATGGTGAAAGGGCCCTTGGGGTCGAGCAAATAGCCAGGGACCTTCTTCCACAGGCCCGGCATGGACATGGGAATGATCGAGCCTGGGCTCAGAAACGCGCCGTTGCCGTAGCTGGCCGCCTGTTCACCACCCGGCTCGCCGGGTTCGATGAGGGTGACGCGGTGGCCGTCTTCGAGCAGGGCCAGCGCCGAGCAAGCGCCGACGATGCCGGCGCCGATCACGGCGATGTGGCGTTGGATGGGCTTCGACATGCTGCTGTCCTCTGGGGCGTGGTCCGCTGCGGGGGAGAGTTTCGTGGGGTCTGGGTGCTGGGGTGAATGGTCCCCTCACCCCAGCCCTCTCCCTAGGGGAGAGGGAGCACGGAGCAGGTCATCGCTCCGCGAGGATTCGTGCATTGCCGCGCAGCGAGGCCTCGGAAATCGAGATGCCCAACCCCGGTGCGGTGGGCACGATCACGGCGCCGTCGCGGTTGGGGATGCGCTCTTCGAGTACGTCTTCGGTCAGTACGTGGTGCGGCATGTAGAACTCGCAACCCAGGGACATGCCCGGTGTGGCGGCAATGAACTGGGTGCCGGCGGCCAGCGCCACGCCGCCTTCCCACAAGGTGCCACCGTAGCCCGGTAAATGGGCGGTGCCGGCAATGGCCATCAGCGCCTGCGCCTTGAGCAGGCCGCCGGCCTTCATCAATTTGACCGAGATCGCATCGGCCGCGCCCAGGCGGATGATCTCCATCAGGTCGCGGGCGTCGAAGCAACTTTCGTCGGCCAGGATCGGCGTATCCAGAGCGTCAGCGAACGAGGCCATGGCGGCCAGGCAATCACGCGGCACGGGTTGCTCGATGAAGGTGGGGCGAAAACGGTCGACATCGCGCAGGATGTTGATCGCGCCGAAGGGCGACAGGGCCTGGTTGTAATCCAGGCGCAGGTCGATGGCGTCGCCGAATTCATTGCGCATGGCTTCCAGATGGGCCATGTCCTGAGCGTGGGATTTGACCCCGGTCTTGACCTTGAAGATGCGATTGCCGGCCGGCACCATCTCGCGCATGCGGGCCATGTCAGCGTCGAAATCGGGGTCGGCAATGGAGAACGACAAGGGGATGCTGTCGCGCACTCGGCCACCGAGCAAGTCGGCCACCGACAAGCCCGAGGCCTTGCCGAGGATGTCGAACATGGCGGTTTCGATGGCCAGCTTGGCCTCGCCATGGCCCACCAGCGCGGTGTCCATGGCCAGGGTGGTCTTGCGGATGGCGCGGATCGACGCGCCGATCACGACGGGCCGCAGATAGGTGTCGATGGCCGCGAAGGCGCCTTCGGCGGTGCCGGTGAACACTTCCCACGGCGCCGCTTCGCCCCAGCCAACGATGCCCGAACTGGAGGTCAACTCCACCAGCACGCGCTTGACGCTGCCCTTGACGTTGCCCACGCCTTGCAGGCGCGCCATCTTGATCGGGCTTTCGAGTAGGAATACCCGCAGCCGCTGGATGCTTTCGTTGTCAGAGGTCATTTGCCAGCTCCATATTTCTTCTCGCGATAGCGCACGATCACGGTCAACGGGAACAGAATCACAAAGTAGGCCACGGCCACCGCTGAATAGGTTTCGAGCGGCCGGAAGCTGTCGTGGGCAACCATCTGGCCCTGATAGACCAGGTCCGGCACCGCCAGTACCGACACCAGCGAAGTGTTCTTGAACTGCATGATCGACTGGTTCATCAACGCCGGAATCATGCGCCGTACAGCTTGCGGCAGGATGATGCGCAGCATGGTCTGGGCCGGCGTCATGCCCAGCGCATGGCCTGCCTCCTGCTGGCCCGGGTCGATAGATACGATCCCGCCGCGGATGACTTCGGCGTAGAACGCCCCGCCATAGCACGACAGCGCCAGCAACGAGGCCGTGATGGGGGTCATCTCCACGCCTGCCAGAATCGGCAGCGCGTAGTAGAACCAGATCAACTGAACCAGCACCGGGGTACAGCGAAACACTTCGGTGAAGGTGAGGGCGGCAGCCCGTATCAGCTTGAAGCGCGACAGCAGCCCCATGGCCGCCAGCAGACCGATGGCCAGGCCGCCGATGACGATGGCGATGGTGAACGATACCGTCAGGCCCAGGCCCTGTAGAAACAGCCAACGGTATTCCCAGAGTGCGGAAAAATCCCACTCGTACATGTGCAGACCTCACATAAAAAGGGGGCGGATCAGCGGTGGTCAAAGGCCCCGGCTGATCAGATTTCGAAGCCTTCGGGGAAGTCCTTCTGGGTCACGCCGACCAGCGCCATATTGCGCATGATGGCCTCCTTGATGAAGCCGTTGTCGCGGTGTTCGCTGATCCAGGCGTCGACATAGTCGCGCCACGAGGTGTCTTCCTCGCGGCGGAAACCGGCATTGGACGTCGTGAAGTTCACGGGCGTGGGCACAATCAGTTCACCGATCGACGGGTGCTTGGCGCGCAGTGCCAGGGCCAGCACCATGACCAGACACTGGGCATCGACGCGGTTGGACTGCAATGCCGCGGTAGCATCGCTGGCGGTTTTCAGACGCGAGATGCTGGCCTTGGGCAGCAGCCGGGTCACGGCCGAATCGTGGGATGAGCCGGCGTCCACGCTGATGCGGGTCTGCGGTGTGTCGAGGTCTTCCCAGCTTTTCGCGGTTACCGATTTCTTGGCAATGAAGGTGAAGGCGTTCTTGAACACCGGCCCCGAGAAGTCGATGACTTTCTGCCGCTCCGGGGTAGGGTTCAAGCCGAAGAACACATCGGTCTTGCCGGCCTGCAGGTCAAGCACCGAATTGCCCCAGGTGGTTTCCAGGATCGACAACTTGATACCCAGGTCGTCTGCCAGTTTCTGGCAGATGTCCACGTAGAAACCGCGCCATGGGCCGCCCGTCAGGCTTTTCTGGTAATAGGGAGCGCCGTCGCCGATGCCGCCGATGCGCAACACGCCGGAAGCCTTGACCCGCTCCAGGGAACTGCTGGCAGCGGCGCGAGCACCGAGGGCCATGAGCCCAGTGGAAGCGCCCACGACGCCAACCCCAACCAGCTTCGAAAAATGTCTGCGCGTGATCATGCCAATGCCTTCCCCAATGAGCCAAATTCAGATGTCATGTTTCATCGTCCATCAAACAGCTTTATCTGGCAGTCGAAAGAAAAGCTTCGCGCCCGTCGGCAGGATTCCGCTATGGGTTCCCAGAGCCCGTGCTGCTGATTGTTGTAGGGCAGATGACTTCTGCTCGGTGCTGCGCGGGTCATTCATGAACGCGGCGCGGCCGCCTTGCAGCCTCGCAACCAGTGAATGACCCTCGTCACGCCTCGTAGGCCGTGATTCATGGCGCCTATTGTTGACATAAACACGATGGGAACTGAAGCCTTGAAAACTCGGTTCGTCATGACTATAAGTCATGGCGTCCATTCGAGGTTCTGACCATGCGCCGCTTTCTGCCTTCTTTATCCGCGTTGCAAGCGTTCGAAGCTTCAGCGCGGCACTTGAGCTTTACCCGGGCGGCTGCTGACCTGTCCGTCACGCAAAGCGGTATCAGCCGTCAGATCACCAAGCTCGAGCAGATGCTCGGCCTGCCCCTGTTCGAACGGGCTGGCTCACGCCTGGTGCTCACCGATGCAGGCAGCAAATACCTCAGCGACGTGGTGTACACCCTCAACGCCCTCGAAGAGGCGTCCATCGACCTGGTGCGTGGGCGCAAGGCCGATGCTTCATTGATGGTGGGCGCCAATCCGACGTTCGTGTCGCGCTGGCTGGCGCCGCGCCTGCAGCATTTCCTGCAACTGGCGCCTGAAGTACCGGTGGACATCGGTCCGATCGAGGCCGACATCGAGTTCAAGAGTTGTCGCTTCGACATCGTCATCATGCGCGGGGCTGGCAGCTGGGCCGATGCCCGTTCCCAACTGCTGTTCGCCGAAGAACTGGTGGTGGTGGCTTCACCGCTGTTGATTCCGGCAGGCGAAAAGCACGACCGGCTGGATTTCTCGCGCATGCCCACGCTGCAGAACGCCAGTCGTCCAAGCCTGTGGATTCAATGGCTGAGGGCTTCGGGGCTGAGCAATAACGGCGTGATTCAAGGCGTGCGTTTTTCTCAGAGCGAGATGCTCATCAGCGCGGCGGTCAGTGGCCTGGGGTTGGCCGTGGTGCCGATTCACTATGTGCAGCGGGAGCTGCAAAGCGGCGCATTGCACATGCCGTTCGGCGCACCGGTGAAGTCGGGGGAGGGGTATTGGGTGGTGAGCCCGGAACGTAAGGCACCCAAACAGCACGTCAGTCAGTTCCGCGACTGGCTGATGCAGCAGGTTCGCTGACAGAAAAGCGCCATATAGACACCTGCGTAGTTCCATCATGGGGTCCAGGCACCATTTGCGCTCAAAGGGTCAAAATCGGGCACCTTCGCCTTGCTCTAAAGGCAACGTTATCTTCTGAAATGTATAATTGTGGGAAAGCTGGGGTCGCCCTACCATCGCCGCAACAGCCGACGTACCCCACTGCGGTGTGCGTGGACTCACTCTTCGATGTGTTGGAGTTTATACATGACCGCTGCATCCACCATGGCCGGAACTGTTCCTCAGCCGATGTCAAACCGCAAACTCTACAAATTGGTCATTGCTTCTTCCATCGGCAACGCCCTGGAGTGGTTTGACCTGATTGTCTATGGCTTCTTTGCCATGACCATCTCCAAGCTGTTCTTCCCCAACACCGATGAAACCGTGTCGCTTCTGCTGGCCCTGGGTACCTTTGCGGTGTCCTACATGATCCGGCCGCTGGGCGCGATGGTGCTCGGTTCATACGCCGACCGGGTAGGGCGCAAGGCGGCGATGCTGGCTTCGATCTGGCTGATGATGATCGGCACCTTTCTCATCGCGGTGATGCCCACCTACGCTGCGATCGGTATTTTTGCGCCCATGGGCATCTTTCTGGCGCGGCTGATCCAGGGCTTCTCGGCCGGCGGTGAGTTCGGCAGCGCCACGGCATTGCTGGTCGAGCATGCGCCCGAGCGCAAGGGCCTGATTTCCAGTTTCATGTTCGCCAGCCAAGGCGTCAGCGGTCTGCTGGGCTCCGGGTTCGGGCTGCTGCTGACCACCACCCTGAGCACCGATCAGCTGGAAAGCTGGGGCTGGCGCATTCCGTTCCTGTTCGGCCTGCTGATCGGCCCGATCGGTCTGTACATCCGTCGCCACATTGAAGAGGCTGGTGAGTTCAAGGCGTCCGACCGCAGCCATGCGCCGGTCAGTGCCCTGTTCAAGTCGCACAAGCTGCCGATGCTGCTGGCCGTAGGCGCCCTGGTGCTGTCTACCTCAGTCAGCTATCTGATCATCTATATGCCCACCTATGCCGTGAAGCAATTGGGGCTGACGGCTTCCATCGGCTACGCCGGCACCTTGCTCAGTGGTCTGGTGCTGACTGTGCTGACGCCGCTGATCGGACATCTGTCAGACATCTATGGCCGCACCCGCATCATGCTTGGTGCTTCGCTGATCTTCGTGGCGACCATCTGGCCGGCGTTCTCCTGGCTCGCCGCTGAGCCGACGCTGTTCGCGTTGCTGGCAGTACTGTTCTGGATGAGCCTGCTCAAGGCCCTATATTTCGGCGGTTTGCCAGCGCTGATGTCCGAGTTGTTCCCCACTCAGGTGCGTGCCACCGGCATGGCCCTGAGCTACAACATCGGCACCACCGCCTTCGGCAGTTTCACGCCCTTCATCGTTGCCTGGCTGATCAGCGCCAGCGGCGACAACCTCGCGCCCAGCTATTACTTGCTGCTGACGGGGTTGCTCAGCCTGATCACCCTGCTCGCCATTCGCCGTCATCTGAAGCACTCGTGATGGCATCCCCGGCCGGCGGCGTTCGCTCCGGCCGTTGCAAATCCCCCTAGAAACATGCCCGACATGTTCGTGTGCTGCGCCAACGCGCCTGCCTGCCAGGTGTGATTTCCACTGCCATAACCCACGGCCCCAGAGGCCGGATATCGATACGCATGCAGGAGTGGGCAATGTTCGAGTTTCATCTGTCGCGGGGCACGGGGGCGTTGTTGTTGGCGTTAGGCGCGGGTACGGCGCAGGCCGATCTGCTCGATGACAGCCATCTGAACCTGGGGCTGCGCAATTTCTGGGTGGATCGCGATTTCAAGCAGGACAATGCGCCGCGCTCACGTACAGGCAGTTGGTCACAAGGCTTCGATCTACAGTTTCAATCCGGCTACACCGACGGCCCGGTTCAGTTCGGCCTGGATGTGGGCGGGCAACTCGCCTATCGTCTGGACGGCAGCCAGGCGCGCTCGCCCGACGGCGTGCTGCCGGTGCAAACCGATGGCACTCCGGTGAAGGATTACAGCCGTGCCAACGCCACGGCAAAAATTCGCTATTCCAAGACCGAACTGCGGATTGGCGAGCAGCGGCCCAACCTGCCGGTGGCCTCCTACGACCCGACACGCCAGTTGCTGACCACTTACCAAGGCGCATTGCTCGAATCCAAAGAACTGAAGGACCTGACCCTGACGGCTGGACGCTTCTGGAGCATCGCCGGGCGCGAGTCGTCCAACACTGAAGAACTCTACCTATGGGGAGACTCACCAAAGTCGAGCAGTGACGGCCTGAACTTCGCTGGGGCGGCTTACAACCTCACGCCCAAGCTGACGGGTACCTATTTCTTCGGGCAGCTGGAGGATATCTATCGTCAGCATTACCTGGGTCTGGCCTATAAAACGCCGCTGGGCGCCGGTTATGCGTTGAAGACGGACGTGCGTTACTTCAACAACAAGGAAGAAGGGCGGGCACTGTCCGGTCGGGTCGACAACCGCACCTACGGCGCCATGTTCAGCCTGCTCAAGGGCGGCCACACCTTGGGTGTGGGCTACCAGCGCATGCTGGGTCAGGACGTGTTCCCGACCTTCAACAGCTATGCCCCGGCCCCGTACCTGATCAACTGGTCGGCACTGGGCTTCGTCAAGCCGGGCGAGCGTTCGTGGCAGGTACGCTATGACTACGACTTCGCCGCCCTGGGCGTACCCGGGTTGAAGTGGATGGCGCGCTGGATGGAGGGCAACGACATCAACCTGGGTGTGCAGAGCCACGAAACCGAGCGTACGTCCATTCTCAGCTACGTGGTGCAGCAAGGCCCGTTGAAAGGCGTAGGCGCGAGTTGGATGAACATCGGCGTGAATACCCGCGACAGCACCCAGTACGAAGAGAATCGCCTGATTTTGACCTACACCCTGGCGATCTGGTGAGTGGCCGCCAGTAGCTGCTCTTCCAGAAAGCTCAGGAAGTAGCGCAGCAGCACCGGTAGCTTGCGCCCGGCCATGATCTGCACTTGCAGGCTGCGTTGGCTCAACTGCGGGTCGCTCATGGGTACCAGCACCAGGTTGTCCCGCGCGGTGACGCCGCTTACCGTGACAGCCCCGCACAGCGCGATGATGTCTTCGGAATGGCGCACCACGGTGTAGATCACCCCCAGGGACTGGCTGGTGTAAGTAGGCAGCACGTTGACGCCCTTGAGATGGCAAGCGATGTCGAACAGGTAGCGGATGGTCGAGCCCACGTAGGGCAATGCTAGACGCGCCTCGCGCAGGTCTTCCACGGCCAGCATGGAGCGTTTGGCCAATGGGTGGCTGGCCGGCATCAAGGCGCTGATGGGGGCCTCGCAACTCATGGCGATTTCTACGCCCTGGCTGGGCGTCAGACTGTAGGTCAAGGCGATGTCGACCGAGCCTTCCTTGACCAACTGCGAGGCCCGTGCCGCATCCACCACCTGGAAGTCGTAGCTGGCACCAGGATGGAAGCTTCGGAACTCGGCCGTGACCCGCGGCAGGAATTCCCAGGCCATGCCCTCTGGGCAGGCAATGGTGATCTTGTGTTGCTGCAAGGTATTGAGGCCGCGCATCTCCGCCACCACGTTCTTGACCTCCAGCGCATTGCGGTTGGCATAGGCCAGCAGCAGTTCGCCGGCGTCGGTCAGCTGCATGCCTCGGGGCTTGCGCTCGAACAGCTGCAAACCCAGGGTTTCTTCCAGGTTGCTGATTTGCCGGCTGACCGCCGAGACAGCGACGTGCAGCTCTTCGGCCGCCGAGGACAGTGAGCCGGTGCGGGCCACGCTGTGAAAGTACCGCAGGGGAAGGTCGTGCATGGAGTGCCTCAATAGCGAGCGATCAAGGTTTGCCTTAAACGCAATGGAAGGTTGCAAACATTATAATTGTTGCAAGCCAGCCTGCAACTTAACCTTGCTCCCAAGAGCCTGCTATCACCAGAGGCCGGGCACCGCCAGTTGCCTTGATATCCATACCTTTCATTGTTCGGGACAGGCCATTTCATGTCTTCTTCAGCAACCAGCACTCCTGCACGTCAGCACGCACTGCAATTGGCTCGCCAGTACTACACCAGCGGCGACTACCTAAAGACCTTGTCCCGTCGGGTTGCCCAGCGCACCGAAAGCCAGAATCCGGAATGCGCCGCTGAGCTCGTTCGCTACCTCAGCGAGGATATCGAGCCGCAGTTGGTCGACCTGGGCTTCGCCTGCCGTATCGTTGCCAACCCGCAAGCCGGCAAGCCGCCACTGCTGTTGGCCGAACGCATCGAATCCACCGACCTGCTGACGTTGCTGACCTATGGCCATGGCGACGTCACCAGTGGCCAGGACGAACTGTGGCAGGACGGTACCGGCCCTTGGCAGGTGACCCAGAAGGAAGGGCGCCTGTACGGTCGCGGTACTGCCGATAACAAGGGCCAGCACTGCATCAACCTGGGTGCCTTGCAGGCGGTCCTGCAGGCAAGGGAAGGGCGCTTGGGTTTCAACGTCAAGGTCATTTTCGAAATGAGCGAAGAGGTCGGATCCCCCGGGCTTGAGCAAGCATGCGGCGCACACGCCGAGGCGCTGGCAGCTGACCTCTTTCTGGCGTCCGATGGCCCTCGGGTGCGGCATGATCTGCCGACCCTGTTCCTCGGCTCGCGGGGCGTGTGTCAGTTCCGCCTGAGCGTGGACACCGGCAACGGTGCCCGCCATTCGGGTAACTGGGGGGGCATCATCACCAACCCGGCGATCGTGCTGGCCCATGCCATCGGGTCGCTGATCTCGGCGCAAGGCCAATTGCTTCCCGACTTCCTGCGTCCGCCGGCCATGCCTGAGCATGTCGCGGCGTTGGTGCGGGATCTACCGGTGGGTGGCGAGAGCTTCGACCCGCAGCTCGACCCGGCCTGGGGCGAGCCTGGTCTGACCACCGGCGAAAAGCTGTTCGGCTGCAACACCCTGGAAGTCGTCGGCCTCTCGGCGGGCAGCACGCTCAAGCCGGTGGGCGCCATTCCGGGACGTGCCGAAGCGGTCTGCCAGTTGCGCTTTGTCGAAGGCACCGCGTGGCGCGACCTGGCCGACAACCTGCGCCAGCATTTGCAAGCCCAGGGTCTGGAACAGGTACAAGTGCAGATCGACGGTGGCTACGCGGCTACCCGACTGGACCCCCGTCATCCCTGGGTCGGCTTCGTGCAGCGTTCGGTCAGCCAGAGCCTGGATCAACCGGTCAGCATCCTGCCCAACTTGGGCGGTACAATCCCCAACCATTGCTTCGCTGATGTGCTGGGCCTGCCTACCGTATGGCTGCCTCATTCGTACCCCTCGTGCAAACAGCATGCGCCCGATGAACATCTGCTGGAAAGTGTCGTCGAGCAAGGCCTGCTCGCCGCTGCCGGGGTCTTCTGGGACCTGGGCGAACACGCCGAAGCGCTTCGCCAACAATTGACAGGACACTGAGTCATGAACTTCTTCGAACACCTCGACATTCTGCCCGACGATCCGATCCTGGGCCTGGCCGCGCGTTTCGCCCAGGACCCACGCAGTCAGAAGATGGACCTCGGGGTGGGTATCTACAAGGATGCCAGCGGCCGAACGCCGGTGATGGCCGCAGTCAAGGATGCCGAGCGCTGGTTGCTGGAAAACGAGGCCAGCAAGGCCTACACCAGCACGGCCGGGGTGGAAGGCTTTGGCTCGGCCATGACGCCGCTGCTGCTGGGCCAGGCTGGCTTGCAAACCAGCTGCACCGTGCAAACCCCCGGTGGCACCGGTTCGTTGCGCCTGATGGCCGAATTCCTCAGCCGCAGCGGCGTGGCCAACGTGCTGATCGGTACGCCGACCTGGCCAATCCACGGCGCCATCTTCGAGCGCGGCGGGCTGCAGGTGGTCACCTATGACCATCTGGATGCCGACGGCCAGTTCAACCTGGGTGCCATGCTCGGCGCGATCGAAACGGCGGCCGCCGGTGACGCGATTCTGCTGCATGCCTGCTGCCACAACCCCACCGGCATCGACCCTGGCGCCGAGCAGTGGCGCGAAATTCTCGCCGCAGTACAGCGCAAGCAATTGCTGCCGTTGTTCGACATGGCCTACCAAGGCTTCGGCGCAGGGCTTGAAGAAGATGCCTGGGCCTTGCGCCTGTTCTGTGAAGCCTTGCCGCAGGTGCTGGTCAGCGCGTCGTGCTCGAAGAACTTCGGTATCTACCGCGAGCGCACCGGCCTGCTGCTGGCGCACTGCGTCGACGCGCGTACTCGCGCCGCCGTGCACACGCAGATCATCGACACAGCCCGGTGCCTGTGGTCGATGCCGCCGTCCCACGGCGCGGCAGTTGTCACCTGTATCCTGGGCGATGCGGTTCGGCGTCAGCAGTGGCTGACCGAACTGGATGCCATGCGCGGGCGCATCGTCGAGTTGCGCAGCGGGCTGTGCAGCGCGTTGCAGGCGGTGGACGCCTATGAACCGTTCCAGACATTGGCCGGGCAGAAGGGGATGTTCTCCAACCTGGGCCGCAGCGTCGACTTCGTTCAGCGCCTGCGCGAAGAGTCCGGTGTGTATCTGGTCGGCCAGGGCCGCATCAACGTGTCGGGCCTGGCCCCCCAACGGCTGAACGACCTGGCCCTGGCCCTCAAGGCAGGCCTTCGCCCATGACCGCCCAAGCCATGCCGGCGCAACAGCGCCACACGCTGATCGAGGACGCCCAGGCCATCCTCATCGGGACGCTGCTGATCGCGTTCGGCATCAGCCTGTACGCCCAATGCCAGTTCATCACCGGCGGCGCTGCGGGCCTGGCGCTGCTGGCGCATTATCTGAGCGGCTGGTCGGTGGGCACCTGTTTCTTCCTGATCAACCTGCCGTTCTATTATCTGGGCTACAAGCGCATGGGCATGCCATTCATCCTGCGCACGTTCGCGGCGATCTGCGCGCTGGCGCTGTTCAGCAACCTGATTCCACAGCTGATCAGCTTCCAGGCCTTGGATCCGCTGTTCGCCACACTGCTGGGTGGCTGCGTGATCGGTGTCGGCTTCGTCATGATCTTTCGCCACGGCGCCAGCCTGGGCGGTGTCACCATTGTTGCGCTATACCTGCAGGACAAGCACGGCATCAGCGCTGGCAAGGTGCAGATGGTGATCGACGGGCTGATCCTGCTGGCGGCGTTCTTCACCGTGTCGTGGCAGGCCGCGCTGTTGTCCATCATCGGAGCGGCATTGATCAATGTAATCATGATCCTCAACTTCAAGAAGGCGCGTTATAACGGCTTCAGCTGATTCCGGCGTTCAGCGACGCTGAACGGCGGCTTCACAGATTGCAGATTGCGTAAACGCCAAGTGCGGTCCACTCTGAGTTTTGGCGACATAACAAAAACAAAAAACTCGAGGCATCACTATGTCCAGATCCACGCTGTTGCGATGGGGCGCGCGCCTGCTTACCACCACAGCACTGTCCTTGGCAGTGCTGCCCGCTTTTGCCGAAGTGTCCAAGCCCACGTCGATCAAGGTCGGCATCACCACCTTCCTGTCCGGGCCGGCGTCGGTATTCGGTGTACCGGCCAGGGCGGCGGCGGAGATCGTCATCGACGAGCTCAATGCCCAGGGGGGGATCGACGGGGTCAAGATCGAGCCGTTGTTCATCGACGAAGGCGTGGGCGGCGATCGTTTGCTCTCCGAATACCGCCGGGTTGTCCAGGAGCAGGGCGCCGACGTGATGCTGGCGTCCATTTCCAGCGGTAACTGCAACACCCTGGCGCCGGTGGCCGAAGACCTCAAGGTGGTGAACATCCTCTGGGACTGCGGCACGGAAAAGGCCCTGGAAGGCCACAACTACAAATACGTGGTGCGCACCCAGGCCAATGCCGTAACCGAGATGGTCGCCGCCGCGCTTTACCTGATCAAGGTCAAGCCTGACTTCAAGACCCTGGCCGTAGTCAATCAGGACTACGCCTGGGGCCGTGATTCCTGGGACATCTTCAGCACCGTGCTCAAGCAGCTCAAGCCAGACGTGAAGATCGTCGCCGAGTTGTTCCCAAAATTCGGCGCTTCGGACTTCTCCGCCGAAGTGAGCCGCTTGCAGGTGCTCAGACCGGATGTGGTGCTGTCGACCTCTTGGGGCGGCGACCTGGATACCTTCGTGCGCCAGGCCACCCAGCGCGGCTTGCTGAAAAACTCACAGTTCTTTCTGGCCCTGGGCGAGTCGTCCCTGGAACGCCTGGGCAACACCCTGCCTGATGGCGTGCTGATCGGCGCTCGTGGCGATCATTACTTTCTCAGCCCGCAATGGGTCAACGATCCGATCCACAAAGCCTTTGTGGAAAAATTCAAGCAAAAGACCGGCAGCTACCCGATCTATTCGGTGTATCACATGGTGCAGGCGCTGGAAGGCATGAAGGCGGCCTACCTGAAGGCCATCAAGGCTCAGAACGGCCAATGGCCGGATGAGGACCAGTTGGCCGAAGCTTTTCGCGGTCTGGAATTCCGCGGCTTGACCAGCAATATCCAGATTCGTCCAGGCGATGGCCAAGGCCTGGAGGCGCAGTTGTTCGGCGTCACCACGTCCAGCCCCGATTACAAGTTCAAAGTGCTCAAGGACGTGATGGTGGTGCCAGCGGCGAAGATTACCACCCCGGCCGACGGCCACTCGCCTGAGTGGGTCAAGACGGTCAATCTCGGCTTGCTCGACCAGGTCCAGCCCGCGACTGCTGCGCCATGAGCAGCGACATCTTCATTCTGGCGCTGCTCGATGGCGTGTCCTATGCCGGTCTGCTGTTCATGGTGGCGCTGGGCCTGACCTTCATCTTCGGCGTGGTGCGAATCCTCAACGTGGCCCACGGCAGCCTGTACGCCTTCGGCGGCTACGGTGCCGCGTCCCTGGGCCTGTGGCTGGGGCAGGGCGGGGATTCGGCCTGGCTGTCGGTGGCCTTGCTGCTGTTTGGCGCTATCGTGGTGGGGGTGGTACTGGGCACGGTGCTGATGCTCTTGCTCAAGCGCTTCCAGGACCGCGATCCGATCCTGCAACTGCTGGTCACCTTCGGTGCGTTCATGATCTTCGAAGACCTGCAGCGCATGATCTGGGGCACCCAGCCGTATTTCGTCGCCGACGTGGTCAACCAGATGGGCACCTCGGAGTTGCTGGGCGTGGTGTACATGAACTATCAGCTGTTGTTCGTGCCCATCACCGCCGTGGTGGTGTATTTCCTGCTCAAGTGGTTCCTCAACCGCACCCTTACCGGTCGCCAGATCGTTGCCGTGACCCACGACCGTGAGGTGGCCACGGCGATGGGCATCAACGCCAGACGCATCGCCTACCTGACCTTTGTGGTGGGTGCCGTGCTCGGCGCGCTGGGCGGGGCATTGGCCTCACCCACGACCTCGCTGGTGCCGGGCATCGGTGCGGACATGATCGTGCTGTCGTTCGCGGTGGTGGCAAGTGCCGGCCTGGGGCAGATCACCGGGGCGTTGATCACCGCGCTGATGATTGGCTTGTCGCGCTCGTTCTGCGTGTACCTGGCACCGGAAATGGAGGTGGTGATGCCTTACCTGATCATGGTGCTGGTGCTGCTGGTGCGTCCGCAAGGCCTGTTCACCGTTGCTCAAGCGAGGAAAATCTGATGCGTTCGACCCTTGTTGCGGTGGTGGCCAGCGCCTTGCTGCTGGGCCTGGCCCTGGCGTTTCCCTGGCTGAAGATTCCGTTGATCCTGTCGCTGTGCTACGGCCTGGCGGCGCTGGGCATCGTGGTGTTGCTGCGGGCGGGGCAGATCTCTTTCGGGCATGCCATGTATGCCTGCATTTCCGGCTACGTGGTGGCGTTTGCCGGGCAACGGTTTCCCGGCCTGGACGGCCTGGTGTTGATTGCCCTGGGCACGTTCGCCAGTGTGCTGGCCGGCATGTTGATCGGGGCGTTCGTGGTGCGCTACCGGGAGATCTTCTTTGGCATGCTCAACCTGGCCATCTCCATGGTGCTGTTCACCGTGCTGGGCAAGTTCTACGGCTTGACCGGCGGCACCGACGGCCTGCGCATCCAGCGCCCGACCCTGGGTGGCTTCACCCTGGGCCGCGACGCCTTCGAACTGTCGCTGTTGGTGCTGGTGGTACTGGCGTCGCTGTTGGTGATCTGGGCGGTCCAGCGTTACTTCCGCTCCAGCGGCGGCCAGGCCCTGGCTGCGATCAAAACCAACGAAACGCGCCTGGAATACCTGGGCGTGTCGGCGAAGAAAGTGCTGTGGAAAGGCTATGTACTGTCAGCTTCGCTGTGCGGGCTGTCGGGGGCATTGTTCGGCTTGTCGCAGGGCTTGGTCACTCCGGAAATGGGTTACTGGCTGCGCTCTGGCGAGTTCGTGTTCATCGCCATTCTGGGCGGCGCCGGCCACGCGGTAGGGGCCTTTGTCGGTGCCTTGTTGTATGAATTTCTGAAAATGTACGCGGCGGCGCTGGTCAGCGGGTCCTGGCAGATCGTGCTGGGGGTGATCCTGATCGTGATCATCTACTTTCTGCCCAAAGGCCTCACCGGCCTGATGCGCAAGCGCCGGCTGGCGGCGGAGGGTGGGGCATGAGCACCTTGCTGACCACTCATGGGCTGACCCTGGCCTTCGGCGGGTTGGTGGTCGCCAACGCCATCGATTTCGAACTGCAAGCCGGCGAGCGGCTGGCGGTGATTGGCCAGAACGGTGCCGGCAAGACCACCTTCATCAATATCTGTACCGGGCTGCTCAAGCCCGATGCGGGGCAGGTGCAGTTCGTGGGTCAGGACATCACCGGGCACTCACCGCGCAGCATCGTGCGCCGAGGCATGGCGCGCTCGTTTCAATTGCCTCAGCTGTTTCTCGAGCACAGCGTGCGCGAGTGTCTGGAGCTGGCAGCGGTGGCGCGGCAGGGCAGCTTGTCGTCGTGGCTGGGGTTGGGCGTGGCCAGTGATCGGGCCAAGGTCGACGCCATGCTCGAGCTGATCAGCCTGCGCGACCGCCAGCATGAGTTGTGCATCAACCTGCCTGAAGGCCATCGCAAGCTGTTGGATGTGGGCATGTCGCTGATGCTGGAGCCGCGGCTGCTGATACTCGACGAGCCCACCAGCGGTGTGTCCACCGAAGAAAAGCATGAGGTCATGGCCATCCTCATGCGCGCCCTGGATGACCGTCAGGTGACGGCGATCTTCGTCGAGCACGACGTCGACATCGTCAAGCGCTACGCCACCCGCGTGGCGGCCTGGATCAGCGGTGCGATAGCCGCCGACGGTGCTCCGGCCGCGGTGCTGGCCGACCCTGTGGTGCAACGTGAGGTACTGGGCGTATGACTTCCTCCGAGAGGTTGCAACTGATCGATGTCAGCGCCGAGATCGTTCGTGTGCCTATCCTGCGACGCATCCAGGCCGAATTTCCCTGTGGCAGCATCACCGCCATCGTCGGCCGCAATGGCGCCGGCAAGACCACGTTGCTGCGGGCGATCATGGGCTTGTTGCCGCTCAAGGAGGGTACCGTCACTTTCCGCGGCACCGAGCTGACCCGCGTGCCTGCCCATGGGCGCGCGCGCCTGGGTATCGGTTATGCACCCCAGGAACGGGTGATGTTCCCGACCTTCTCGGTGGAGGAGAATCTGCGCCTGCCCTGCCAGGTGGCCGGCATGAACAAGGCACAGGTCGACGAGCGCCTGGCGCTGACCCTGGATATCGTGCCGCAGCTCAAGGTCATGCTGCCACGTTCGGGCGCGGCGCTTTCCGGGGGGCAGGGCAAGATGGCTGCACTGGGCCGGGCCTTGATGATCGGCGAGCATCTGGTTTTGCTCGATGAGCCTTTCCAGGGCCTGGCGCCAGCCTTGGCCACCGAGTACAGCAATGCCCTCAAACGCTTGCAGCAGCGTCTGCCGCAGCTGTGCATCGTGGTGACCGAATCCAACGGCAGCCTGCTCAAGGACGTGCCAGATCGGGTGCTGCACATCGAGCGCGGCGAGTTTCTCGAACAGCCCATGCACCCGGTCGACAGCGCGGTGCCATCGTCCCACTTCGTTCCCATGGAGGCGTCCCAATGAACGTGCTCTTTATCGACGGCCAGGCCGTCAGCGCGGCGTCCGGTGAAACGTTGCCGGTGTATTCGCCGGTCACCGGTGAAGCCTATGCGGAAATTGCCCGCGGCGATGCGCTGGACATCGACCGCGCCGTCAGGGCCGCGCGCGCTGCGCTGGCGGGCCCCTGGGGGCAGCTCAGCGCCACTGAGCGCGGTCGCCTGCTGGTACGCATCGGCCTGGCGGTGCTGGCCAACATCGACGAGTTGGCCGCCATCGAAGCCCAGGACACCGGCAAGCCGCTGGCCCTGGCGCGCAAGGACATCGAGGCCTTGGCGCGGTACTTCGAGTTCTACGGTGGCGCCGCCGACAAGGTGCATGGCGATGTGATTCCGTACCTGCCGGGCTACACCGTGAACGTGGTCCGCGAGCCTTGCGGCGTGGTGGGCCATATCATCCCGTGGAACTATCCGGCGCAGATGCTCGGTCGCACCCTGGGCCCGGCACTGGCCATGGGTAACACCTCGGTGGTCAAGCCCGCCGAAGATGCCTGCATGACGTCCCTGCGCGTAGCGCAACTGGCTGCCGATGCAGGCCTTCCCGCCGGGGTGCTGAACATCGTCACCGGCTATGGCAAGGAGGCCGGTGCTGCCCTGGCGGCGCATCCCGGGATCAACCTGATCACCTTCACCGGCTCGCCGGCGGTGGGCGCGGCCATCCAGGCTGCTGCCGCTGCCAACTACGTCAAGTGCGTGCTGGAGCTGGGGGGCAAATGCCCCCAGGTGGTATTCGCCGACGCCGATCTGGACAAGGCGGTACCGGTGATTGTCGGTGCCATTGTGCAGAACGCCGGGCAGACCTGTTCGGCCGGTAGCCGTGTGCTGATCCAACGCGACATCTACGATCAGGTGGTGGAGCGGGTCGCCGAGCGTTTCCGCCAGGTGCGCGTTGGCTTGCCTGATACCTCACCGGACTGCGGTCCCATTATCACCCGCGCGCAGTTTCTCCGGGTCAATGCCTTCATCGACGATTGCAAAGCGTCGGGCCTGACCGTGCTGGCGGAGGGGGAAATGGCCCACGACCTGCCTCAGGCAGGCTACTACGTGCGCCCGACCTTCTTCGGTCCGGTGCCCCGCGACCATCGCCTTGCCCACGAGGAGGTGTTCGGTCCGGTGCTGGCAGCGTTGCCTTTCGATGACGAGGACGATGCCGTGGCCCTGGCCAATGGCACCGACTATGGTCTGGTAGCGGCGGTCTGGACTGAAAACGGCGCGCGGCAGCAGCGTATGGCCAAGCGGTTGGAGGGGGGCCAGGTGTTCATCAATTGTTACGGCGCCGGCGGCGGCGTGGAGCTGCCATTCGGCGGCATCCGCAAGAGTGGCCACGGGCGCGAGAAAGGCTTTCATGCCCTGGATGAATTCAGCGTGACCAAGACCGTGGTCAGTCACCACCTTTAGCCTTTCACCACAGGAGCGGGGCATGAAAACAAGAGCCGCGGTATTGCGCGAGATGGGCTTGCCGGCGCCTTTCGCCGAGAGCCGCCCACTGCGTATCACAGAGCTGGACCTGGCGCCACCGGGGCCTGGCGAGGTGCTGGTAAAAATGATTGCCGCCGGGTTGTGCCATTCCGACCTCTCGGTCATTACCGGGGTGCGACCGCGGCCCTTGCCCATGGCGCTGGGACATGAGGCCAGCGCCAAGGTACTGGAAGTGGGCGCCGGCGTGACCCACGTGCGCCCCGGCCAGACCGTGGTGTTGGTGTTCGTGCCCAGTTGTGGCCATTGCACGCCCTGCATGGAGGGGCGTCCGGCGCTGTGCGAGCCCGGTGCCCAAGCCAATGCCCAGGGCGAGATACTGGGCGGCGGTCGACGTTTGAGCAGCAGCGAAGGCGCGGTGAATCATCATTGCGGAGTCTCGGCCTTTGCCGACCATGCGGTGGTGTCGGCGCGGTCCTGTATTCCCATCGACGACACCATCGACCCGGTGCTGGCGGCAGTGTTCGGCTGCGCGGTGCTCACTGGCGTTGGTGCGGTGGTCAATACCGGCAAGGTCACCGCCGGGGCGTCGGCGTTGATCGTTGGCCTGGGTGGGGTCGGCCTGAGTGCTTTGCTGGGGGCAGTGGCCAGTGGCGCCCAGCCGCTGGTGGCGGTGGATGTGCATCCGCAAAAGCTGGAACTGGCCCTCAGCCTGGGCGCAACCCATGCCGTGAACGCGAAAGACCCGGACGCCGTGGCCAAGATCCGTGAAGCGACCCGCGGCGGCGCCGACTATGCCTTCGAGTTCGCCGGTGCCGTGCCGGCCATGGAACTGGCCTACGCCGCCACCCGTCGCGGCGGCACCACGGTCACCGCCGGCCTGCCACACCCGGATGCGCGCTGGGCCTTGCAGCAGCTGAGCCTGACCGCCGAGGAACGGACCATCAAGGGCAGTTACATCGGCTCATGCATCCCGGCGCGGGATGTTCCTCGCTATATCGGCCTGTACAGCCACGGCCGCCTGCCAGTGGATCGACTGCTGGGCCAGCAGCTCAAGCTCGACGATATCAACGCAGGCTTCGACACCCTGGCCGGTGGCAGCGGCCTGCGCGACCTGATCGTATTCTGAACCCTGTTTACGGAGCTTCCGTCATGGCACAACTCGACAACAAGATCGCCATCGTCACCGGCGCCGCCAGCGGTTTTGGCGCCTGCATTGCTCAGCGTTACGTAGAGGAGGGTGCCAGGGTGGTGCTCGCCGACATCAACTTCGACGCCGCCGATCGTCTGGCCAAAACCTTGGGCAACCAAGCCATTGCGGTCGCCTGCGACGTCACCCAGGGTGATCAGGTGCAGGCGGCGGTTGACCTGTGCGTCAGTCATTTCGGCATTCCCGATATTGTCGTCAACAATGCCGGCACCACGCACCGCAACCAGCCCTTGATGGACGTCGACGAGGCGACGTTCGACCGGGTGTTTGCGGTGAACGTGAAATCCATCTTCCACATGACCCGCGCCGTGGTGCCGCTGATGCGCGAACGGCGCAACGGCTCGATCATCAATGTCGGTTCGGTGGCCGGCATTCGTCCACGGCCGGGACTGACCTGGTACAACGGCTCCAAGGGCGCGGTCAACCTGCTGTCCAAGTCGCTGGCAGTGGAGCTGGGCCCCGACGGTATTCGGGTCAATAACATTTGCCCGGTGATGGGCGAAACCGCCCTGCTGGAGCAATTCATGGGGGTGCCGGACACCCCGGAGAACCGGGCCCGGTTCGTGGCGACGATTCCGTTGGGCCGCTTGTCGAAGCCGGATGACATTGCCGCGGTGGCGGTGTTTCTGGCGACGGATGGGGCCGCGTTCCTCAATGGCGTGGAGTTGCCGGTGGATGGGGGCAGGGTGGTTTGAGTACGATTTCAGATGGATCAGGGCTCGGCTGAGACGCGCTAGCAGATCGCGCTAGCTGCAACACCCCCGTAAGGCTCCCTCTCCCTCAGGGAGAGGGCTGGGGTGAGTCGACCATTCCCCCGCCCCCAAGCCACCCCCCAAAAGCCCACCCGCCAAATCGAACCCTCCACTCGCCCGATCGTCTACCGCTCAAGCTCCATCCTTCTCACAAAGGCCTACGCCATGAGCCAACCCATCACTGCCCAAACCCTGGGCATCGACCTGTCGCATGCCAACGAAGCTGGTCTGTTCTATTGAAGCCGCTGATCGGGTGTGCGGGTTGGAGTGTGCCGCGCGAGTACAGCGCGGCGTTTCCGGCTGAAGGTACTCACCTGCAGCGCTACGCCAGCCGGTTTGGCTGTGTGGAAATCAACAGCTCCTTCTACCGGCCCCATCGCCTGCAGACCTATGTGCGATGGGCCGACTCGGTGCCGGAAGGCTTTCGTTTCTCGGTGAAGATTCCCAAGGCGATCACCCATACCCAGCGGTTGCAGGATACCGAGGCCTTGCTCGATGAGTTCCTGGCGCAGTGCGCGGGGTTGGGTGAAAAGCTTGGCTGTCTGCTGGTGCAGTTGCCCCCGTCGCTGATGTTCGAGGGTGACGTTGCCCACGCTTTCTTCGACGCCCTGCGAACAAGGTTTTCCGGGCCGGTGGTGCTGGAACCGCGGCACGAATCATGGGTACAAGCCGAGTCACTGTTGCAGGCTCGCCATATAGCCCAAGCGGCCGTGGATCCTTCGCGGTTGAGTACCGATTCCAGACCCCGGGGGTGGCAGGGCTTCAGCTACTGGCGGCTGCATGGGTCGCCTAAGGTTTATTACGATGCTTATGGAGTTGACCGGTTGCAGGGCCTGGCGCAGGCGTTGGTTGAGCGTGGGGTGCCGAGTTGGTGTGTGTTTGATAATACGGCGGGTGGCGCGGCGGTAGGGGACGGGCTGACGTTGGGACGCTTGCTGGGCGATCACCGCTAGTCGCTCCACCGCGATCGGGCTTTTAGCTCCCTCTCCCTCAGGGAGAGGGCTGGGGTGAGGGGACCATGCCCCACCAAACTTAAACTTTTCTTCAAAAATCTCCCGGAACGCCCTCGCTATGCCACCACTCTGACACTGCAACTTACTCAACTCAGGGACACCCTCGATGCCTACAGCAGCCGATTTCATGGTCAACACCCTCAAACACGCCGGGGTCAAACGGGTGTATGGGGTAGTGGGTGATTCGCTCAACGGGTTCACCGACTCCATGCGCCGCCTCGGCGGGCTGGACTGGATACACATGCGCAACGAAGAAGCCGGCGCCTTCGCCGCCGGCGGTGAAGCCCACCTGACTGGCGAACTGGCGGTGTGTGCGGGCAGCTGTGGCCCGGGCAACCTGCACCTGATCAATGGTCTGTTCGATTGCCATCGCAGCGGCGTGCCGGTGCTGGCCATTGCCGCGCACATTCCGAGCAGCGAAATCGGCATCGACTACTTCCAGGCCACCCATCCCGAGTCGTTGTTCAAGGACTGCAGCCACTACGTCGAACTGGTCTCCAGGGCCGAGCAACTGCCGCAGATCCTCGAGCGGGCCATGCGTGTGGCTGTCAGCCGTCGCGGCGTGGCGGTGGTGGTGATTCCGGGCGACATCGCGTTGGCGCCGCTGGATGCACCGGTCAGTCAATGGCTGGCGCCCAAGCCCGCCGTGATCGTGCCTGAGCCCGTACAACTGGACGAATTGGCCGAGTTTCTCAACACCGGCAAGCGCGTGACCCTGCTGTGCGGCGCCGGCTGCGCGGGTGCGCACAGCGAGGTGGTGGCCTTGGCCAAACAGCTCAAGGCGCCCATCGTGCACGCCCTGCGCGGCAAGGAGCATTTGGAATACGACAACCCCTATGACGTCGGCATGACCGGCCTGATCGGCTTTGCTTCGGGTTTCAACGCCATGAAAGAGTGCGACACGCTGCTGATGCTGGGCACCAACTTCCCTTACCGGCAGTTCTTCCCCGAGCATTCGCGCATTGCCCAGATCGACCTGCAGCCCGAAGCGCTGGGCAACCGTTGTTCACTGACCATGGGCCTGATCGGCGATATCAAGCACACGGTGCAGCAACTGTTGCCACGCCTGCATGAACGCACCGATACCGCACACCTGAACAAGGCATTGGCCGATTACGACAGCGCACGCAAGGGCCTTGATTCGTTGGCTGAAAGCAGCCCCAACAGCGACATCATTCACCCGCAGTATCTGAGCCGACTGGTCAGCGAGCTGGCCGCCGAGGATGCCGTGTTCACCTGTGACGTCGGCACGCCCACCGCCTGGGCCGCCCGTTACCTGAAGATGAACGGCAAGCGCCGTCTGATCGGCTCGTTCAACCATGGCTCCATGGCCAACGCCATGCTCCAGGCCATCGGCGCACAAGCCAGCCACCCTGGCCGGCAAGTGGTGTCGATGTCGGGCGACGGCGGGTTCAGCATGATGATGGGGGACTTCCTGACCCTGAGTCAGGCCAACCTGCCGGTGAAAGTGATCGTGCTGAACAATGGCACGTTGGGCTTCGTCGAGATGGAAATGAAGGCCAGCGGCCTGGTCGACGTGGGGTGTGAACTGAAGAACCCGAACTTCGCAACCTTTGCCCAAGGCATGGGCATCAAGGGCATTCGGGTGGAGAAACCTCAGGACCTCAAGGCCGCGTTGATCGAGGCGTTCGCTCACGACGGCCCGGTGCTGGTCGACGTGGTCAGCGAACGTCAGGAGCTGATCATGCCGCCGGAAATCACCGCCGAAAACGTCAAGGGCTTTGGTCTGTTCATGATGCGTGCGGTGCTGGACGGGCGGGCCAAGGAACTGGTCAATCTGGCCAAGAACAATCTCTTGCGCTGACAGGCCATGACAATCGAGCCATGACGCAACACTGCGTCATGACGTAGCGCCAAAGTGCCCGCCGCGAGCGGGCATTTTTCTGCCGCCGCTAAATGCTCACAGTTGTTTGGCCACTTGGGCAGCCTTTTCCAACGCCGCCTTGAAATGGGCTTCGGCAATTTCAGGCCCGTCCAGGGTCGCTTCCGACTCGACGATGCGCACGTCCCTGATCCCGACCATACGCGACCAGGTTTTCAGGAAGGCCACCTGGTGATCGAAAGCTTCGGTGGGATAATCCTCGCCCAGGGTCACGCCACGCGTGGCGATCACCACCACCTGCTTGCCCGGCAGCAGCCCCTTCATGCCTTGCTCGTCGAAATCGAACAGCACGCCGCGTTGCGACACCGAGTCGATCAGGTGCTTGAGGCGATAGGGAATGCCGAAATTCCACATCGGCACGCTGAACACGATGACGTCGGCCTCATGGAAGCGCTTGCCCAACTCGGCAATCTGTTGCCACACCGCCTTTTGCTCTGGGGTCATTTCGACGCCGGCCAGGTCTGCGTATTTGGCGTCCAGCGCGGGGCCGTCGAACGGCAGCAGGTCGGCTTTCCAGACGTCGAGATGATCGACCTGGGTCGTCGAATCGCGCTCGGTGAGGGTGTCCATAAACCGTTGCGCGAGCTTCAGCGAGGCCGATCGCTCGCCGCGGGGTGAGCTGGAGATGTGCAGAACTTTCATGGGGTGGATTCCTGATGACGGGGTGACTGACAAACAACGAGGATTTGCTATGTCAGTGCCCCGCCAACGGGGAAAGTTCAGCCTTTGACAACCGCCGGCAGCCGTTTGCCCTGGGCGCGAAGGCGGTCGATACGTTACTGCCGCACAGGTAAGCCGGCGGTGCTGTCCGCCACTTCCGGCTGCCCTTTGTCATTGATCAGCAACATGCTCTGCGGCGCCGACAGTGCGATGCCCAGGGTGCGCAGCCGATCCAGAATGGTGAACAGCAGATCGCTGCGGGCAGTGCCCACGGAACGGGGGCTGTTGACGAAGCCGCTGACGCTGATCAGCAGGCCGGCGCTGGTCAGGTCCTTGAACGTCACCGATGGCGCCGGGTCGTCCAGTACCGCTTCGTGCTCGGCGTAAGCAGCCAGCAGCAGTTCGCGAATCTGCATGACGTCGGTGTTCAGCGGCAAGGTGAGGGTGATGCCCACCACCCCCAGGGCATTGCCCATGGTCACGTTGCGCACGTTCTGGGTAATGAACTGGGAGTTGGGCACGATGACCGTGGAGCGGTCGCCCATCTGGATCTCGGTAGCGCGCACGTTGATGCGGCGGATGTCGCCCTCGACGCCGGCCAGGCTGACCCAGTCGCCCACCTTGACCGGGCGCTCGGTGAGCAGAATCAGACCGGAAATGAAGTTCTGGACGATGGCTTGCAGGCCGAAACCAATCCCCACCGACAGCGCACTGACCACCCAAGTCAGGTTGGTCAGGCTGATGCGCAGCACCGACATCACTACGATCGCCAGCACCACGATGCCGATGTAGCCCACCAGGGTCACCAGCGAGGCGCGCATGCCGGCGTCCATGTTGGTTTCCGGCAGCAGGCGATCGCCCAGCCAGTTCTTCAGTACCCGAATGCTGAACAGACCGCCGACCAACAAGGCGAGGGCGAGCAGGATATCGCCGGGCACGATATTCAGGTCACCGAGGGATTTGCTGCCCAGGTCCAGGCGGATGAAGCTGGCCAACAGCTCGCTGGGGTTGGACCCCGAGGGCATGAACGCCAGCAGCAGCGCAGTGCACAACAGCAAGGTACGGCCTACGCCGGCCAATAAGGTACTGGCCTGGGCCTGGTGGCGCGGCGACAGGCCGAGCATGGCGCCCAGTGCCTGGCCCCCGGCCTGCTTGGGCGACAGCACGGTTTCACAGATATCGACGAAGAAGGTGGTGAGCAGGTAGGCGGTCACGGTGACCAGGCTGATCCACAGCAGCTTGACCGTCAGCACGTAGGCCAGTGTCAGGTAGCCGCTCAACAGGCCCAGCAGGATGATGCCGACCCACACCGCGATGATGAAGGGGATCAGCCCGGCGATGCCCGGTGTACGTTCCAGGGCCAGGCGCCGCCGGGTCTGGCGCACTCGCACCAGGCCGAAGACGAACACAAGTGCCACGAGCAGGGCGGTGATGCCATTGACCGCCACCGACAGCGCCAGGCTGCTGGCGATCACGCTGTTGATCCGTTCCAGGGTGCCCACGGCCATCAGCGCCAGGGCCAGTATGGCCGGCAAGCCGCCGATGGCGGTGGCGATCGGGTCGGGAATGTTGGGCAGGCGCCACGACGGGTTGGGCAGCATCAACATGGCCCGACCCATGCCCACGATGAAGGCGGTGAACAGGATCAGTGTCTGCACCTGCTCGATCAGATTGAGCACATTGGCGCTGGGTTGCGAATGGCTGACGATGCCCCATTGCAGCAGGGATGTGGCCGCGCTGATGGTGAGGATGGTGGTCAGCGCGGTGGTCAGGGCCAGGGTGCTGCGGCGCAGACGACCCTCGGGGAACCAGCGGATCATCGCCCATACCAGCATCCGCTCGATCACCCTGCGGGCGACCACCCAGATCAGCACTGCGCCGATCAGGATCGTGATGAACGTGCCCCTGGAACCCGGCGCCAGCGCGGCGTCGAAGACCTGGGTGACGTCCCGCCACAGCGCGTTGAGCTTGCCGACGTCGTCATCGGTAGGTCGAATCAGGCTGGACCAGAAGGACGAACTCAGAGGGCTGGCCGAGCGGGTGCTGATCTGGGTATCGAGCAGGCTTCGGCGCAGGTTGAGAATCTGCGTGGCCAGATCCCCGGCGGAGGTACTCACCCCGGTGGTGGTCTTCTGGTCGTTGGTCAGGGCAGCTTTCTGATTGGTCAATGCCTTGCGCTGCGCGCTGAGGCTCTGGGCTTCATCAGGCTGGGGCGCGCCCAGAATGCTCAGTTGATCGTCCAGATGGCCCATGTCGACGGTCTGCCGCGCGACCAGGGCATCGGCCTGGCGCTGCACCTGCAGTGCGGCCTGGCGCAAGCTGGCCAGCAGGTCGTCGTTGGCGCCGGCTGAGACCTTCTGGCGTATCTGATCCAGCTGATCGTTGAGCTGGTCCGGCGTGGCGGTGTCTTCGGCCGCCGGAGCGCTGTTCGTGCTGGCGGATGACGTCGGAGCAGGGGCGGGTGCGGCGGAGGCGGGCACCGAGGCCCACAGCAACAGCGCCAGAACGCCCATACACCAACGGTTGATCACGGAGTGCCGCATGTTCAGGTTCTCTTTTGGCGGTTGCTCGGGCGATGAGCAACGAAAGCGTGAATAAGAATGGATATCCGCAGTCCGACAGCGGATTTGGCATCGGGTTCGGGCGGCACGCTATCGGGTTACCGCCTGATACCCCCCCGGGCCCATCTGCTCGGCGTCGATCAGGCGTTTGGTGTCCTGCCCTATCTATCTAGCTATCGGCCGGTCGGCTTAGCGAACCGCCGCCTGCGCCGGCTTGATCAACTGCAACTGCTGCCGATAGTCATCGGTTACCTGGCGCGCCTGGCTGTTGCTGGTGACCACGCGAGGGGTGATCAGCACGATCAGCTCGGTGCGGTTCTTGCTCTTGCTGGTGTTGCCAAACAGCCAGCGCAGGCCGGGAACGCGGCCCAGATAGGGCACGGCGGATACGGTATCACTGTTGTCCTGTTTGATCAGGCCGCCAAGCAGCACCGTTTGCCCGCTTTGCACCGCTACCTGGGTGGACACCGAACGGGTGGAAATGCGCGGATTACCATTGCTGTCGGCGTTGCCGCTGTTATCGGCGTCGCTGACCTGCTGCTGGATGTCCATGTACACCAGGCCGCCGGGGTTGATGCGCGGCACCACATCCAGGATCACCCCGGTCTGGACGTACTCGACGCTGCTCAGGGTGGTATCGGAGGTGTTGGTGTTGACCGTGGTCTGGCTGATGGGAATGTTGTCACCGACCTGGATCTGCGCCTGCTGGTTGTTCATTACCACCAGCGACGGCGCCGACAGCACCTGGGTGCGACCGCTGGTTTCCAGGGCATGCAGGGCAAACTGCAGGTTGCTGCTGACGAACGAATAGAACAGTGAATCGGCAGCGCCCAGCCCAGCGCCGCCGCCGCCCAGGGCGCCCTGACTGCCAGCGGTATTGGCCACCGTGGTGCTGCCGGAATTCCCGGCCAGACGCCCCAGGTACCACTGCACGCCCAGGTCCAGTTCACCGCTGAGGTTGACTTCAAGAATGCGGGTCTCGATCTGCACCTGCATGGGCGCGTTGTCCAGGCGCTTGATGGCTGCTTCGATCTCGGCCCATTGCGCAGGGCGGGTGCGGATCAGCAACTGGTTGCTGCTCTTCTGGGCCGTGATGCGGGTGCTGTCGTCCAGGTGCTGACTGCTGCCGTTTTCGCTGCCGCCCGTGTCCTGGGCGCTGTCCAGGCTGCTGTCCTCGGCACTGTCTTGCATGCCCTCGTCGTCGCTGTCTTCCTCAGGCTCCTGTTGCACATTGGTCTGCAGGTTGCCATTGCCCAGGCCCTGGCTGGCGCCGGACAGCCCAGTGCCACCACTGCCGTTGCCATTGAGCGATGACAGCGAGCGCGTACGCAGCCCGGGGGCGACCTTGGCGGCGCTGTCGTCCTTGATCTGCCCGTTGCCATAGATCTGGCGCAAGTATTTGGCCAGATCGGTCGCTTTCATGTTGCGCACGTCATAGACGTACATCTGCGGCTCGTTGCCGCCGCCCTCGTCGATGGTGTGAATCCAGTCGCCCACTTCGCTCAGGTACTGCGGCTGCGAAGAGATCGCCACCACCGAATTGGTCCGCTCGATGGGCAGGAAGCGCACCATGCCCGCCAACGGCATGCCGCTGTCGGGACCGAACATCTTCTGCAGTTCCGGCATCAGCTCGCCAACGGTGGCGCGCTGCAAGCCGTAAACGCCGATGGACATGCCTTTGAGCCAGTCCACATCAAAGGTGTCGATGGTGTCCTGATAGTTGGCCAACTCGTCCGGTGTACCGGCCAGGCTCAGCACGTTGCGCGCCGGGTCCACCAGCAGGAAGGCGTTGTCCCGGGCGAAGGGCTTGAGCAGTTTCTGCATCTCGGTGGCAGAAATGTAGCGCAGTGGGAACAGCCGTGCCGACAGGCCATTGGAAGGTTTGGACACCGGCATCTCCGGCACCAGCTTGCCGGCCACGGCCTGGTTGGAGGGCAGGATCACGTAGCGGTTGCCTTGGCGGATCATGGCGTTGTCGGTCCACGACAGCAGGGTTTCCAGAATCGACAGGGCTTGTTGTTTGTTCACCGGTTGCGAGGTGGAGAAGCTGACGTCGCCTTTGACGCCTTGGGCGATGCTGTAGTTTTCGTGCAGCAGATCGCCCATCACGCTGTTGATCACCGCTTCGATAGGCTGGTCGGTGAAGTTGAACACGATATCGCCGCCGGCTTCCTCACCGCCTTTGGTACTGGCCGCTGGCGCCGGGGCGGGGGTGCCCACGAAGCGTTGATTGCCGCGAATGATCTGCCGTCGCGCCGGTGCGCTGGCGGGGGCCGTGGTCGGGCTGGCGACAGGCGTCGCTGCATCCACGGTCGGCGCCCGCTGCGAACCGGTGCCGTTGAGTGCTTCCTGCATCAGGGCCGGATCGTTCTCGAACGGCTCCGGGGTTGAGGCGCAACCGGCCATGGCCACAGCGGTGGCCAGGCACAGCAGCGGACTGCGCAAACGGGAAAACTCGGGGAAGCGATTGTTCATGGTGTCGGTACGTTTGGAAGGGTGATGAGGGGCGCCTTCGACGGCGGCGGAAGGCGAAGCATGGGCAGGCTCAGTTGTTGGGTCTGGCCCTGATGCGTAAAGGTGGCTTGCTGGGGTGTCACAGCGCTGAGCGTCCAGCCGTTGTCCAGCGCGCTGCCCACGGCCAGTTTCAGCGAGCGCTTGCTGGGCAGGCGCAACAAGGCCCATTGCGCGGCGCCGTCGATGATCACGCCGCTGAGGCGGATGCCGGCCAGGGAGCTGGCCTGTTGCTTGCCGGTGGCCAGGTCGGGCTTACGCTCGGGGCTGAACATCGACTGCTGCCACACCAGGGCCAGGGATTGTTCGGGCAGCGGCTCCTGTGACACGGGCTTCGCGGTGCCGGGCAACGCGCGCGCGGGGCTTGCCGGCAACCAGTCAATTTGCTGGGCTGCGCCCAGTGACAGACCAGTGGCCAGTGCGGCGAGCAGGGCGGTGCTGCCCAGCAGGCTCAACGTCAGGGTGTCGAATTTCATGCTTCGGGCTCCTGAGCGGCCGATGCCTGCGCCGGTGGTCGGGCCTGTTGCAGATAACCGCGCACCAACAGATGCACTTGCAGCCGACCGGCACCGCCAGCGGCAGGCGCCGTGGCGGCACGACGCAGGCTGAGGTTGTCGACGAACAGATAGGGCTGGCCGTATTCCAGGTCGTGGAGCAGACGGGCCAGGGGCTCCAGCGCGCAGTCCAGGGTCAGGCTCACCTTGACCTGGCGATAGGGCTCGCTGCCGTCCTGCTCGGGGGTGATGGGCATGCGCTGGGTCACCTGGCAGCCGGGGCCTTGCTCGGCATGGGCCTTGACCAGATCGAGGCTGCGCTGCATCAGGTCGGCTGCCACCGCGCTGGGGTCTTCGCCAGGCAACAGACTGCTGCGGCTGGAAGGGTCGCGGCGCGCGGCCTGCAATTGCTGGCGCAGATCATCGCGTTGGGCGAGCACGGCGGCGTAGCGCTGTTGCTGGGTGCGCAATGTGCTGGCGCGTTCGTCCAGTTCGCCCAGGGGGCCCAGGAACCAGCTTTGCACCAGCAGCCACCAGGCCGCCCACAGCACCGCGGCCAATACGATCAGCGCGGCGCCACGGCGCTCGCGTGCGGTCAGGTCACGACGCATGGGCGGGCTCCTGGCGCAGTTGGGCGCGCAAGGAGAAACGCTCCTTGCCGGTCTGTTCATCGGGCTGGATGATGCCTTCGAACTGGGCGGCGGTGAGGGTGCTGCACGTTTTCACCCTGCCGATCAGCGCGCTGGCCTTGGCGCTCTGGCCACTGATGGACACGCCACCGCTGTCATTGATTTCCAGTTGCTGAACCCAGGTATCGGCGCCCAGGCAGCCGGTGAGGTCCACCAGCACCTTGGCCAGGGTCGGCTGGGCGGCCTTCTGTCCAGCCAGGTAGCGCGCCGCGCCCTGGCTGTTGCTCAGCTCCCGGCGCAATGCCTGCACCTGCTGCACCTGCTCGCGCTGCTGGTCGACCTCGGCCTGCATGGCCTCGACCTGGGCGGTACGGGCATCCAGCCACAGCACCATGCAGGCCAGCAACAGGGTACCGCTGGCCAGAGCCAGCATGCGTGGCAGGCGCCGGCCTTTGGCGGCGGCAGGCCGCTGCTCGGCAGGCAGCAGGTCGACGCCCATGGGCCTGCCATCGGCATCTCGGCAGTCCACGGCGTGCAAGGTCAAGCCCTGTTCGCGGCAGGTATCCAGGATGGGTTGCAGCCGTTCGCGTAAAATCGCTACCAGCTGCACTCGCGCCACCCGCTGGCCTTTGCTGTCGACCCGCGCTACGTAGTGCATCTGCTCGCGGGGGAACGGCGTGTACTTGTCCAGCTCGAAGCCGACCACGCTGTGCAGGTCGCGCAGCGCCGCCAGAGGCAGTTGCAGCGATTGCACCAGCACGCTGCTGGCGGGCAGCACCAGCACCAGCCGCTCGGCGGGGTGGCTCTGTACGCCTGCCGTCAGTGGCCAGTCGATCAGGCGTTCCTGCCGGGTGGGCAGCAGATGGGCGCGCGCCTTGGGGGGCAAGGCGTCGCGCAGTTCGCCCAGCCAGGCCTGCCAAAGCCCTTGAGCGGGGCTGGCGCACCAGTAGCGGCGCACACCGGCCTGCAAGGGCGCCAGGTGCTGTGTCAGTGATTGCTTCATTCTTGCCAACGCAGAACGCGATAAGGTCGCGTTCCCTCCTTGGATGGGTTCAGTAACAGGGTGACGCGCAGCGTCGTGGTATACCCGCCGGGCAAGCTTGCGCTGCTGTCGACGGTGAGTACGGGACCGGCGTCTTGCGTCACCGGTCCTCCTTGGGGCAGACCCAGGGCCTGGCGCAGCTCGGCGCTGGCCAGGCGCGGCTCCGGGCTGGGCAGCCCACTCCACAAGGTCAGGTTGGGCGTGGCCCGCGCATACAGCGTCTGGTTCATGCCCGGCAGTTCTCGCAGTTCCTCGATCAGACGCAGCGGCGTGCCTGCGCGGCGTCGTTGCAGTGCTGGAGTCAGTGCCTGCAACTGCTGCGCGCTGGCCCCGCAGGCCTGCAGCCACCGGACGATCTGCTCCATGGCTGCGGCGTTGACGTCCAGCTTGCCCTGTTCGCTGCGCAGGCTGACCGCCAGTTGTGCCTCATCGAAATTCAGCGTGTGGGGCTGGCCATCCGCCCGCCAGTGACGCTGCGGGTCGCGATCCAGTTGCGCCAGCACCGCCAGGCCTACACCGGCCTCGGCCGCCAGCAAGGCCTGGGTATGCTGGCGCTGCCACAAGGCCTGGCGCTGCTGCAGGTGCACCCAGCCGGCCAGACCGGCCAACAGGCTGGCGAGCAGCGCCAAGACCCACAGCACCAGTAGCAGGGCCACGCCACGCTGCCGATGGCCATTGCAGGCGGGCTTCATGGCGTACCGGCCTCGCCCGACAGGTCCAGGCGCAGATTGATGCTCATCCGTGGCCAAGGCATCGCTCCGGTCAACTGCGCATCGACGCGCACACTGCGCGGCAGGCGTCCCGGCCATGGCCAGCGTGCCAGCCATCCCGTGGCTTCGCCCTTGGGCGACAGGCCGCGGTAGCTCAATTGCACCGCCTGCACCTGATGCAGTAGCACCTGTGGTTCACCCCAGGGTTGCAGACCCTGACCCTGCAGACGGGCGAAGCTCATCTGCAACTTCTGGCCCGCCACGAGCTGCAGCTCGTGTCGATAAAGTCCGCCACCCAGGCTTGCCGACAGCGGCGCGTAAAACGCCATGCGTTCGGCTTCGCCTTCGAAGATCGGCGTCTGCGCAGCGCCTGGCTTGCCTGCCGACAACGGCAGTGCCTGGCCCAGTGCGCTGCGCAGAAAATTCTGGGTGGAACGCACTTCATCCAGTCCGGTGCTGTAGCGCTCGGCCTTGGCCATGGCCCGGTTGGCGCCGGCAATCGCCGCCGCAATCAAAGTCAGCATGACCCCCAGCAAGCTCAGCACCACCAGCACTTCGAGCAGGGTGAAGCCCTTCGCCCGCGCGTTCACTGTGCCGCTCCGCGGGTGCGCACTTGCAGCGTGCTGTAATGCGCGCGGCGCGATCCGTCATCCACGTTCAGGTCCAGGCGCCATACCGCAGCAGCGCTGTTCGTCGCCGGCAAGGCGCTGACCGACAGTTGCCAGTGCACACCACTCCACTGACCTTGGCTGTGGCCGGCGAGCAGCGCGCCGGCGCTGGCTTCATCCATTATCGAGCGTGCCGCCAGGCTCAGGCGGTCGCTGCGTTGTACCTGCTGCAACGCCCGGGCGCTTTGCCCGAACGCCACGATCAACACGCTGCTGCACACCGCCAACACGGCCAGGGCAGCCAGCATTTCCAGCAGGGTAAAACCGCGCTGACGGCTCAATTGAGGGCGCGCAACTGAACGTTGCCGGTCAGCCAGTTGATATCGACCCGCCAACGCTTGTCATCGCGGGCCAGCAGCAGGTGTCCACCGCTGGCGCCGCCGTCGGGGTAGAACTCGAACGCCGAGCCGAGACCTTCGGCGGTCTGCAGTTGCACACGCATATCCTGGGGCAGGGCGCGAACCTTTTGCCGCGGACCCTGAAAGCGCCCGGTGCGCAAATCGAACTGTGTACGCGCCGGTTGCCCGCTGACGATGGCCTGTACCCTGGCTGCGCGCAGCGCTTGCACCACTTCACTCAGGGCTCGACGTTCCGTTGCCGCGTGCAGACCTTGGCCCACGCCAAAGCCCACCAGGCCGACGCAGATCGCGATCAGCACGATCACCACCAGCAACTCGAACAGGGTGAAACCGCGGCTGCGGGGCAGGGCGCCCATGCTTATTCCCAGTTACCGATGTCGGCCTTGTAGCCGTCACCGCCTGGCTGGCCATCCTGGCCGTAGAAAATCAGGTCGAAGCTGCCGTGCTCTCCGGGGTAGCGATAGCCGAAGGCATGGCCGAACGGATCCTTGAGGTCCGAAGGCTTGGCGTAGGGACCGGCCCAACCTGTGGCATTGGCAGGCTTGGACACCAGTTGCTGCAGGTTGGCCGGGGGCGTGCCGACGTCCAGCCCGTAGCTTTCGATCTTCATGCCCAGGCTGGCCAGTTGCGCCTTGCCGGCGCCGTACTTGCCCTTGTCGACGTTGCCGCCGACCTGGCGCACCACAATGGTCGCGACAATGCCCAGCAGGACGATCACGGCGAGCATTTCCAGCAGGGTAAAGCCGCCCTGGCGGTGGCCGCGGGCAGAAGTGAAACGAGTCATAGCGGTTTCCTCAAATGTTACTGGTAAGGCTCATCAACGGCAGCATGATGGCGAGCATGATCACCGCCACCATCACGGCCATGACCACGGTCAGGCTGGGCACCAGGGCGGCCAGCAGGCGGTCGATGCCGCGCTTGGCCTCGACATCGAATACATCGGCGACCTTGAGCAGCATCACGTCGAGATTGCCGGCCTGCTCGCCGACTTCGATCATTTGCAGGGCCAGTTCCGGCAGCAGCGGCTGCTCGCCAAAGGCTTGCGCCAGCGTGCCGCCGCCTTTGACCCATTCGGTGGCCTGCTCGACCTGGGCGCGCAAGGCCTGATTGCCGCACACCTGGCGCACGATCAGCAGGGCTTGCAGCAGCGCCACGCCGTTGCTGAGCAAGGTGCCCAAGGTGCGCGCCAGGCGTGCCGCTTCGATTCGTTGCAGCAGCGGGCCCAGCACCTTGACGAACAGCAGCCGGCGATCGTGTCGCTGGCGACGTTGGGGGTTGCGTCGGCCAATGGCCACGGCCCAGATGCCCAGCACGATGGCTGCCAGCAAGAGCAGGCCATAGGCACTGAGAAATTCACCCAGGCTCAGGATGATCTGGGTGATCAAGGGAATCGGCACGCCGAGGTCGCGGAAGATCGGCACGAACTGTGGCACGACGTACGCCAACAGCAGCGCCAGTGAACCGAGTACCCCCACCACCAGGAAAATCGGATAGATCAGCGCGTTGACCACTTCGCCGCGCAGCATCTGGCTGCGCTCCAGATAGTCGGAGAGCTGACGCAGGGTGTGCTCCAGCGAACCTCCGGCTTCACCGGCGCGGACCATGCTGATGTACAGGCTGGTGAACTGGCCGTGCTCCTCCTCCAGCGCCTGGCTCAGCGGCTTGCCGGCCTTGACCTGCTCGCGGATGCGCTCCAGCAGTGCGCGACGCTTGGGCTCGCTGGCCTGCTTGAGCAAGATGCCCAGCGCGCGCTCCAACGGTTGGCCGGCGCCCAGCAGCGTGGCCAGCTGCTGGGTGAAGCTCACCAGCGCGGCGCCGTTCATGCTGCTGCGTTGCAACGCGGACCGCAGACCGGCCGGATGCCCGGAGTCCAGGCTCAACAGCAGGAGGCCACGTTGATGCAGTGCGGCGACGGCGGCCGCATGGTCCACGGCTTCGAGATGGCCTTGTTGAGTGGCGCCCTCAGCGTCCAGAGCGCGGTAGCGGAAATGGGCCATGATCAGTCGCCGCGCGTGACGCGCAGCACCTCTTCGAGCGAGGTGATGCCGGCGACAGCCTGGCGCAGGCCCTCTTCATAGAGCGTGCGCAGCCCACCTCGGCGCGCGGCCTGCTCCAGAGTGGCGGCATCGGCCTGGCGCATCAGCAGCGAGCGCAGTTCTTCGCTCATCACCAGCAGTTCGGTGATGGCGCTGCGCCCGTGGTAGCCGCCGCCCGGCAAGTCAGTGGCCGGGCGGTAGAGCAGAATCGGGCGCTGGTCGGTGAAACGCTCCAGGCCATGCTCGGCCACCAACGCCGGCGGCGCCTCGAAGGGCACGCGGGTCAACGGATCGAGCCGGCGCACCAGGCGTTGCGCCAGAATACCCTTGACCGTGGAGGCGATCAGGTAACTCTCGACGCCCATGTCCAGCAGGCGGGTGATGCTCGCCGCAGCACTGTTGGTGTGCAGGGTGGACAGCACCAGGTGGCCAGTGAGGGAAGACTGGATGGCAATGCGGCAGGTTTCCAGATCGCGCATTTCGCCGATCATGATCACGTCCGGGTCTTGCCGGACGATGGAGCGCAGGGCGCCGGCAAAGTCCAGGCCGATGGCCGGCTTGACCTGGATCTGGTTGATGCCTTCGAGTTGGTACTCGACCGGGTCTTCCACGGTGATGATCTTGCGCTCGGCGGTATTGAGTCGCGACAGCGCGGTGTACAGGGTCGTGGTCTTGCCTGAGCCGGTAGGGCCGGTCACCAGCAGGATGCCATGGGGGTTTTCCAGCACCTGGAGAAAGGTCTCCAGGCGTTCGCCATCCATGCCCAGGCTGGGGAAGTCGAAGCTCACCGTCTGGCGGTCGAGCAGGCGCATCACCACCGATTCGCCAAAGCTGGTGGGCACCGTGCTGACCCGCAGATCCAGTTCCTTGCCCTGGATACGCAACATGATGCGACCATCCTGGGGCAGGCGGCGTTCAGCGATATCGAGCTTGGCCATGATTTTCAGGCGCGAGATGATCGCCGCCGAGGAACTGGACGGCGGGGCTTCGGCTTCATGCAACACGCCGTCGATGCGGTAGCGCACTTTCAGCTGACTTTCGAAGGGCTCGATATGGATATCCGAGGCACGCTGCTCCACGGCCCGTTGCAGGATCAGGTTGACCAGGCGAATCACCGGGGCTTCGCTGGCCAGGTCCTTGAGGTGTTCGATGTCCTCTTCACCGCCGCGGGCGTCGTCCAGTGTTTCGATCAGGGAACCCATGGCCGAGCGGCCCTGGCCATATAGACGTTCGATCAGACCGTCCACTTCGCTGGCGGGTGTGACCGAAACGTACACCGGCACCTGACAGGCGTAGCGCAGCGCTGCCAGGCCATAGCCTTCGCCAGGGTTGGCGGTCAGAACGTGTACGCCATCGGCGTGCGCGGCAACCGGCACCAGACGGTAGTGGCGCAGGAAACGTTCGCTGAGCGCCGGCAGGGGCTCGCCGGGTAACTCGACTGCATCGGCCAGTAACAGTGGCGCGCCCAGCGCAGCGGCCCACGCTTTGGCGAGGTCCAGTTCGGACACCAGACCTAGCCGGGTCAACAGGTCTGTCAGCGTGGCGCCCTCGGATTCGCTGTCCAGGCGCTTGGCGCGTTCCAGGTCGGCGGCTTTCAAACCGGCATGGACGAGCAGCCAGTCACACACTCCGTCGAGGGAGTGGGTGGGCAGCTTCTGGCTATCGATGGGTGGAGAATTCAAGGGCACGGCGATCGCTTTGAATGATCATGGGCCTGTGAAGCGGCCCATGAAGAGGTAATACCTATTACGTTTATCGCGGCTGCGTTAGTTTGACGCAGGCTTGCTTTCATTACTCGGGCGGCCACGCTTGTTTTCATCGGCCTGGTTTTGTTTGTGTTGTTTCTGCTGGACTTTGGCGTTCTGAGTCTGGCTCATCACGGTGGAGTCGCTGGCGCCGGATACGGTGTCTTTGCTGTTCGATTCGGCGGCCATTGCGCTGGCGCTCATGGCAATAGTCAGGGCAGCCATTGCACCCAATAGTGGCAATTTCATTACACGCTTCTCCAAAGTTTTGTTTCGAGGTTGAAACGGATCGCAGTCCTCGGTCGGATACCCCGTTCGCGCCCTTGATCGGCTGAAAACCCCGATTTACAAGGGTCTGATGGGGTGTACCGGAAAAATGCTAAACCTACAGACCTATAGGTTTAAGGAGAGTTCAGCATGTATGTCAAAAAATTACAAAATGTTCCGACGGGTCACCTTTTCGTTTGACTTCGATTTAAAACCCCTGTCTTAATTTAAATGCAGCGGGTAACTCCCCGTTCAAGTTAATGGCGTATTGCCATTCACCTTAGTTGTTGAAGGATATATAACCCAAGTTCGTCGTTAGTCGAGTTGCCGTCATGTCCCGATCGTCGCTTCGTTGCAGAAGTTACGGTATAGGCCAACTATTGCCTGAAACAAAGGGCTGCGGCGCCTTGCCTGCGACATATGAGCGCGGGTGTATCTGGTACCTGGAGAGCGTTACTACATGCGAAATCGTAAAACTATCGGTGCCCATTCGGCGCTGGCTTTGCTGAGCCTGGCCATCGGCCATGCCAACGCCGCAGACACCACGACGCAGGAGCAGTTGGCCGCCAAGGAATTGCGCGCCGACAAGGCCGCCGAGAAAACCCTGGCCAAGATGACCCAGGAAGAGAAGCTGGCCTACATCGGCGGCATCGGCGGGTGGGACGTCAAGCCGTTGACCCAGTACGGCGTGCCGCAGATTCATGGCGCCGACGGTGGCGCCGGCATCCGCTACACCAGCGAAGGCAACGACCCAGGTGTGGTGTACCCGTCCGGCCCCAACCTGGCCGCCACCTTCAACCCGCGCCGTGCCATCGATTTCGGCCGTGCCCTGGGCTACGACACTGCCACCGGCGGCTACCAGTTCGTCACCGGCCCAGGCATGAACCTGTACCGCATGCCCTGGAGCGGTCGCGCCTTCGAATACCTCTCCGGTGAAGACCCGTTCCTGGGCGCCAGCCTGGCGCCGGCCGTGATCAACGGTATCCAGCAGCGTCGTGTGTGGGCCGAAGCCAAGCACTACGCGGGCAACGACCAGGAAACCAACCGTTTCATCCTCAACCAGGTGATGCCTGAGCGCGTACTGCGCGAGTTGACCTTGCCGGCGTTCGAATCGTCGACCAAGAACAGCACCGTGGCGATGATGATGTGTTCGTTCCAGAAGGTGAACGGCGAGTACGCCTGCGAGAGCAAGCACCTGATCGCCGACATCCTGAAGAAGGAGTGGGGCTTCAAGGGCCTGGTGCAGAGCGACTACAACGCTGTGGTGCATGGCTTGCCAGCGGCCCAGGCGGGTACCGATCTGGACATGATGGGCGGCCAGATGAACAGTTCGGTGCTCAAGCCTTACCTGGACAGCGGCGAACTGGACATGGCGACCATCGACGACAAGGTCCGTCGCATCCTCAAAAACATCTACCTGTACCAGTTCGACAAGTTCGATCCGCTCACCACGCACAACATGAACAGCGCCACCAGCAACAAGGTCGCCCTGAACATCGCCCGCGAAGGCATCGTGCTGCTCAAGAACCAGAACGACGTGCTGCCGCTGGACAAGGCCAAGGTCAAGCGCATCGCTGTGGTCGGTAACCTGGCCAAATACGCACCGCCCACCGGTTTCGGCAGTGCCCACGTCGATGCTACCCGCTACATCAGCGAACTGAGCGGCCTGCAACAGATCGCCCCGAACGCTAAGGTCGAATTCCTCGATGGCCTGTCCCTGGACCCGGCTGCCGCGCCGTGGACCACCACTGACAGCAAGGGCAACGAAGTTCCCGGCATGAAGGCCGAGTTCTTCACCAATGCCAACTGGTCGGGCGACCCGTCGGCCACCCGCATCGACACCCATGTCGACATGGACTGGTCCACCGACGACATCCCGAGCAATGGCGACACCGCCAACACTTCCATTCGCTGGAGCGGCAAGGTCACCCCGACCACCAGCGGCGAGCAGGTGTTCAAGGTGCGCGCCGACGGTGCGATCCGCCTGTGGGTCAACGGTGAGAAAATCATCGACAACGGTGACGGCGAGAACATCACCAACAAGAGCATCCCGCCGACCATTCCCGAGTCGGGCAAGATCAAGCTCGAAGCCGGCAAGGCTTACGATGTGAAGCTCGAGTACTCGCGCCGTGACGGCTACCTGTCCACCATGGGTGGCCTGGTGGGTGTACAGATGGCCTGGGCCTCGCTGACGGCCCCGCAGGATCTGTCCAACTACGACGCCGTCGTGGTCGCCGTGGGCAACAGCAATGAGTACGAAGGCGAAGGTTTCGACCATAGCTTCGACCTGCCCGAGTACCAGAACGAGCTGATCCAGAACATCGCCAAGGTCAACCCCAACACGGTGGTGACGATGCACGGCGGCACTGCGCTGAAGATGAGCGACTGGATCGACCAGGTGCCGGCTGCACTGCATGCGTTCTATCCTGGGCAGAATGGCGGGCAGGCCCTGGCCGAGATTCTGTTCGGCAAGGTCAACCCATCGGGCAAGCTGCCGATCAGCATCGAGCGCAACATCGAAGACAACCCGCTGTACGCGGACTTCCCGAACTTCGACAATACCCGCACGCTAAAAGAGATCAGCTACAAGAATGATCTGACCATGCTGGGCTACCGCGGCTACGACAAGACCGGCACCAAGCCGCTGTTCGCCTTCGGCCACGGCCTGTCGTACACCCAGTTCACCTACAACAATATCTCGGTCACCCCGGGTGTTGCAGTGGGCAATACGCCTATCAAGGTCTCGTTCGACCTGACCAACAGCGGCAAGCGCGCCGGTTCCGAAGTGGCCGAGTTGTACGTCGGTCAGCAGCACCCGACCGTGGAACGTGCGGTCAAGGAGCTCAAGGGCTACAAGAAGGTGTTCCTGCAACCGGGCGAGACCCGTCGCGTGACCATCGAGCTCAACGACCGCTCGCTGGCGTACTTCGACGAAGCCAGCAAGCAGTGGGTAGTGGATGCCGATACCTTCGACATCAGCCTGGGTGCGGCGTCGGATGACATTCGTCTGAAGGCCAAGCTGGTCAACTCGTTCCGTCAGGAATTGTCGACCACCACCAGCAATCCGCTGCCGCGCTCGGCGCTGAACTCCACCAAGGTGAGCTTGCCGGCGGTGAAGACCGGTGGCGTGTTTGACCAGAGCGAAAGCGTGGATGAAGGAACCGGCAACAGTGAATACGAGGGAAGTGCCGAGTATTGATTGAAAGGGTGTGCTGATGCTGTGAGGTGTGCAGCATCAGCACTGGCCTCATCGCGGGCAGAACCACCGGACCTGCCCCTGCACATTTGTGGGAGCGGGTTCTACCCGCGATGAGGCCGGACTTGCCCACCTCACCCTCTGATGTCACGCTCCACCTGCGCCACATACCCATCGAAACGCGTAACCAGATCCACCGTCCCCGGAAACCGCAACCACTGCAGTTGCAAGCCATCCATCATCGCCAGCAACTGGTGAATCACCGCATCCAGATCCGCATCCCTGCGCACTTCTCCAAGTTCAACCAAATGCTCCAGCCGCGCTCGCATGCGCCCATGAATCGCCACATACCGCGATTGAAACCACTCCCAGGCTGGGTGGCTGTCCACCATACTTTCGGCATTGAGAATACTGAACGCTCGAATCACACCAGGCGCTGTGGCATTGGAACGGTTGATCTGCTGCAGGCCATCCAGAAAGCTGCGCAATGTCGGTTCGCTCTGCAACTGATCGACGATCCGCTGGTTGACCTCGTCGCGACGAGCCAAAACCCCCATCAGCAGCGCCACCTTGCTGGGGAAATGGTGGAGCACCCCGGCCACCGAAATGCCCACCATCTCGGCGATGCGCGCAATCGAAGCGCCGCTGTAGCCCTCAATCGAAAACAATTGCAGCGCGGCGTCGAGCAGCTCCTCGCGGCGCTTCTCCCCCTTCGGCGCGCGGCGGGTACGTGGTAGCGAGTCAGGTGAAGTGTCGGTCATGGGCCATCCCTTGCGAAAACGCTCCCCACCGTAAAACACCCAACCGCCCCACGCAACTCCCGAACGCGATGTAGCACCGGCGTAAGCCGGGTCCGGGGCGCCGGGGTGTGTCAGGGGTGACGCGGCGGGGCCGGACGCGGCTT
>NZ_DFUE01000052.1:0-3139 GCF_002379585.1 Pseudomonas sp. UBA4194
ATCGGCTAACTCTCCCCCAGGGAGAGGGCTGGGGTGAAGGGACCAGTCACCGCAGATCCCCACCCATACCTTCAAAACTCAATCCCGGAAAGTCCACACGATCTCTACCACCCGAGCAGCAACCACCACAAAACCTTGCTCAGTAGGGTATTTTTTGCCCATCCTGTGCTTCAAGTGACCTACGCGCCGCCCGCCCGCCCACCTCACCCCGGACCGCAACGTCCCCCATAAATACTCCCGAGGACACCAACATGAGTGACCAGCAACGACCACCGCTGCCCCCTTTTACCCTCGAAACCGCCATCCAAAAGGTGCGAGGCGCCGAGGATGGCTGGAATTCCCGGGATGCGGCCAAAGTGTCCCTCGCCTATACCGAAGACACCTACTGGCGTAACCGCAGCGAATTCATCGAAGGTCGCGCCCAGGCCCAGGCGTTTCTCGAACGCAAATGGCGCAAGGAGCTGGACTACCGTTTGATCAAGGAGCTTTGGGCCTTCGCCGATAACCGTATTGCCGTGCGCTATGCCTATGAATGGCACGATGACTCGGGCAACTGGTTTCGCTCCTACGGTAACGAAAACTGGGAGTTCGCCCCGAATGGACTCATGCAACGGCGCTTTGCCTGCATCAACGACCTGCCGATTGCCGAGTCCGAGCGCAAGTATCACTGGCCATTGGGCCGGCGCCCGGACGATCATCCGGGCTTGAGTGAGCTTGGGCTCTGATCGTCATCTCAAGAAGCCGTGTTCAGGCAAGTGCTTGAGTCAGGACACGCCTTCAACGCAGGCGAGCACCCAGAATGGCGCCTATGCAACCGCCCACCAATGCCACAGCCGAAAGCATCAGCACCCGATGGCCAGGCTCGGCAGCATGCCAGCGACCGCCACCGTTGAGCTGAGGGGAAGGCTCAAAGGCAGCCTCTTCGTCATTCGTTTGAGACTCGTCGGTCGCGACGGTCACATGGATCTTGGTCAGGGGCAGGGTGGTGCCGTCCGCCATCTGTAGCACGAGGTCTTCGATGACGCCGGCAACCCCATCGGGAAATACCGGGTTGCCGGCGGGATCGAGCGCGTCGTAGAGAAATTGCTGGCCCTCGAGCCAGCCGACCGCCGTCAGCAACTCCGGCTCCAGATAGTATTTGCCGTCGAGAAAAAAGCCCTGGAACTGGTGCGCACGCTCCAGGCTTTCTACCGCGTAACGTTCGCCGGGCTTCATACCGGTGGCTGAATCGATCATGGCTGGTCCTCCTATCCCTAGTGTAAGGGGGTAGAGGACGCGCCACCGGATTACGTTCAGTCGAAGTGACTCAGCGGGCAGTACCCATCCCGCATCACTCTTTAGGGCCAAGCAACTGCCCGAAAGCGCTATCGAGCTTGCCCTCGGCCTGGACCAGATTGTCACGTCGCTGCTTGAGCCACTCGCGGTCGCTGTCCAGTGTCTTGTGCGCTTCGGCAAGCATGCGTTTGACCTCTTCCGGTTGCGGCCCGCCAGTCCCTTTGCGGGTGTTGACCATGTTCTGCGGCGACAGCGCAGCGCGGAACGTGGCCTCGTCCAATGGCAGCGCGTTGGGCGTCCATTGGTATTTGTCCGCTGCCTGGGTGTAGAGCTTCTGGGCATGATCGTAGGGAAAGGTCTTGGGGGTGAAGCCGTTGTCGCGAGCCTCTTCTACGATCATCGACGCAAAGCTGTGGCCGATGCGGAAGGGGACTTTCTGAGTGCGCTCGAGGGTGTCGGCCAGCTCCATGGACGTGGTCCACTCATTTTCCAGCTCTTGCAGGGCCCGTTGCGGATTCACCTGCAAGGCATCGAGCACGGCGTTCATGGCGCTGAACATCTGGTGGGTGGAGTCGAACACGCCCACAGAGTCGAAGGCGAACTTGTAGTCGGTCATGCCGGTGGTGACGTTATGGGCACGCAGGGTCACGGTCTGGGCCAGGCCGACCACGTCGGACGACATCTCGCGAGCCCGCATCAGCAACCCCGGATTGCGCTTCTGCGGCATGGCGCTGCTGGTGTAGGTCTTTTCTTCATCGAGCAACAGCCACGGGCGGATCTGATGGTACTGCGTGTGAATGTCGCCAATCATCGCGCCGACGCGGATGGCCGAGGACGACGCGATATTTGCCGCCTCGATGGGGATGTCGTAGGTGGACACCTGGCTGGAATCCAGCGAGTTTTCCCGCACGCCATCGAAGCCCAGCAGCTCGGCCAGGCGCTCGCGGTTCAGTGGGTAGGCTGAGTTGGCCAGCACCGCAGTGCCCATCGGGCTCAGATTCAGGCGTTGATAGAGCTCGCGAATGCGCTGCCCGTCGCGTTCGAATGCGGCTTCGAAGGCCAGCAGATAGTGGGCGTAGCTGATCGGCATGGCTTGCACGCCGTTGGTGTAGGCCGGCACCAGGGTGTCGATGTGCTTGTCGGCCAGCGCCAGGATGCGCTGGCGAGTGGCATTCAGCGCTTCATCCATGGTCAGCACATCGCTGCGCAGCTTGGCCAGGCGATAGGTGGCCAGCATGTCCTGCCGGCTTCGGCCCGAGTGAATCAGCGAGGCTTCAGGGCCGATCTTGTCGGTCATGATCTGCTCGAGTTGCAGCACGTCGGTGGGCCGCTTGCCGTCGGCCTGGGCGCCCTGGTCTATGGCGTAGCGCACCCCACCGGCGATTTTACGGCCCAGTTCAGGGGTAACGATGCCTTGCTCCGTGAGCATCACGATGGATGCCTTGTTGATACGGTTGAGCCAGGCGAATTGCCCTTCTGCGTGATCCACCTTGCCCTTGGTCTTTTCCACCGTGGCGCCGATCTTCGCCGCCTGAGCCGCGCATTGCTCGGTGGTGGCGCAGGGCAATTCGGCAGTGTTGGCCGCCAGGGCGCCGCCGCTGCCGAACAGGGCCAACGCGATGGCCAGTTGGATCGAGTTCTTCAAATCAGGCATTGGGTGAGGTCCGTTTGTTATGGGGGAGGGCGGGACTGGTACGTCACGTCAGATGCTGGCGTCCGTCAGGTTCGGGACTCGGGCATTGTCAGTCTATTTTTTCCCACAGTGCAATCTGACGCCCATGGCCAGAATAGACGATCAGTCTCTATCGCTATCTCCATGTTGGCGTTGAATAGGCTGTGCCTTGGCTGACGCCTTCGCGGCTTC
>NZ_DFUE01000052.1:3312-78339 GCF_002379585.1 Pseudomonas sp. UBA4194
GCCGCTCCTACAGGGGATTGGGGAGCCTGTAGGGGCGGCGTGATCGGCGCATGAACTTGCAGGTGCGCTGGCTGGGCTGACGCCTTCGCGGCTGGACGCCGCTCCTACAGGGAGAGCGGGGAGTCTGTAGGAGCGGCGTAAAGCCGCGAAGAGGCCGGCATGACTGGCGTATGATCTTGCAGGTGCACACAGCCGTGCGTTGCGATCTGTTAGCATCGGGCGGGTAGGCGGCCTTGAGATAATGCGTGATGAATCCGATGGAGATGGGCTTGCAGTCGCTGGTGGGCGGCCCTGCTGCAAGCCTTGAGCAGATCACCGCCCATGTGGCGCAGTTGCTGCCGTTGCTGGACGCCATTCCCAATGCGACGATTTTCATCAAGGACCGTCAGGCGCGTTATGTATTGGCCAACCGGACGTTGGTCCAGCGCTGCGGCTTGAAGCGCCTGCAAGGGTTGCTGGGCAAGACCAGCGCCGAAAGTTTCCCTGAGCCCATGGGTCCCGGCTACACCGAACAGGACAAGCGCGTGCTGGAGCAGGGGCTGGTGCTGGAGGATCAACTGGAACTGCACCTGTATGGCAGCCGCGAGCCCGGCTGGTGTCTGACTCACAAGCGTGCGCTGGTCGATCACCAAGGGCATATCGTTGGCCTGGCGGGCATTTCCGTGGATCTGCATTCAGCCAGTGAAGCCCACCCCACCTATCCGCGCCTGGCGGCGGTAGACCACTACATTCGCACGCACTTCCAACGACGAGTGACCCTGAGCGAATTGACCCAAGTTGCAGGTATCTCCGTGGCGCAACTGGAGCGGTACTGCAAACGGGTGTTTCACCTGACCCCGCGGCAGATGATCCAGAAGGTGCGTCTGGAGCATGCGCGGGGGCTGTTGCGCAGCGAGCTGCCGATTACCGAGGTGGCTTTGCAGTGCGGGTACACGGACCACAGTGCGTTCACGCGGCAGTTCAAACTGCTGACCGGATTTACCCCGCGGGAATATCGGGGAGTGGTGGGGTAGGGCTGATGAAGGGACCATCCACCGCACATCCCAACCCCATCCCCTAACGCACCAACGCTTCCCCGGTAATCTCCTTGATCGACTTGGCCCCTGTCAGCACCATCGCCACGCGCATCTCCTTCTCGATCAAATCCAGCAAATTACTCACCCCGGCACCCCCTGCCGCCGCCAGCGCATAGATGAACGCCCGGCCGAGCAATACGCTGTCGGCGCCCAGGGCAATCATGCGCACGATGTCCAGGCCGCTGCGAATCCCTGAGTCGGCCAGGATCGCCAGGTCGCCTTTCACTGCATCGGCAATCGCTGGCAAGGCGCGGGCGCTGGACAGCACGCCGTCGAGCTGACGTCCGCCATGGTTGGAAACCACGATGCCATCGGCGCCGAAGGTCACCGCATCCTTGGCGTCCTCGGCATCCAGAATCCCCTTGATGACCATCGGGCCCTCCCAGAACTCGCGGATCCACTCCAGATCCTTCCAGGAAATCGACGGGTCGAAGTTGCTGCCCAGCCAGCCGATGTAGTCGGCCAGCCCCGTAGGGTTGCCGCGGTAGGTGGAAATATTGCCCAAGTCGTGGGGCCGGCCGTGCAAACCCACATCCCACGCCCAGGCGGGATGCGTGAACGCTTGCAGCATCCGGCGCAGCGGCCCGTTGGGGCCGCTCATGCCGGAATGGGCGTCGCGGTAGCGGGCGCCGGGCACTGGCATGTCCACGGTAAAGATCAGCGTCGTCACCCCGGCGGCCTTGGCTCGCTCCAGGGCGTTTTTCATGAAGCCGCGGTCCTTGAGTACGTACAGCTGAAACCACATCGGCCGGGTGATGGTGGGTGCCACTTCCTCGATTGGGCACACCGACACCGTCGACAGGGTAAACGGAATGCCCTTGGCATCCGCCGCCTTCGCCGCCTGCACCTCACCACGCCGGGCAAACATGCCGCACAAGCCGATAGGCGCCAGGGCTACCGGCATCGACAACGTCTGGCCGAACAGCTGAGTCTCCAGGCTCAGCTCGGACATGTTGCGCAGCACCCGCTGGCGCAGGGCGATCTGTGCAAGGTCCGAAACGTTATGACGCAAGGTGTGCTCGGCGTAGGCGCCGCCGTCGATGTAATGAAATAGAAAGGGTGGCAGTTTGCGTTGCGCAGCGGCGCGGTAGTCGGTAGAGGCGGAGATGATCATGGGCGGGGGTGCTCCATGCCGAGGGTGACGCTGCCGCGCACGGCGGCGGAATTCGCGTGGATGTGCATACGCATGTTGGCGGGCCCTGATTATTGTTCGACGTATTGCAGCCAATGCTCAACGCGCTGCAATGGGGTATCAAAATATTGGTAAGACCAATTTACAATCCATGGAAGCCAGATTAAAAGCACCCAGGGGCCGCTGTCAATTTGTCGCACCCGCGCCTGCCTCTGGCAGGGCAATTCTGCCGTTCCTCAGGACATGCCGACGCGCGGTGCTCCCGTCCCCTAACGTTTCCCCTGCCGCCGCCGACAGCTTCAGTATCCACGCGCCGCTTGGCGCGCCGATGTGCCTGGCCCATAACAAAAGCAATGAATCCACGGGAGTCATGAATATGCGCAGTCTTTCCATCAGCCGTCGGCTATGGCTGATTCTGATCGTCGCCGTACTGATGTTGCTGGCGATGTCGGTGGCCATGCTCAAGCAGATTCACGACGACCTGTACGACGCCAAGGCTCAGAAAACCATGCACGTGGTGCAAACCGCCAGCGGCGTGCTCGGCTATTACCAAGGCTTGGAGAAAGCCGGGACGTTGACCCGCGAGCAAGCCCAGCAGCAGGCCATGGCAGCGATCGGCGGGCTTCGCTACAACCAGACTGACTACTTCTGGATCAACGATCTGCGCCCGGTGATGATCATGCACCCGGCCAACCCCAAGCTGATTGGCCAGGACCTTTCCGGCATAAAAGACCCCGACGGTTTTCAGGTCTTCAACGAAATGGTCGCCGTGGCCAAGGCCAAAGGCGCCGGCATGGTCAACTATCGCTGGCCGAAACCCGGCGCCACCGATCCTGTCGAGAAAACTTCGTACATCAGCCTGTTCGAGCCTTGGGGCTGGATCATCGGTTCCGGCGTGTACGTGGATGATGTGCAGGTCGAATTCCGCCAGCAGGTGTGGAAGGCGGCATCCATCGGTTTGGGCATCATCGTGGTGATGATCATCCTGCTGACGTTGATCGCCCGCAGCATCGTGCGCCCGCTGGACACTGCAGTGCAGGCCATGGCCAATATCGCCAGCGGCGAAAGCGATCTGACCCGCAGTCTGGCCACCGACGGTAACGACGAAATCACTCAACTGGCCAGGCACTTCAATGGCTTTACCGCCAAGCTGCGTCGGGTGGTCGGCGAGCTGCAGCAATCCGCCACCGGGCTGGGCCAGGCCTCCAGTGCGCTGGGCAGCAACGCCGACCAGGCCCACGCCCGCAGCCAGCAACAGTCTCAGCAGATGGAGCTGGTTGCCACCGCGGTCAACCAGGTGACCTACGGTGTACAGGACGTGGCCAAGAACGCCGAGCATGCGGCCAGCGAGATGCGCAACGCCCAGGATCAGGCCCAGCAAGGCCAGACCAACATCGATAACAGCCTGCGCCAGATCGACGCGCTGTCGGGCACCATCGATCAGGCCGTGGGGGTGATCAGGACCCTGGCCAGCGAGAGCACGCAGATCGGCAGCGTGCTGGAGGTGATCAGCTCGATTGCCGAACAGACCAATCTGCTGGCCCTCAACGCGGCCATCGAAGCCGCCCGCGCGGGTGATCAGGGCCGCGGCTTTGCCGTGGTAGCCGACGAGGTCCGGCTGCTCGCGCAACGCACCCAGAAGTCCACTGCCGAAATTCACGGCATGATCGAACGCCTGCAGACCCATTCCGATGCTGCAGTGAAAGTCATCGGCGACAGCAGCCGCGCATCGCAGTTGACCATCGAGCAAGCCAACCTGGCCGGCAGCAGCCTGACCTCCATCCGCAGCGCCCTGGGCAACCTCAACGGCCTGAACGCTTCCATCGCCAGCGCCACCTTGCAGCAGTCCCACGTGGTCGAAGACATCAACCAGAACGTCACCCAGGCCGCGCAGTTGTCGCGCAATGCCGCCACGGCCGCTGAGCAGTCCAATGCGGCGAGCCTGCAGCTCAAGCAGTTGAGCGAGCAGTTGAACGGGTTGTTGCGGCAGTTCAGGGTTTAGGTAGCGTCGTACGCGTCCGGTCGCCGCATTCCATGCGCTGCGGCGACCGTTTCACGACGCCTCGTCCACTGGCTCGATCAACTCGGCCCCCTGATTGCGTACATTCCCCACCGCACGGCCTACCTTGTACCACTCAAAATCACTCACGGGTCGGCCTTCGAACTGGGCAATCTGACTGCTGCGTTCGCCGGGTAGATCGCTTTCAAGCCATTCCTGCGCCTGCTCCGGCGCCAGCACCACCGGCCGCCGATCGTGGATATCGACCATGCCCTCGTTGCTGGCATCGGTGATGATCACGAAACCGTCGCCATCGTGGGGTTCCAACCCTGGCGTTACCTGGGCCAAGGCTGCGAAAAACATTGGCTTGTCGCCCTTCAAACGAATGAACCAGGGCTGCTTGAGCTTGGGATTGGCAGGGTCCTTGACCCATTCGTACCAGCCGTTGGCGGGTACCAGTACCCGACCATTGGGCCACAGCTGCTTGAAGAATCTGCCGGTCGCCACGGTTTCCACCCGAGCGTTGATCGGCGCGGGGCGCTTGCCCTGGGCCCAGAAGGGCGCCCAGCCCCATTTCACCGCATCGATACGCAGGCCCGCGTCAGTACCTCGCAGTACCGCTGCCGGCTGGGTGGGGGCGATGTTGTAGCGCTCCGCCGGCTGCGGGTCGACATAGCTGATCACCTGCTGTCGCGGGGCGAGCTCGCGCAGGTACACCTCCATCGGTTCGTACATCGAGTATCGGCCGCACATACTGCTCTCCGTCAGATTGCCGCTGTCTCCGGTTGACCGCAGGCGTCCTACAAAGTTAACTGTATATTCGTACAGTATCAATAACAGGCAGTCCCATGATCACTATCCTAGGCCCGCTCGCATCGGGCAGCGCCGCGCATCCGTTGTATTCATTCCTGGTTCCGGCAGGCTTTCCGTCCCCGGCGGCCGATCACATGGAAAAGCGCATTTCCCTGGATGAGCTGCTGGACATCCGCGCGCCGCATATCTACCTGGTGCGAATTCAGGGCGACAGCATGCAAGGGGCGGGGATTTTCTGCGGCGATCTGGTGGTGGTTGATCGTTCGATCGAGGCCGAGCACGGGCATATCGTCATCGCGGCGGTGAATACCGAGCCGGTGTGCAAGCGCCTGCACAAGCGCGGTCGGGAGGTGATCCTGCAGTCGGAGAACCGCAACTATCCGCCGCGCTACATCATGGAGGGGGATGAACTTTCCATCTGGGGCGTGGTGACCTTCAGTGTGCGGGCGCACGAGAAGGCCTGCTGAGGCCACCGGCTAGCTGACAATCGACCCCGTGAGCTTGGCGACGCTACCTAGCCCGCTGCACATAACCGGCCGATCACGCTGGCGTCGCTCAACCGCTCCATCGCCATGACCGTTTCATTCAGGTTCGCCGCATCGTGGTCGTTCAGAGCCTTGGCTGCGTTGTGGTGGAACTTGGTCATGATGCTGTGCAGCGGCGCAGGTTGGGCTCTGGTTCGCCCATAAGGGTGCTGCAATGTCAGTGCAAAGCGCTGCCCATCGTGCAGCTGGATGCGCAGCTCGGTGAGGTAATTGCCAGGTTCTGCCAGCGAAGGGGTGGGGTGCGGCGCCGCATGCACAAGCGGCATCAGTGCCAATGCCTTACTGTCGTTCAGGGCGCTGTCGTTGAAACTGTCCAGCACGATATGGCCGTCCAGCAGTGCACGCGCCAGGCAGTATTGCACGCTGAATTTCGCGTCCAGGCCGTTGCGCAGTTGCGGGCGGTTGACGTGGGTCAGACGCAGCGGGTGCATGAGCACGTCGATGCGGGCGACCTCTGCCGTGTCGAAAGGGTGGTCGCTGCGCAGGCTGAACAGTGCATCGAGGCTGGCGTGGGTGCTGTCGCAGCAAGGGTACAGCTTGATACCGATGCCAGGCTCGACAATGTCCAGTGGGCTTGCCCAGTGCTCCAACGCGCGTTCAGGCGCATAGTTGCCTGGCCCATTGAATACCTCGAAAAAGCCTTGCCGATGTTCGAAGGCATCCTGGCTTGCCGTGAAACCCGTTTCGGCCAACAGGCTTGCCATCAACCCATTTCTCGCCGCATGCCCGACATGGTAGGGCTTGGTCATGGTACCGAAATTGGCTTTCACACCCGATGCCAGGGACACGCAAAGCGCCAGCGCGGTGGCGGTCTGCTGCTCGTCCAGTCCCAACAGTTTGGCGCTGGCCGCCGCAGCGCCGAAGACGCCCAGCGTGGCCGTGGGATGCCAGCCCTTGTCGTAATGATGGAAGTTGACGCTGCGCGCCAGGCGGGTTTGCATTTCGAACCCGGCGATGTAGGCGAGCAACAGTTGACGGCCGGTGCAGCCACGGCTGGCGGCCAGTGCCAGCAATGCTGGCAGCAGCGGCGCGGTGGGGTGGCCGCCCATGGCGATGTTCACGTCATCGAAATCCAGGGCATGCGCTGCGGCGCCGTTGACCAGGGCGGCACACAACGGCTCCAGTCGTTCGGCCCTGCCTAATAGCGGCACTGCCCCTCGGGTGTTCAGCCCAGCGGTTCGAAGCAGGGTTTGCACCACCGGCTCGCGTGCGCCTGCCAAGGCGCAACCCAGCGTATCGAGAATGGCCACCTTGGCGTTGACCAGGGCCTGGGGTTCCAGGTCTTCGAATTGCAGCGTGCAGATGCGCGCCGCCAGGGCTGTTGTCAGATGCATGATGAGTCCAGTCTTGAGGGTTCGGTTACCCACGCCGCGTCTGTACCGTGGCCACAGGCAGCGTTGATGATGAATGGCCGTAGATCGGCGCCGAAGGTAGGTTTACGTGCTGACGGAAATCGCGCCGGTCAGGACCGCAAATCCCAGGTATGCCAGTGATCCGAGCAATACCCATTTCCAGGCGAACTTCTGAAAATCGCCCAGATCTGCCTTGATGATTCCAAGCAGCGCCCAGAGCGGCGCCGATGCCGGACCGATGGAATGGGCCATCTGCCCGATCACGGCGGCACGGGCAATGTCCATGGCGGGGATGTCATAACGCCCGGCCATCTCTGCGAGCACCGGCACAATGCCGAAGAAGTAGGCGTCGTTGGCCATGAAGAAGCTCAATGGAATGCCGATCACTGCGGTCGCCAGAGGAATCAGTGACCCCAGGTGATCAGGTAGTCCACCGACGAAGGCTTCGGCCATGGCTGTGGTCATGCCGGTCTGGGTCAGGATTCCGGTAAACACGCCGGCGCCCAGCACCAGCATCACCACCGGAACCGCACTGGCGGCGTGCCGCTGGATCACCGCGCCTTGCTCGGAAGCACGGGGGACATTGACGAACAGTGCGATGACGAATCCGGCGATGAACAAGACCATCAGGTTGGCGATGCCCGCCACCAGGCACACCAGTAACAGCACGGTAAGCGCCGCATTCAGCGCCGTGCGCCAGGTGGCACCGTGTTCGACATGGCAACTCTCGGCCATGATCTGCGCAGAAACCTGGGCAATGTGCGCCGGGTCGATGGCTTTGCGCGCTTGACGGCCCAGCACATAGGCAATCAGGCAGACGAATGCGCACGACATCACCATGGGGCCGATCATGCCCGCGAAGTATTGGCTGGCGTCCAGGTGCAGGATGCTGATCGCGCGAGTGGCGGCACCGCCCCAGGGCGTGGTACCCGACACGGTGCCCAGCGCCATGGTCGCGATGGTGGCAATGATCAGGGGATTGATGTGCAGCCTTTTGTAAAGCGGCAGGAAAGCGGAGCAGATGATCATGTAGCTCGTGGTGCCATCGCCATCCAGCGCCACCAGGCAGGCAAGCACTGCGGTGCCGACGCAGATGTTCACCGGGTCGCCCTTGGAAATCCGGATGATCAGGCGCGACAGGGGATCGAACAGGCGCGCATCCATCATCAGGCCGAAGTACAGGACGGCGAACAATAGAAGTACCGCAGTGGGCGCCACGGTCTTGATGCCTGCCGCGATCATTTCGCCCAGTTGCGCACCCTGGCCCGTGAACAGCAGGAAAAAAGCGGGAATCACGATGATTGCGACGAAGGCGGTCATCCATTTGCGAATGACGCACAGCATGAACAACGCCAGTGTGGAAAAACCGAGGACGGCCAGCATCTCTTTTGAACCTCTTGTTTTTGTTATGTCTTGATCAAGCCCTCACCAACAGGCTTCGAAAAAAATGTATCAAGGCCGTCCGATTAAGCATAACGATAAATACTTAACCCCGATTGAAGCGCAGCTTAACGGCGGTTAGCATGAGCGCATGAAACTCGATATCGAAAAACTCAGGGTTGTGGCGCAGGTTGGGCGGGTCGGCTCCATGACGGCGGCGGCGCGCAGTCTGCACCTGACACCGTCGGCGGTTTCCCAAACCGTACAGCGGGTGGAAAGTGCTATCGGCCTGGCGCTGTTCGAACGCCGCCCGCACGGGATGGTGCTGACCGATGCGGGTGAGCGGGTCGTGCGGCGGGTCAGCCTCATGGAGGCCCAGTTGGCACAACTCGAAAATGAGCTGCGCAGCGTGGCGCAGGGTCGCTCGGGGCATCTCTCGCTGGGGGTTTTTCCAACGCTCGCTTCGTCGCTGCTGCCGCGCATTGTCATGGACTTCAGCAAGCAGCATCCAGACATCGCCTTGAATGTGCGCAGCACCCGGGTGGCTGCTTTGCGCAGCCTCGTGGCGTCTGGAGAGCTGGATCTGGCGATCACCTGGACGTACCCGTGGCTGACCGAGTCTTCACCTGCACAGGCGCTGAGAACTGATCCGACCGTCGTATTGCTGCCGGTCGGCCATCCCATCGGGGACGAAGCAGGCCCCGTGAACGTCGCGCGGCTTGCCGACGAGGCCTGGGTGTGTAGATCCGACGGCCATGAAATCACCGAGCTTTTGCATCGAGCCTCTGCCCACTGCAACTTCACCCCGCGTATTGCCATGCTCGCCAATGACTACCAGGAAACCCAGGCCATGGTGGCTGCCGGGCTGGGCGTGGCCCTGGCGCCCAAGCTTTCAACCACGACCTGCCGCGCGGATATCGTGGTCAGGGATATGGATGATTCGGTACCGTCTCGCCAGCTGCATCTGGTTCGGCCCTCCAATCGAAGCAGTCCGGCGGTTGAGCCGATGATCGAGTTGCTGCGCAATCTTCTCGGCGACTAGCCGCTGCCGATCGATGCTCGTCGGGCGCAGAGGTGTCCTACCTGTCGGGTTGAGCGGTGCTGTTATTGACCTGAACGGCCTTCCAAGGTTAACTGTATATTCATACAGTAAATCTGCACAGCCATGAAAAAGCCCGACCCCGTATATGCCCTGATCGACTGCAACAGCTTCTATGCCAGCTGCGAACGCGTGTTTCGCCCGGATCTGGCGAAGACGCCGATCGTGGTCCTGAGCAACAACGACGGCTGCGTGATCGCGCGTTCCGCCGAAGCCAAGCCGTTCGTGAAGATGGCGGCGCCGTATTTTCAGATCAAGGAGCAGTTGCGCCGTCATGGCGTGGTCGCGTTTTCGTCGAACTACGCGCTGTATGGCGATATCAGCGAACGGGTGATGAGTGTCATCGAGTCGATGGTGCCGGCGGTGGAGGTGTACAGCATCGATGAAGCTTTCGCCGACCTCACGGGCGTGCAGCAGGACCTCGAGGCCCTGGGTCGGGATATCCGTGCTCGGGTGCATATGTACACCGGGATTCCCGTTGGCGTGGGCATCGCCGGCACCAAGACCCTGGCCAAACTGGCCAATCATGCAGCAAAGAAATGGCAGGCGCAGCTGGGCGGTGTGCTGGACCTGCGCAACCCGGCCCGGCGTGATCGGCTGCTGAAGATCACCGAGGTCAGTGATGTTTGGGGGGTGGGCCGCAAGATGACGGCTCATCTGCAAGGGATGAACATCAATACCGCCTGGGACCTGGCCCACGCCGACCCGTGGTTGCTGCGCAAGAAGTTCAGTGTGGTGATTGAGAAGACTGCCCGGGAGCTGGCGGGCACCGCATGCCTGGAACTGGACGACCCGGACCCACCCAAGCGGGAGATCTGTTGCAGCAGGATGTTCGGCAAACGCCTGACCGAGATCGCGCCGATTCGTGAGGCGGTAGCCAGCTATGTGATGCGCGCGTCGGAAAAACTGCGGGCGCAGAAGTCGCTGTGCCGTCAGCTGCGGGTGAGCATTCGCACCGGCATGCTCAACCCCGACGAAGCCAAATATGCCAACGGCGTGGTGGTGCAGTTGCCTTACCCTACCGACGATGTGCGCTTGTTGACCAAGGCGGCGGTACAGGGGTTGGAGCATGTGTTTCGCAGTGGTTTCACCTATAGCAAGGCGGAGGTGCTGCTGTTGGGGTTGTGTCAGCGGGGGGAGTTCACCGATGACTTGTTCGCCAGTTCCCAGCCTGCTGCGGCCCAGAAACTGATGGGCGTGCTGGATGCAGTGAACGGCCGATGGGGCAGGGGAACGCTACGGCCTGCAGCCGTGCCGATGAACCCGGATTGGGGGATGCGGCGGGAGATGATGAGCTGCAGTTACACGACTTCTTTGGGGGGGCTTTGGAGGGTGGGGGTGGGGTTGTGATCTGTGGTGAATGGTCCCCTCACCCCAAATCTCAAACCCTCAACCCTCAACCATCACCCTGCAACGGCCACCCCCAATGCCCCGAATCCGCCTCCATCAACCGATGGAAATGCCCGGACACCGTCGCTATCAACTGAGCATCGTCGACCGGGTCCATCCCCGAATACGGCCGGCCGTTATAGTCGCCGGAATGGGTCAGCACGGCCTCGACGCTGCCAGTGTCTTCATACAACTGCTTCATCTGCTGCGCTTCCTGGTCCTTGCTGTCGGTGGTGCGCAGCGCATAGTGGATCGCCAGCGCCGTGCCGAAAGCCAGGGCAGGGGACTGGATCGCGTGCTTGCTGGCCAGGTCGATGCTGCTGAGGATGCGTTCATTGCGCTGCAGCTTGCGCAGCGGGTCACGGCCTACACGCACGCACGGGTCCTTGAACGAGGTCTTGCAGCGTTCCAGGAAAGTCTGGGCAAAGGCGGTCACCGTTTCATTCATGTCGGCGTTGTCGGCCAACAGCGCCGGCGCCACTTCCTGGCGAATCAGGCGCTCGGCCAATGCCGCGACGCGCGGGTCGCCCATGCCCTGGCCCACCCAGGAGTAGCCCAGCAGGCTGGCATACCAGGCAATGATGGCGTGGGGACCGTTCCACAGGCGGTTCTTGATCAACTGAATCTGGGCGATGTCGTCGACCGTTTTCACCTGGCGCAGACGCTCCAGCAGGTCGCTGCCGCGCTCCACATACAGCGGCATGTCTGGCTCGCTGTTGAACAGGATCAGGTGCAGCTGGCTCAGGGCGGCGCTGGACTGGGCGAACGGCTGGAAGCGCCCGATCAGGCGCTGATATTCCAGCGGCGGTTTGGAAGACTTGACCCGGGGTGCCGGCTCTTCGTCCAGGCTGTTCTGGAACATCTGCGACTTGATGCGCAACTGACGCATCAGTGCGTCGTTGCTGATCTTGGAAACGATGCGGCTGACCACCGTCTCGGCAAAGTGGGTCTTGCCCATGATCTGCTGGCAGAGCTCGGCCGAGCACAACAGCCCCAGTTCGGCCTCCACATGACGGCGGACGAAGGCAGCACCGCCGATCTTGTTCAGCACGATCAAGATGGTCAGCTCGCGACCGCGGCGCTCGAAGCGGCGCAGCAGGCCTTTGGCGATCACTTCAGCCTGGTTGCGGATGGCCTGCTCGGGCAGGCTCAGGCCAATGATCTCGGCGACGTCGTACATGTCGATGACCGCCTCGGCGTCGTCCATGTCGATCATGCGCACGTTTTCGATGGTCTGGTCGAATGAGGTGGCGCCATAGCGCACGCTGTAGCGACCGAATGCCGACACGGTTTCGCGCAGCATTCGCGAGCGGGTGGCGGCAATGATTTCACAGGGGCGGGTGTAGCCGTCCCAGTGCGAGAACACCTGGGTCAGGTAGCCGCCGCCGATGGCGCCGAAACCGTGAATGCCCACACGGAACTGATTCAGCGACTGCGGAAACGGCTCGCTCAACTCGGGCGTCCCCAGGTGCGGGATGCACTCGCTGAGATCGTCGAGGAATTGATGCATGCTGCTGTAGGCTTTCAACGCGCCGGCTTTCACCTCGGCCGCTGGCGGCTTGATGTCTTCGATCAGGATCGGCTGGCCTTCGGCGCGAATGGCCGAAAGCATGCCGTTCTCCGAGTCCTCGACCATGAAGCACTGGTTCGGCTCACAGTTCAGGGCACTGGCGGCACGCAGAAAAATCTCGGGGTGCGGTTTGCCCTGGCTGACTTCGTCACCGCACACGGTGATGTCGAAGTACTTGAGCACATTGGCGTTGATCAGGTACTCCTCGGCGATGGCGCGGCGGCTCGAGGTGGCCACGGCCATGGTCAGGCCACATTTGCGCAAGCGCTCCAGCACCTCCAGCAGACCGGCCTTGATCGGCACGCCGTGGTTGCGTACGTACTCGAGTTCAAGTTCGTCGGCGCGCTTGCGGATTTCGGCGTAGGGGAAGTTGTCACCGTTATGGGCCTTGGCGAGGGCTTCGGCCTTCTTCGCGCTCAGACCCAGGGACCCGACCAGGGTGTGCTCGCTCAGGGGCTTGCCGAAAATCTCGCTGGAGGCCTGCTTCAAGGTCTTGAAGCGCAGGCGCTCGGTGTCGAACATGGTGCCATCCATATCGAAGATGGCACTGAAGATTCTTTTTCCCTGGAAGAAAATCATGGCTGTTACTCCTGTTTTTGCTGACGGTACTGCTGTCAGTGTTGCGTGAGTCGTCGCTGGAAACGGTTGGCCTCGGGCAGATCGCGATGGATGGCCCAGGCGGGCAAATGGCGACGCTAATAGCGCGGCGGGGTACCCGGTCGTTTCGAGGGCAGACGATCAATGAGGGCAGGCGCGCGGCGTAGGTGCCGGGTAGCGCAGAGGCTCAGGGAGCCGAAGGTTGGAACGGGGTGCAGCGGGGTGTAGCGGGGGAGAGTAGCGAGCCCTGTGGCGGTGTTGTCACCGTATTTTCGGTTAGGCTCACGGTGCGCAATCAGGGAGGCGGACAGTGAGCCGAAGGGGCGATGGATACGTGTGATTCCGTGCATGGGCCGTCGAATTGTCCTGCGCAAAGTGTGGGATTCCTTTTTAGACTTAACATGCCTGAGGCGTCTGGTTCAAGGCTTGCGGCGCTTTGACGCGGCCTCTGAATACGCTGAAGCCCCCGTGCTTCGGGAGCTGCAGCGTCGCCAGGGATAATTTACCCTTGCGGGATAATGGCCAGGGCGTCGGGCTCAGGGCCTGCCGGCCAACGGGCCTGTACGGTCCAGGTAGCCGTGTCGATTACCGCCACCTCGTCACCGCCGCTGATGGCCACGAAAGCGCGCTTGCCGTCCGGCGCGACCACCGCCCCGATAGGCAGCGCCGCAGCACCCAACAGGGTCTCGCGATACACCGCGCCTTCGCGCGTCAGGTCGATGCGCTTGACCTCACGCTTGCTGGCCACATCGATCACCGACAGTTCGGCGGATTTGGCGCAACTGACCAGCGCATGCTTGCCATCCGGCGTCATGACGATGCGGATCGGAAAGCGCCCGGTCTTGATCCGGTCGACCACTTTCAGCGTCTGGGTATCAACCAGAGCCACCTCATTGTCTTCACGGTTGCTCACCCACACGTGCTTGCCAGAGGGCTCGAGGGCGATGCCCTCGGTGCTGTTGCCGGTAGCCACCGAGGCGATCTTGCGCTGTTGCTTGAGGTCGACCACCGACAGGCTGCCGCCTTTGACATGGGTCACATAGGCACGGCTGGCATCCGGCGACAGCACCACCATGTGGGGCTGGCCGCCGCCCACGTCGATGCGCTCGAGGACTTTGCCCTGGGCCAGGTCGACCACCAGCAGGCGCTCGCTGTCTTCAGTGGTGACCACGATGCGCTGATTGTCAGGGAAGAAACGAATGCCATGGGGACGCGAATCCTGTCCCAGATCGATGGTGCGCAGTACCTTGCGCGCCGGCCAGTCGATCACGCTGAGGCTGTTGTTGGCCACACCCTGGGCACCGTAGTTGCCGACCACTGCCAGGCGACCGTCGCCGGCAACGATCACTTCGTGGGGGCCGGTGCCCACCGGCAGTTTCAGCAGTTCCTTGCCGTTGACCATGTTCAGTGCCGAGACACTGGCACCGTCCTTGTTGCCCACCAGCAATACGTCGTCGGCGTGCGCCAGAGGCAGGGCGCCGAGCAGCAGACCGGCCAGGCAGGCGCGGCGCAGGGGTGTCAGCAGCGATGGGATTGAGTAGGGCATGGGCAGTCTCCTGAGGGTTTTGAGTCCTGGGTGCAAACGCATGCAGTTGTGACCCGCGCAAAATGCCAGGAGTTCGGAAATAGAGCGGTCGCTTGGGATCTGGAACGGTTTCTCGTCGCAAGCCGTCCAGAGTTTTTTTCCCGCTCAGTGAGAATCGTCCGCCAGAATCGAGAATTTGTTCTTATAGTGCATCCATGAACGATCCACGAACCACAAGCATTGTCGACCGGGTGCTGCAGGTGCTGACCTGCGTGGCCAAGGCTGGGCAACCGATTGCTGCCAAGCGTATCGCCGCGCAAGTGCATATGCCGCTGAGCACGGTCTACCGGCATCTGGCATCGCTGAAGAAGTGGGGCTTGCTGCAGGAGCACATGACCACGGGGCTGTACGAGCCGGGTGCGACCGGCGTGCAGTTGGCATGGGGCTTCGATCAGACCTCCAACCTGATCAGCCAGAGCCGCGAGGAGATCAGTACCCTGGCCGAACGTACCGGTGAAAGCGTCGGCTTGCTGGTGTACAGCAATGGCCAGATGGTGTGCATCGCCATGGAAGAGAGCAGCAGTTCACTGCGCTGCTCATTCACCAAAGGCCGTGCGCATTCGATGATGCAGGGCGCATCGGCCAAGAGCCTGCTGGCGTTTCTGCCCGACCCGGTGCAGCGCCAACTGCTCCAAGAGCAATCGGGGCAGGCCGCTATGGAAGTTGCCGCGCTGGAAAAGGAGATCGCACGGATTCGCAAGAATGGCTATGCCACCAGTGACAGTGAGGTCGATCTGGGGGTTTGGGGCGTCAGTGTCCCGTTGATTTCAGCGGACGGCGCCCTGGAAGGCACCATTACGTTGATGGCGCCGTCACTGCGCGTTGGCCCACGGGAGGCTGAGTTGATCAGCCTTACCAGAAAAGCAGCCAGCCGCATTTGCAATCGTTTCTAACTGCCGCTCAATCCATGTTTCGGGTCCTGACAGGACTTACCCTCGCCGAAGGAATTCGTGATGAAAGCGTTTAAGTTGTTCACCCCCCTGGCTGCTGCATTGACCCTGATGGCCTCGTTCTGCACCTCGGCCCAGGCCGCCGATGAAGTGATGCGTGTGGGTACCGATGCGACCTTCCCACCCATGGAATTCGTGCAGGACGGCAAGCGTACCGGCTTCGATGTCGAGTTGATCGAGGCCATCGGCAAACAGCTGAACAAGAAGGTCGAGTGGGTCGACATCGGCTTCAAGGGGCTGATCCCGGGTCTGATTTCCAACCGCTTCGATGTCGCCGCGTCGGCCATCTACATGACCGAGGAACGCCAGAAGGTGGTCAACTTTACCGACTCCTACTATCGCGGCGGCCTGGCGGTACTGGTACTCAAGGATGACACCAGCATCAATGCGCCGGCCGATCTGGTGGCGGGCAAGAAGGTCTCGGCCCAGGTGGGCACCAAGTCCATCGATTTTCTGAAAACCAACTACCCCGCCGTGAGTGTGGTGGAAGTGGAGAAGAACCAGGCCATGTTCGACCTGTTGGCCATTGGCCGGGTCAATGCTGCGGTCACCGGACGTCCGGCCGCGGTGGAATATGCCAAGCGCCAGCCCAAGGTCCGCGTGCTGGACGAAGGCCTGACCACCGAGCTGTACGGCTTCGCGATTCGCAAGAACGATACCGAGCTGCAACAGCAGATGAACCAGGCCCTGCAAACCCTGCGTAGCAACGGCGAATACGCTGCCCTGACCCAGAAGTGGTTCGGCACCACAAAAGAATAAGCCGCCGATGCAGGCCTGCCCGTTCAGGCGGGCCTGCACACACCACGCCTTCAACCGTAAGCCTCTGCGGAGTACATCATGGATCTCGACTTTTCCCCGGTCTGGGACGGCTGGCGCGCGCTCGCCTCTGGCACCTTGATCACCATCGAAATCACCGCTGCGGCGCTGGTGCTGGGCTGTGTGCTGGGCCTGCTGATCGGACTGGGTCGCCTCAATCCCAAACGCACGGTGATCTACGGCCTGTGCACCACCTACCTGACGCTGGTACGGGGTACACCGCTGCTGGTGCAACTGTTCATTCTGTTCTTCGGTCTGCCGCACTTCGGCGTTCAGTTGCCGGCTTATGTGTGCGGTATTTTCGGCCTGGGCATCTACAGCGCCGCCTACGTGTCGGAGATCGTCCGGGGTTCCATCCAGTCGGTGGAGAAAGGCCAGATGGAAGCTGCCCGCTCCCTGGGTCTGCCGCACAAGCTGGCCATGCGCAAGGTCATCCTGCCCCAGGCCTTCGTGCGCATGATTCCTGCGCTGGGCAACGAATTCATTGCCTTGATCAAGAACTCTGCGCTGGTGTCGTTGCTCACCATCGCCGACGTGATGCACGAAGGCGAGAAGATCATCAGCGTGTCCTATCGCTCGCTTGAAGTGTACCTGGCCATTGCCTTTATCTACCTGATGCTCACCAGCATCACCACCTTGATCCTGCGTCGCACCGAGAAGGTGCTGCGCGCCGACGGGAGAGTGTGATGAGCACACCCATCATCGACATTCAGAACCTGAGCAAGTCATTCGGCACACATCAGGTGCTGCACAACATCGACTTCAGCGTGCAGGCCAGCCAGGTCGTGGTGGTCATCGGCCCCAGCGGTTCGGGCAAGAGCACCTTCCTGCGCTGCATGAATGGCCTGGAAACCGCCGAAGGCGGAACGCTGCGCGCCTGCGGCCACACGGTGGTTGAGCAGGGACGCATGATGTCCGAAAGCAAGCTCGACGCCCTGCGCAGTGAAGTCGGCATGGTCTTCCAGTCGTTCAACCTGTTTCCGCACCTCAGCGTGCTGGACAACATCACCCTGGCGCCCATGGCGTTGCACGGCAAGTCGCGCCAGGCTGCCGAAGAGCAGGGCTTGCGTCTGCTGAACAAGGTTGGCCTGGAGCACAAGGCCCAGGTCTACCCAGGCACCCTGTCCGGTGGGCAGAAGCAGCGGGTGGCGATCGCCCGCGCGCTGGCCATGGACCCCAAAGTCATGTTGTTCGACGAGCCCACCTCGGCGCTCGATCCGGAACTGGTGGGCGAGGTGTTGCAGGTGATGAAGACCCTGGCCAACGAGGGCATGACCATGATCATCGTCACCCATGAGATGGGCTTTGCCCGGGAAGTGGCCGACGTGGTGGTGGTGATGGACCAAGGCGCCATCGTCGAAGCCGCGCCACCGGCGCAGCTGTTCACCGCGCCCCGCGAAGCGCGCACCCGCAGCTTCCTGCAAAGCGTGCTGTCACGCGATGCCGCGCCCGTTCTCTGACTGCTTGCGCTCGACCCACTGCCCAGAGGTTTCCGTGGATACACCAACAGATTCAGTCGCCCACCCGGCCCAGAGCAGCCTGTTCGCCCACAATGCACTGCTGCCCGACGGCTGGCAGCGCAACGTACTGCTGAGCTGGAACACCGCCGGCGACCTGACGGCCGTAACCGTCGATGCAACGCGTCCGGCCGGCATACCGGTGGCCCGTGGCCCGGTGATCAGCGGCATGCCGAACCTGCATTCCCATACCTTCCAGCGCGCCATGGCCGGTTTGACCGAAACCATGGGCGATCCCGCCGACTCGTTCTGGAGCTGGCGCACCTTGATGTATCGGTTTGCCCAGCGCCTGCAGCCGCGTCACCTGCAAGCCATCGGCCGGCACCTGTACATCGAGATGCTCAAGGCCGGCTACACCTCGGTGTGCGAGTTTCACTACGTGCACCACGACCCTGACGGCGAGCCCTACGCCAACCCCGCCGAGCTGTCGCTGCGGGTGGTGCGCGCGGCCGAGGAGGTGGGCATCGGCATGACCCTGCTGCCGGTGCTCTACCAGTACGGTGGCTTTGGGCAGGCCGAGCCCTTGCCGCACCAGCGCCGCTTCATCAATTCACCGGAGTGGATCCTGACGCTGCGTCAGCACTTGCAAAAGGCGATGCCGCAGAATGGCAACCGGCGCTACGGCGTGGCGCCGCACTCGTTGCGCGCCGTGAGCGAGGCATCCTTGTCCAGGCTGCTCCAGGGCCTGGATGCCGAGGACCCGCGGGCCCCGGTGCATATTCATATCGCCGAACAAACCCGTGAGGTCGACGACTGCGTAGCCGTTCTCGGCCAGCGGCCGGTGCAATGGTTGCTGGATCGCCAGCCCCTGGACAGCCGCTGGTGCCTGGTGCATGCCACCCATATGGACGACGCTGAATATGCCGCCCTGGCGCGCAGCGAAGCCACTGTCGGGCTGTGCCTGACCACCGAAGCCAATCTGGGCGATGGGGTGTTCGATGCCCAGCGGTTCCTGGGCGACAAGGGCCGCTGGGGCATCGGCTCGGACAGCAACGTGGCGGTCAACCCCTGGGCCGAACTGCGCCTGCTGGAATACGGCCAACGGCTGGTGCACCGCCGGCGCAACGTGCTGGCCAGCCCTGAAGCACCGGTGGTGGCCGACCGACTGTTCGCGCAGGCGGTGAGCGGCGGCGCTGCGGCCACCGGCCGCGCGGTCGCCGGACTGGTAGCAGGCCAACGCGCCGACCTGGTGGTCATCGACGCGGATGCCGCCCATATCGATCCGGGTAACCCGGCACAGCTGTTGTCTTCGCTGGTGTTCTGCGAACACGGCAACCATCCGGTTCGTGATGTCTTCGTGGGCGGCAGGCAGGTCATCGACAACGGCCAGCACGCTCTGCAAGTGGAAGCCTTGCACGGCTACCGCGCCACCTTGGCCGACCTGTTGGAGAAAACCCTATGAGCCAGGCACACACGTTCGAACTGCATGAGGGTGACGGCCCTTTGCTGATTTCCATGCCCCACGTCGGTACCGAGCTGCCGGAGGATCTGAAGGCCCGCTACAGCGAGGTGGGCCAGGCGGTGGACGACACCGACTGGCATATCCACCAGTTGTACGATTTCGCTGCCGCGCTGGGTGCTTCGACCCTGCGCCCACGTTATTCGCGCTACGTGATCGACCTGAATCGACCTGCCGATGGCGCCAGCCTGTACCCCGGCCAGAACACCACCGGACTGTGCCCGCTGACCACCTTCGACGACGTGCCGCTGTACCTGCCGGGGCAACAGCCGGACGAGGCCGAGATCGCCCGGCGCCTGGCGCATTACTGGCAGCCTTACCATCAGGCATTGCAGCAGCAATTGACCCGAATCAAGGCGATCCACGGATACGCCCTGCTCTGGGACGCGCATTCGATTCGTTCGGTCATCCCGCACCTGTTCGACGGCGAGCTGCCGGTGTTCAATTTCGGCACCGCAAGCGCAAGCGCCTGCGCGCCGGGCCTGGGTGAGCAGTTGCTCGCCTTGGCCGAACAGCTGGCGCCACAGTTGCCGGCGGTACTCAACGGGCGGTTCAAGGGTGGCTACATCACCCGTCAGTACGGCAGCCCGGCCCATGGGGTGCACGCGGTTCAGCTGGAGTTGGCGCAACGTGCGTACATGCAGGAAACGCCGCCCTATGGATTGCAGACCGCCAAGGTCGAGAAGCTGCAACCGGTACTTCGCGCGCTGATCGAGCGGTACATGGCGTTCAAGCCCGCCTGACATTCCTTCGACAACAATGGATTCCGATGACTGACTCGCAGTTGTATCTGCCCGAAGACTACACGGCCATGCCCTGGAAAAACGGCGCGGGCAGCACCCTGGAAATTGTCCAGCGACGGTCCGCCGATGACAGCGGGTACGACTGGCGCCTGTCTATCGCCCAGATCGATGCCGATGGGCCGTTCTCGGTCTTCGCCGGTTACCGTCGGATCATCAGCGTGCTGCAAGGTGATGGCATGGTATTGGAAGTGGACGGGGTGCCCAGTGAAGCGCTGGGTCCGTTCCAGCCACTGATTTTCGACGGCGGGGCGCAGGTGCATTGTCGCTTGCTGGGTTCACCGATTGAGGATTTCAACCTGATCTACCGCCAGGATCGAGTCCAGGCGTCGTTGCGCTGGGTGGAGTGTCAGCCGGCGGTGGTGGTGGGTTCAAAGGCGGGCGAGGTGGTGTTCTTCAACGCTTCGGCAGGACCTGTTGGGGTAACGGATGCCCGTGATGGACGGCGCTACAAGCTGGCGCCGCGAGCCACGTTACGCTGCATCAACGCCAGCGGCCAGCTGCAGCGCTACACCCTGGAAGGCGCAGCAGCGCACATCTGCATAGTAGAAATAACCCTGTAGCAGCGGCGTAAGCCGCGTCCCCCCCACCGCAATTCCCAAAAGAAACGCGGTAACCCGGACGCGGCTCACGCCGCTGCTACAGCCCGTAGCCGCGTCCCTCCCACCGCAACGCCCACGGAAAACGCCAATACCCAGACGCCGATCAGGTGCAGGATTTGAGGTCGACGGGGCCGACGAAGGCGTTTCCATGGCCCATCACACAGGCCACCTGCTGGTTGCGCTGACGCTCCCAGGCCTGCACCGGGTAGGTCTTGTCCCACGCTTTGTACAGCTGCGTATCCTGGCGCGAGAGGTGCAAACCGTACTGCTTGCTCATGTACATATACGTGCGGGCGATCATGCCGCGAATCGAAGGGCGCGGCATGACCTTCTTGGCCTTGAAATCCACCTGGGTGAGGCAAGACCCATACTGGCCCTGCTGTTCAGGCAACCAGCCGAAGCTGAAGTTGTTTCGGTCACCGTTGACCTCGCCAATGCTGGGCACCAGGTTATGCAGGTCCGCTTCGGCTTTCTGATAGACCTTGTCGTTGCGGGTGCAATTCTTGCGCCCGCCGTTCTGCCAGCACTGGCGCTGGTGGCCGATCTGCCAGGCCGGGACGATATGCTCCCACTCGATACGCGCTGCCCGGTTGGCATTCTTGCGCGGCACATAGCCGCAAGCCGCCAGGTTGACGCGATTGCCCGTGTACTTGCAGCCGCAGTAGAACTCGGTGGACTGAGGCGCGTACAACTTCCAGGCGATTTTCTTGGCTTCACTGAAGGTGCGGGGGGCGTCGGCGTGGGCGGCGAAACTGATCAACAACAAACTTGCAGCAATACTACGAACCATCATCCGTTCAATCTTCCTTCGGCACGACCCAGAAAATTTGCACGCCGCCGTCGTCGCGATAAGCGAGGGTGACGTTGTCGTTTTCGGCAATCTCTTCCAGCAACTGGGCCCAGTCGTCTTCGCTTTCATGCTCCAGACGAAAGATCAGCGCGGCACGAGATTTCTGCGCGGTCGGCGAATTGATGATTTTCTGAATGCGGATACCCATGCGCTCATAGGCGCTGGGGGTGCTTGCTGCGGCGGTGGTCACGAAGCATTTCCTTATTAGGCTGTACGTGCATACAGTATTTTACTGTAGGCATTTTCGCAAGAGCAGGTAAAAAGAAGCGCGCTTCTGACAGTGATTTTGGGAATTTGCTGCACGCGCCGGAAAATTTGAGGGGCGAGGGCAGCGACGCCGGGCCGGCCTGGGCAGGGGCATCTGTTTTCTGGTGATATGGTTATTCGATAACGATATTTAAAATAAAATTCTTATACCTATAGAGTTTCGCCCATTCCCTCGTACTCAATAGCCAGAGTCGGAGCACACCATGGCCGTTCCTCTTTCTGCATCTTCCAGCCCCACACCGGGCAACCAACACTTCGAAGTGCGCCCGTTGCCGGGCCAGGTCGGCGTAGAGATCGTCGGCCTGGACCTGACCCGCGAGCTCAACGCTCACGATTTCGCCCGCGTCCACCGCGCGCACCTGGACTACCACGTGGTGATCTTTCGCGACCAGCGCATCACCCCGCAGCAGCAGATCGATTTCAGCCGCCGTTTCGGCGTGCTGCAGATTCACGTGCTCAAACAGTTCCTGCTGGCCGGGCACCCGGAAATCCTCATCGTTTCCAATATCGTCGAAAACGGTCAGCCCGTTGGCCTGGGTGATGCCGGCAAATACTGGCACTCGGACCTGTCCTACAAAGAATTGCCGAGCCTGGGCTCGATGCTGCATGCCCAGGAACTGCCGAGCGAAGGCGGCGACACCCTGTTCGCCGACATGCACAAGGCTTGGGACACCCTGCCCGAGCATCTGCGTCAAGCGGTCGAAGGCAAGCAGGCGGTGCATTCCTACACCGCGCGCTACAGCGAAGGCAAGAATGCCGCCAACTGGCGCCCGACCCTGACCCCGGAGCAACTGGCTCAGGTGGTGACCGTGGCTCATCCAGTGGTCCGTACTCACCCGGAAAACGGCCGCAAGGCGCTGTTCGTCAGCGAAGGTTTCACCACGCACATCGTCGGCCTGCCGGAAGACGAGAGCCGCGACCTGCTGCAGCAGTTGTATGCCCACAGCGTGCGTCCGGAGAACGTCTACCGCCATCAGTGGCAGCCCCATGACATGGTGTTCTGGGACAACCGGTCGCTGATCCACCTCGCTGCGGGCTGCCCGGACCACCTGCGCCGCAAGCTTTACCGCACCACCATCCAGGGCGACGCGCCGTTTTGATCGGGAGCTTTACATGAACGCTGCACTGCCAGGCCACACGGCCAGCACTGGCACTGACGCCGCAACAGGCCAACAGGCAACCCCTGAAACCTTGTTGCACGTAGACAACGTCAGTCTTGAATACCGCACGCCCGAGCGGGTGGTGCGGGCGACTCACCAGGTCAGCTTCGAAGTCGACCGTTCCGACCGCTTCGTCCTGCTCGGCCCGTCGGGCTGTGGCAAGTCGACGCTGCTCAAGGCGGTGGCCGGCTTCATCACGCCCAGTGAGGGCGAAATTCGCCTCGCGGGCGAACGCATCGAAGAGCCCGGCCCTGACCGTATCGTGGTGTTCCAGGAGTTCGATCAGCTGCCTGCCTGGAAGACCGTGATCGAGAACGTCATGTTCCCGCTGCTGGCCTCGCGCACCCTCAAGCGTGCCGACGCGTTGGAGCGTGCTGGTTATTACCTGGAAAAGGTCGGCCTGAGTGCGTTTGCCGACGCCTATCCGCACACCCTGTCCGGCGGCATGAAGGCCCGGGTGGCGATCGCCCGTGCCCTGGCCATGCAGCCCAAGATCCTGCTGATGGACGAGCCTTTTGCGGCGCTCGATGCCTTGACGCGGCGCAAGATGCAGGAAGAGCTGCTGGAACTGTGGGAAGAGGTGCGTTTCACCCTGCTGTTCGTTACCCACTCCATCGAAGAAGCGCTGGTGGTGGGCAACCGCATTCTGCTGCTGTCGCCACACCCTGGCCGGGTCCGCGCGGAAATCAACAGTCATCAGTTCAACCTCGGCAGCCTGGGCGGGGTCGATTTCCAGGCCAGTGCCCAGCGTATTCACCGGTTGCTGTTCGACGAAGGCGAGGAACCGGTGGTGGAGCGTCCCGTGGACTTCCAGCACCTGCGCATCGCCTACTGATCTCGTTGAATCCGGAGTACCGACATGAGCCTTTCCCCGCCGCTGCGCGAAGAATACGAAGTGGTCCTGGAACCCTTCACCCAAGCCGAGCTTGCTCGCGATATTTCCCTGCCCCAACGCATCTGGCAACAGGCGTGGGTGCGCAAGGGTGTGATCCTGATCGCCCTGGCGATCATCTGGGAGCTGGCCGCGCGCTGGCAGAACAATGACTTGCTGCTGCCCAGCTTCTTGCAGACCGCCAGCGCCTTTGTCGATGGCATCGCCAGCGGCGAGTTGCTGAGCAAGGTCTGGATTTCGCTGACCGTGCTGGTCAAGGGTTACCTGATCGGCATCGTGCTGGCGTTCGGTCTGACCACGCTGGCGGTGTCGACCCAGTTGGGTCGTGACTTGCTCAGCACCCTCACGGCGATGTTCAACCCCTTGCCTGCGATTGCCCTGTTGCCCCTGTCGCTGCTGTGGTTTGGCCTGGGCGAGAACAGCCTGATCTTTGTGCTGGTGCACTCGGTGCTGTGGGCCCTGGCGCTGAACACCTACGCGGGCTTTTTGGGCGTGTCCGAAACCCAGCGCATGGCCGGGCGCAACTATGGCCTGCGGGGGCTGCGGTTCGTCTGGTACATCCTGATCCCGGCAGCGCTGCCGTCGATCCTGGCCGGTTTGAAGATCGGCTGGGCCTTCGCCTGGCGGACCCTGATTGCCGCCGAGCTGGTGTTCGGTGCGTCGTCTGGCAAGGGTGGTCTGGGCTGGTACATCTTCCAGAACCGCAACGAGCTGTACACCGACAAGGTATTCGCCGGGCTGGCTGCGGTGATCCTGATCGGCCTGCTGGTGGAGAACCTGCTGTTCAACACCTTCGAACGTCTGACCATCAAGCGCTGGGGCATGCAGCGCTGAGTTCTTCTTCTTTTTTGCATAGAGAATCGATCATGGTATTTCCACGCAAGTTTTCCCTGGTCTGTGGCTTGGCCGGGGCGTTGCTGGCCGGCGGTGCGCAGGCCGAAGGCAAGATCAGCATTGCCCAACAGTTCGGTATCGGCTACCTGATCCTGGACGTGGTGCGCGATCAGCAGTTGATCGAGAAACACGGCAAACAGGAAGGTCTGGACATCAAGGTGGACTGGAACAGCATCTCCGGCGCCACGGCAATGAACGAAGCATTGCTGGCCGGGGCTCTGGATGTGGTGTCGGCCGGGGTGCCACCCATGCTTACCGTGTGGGACCGCACCAAGGGCCGGCAGAACGTCAAAGCGATTGCTTCGCTGGGCTCGATGCCCAACTACCTGCTCAGCAACAATCCGGACGTGAAGACCCTCAAGGACTTCACCGACAAGGACCGCATCGCCGTGCCGGCGGCTGGCGTCGGCTTCCAGTCGCGGACCTTGCAGCTGGAAACCGCCAAGCAGTTCGGCGACAAGGAATTCAAGAAGTTCGACAACATCTCGGTCAGCATTCCGCATCCGGACGCGACCTCGGCGTTGCTCGCCGGTGGCTCCGAGATCAGCGCGCACTTCTCCAGCCCGCCGTTCCAGTACCAGGCGCTGGAAAATCCCAAGGTGCACAAGGTGCTCAGCAGCTACGACATTCTCGGTGGCCCGGCCACCTTCAACGTGCTGTACACCACGCAGAAATTCCACGACGAGAACCCCAAGACCTACAAGGCCTTCTATGACGCGCTGGCCGAAGCCGCGCAGATCATCAAGGCCGACAAGGTTGCGGCGGCCAAGACCTACATCCGGGTTGAGAAGTCGACCCTGAGCGAGGCCTTCGTGGAGAAAATCGTGCAAGACCCGGAGATCGACTTCACCGTGGTCCCGCAACGCACCTTCATCTATGCCGAAAAGCTGCATGAACTGGGCGTGCTGAAGAACAAGGCCGACAGCTGGAAGGATTACTTCTTCGAAGAAGCCCACGGCGACGCCGGGAGCTGATCCATCTGCTGCCTGTGGGAGTGGGCTCTGCCCGCGATGGGGCCGAGATATGCACCATTCGATTCGGACTGTGCAATGTCTGTAATGACCCCATCGCGGGCAGAGCCCGCTCCCACAGGAAGTGGTGGTGCAACATAGACCCCATGGCCACAGAGGGGCCTTGTGGAGGCGGGGGGTGATCTCAGGCGCGCAACACCTGGGGATTGACGATATTCGCCGGCCGTTCGCCCTTGAGCGCCGCAATCAGGTTTTCCACTGCGCACCGCGCCATGGCTTCCCGCGTTTGCACCGTAGCGGAACCAATGTGCGGCGTCGCCACCACATTGTCCATGCGCAGCAGCGGCGAGTCCGGGCTGACCGGCTCTTGCTCGAACACATCCAGCCCAGCACCGCGAATCTGCCCCGACGTCAACGCCTGGATCAGCGCACGCTCATCCACTACTTTGCCCCGCGAGATATTGATGAAGATCGCAGTTGGCTTCATCAGTGCCAACTCGCGAGCACCGATCAGATGCTCGGTCTCGGCGGTCAAGGGCAGGGTCAGGCAGACGAAATCCGCCGTTGCCAATAGCTCGTCCAGCGGGCAATGGCGGGCACCGAAGCGGGCATCCACCGCCGGTTTCGGGTGGCGGCTGTTGTAGAGGATCGGCATGTCGAAACCCAGATGCCCCCGTTGCGCCAACGCCTCGCCGATACGGCCCATGCCGATGATGCCCAGGGTTTTACCGTGCACATCCGTGCCGAAGTGAGCGTCGCCGATGCTGCGGGTCCACTGTCCGGCCTTGATCAGATTGGCCAGCTCCACGACCCGCCGAGCGCTGGCCAATACCAGCGCGAAACCGGTGTCGGCGGTGGTCTGAGTAAGCACGTCCGGGGTGTTGCACAGGGCAATACCGCGGCCGTTGAGGTAGTCGATGTCGTAGTTGTCGATGCCGACCGAAACGCTGGCAATGGCTTGCAGATCAGGCGCCCGGTCCAGCAGCTCAGCGTCCAGCTTGACGCTGGCGCCGAGGATGCCGTGGGCCGTGGGCAGGGCGTCACGCAGCCGCGCCAGGCCATCACGCTTGGGCTCGTCGATGTAGGTCACCTCGGCGTGTTCCTGCAGCAGAGCGAGCAAGGTCGGGGAAAGGTTCTTGTACAGCAGCACGCGCTTTTTCATCGGGGCTCCTCAGTGGGCAGTCAATGGACGGTCGGTTGCTGCGCCGTTATTCACGTTCAGGTCGCAACCGCCAGGCTTGAGCAATAGGGTCAACACGGCCGACAGCAGCAAGGCGCCGCTCATCAGCAGGTACGACGCGCCAGGATTGCCGGTGCTGGCATTGAGCACGCCCACCAGATACGAACCGGCAAACGAGCCCAGTGCCCCCATGCTGTTGATCAGCGCCATGGCACCACCGGCAACGTTGGCCGGAAGGATTTCCGGAACAATGGCAAAGAACGGCCCATAGGGTGCGTACATGCAGGCGCCAGCGATGACCAGCAGGCCGTAGGACCACCAGAAATGCTCACTGCCTAAGGCGTAGGAGCCATAGAAAGCCAGGGCTGCCAGAAACAGCGGCGGCCAGACGAAACGCTTGCGCCGCTGCAGCCGGTCGGAGAACCAGCTCACGGTGAGCATGCCGATCACTGCAGCCAGGTAGGGCAGGGAAGCCAGCCAGCCGGCCTCGACCATGTCCATCTCCGCACCTTGCTTGAGAATCGACGGCAGCCACAGCACGAAGCCGTAGACGCCGACGCTCCACAAAAAGAACTGTATCGACAGAATGATGACCTTGCCCGAGCGAAACGCCTCGGCGTAGTTCTTCACCGGTTTCATGCCCACCTGTTCGGCAGCCAGGGCACTTTCCAGGTCATCCTTTTCCTGTTGGGTGAGCCACTTCGCCTGGGCCGGCCGGTCGTCGGCGAGGCGCCACCAGATGAACGCCCAGATCACCGCTGGCAGGCCTTCGATGATGAACATCCAGCGCCAGCTGAAATGCTGGATAAGGTAGCCGGACACCACCGACATCCACAGCATGGTCACCGGGTTGCCGAGAATCAGAAACGTATTGGCCCGCGAGCGCTCGGCACGGGTGAACCAATGGCACAGATAGACCAGCATGGCCGGCATCACCACCGCTTCCACCACCCCGAGCATGAATCGAATGGCAATCAGCCAATAGGCACTGGACACCACCCCGGTGAGGGTAGCCAGGCTGCCCCACAGGATCAGGCTGACGAAAATCAGCTTCTTCACGCTCTGCTTCTGGGCATAGATGGCGCCGGGTACCTGAAAGAAGAAATACCCCAGGAAGAACAGCGCCCCCAGCAACGAGGACAGCCCGGGTGTGATCTTCAGGTCCGCGGCCATGCCCGACGCGGCAGCGAAGCCGTAGTTGGCGCGGTCCAGGTAGGCCAGGCTGTAGGTGATGAACACAATCGGCATGATGTACCACCAGCGGCGGGTGGCGAGTTTCAACGTTTCCATGGTCTTGCTCCTGAGCATCTTGTAGTTGTCGCAACAGGTTTTCGGTTCGATCACGGTGCAGCGGGTGGAGCAGGTTCAACGCGTTCGTGCGTGCTCGTCGGCATCGAGCTGGGCGCGGGTAGGCAAGCCTTCCATGTCACCGGGACTCTGCACGGCCAGGCTACCCACCCAGTTGCCGCGGGCCGTGGCCTCGGCCAGATCGCGGCCTTCGAGCAGGGCGCTGATCACCCCCACGGCAAAGCCATCGCCGGCACCCACGGTATCCACCACCTTGGGCACAGGGCGGCCAGCGACATAGCCATCGGTGTCGGCGGTTCGGTAGTAGGCGCCATCGGCGCCCAATTTGATCACCACCGCTTTGGCGCCTTGGTCCAGGTAGAACCGGGCAATGTCTTCGCAGCGTTCGTGGCCAGTCAGAAGGCGACCTTCAGCCAGGCCCGGCAGGACCCAGTCGGCGAGGGCGGCGAGGCTATTGATTTCTTCGATCATGCGCGCCTGGCTCGGCCACAGCGAAGGCCGCAGGTTGGGATCGAAGGACACACTGTGCCCGGCCTGGCGCATGCGGCTCATGATGTGCCGGGACAACGCGTTCATGCTGTCCGACAGCGCCGGCGGAATACCGGTGGCGTGCAGGTGACGGGCATTGAGCAGCTGTGCTGGCAGGTCGGCGATGCTCATGTGGCTGGCAGCCGAGCCGCGGCGGAAATACTCGACGGTAGGGTCCCGGCCTTCCAGCTCCAGGGACTTGAACTGGAAACCAGTAGGGTGGTGGCTGTCGACGCCGACATGGGTGCAGTCCAGTCCCTCGCGCTCAAGGGATTGGACGACGAAGCGGCCCATGGAGTCGTCGCCGACCCGGCTCAGCCATGCCACCTTGAAACCCAGCCGCGACAAGCCAATGGCGACGTTGTTGTCGGCGCCGGCGATGCGCTTGTGGTAACGCTCGACGCTGGCCAGGTCACCGGGTTGTTCGGCGACGAACATGGTCATGGTTTCGCCGAAGGACAGAATGTCGACATCAGCCATGGGCGGCCTCCTGGGTCGGCTGGCCCAGACGGGCGAGGGTGTGGACGTGACGCTGGGTCAGGCTCGGCAGGTCGTCGCCCTGCAGGGGAAATTCGATGGCCCGGACCAAGCCGGGACGCATGTGGGTCAGCAGGCGCTGCCACTGATGCAGGTCGGTGAGTTCCGGCGGCGTGGCGATCAGTTTGCCGGCTGGGCTGCGCTGTACCGCCTTGCAATGCAGGTACTCGACGTAACGACCCAGCTGCAAGGCAGCGCTGGACACCGATTGCTGCTGCCATTGCCAGTTGCCGATGTCGAAGGTCATGCCCACCGGCAGCGCGCCTTCCTCGACCTTGGCAAAGAAGCGCACCAGGGGATCGATTCGACCGCCCTGGGAGGTCTGGTCATTTTCCACCAGCAGGCGAACAGGCTGCCCGTGCAAGGCGCCGCGCAATTGTTCCAGGTCGCTGATGGGAGCGAAGAAGCCCAAGGACACTTTCAGCCAGATCGCACCGCAGGCGGCGGCGTCGCTCAGGGCCTTGTGCAGGGCCGGATTGGGGGCCGATTGCCCCGGCAGCCACAGTTCAAGGGGAGAGGAATAGACGCACGTCAGGCCGTGCTGCTCGATGGCCTGCTTGAGTGCAGCGGCGTCGAACGCTTCGAACAGTTCTTCGCGCAGTTCCATATGACTGGCACCGGCATGGCGGAGCAAAGGCGCCAGGCTGGCTTGGCCGCGCGCGCGGACATAATCGGCGCCGTAGCTGGAAAGACTGATGGAGACGGGGGACAGATTCATTGTTATTGGCCTCTGAAACCGGTTTCAAAAAAGCTTGTACACACTGACCACCGAGGTCAGCGTTGATTCAACCGCGCGGCGGTGTGGAACCTCGAACGGTGAGTTCGGGGGCAAAGTCGTAGGCCTGAGCCGGCGCCGAGTGGCCGTTCAAACGCGCCAGCAGGCAATCCAGTGCCTGTACGCCGATGGCATGGGTCGGCTGGGCCAGGGCGGTAATGCCGTCACCCACCAAGGGGTACCATTCCAGGTCGTCGAGAGCGATCAGGCCGACGTCGTCAAACAACGTGCAGGACAACTCGCGCAGCGCCAGGGTGCAGGCCAGGGTCGCCACGCCGTTGGCACAGAACAGCGCCTTGGGCCCGGGCTCTGGGGTATCCAGAAAGGCTTGCAGACGGGCGCTGAAGCCTGCACCGGTTTGCAAGGTCGTGCCGACGGTGAGCCGGGCAAAGGCGTCGATGCGTTCCAGGCGCGAACTGGTGCCATCGATGGGTTCGCTGACCAGTGCCAGGTCGCGGTAGCCGCGTTCGCGCAGGTGATCGATGGCCATGCGTACCGCCTGTTCGTTGTTCAGGCCCACCAGATCACAGGCCAGTTGCTCGACCTTGCGATCCACCAACACCATGGGCAGCTCTTGCTGCAACTGGCGCAGTTCGTCCAGGTGGTGGCCCAGGGTGTTCACGATCAGGCCTTCGATGTTGTAGGAGCGCAGGGCTTGCAGTTGCAGCAGTTCCTGCGCCGGATCGCGGTCTGTGTTGCACACCACCAGGCTGTAGCCATGGCGGCGGCAGGCGGTTTCCACGCCATGCATGACGGCGATCGAATAGGGGTTGCGGATATCGGCCATGAGCATGCCGATCAGGCGTGTGCGACCACGCTTGAGGCCACGGGCCATTTGATTGGGGCGGTAACCGAGTTCGTCGATGGCTTGTTCGATGCGCAGGGCGATGGCATCGGAGAGCAGCGCGCGGTCGTCGCCGATGAAGCGCGACACGCTGGCCTTGGAGACCCCGGCACGCTCGGCGACGTCGAGCATGGTGACCCGGCTGCGCGGGGGCACGGAAATACTGTTCACGGCCTGATTCCTTTTATGGATGTTATTGCCAGGCGGCTGAATGCGTTGAAACCGGTTTCAGGAAACACCAGATCAGCACGCGCGTCAACCACCGGATATCGCCTGTCCGGTCGCGATGCACCTTTCAGTGCAACAACCCGGCGGCGATATTGATGGAGAACCCCAGGATCGCCGTATTGAACACAAAGCCAATCAGCGAATGGCCGAGTACCACGCGGCGCAGGGCAGGGGAAGCGACACCGACATCGGAGGTCTGCACCGCGACGTTAAGGGTGAAGGAGAAGTACAGAAAGTCCCAGTAGTCGGGCCTGTCCAGGCCCTCGGCGAAGCGCAGGATCGGTTCTTTGGCCTCGCTGGTGTAGAACAGGCGAGCATAGTGCAGGGCGAAGATGACCCCGATCATCAGCCAGGAACCGATCACGGTCAGGGCGGTGATTGCCAGGTGCAGGGCCTGGGTCCCGGACCCCTGGTTGCCCGCCAGTTCGAAACCAATGGCAGCCAGGCTGGCCAGCGCGGCGACGCAGACGGTCACCAGCACCAGGCCGGCGTTTTCGTCCTCGATCTCGGCGGTGCGCCTGACGGCTTCGGCTTTGGCCCGACAGGTCAGCCAGGCCATCAGTGCCAGGTAGAACCAGACACCGGCGTTCCAGCCGAACAGGGCGCGCATGATCGGATCGGCAGGTGCGAACAGCCCCACGGCAGTGCCGAGCACGGCTGCGGCCGTGAGGCGAGGGTGGGTACGCAACAGGGTATGCAGAGCCATGGCAGGTCACGTTGGGCAGAGGGGCAAGGGTAGCATGCAGGCAGGGCCGCCGGCAGGGCCGTGTGGGGTGTTCGGGGGTGGCGAGTGCAGGGTGGTTCGGCGGTGAAGGGTCCCCTCACCCCAGCCCTCTACCTAGGGGAGAGGGAGCTGTACGGTGGTGGAGCGGGCGTCGAGGTGTGCGATACCCCTGTGGGAGCGGGTTCTACCCGCGATGGGGCCGGTGCCGGCACTGCAAAATCCTGTAGGATCTGGGTTCCGTTCGCCTTCAAGGATTGCTGTGCAATGTTCGAACTGGACCACGAACTGGCTCAAGACATCGTCGACCGGGCGATGGCCATTCTGCCGTGCAACGTCAACGTCATGGACAGCCAGGGGCTCATCCTGGGCAGCGGCGAGCGGCAACGTATCGACACCCGCCACGAAGGCGCCCAATTGGTACTGGCCAACAAGCGCGAAGTGGAAATCGACGAGCAGACGGCGCGCACCCTGCGTGGCGTGCAGCCGGGGATCAATCTGCCGCTGATGCTCGACCAACGCCTGATCGGCGTGCTGGGCCTGACCGGCGATCCGGCGCAGTTGCGCACCTCGGCACAGCTGGTGCGCATGACCGCCGAAATGCTGGTGGCGCAACGGCACATGCGCGTCGAGCAGCGCTGGCGCACGGAGCGAACCGAAGACGTCATGGCCATGCTCCTGGGCGATGCCGAGCTGTCGCCACGATTGTTGGACGAAGCCCGTGAACTGGGCCTCAAACCGCATCTGGCACGTGTGCCGTGCGTATTCGAACTGGCCGGGGAGTCTAATGCCGAGCCCCTGACGCGCTGGTTGCAGTCGCGGGTTGCCGACAGCTGGTGCCTGTGCTCGGGTGCGGGCACGGTGCTCTGGTGCCGGCCTACCGCACCGCACGCCGATGATCTGCAACTGCTGGGCAGACTGGAAGACTTTCAGGTGCGACGCCTGGGGGTCGGTGATCCGGCGCAAACCTTGCCGGATCTGCGTCGCGGCTGCCGGCAAGTGCGCGATCTGTTGGCGTATGGCCGCGAGATCCTGCCAACGGTGGCCTTGTTGCAACTGCAGCGTTACCGGCTGCCCAGCCTGCTCTGGCGGCACCGCGACGACGATGCGCTGGATGAGTGGCTGATGCCATTGCAGCGGGTGATTGCCAAGGACAGCAACGGGCAATTGCTGGCCACCCTGCGGGCATGGTGCGAGCATGATGGGCAGAGTCAGTTGTGTGCCGATTCCCTGGGGATTCATCGCAATAGCTTGCGCTATCGGATGGAGCGGATTGCGGAGTTGAGCGGGGTGGATCCGATGACCTTGGAGGGGATGGTGGTGTTGTATCTGGGGGTCAGGTTGACGGCGGTTTGAAAGGGGGGACCCTTCACTGAAGATCCCCACCCCGGCTTCAATCGGCTATCAACCTGCCGCCACCACGGTGATCTCCACCAACAGATCGGGCGCCGCCAACTTCGATTCCACCGTAGCCCGCGCCGGCGCATGTCCTTCAGGTGCCCAGGCGTCCCATACCTCGTTCATTCCGGCGAAGTTCGCTTCGATATCCGAGAGCCATACCTGAGCCGTCAGAATACGCGTTTTGTCCAGACCCGCCTGGGCCAGGAAATTATCGATCTTGGCCAGCACCTGAGCCGTTTGCCCCTTGATGTCCAGGCTGCGGTCGGTGGCCGTCTGTCCACCCAGAAAGGTAAACCCGTTGCACTGCACCACACGGCTCATGCGTTGGTTGGTTTCGATGCGTTTGATGTCCAGCATAAAGGCTCCTCAATGTTGCCCGATGGTTGAAGCGAAATTCAGCGTTTGCGCAGCCGGTGCCGCGAAGCGCTGGATGGAAAAAGGTGCCAGGCTGATCGGCGACGTTTCGCCGAGTATCTCTTGAGCCAGGCGCTTGCCGGTGCCTGGGCCCATCTGAAAGCCACTGCCGCAAAAGCCGAATGAATAACTCAACCGACTGGCCTTGCCGCTGCGGCCAATCACCGGCAGGTCATCGGCGGTAAACGCCTCGACCCCGGCCCAGACCCGGTTCACGCCCAGATGGCGCAAGTGGGGGAACAGGTCGGTCACCGTTCTTGCGCTGGTACTCAGGCGGTCCATCTCGACCTCGCCATGGCGCGCGGCAAAATCCACCGACCCGACCAGCTTGCCACCGATCACCACCGTGCCGTTGGCAAACTGCTTGAACGACAGCGCACGGCCGGTCGCCCCCAGCACCGGCGTGCAGAACGGGGCGACGCGATGGGTGACCATCAGCATCAGGCCCTCGGGATGCACCGGTACCGGCTCGCCGACTGCTGCGGCCAGTCGCCCGGACCAGGCCCCGGCGGTCACGACCAGATGCTCGGCCTGGTGCACCCCGTTCGCGGTGCGGACCTGCCAACGCGTGCCCTTTTGCTCGATGGCCTGCGCAGGCGTGTTTTCCAGTACCGTGACCCCAAGCTTCTGTGCGGCCAGGCGCACGGCGGTCACCGTACGGTAGGGTACGGCATAGCCGTCATCCTTGACCCAGATGCCCCCCACCACATGCCGGGCGACAGTCGGTACCCACTCCAGCACCTGCTCGCGATCGATCAGCACCTCATGATCGAAGCCCAATGCATTCAACTGCTGAACCCGCTGGCGACACTCGTCGAGCTCTGCTGGGGTCTCCGCCAGCTTGAGTTGACCGCTGGCGACAAAACCACCGTCGTCACCCAGTAACTCAGGGAGCTGGTACCACAGCTCGCGAGACGCCAGCGCCAGGGGGATCTCGGCAACGTGCCGGCCCAAGGTTCGCACCCCCCCGGCATTCACGCCGGAGGCGTGGCGCCCGCAGTACTCGGCCTCCAGAACGGTAACCTGCACGCCGGCGACGGCCAGATGCAGCGCGGTGCTCAGGCCATGGATGCCGCCACCGATCACCAGTACATCACTGCCTACGGACGAGGATTCACTCACCGGCCAGCTCCCCCAGGGTGATGGGCTTGATCGGCGGACGAATCCGGTAGTATCCGACTTCGGCGGCCGATACCTGTCGCGCCTGGGCAATCACCTCAGTGACCGTCAAACCGCATAGCCGGCCCTGACAGGGGCCCATGCCACAACGACCAAAGGATTTGGCCTGGTTCGGGCCCGTGCAACCCAGCGCCACGAAACCGCGCAGCTCGCCTGCGGTGACTTCCTCGCAGCGGCACACTACCACCTGGTCGGCCGGAACCCGATGCTCGTCTCGCGGCCGATAAAGGCTGTCGAGGAAGGGCCGAATGCGCAGGTTCGCCTCCAGCTGCTTTTGCAGATCGGCACCCAGCTGATCCCGCTGCGGGGCGCCCAGGGCATCGAGCCGCGCAGCGATGCCCAAGGCTGCCAGTTGCCCCTGCAAGGCAGCGGCTTGCGCGCCACCGATACCACCGCCATCACCGGCAACGAAGATGCCCGGCACGTCCAGCTCGCCCCAGCTGTCGCGCAGGGGGCTGAAGCACAGTTGCAGCGGGTCCCAGGCGTGGGTCGCGCGCAACGATTGGCTGAATTGAATATTGGGCACCACGCCTTGATGCAACAGCACGCAGCGGGCTTCGATCCGTTCCTGTTTGCCTGCAACTGCAAAGGTCAGCGCCTGGGCAGCCTCGCGGCCTTCCACGGCCAGGGCCTCGGCCCCGGTGTAGTGGGGGATACGCGCCTGCTTGAGGCTGCGCATCAGCTGCAAGCCCTTGCGCAGATACGGCCAGGCGCGAAGCGCCGCGACCAGATGCCGACGTGCTCGCCAGTAGTCATCACGGTGCGTGGTGTCTACCAGCGCCTTGATCGGCACGCCGGCGCGCAGGTACTGCCAGCCCAGCAGGTAAAGCAGGGGACCGCAGCCGGCCAGCACCACCGGTTCGGTGGGCGCCAGCCCGGCGCTTTTCAGCAGGATCTGCGCCGCGCCGGCGGTCATCACCCCCGGCAAGGTCCAGCCGGGAATCGGAAAAGGGCGCTCCATGGCGCCGGTGGCCAACAGCACCGCCTTGGCTTGCAAGGTGTGCATGCGGCCATCGCGCAGATAGCTGACCTGATGATCGCGGGTCACCTGCCATACCGCAGCCCCTTTTTCATAGCGCACGGTGGCGCCAGCCAGCGCCTGGGCCAGCGCGTTGCCCTGGGCGTAATCCGGCCCGAGCATGTCGCGGCGGGCCAGGGGCGCCAGAGTGATGCCTCGATAGATCTGACCACCGGGGCTGCCTTGTTCGTCCAGCACCACGACCTTCAGCCCATGGCTGGCCAGGCGCACCGCACCGGCCATACCGGCCGGCCCGGCACCCACCACTACCACATCGACGTGCTCCGGGTTCATGGCTGTACCTCCAGGGTCTGGACATTGGCTGGCTGGTAGACCAGGTCACGGGCGCCTTCCTGGGAGCGCACCTGCATGCCCTCGGCGACCTCGATCAGGCAGCTCTGGCGATTGGGCACGCCGTCGATGTCCACCAGGCATTCGAAACACACACCCATCATGCAATAGGGCGCCCTGGGCGCTTCGCTCACCGGCGTGGCGCGGAATCGATTGACGCCCGACATCAGCAGTGCCGCTGCCACGCTGATGCCGGCCGGTACGGTCAGGGGCTGGCCATTGAAGGTGAGATTCAGGGTGCGGGTCGGGCGGGTTTCGCTGGCGACCGGTTGGAACAGCGGCTCAGTGGGCATGGGCTAGCACCTTGTCGGTGAGAAAACGTTCGCCGTTGAACACGGCCAATTCGTCGGGCTGGGCAGCGCCCATGATCCAGGGCGCGATGCGCAGCGCGTGCGCGGCGGCCAGGGTCACACCGCTGTGGCAGGTGATGACGAAGGCTCCCGGATGGGTCAACGACTGCTGATAGATCGGAAAGCCGTCGGGGCTCATTACCCGCAGTGCACCCCAGGCCCGCACCAGCCGCACGTCGCGCAGCAGGGGAAAGGTGGCGACGCCGCGCTGGGCGATGGCCGACAGCACTTCGCGGCTGGTGCTGTCGTCGAAGCCAACCTCTTCCATGGAGTCCCCCAACTGGACGGTGCCTTCGTCGGTCTGGCGTACATTGATGGTGGGGTAGTCAAGAAAAGGCTGCACGCGCTCGCTGACCAGTACCTGGCCGCGGTTTGGCGCAACCGGCGCATGCAGGCCCACCTGGCGGGCCAGGCCCGGATTGCCCAAGCCTGCGGCCAGCACTATGCGTGGCGCACAGAACTGCTGCTGACCGGCGCTGACCCGGAAATCACCCGCGTGACCTTCAATGCGGTCTACCTGCACGCCGCCCTGAAAGCGCGCGCCGTGTGCCTGGGCCGAACCGTGCAAGGCGCGCAGCAGTTTCAACGGGTTCACATGGCCGTCCTGGGGCGTATAGCTGGCACCGACCACGGCCTTGCCGATCAGCGGCAGACGGGCCTTGAGCTCGGCGGCATCGAGCATCTCGAAAGGGTAGTCGCCGACCACGTCCTGCAATACCTGCAAGCGTTGCTGACGTTCGAGCAGTTCCTCGTCACTGAAGCACATGTGGAAACCGCCCGGTTGCTTGAGCTGAACGTCGACGCCGCTGTCTTGCAACAGGTTGTCGCGCAGCGCGCTCCAGCGCTGGGCCGATGAGCGGGTCCAGCGGGCATAGTCCGGCAGGTTGTAACCCTTGCCCTGGACCCAGACCAGGCCGAAGTTGCCCCGCGAGGCACGGAAGGCGTCATCGCCCTGGTCCAGCACCACGGTGCGTGCCCCGCTGCGGGCCAAGCCATAGGCCACGGCGGTGCCGACCAGGCCGCCGCCTATCACGATCACGTCGGCATTGACCGCCGTCGTCGACAGGTTCATTTGCCTTCTCCTATCAAGACCCGATCCAGCCCCACCAGACGGTCGAGTACCAGCATCAGCAGCAGGGTGCCGACGATCAGCACGGTGGACACAGCGGTGATCAATGGATCGATGGTCTGGGATATCTGGTTGTACATGGCCACCGGTAGCGTGGTGGTGCCGGGCGTGGCGACGAACACGGTCATGGTCAGCTCGTCGAAGCTTTGGATGAACGCCAGCATCCACCCGCCGATCACGCCGGTGCGGATGCGCGGCAGAATCACCCGGTAGAAAGCGGTCCAGCGCCGGGCGCCGAGGGACAGCGCGGCCTGTTCGATGTCTTTTTCCAGGCCAATGGTGGAGGCCAGGGTCAGGCGCAGGGCGTAGGGCAGCACCACGATGACGTGGGTCAGGCACAGCGCCCAGAACGATCCGCCAATCTGTGCCAGGGAAAAGAAGCGCAGGAAGGCAATACCCAGCACCACCGAGGGGATCATCAACGGCGACAGCAGAAAGCCGGTCAGGGTGCCGCGGCCGGGGAAGTCGTAGCGACTGATGGCCAACGCTGCCGGAATCGCCAGCAACGTGGCGACCGTGGCCGAGGCCAGCCCCAGTTTGAGCGACAGCATGAATGCGTCGAGCATTTCCTGATTGTCCAGCAGGGCCTGGAACCAGCGCAGCGACAGGCCATCGGTGGGCAGCGACAGGTAACCTTTGTCGGTGAATGCCATGGCCATCACCACCAGCAGCGGGGCGACGATGAAGGCAATGAACAGGCTATGGAACAGCAGCGAGAAAAATCCGTTCTTGTGCATGGCGGCTCACTCGAAGACTTGCTTGAAGCGGCGTTCGGCCAGCTTGCTGCAACCCAGGATGATGATCAGGTTGGCCACCAGCAGGAGCATGGCGATCGCCGCGCCCAGGGGCCAGTTCAAGGTGCCGAGGAATTCGTCGTAGGCTGCCGTGGCGACCACCTTCAGCCGTCGTCCGCCGATGATCGCTGGCGTGGCAAAAGCCGAGGCCGCCAGGGCGAAAACGATGATCGAGCCGGACAGGATGCCGGGCATGATCTGCGGCACGATGATGCGGCGGAACACCGTCAACCGCGACGCACCCAGGGACAGCCCGGCCCATTCCACCTGCAGGTCCAGGCGCTGCAGGGTGGCCCACACCGCAATGACCATGAACGGCACCAGCACATGGGTCAGGGCGATCACCACACCCAGTTGGGTGAACAGGATCTTCACGGGCGTATCGGTGATCCCCAGCGCCTGCAAGGCGTCGTTGATCAAGCCGTTGTTGCCCAGCAGGATCGCCCAGCCGAGGGTGCGTACCACGACCGAGATCAGCAGCGGGCCCAGCACTACCAGCAGGAACAGCGACCGCCAGCGCGGTGCCATGCGCGCAATGATGATGGTTTCCGGAACGCCCAGCAGCACGCACAACACGGTGACGGCCAGCGCCATGGAGCCAGTGCGCAGGAAGATCTCGTGAAAGTAGTCGTCCTTGAAGACTTCCAGGTAGTTGGCCGCGCTGTACACCGGCAATACACCGTCGGTATCGCTGAACAGGTTCAGCGACAGCAGGGCCGTCAGTAACAGCGGTGCCAGCAGCAGAGCGATGAATACCAGCAATGCCGGCCCGCTCAACAGCCACGGCGCCGCGCCGACACGTTCAGCGTCATACCTGGCCATGAGCAATCTCCCGATCCAGCAGGCGCAGGTCATCGTCGGACCAGTCCAGACCTACCTCGCTGCCTTCATCCGGCGGCAGGCTGCCCAGGTTCGGCTGGGTCATGTGTACCAGCCCCAGGTGGCTGTCCACGGCGATCAGCCACAGGTTGCCGAGAAATACCCGCAGGCGCACATGGCCATTGAGGCGCCCCAGGCCGGCCTGGGTCAGGCGGAGCTTCTCCGGACGAATGTAGACGTTGACGTCGTTGCCCAAGGCGCGGTCTTCGTGGGGCACGTGCAGCAGGGCGCCCTGCACCTGCACGTCGCAGCAGCGGGCATTGCGATGCTGCACGGCCCCGGCGAAGGCGTTGGTCTTGCCCAGGAACGCCGAAGCGAAGGGCGAGTGCGGCCGTTCATAGGCTTCGAACGGGGTGTCGATCTGCACGATCCGGCCACGCTGCATCACGGCGATGCGATCGCTCATGGTCATGGCCTCGACCTGATCGTGGGTGACCAGGATGGTGGTGATGCCCAGGTCACGCTGGATGGCGCGCAACTCGATGTGCATTTCTTCACGCAGCTTGGCGTCGAGGTTGGACATGGGCTCGTCGAGCAGCAACAGATCCGGGCGGATGGCCAGGGCACGAGCGATGGCCACGCGCTGACGCTGCCCGCCGGACAACGCCTTGGGGTAGCGCTCACCCAAGCCCCCCAGGCGCACCAGGTCCAGTGCCTCGGCGATGCGTCTGGCCCGTTCGGCCTTGGCCACGCCGCGCATCTCCAGGCCGAAGCTGATGTTCTGCGCGACGGTCATGTGCGGGAACAGTGCATAGCTTTGAAACACGATACCCAGGCCGCGTGCTTCGGGACGTACGTGGGTAATGTCGCGGCCATTGAGCACCACGCGGCCCTCGGTGGGCTGCACGAATCCGGCGATCGACTGCAGGGTAGTGGTCTTGCCGCATCCGGAAGGGCCGAGCAGGGCGACGAACTCACCCTGCTGCACCTCCAGGTTCAAACCGTCGATGGCCTTGAACGAGCCGTAGCTCTTGACGAGGCCTTCAAGTGTCAGAAATGCCATGGCTTTGCCACGCAGGCGTGCGCCTGCGTCTCCAGAAGGGTTTCAGGACGGAGCGGATATCGGGCCGGCTCAGCGCTCGACGGTGCGGTTCCAGCGGGTGGTCCACTCGCTGCGTTGCTGGTTGATGGTGTCCCAGTCCACCTTGATCAGGGCGTTCACCTTGTCCGGGCCATAAGGCATGCGGGCGGCGATTTCGGAGCTCAGCTGCACGGTCTTGTTGACTGGCGCAAAGCCGTTCTCCCTGGCCTGAATGGCCTGTACCTCGGGCGATAGCACGTACTGGATGAACTGTTGGGACAGCTCCGGCTGGGCGTTGGGGGTCACGCCGCAGGCTGCGATCTGCAGGGCGATACCGCCTTCCTTGGGGTAGATGAACTTGAGCGGGAAACCGGTGCCTTGCAGCGCAACCGCGCGGCCACTGCCGTACACCGCCATGACCACATCACCGTTCTGCATCATGCCGTCCATTTCGCCAGGCGCCGACACCCAGGCCAGTACGTTCGGCCCGATCTCGTCCTTGAGGGCCTTGAAGCCGGGGTCGATGTCTTTCTCGCTGCCACCGCGCAGGCGCGCCATTTCCACCAGGGTATGCAGGCCGTAGGTATTGGTCACCGGCGGCATGCCCAGCAGTTGCTTGAAACGTGGGTCCTTGAGGTCTTCCCAGGAATCGGGGGCGGCCCAGCCACGTTTCTTGAAGGCTTCTTCGTTGTAGCCGATACCGGTGGCGACCACGCCGATTCCGGTAGCCTGCGAGCTCAGGCGGGCCAGCGGGTAGAGGTCCTGGTAGACCGGGGCGTCGCTCAGTTCCCCGCACAGGCCTTGTTGCAATGCCTGGTACATGGGGCCGTCGTCCATCATGGCGACGTTGATCTGCTGCCGGCCTTTCTGCGCCTGCAGCTTGGCCAGGGTTTCGGTGGAGTTGCCGGCCACGTACACCACTTTGACGTCGTGCAGTTTCTCGAATGCCGGGATGACCTTGGTCTTGTACATCTGTTCGGTGGAACCGCCGACACCGGCTACATACAAGGTCGGGGCGGCGAAGGCGTGGCTGCCGGCGAGGGCGGTCAGGGCGAGGGCGATGCGCAGGGTGGAGCGAGCGAAGGACGGTTGTTGGCTATTCACAGACTATCTCCGAAGTGCATGGGGCAGATCGAACAATGCGTCAGTCGCGTCGACGGTTCTCGACGCTACGCATGCGCTGTGCATGCTCCCGGGGCCAAGGCTGCCGGGTAGCGCATCTTGGTGTGCGCTATGTGCTGCTGTGTTCGAGTATTGCGAGCAGTCTGGTATATGGTCAAATACGGATATCCGGGCTAGCTATACATATTCGACATGGAGCGCCAGCATGAACCTCAGACAGATCGAAGCATTTCGCAGCGTCATGCGCATGGGGTCGATGACGGCGGCCGCCGACGTGCTCTACACCTCTCAGCCCAATGTCAGCCGCCTCATTGCACAGCTGGAGCTGAGCACCGGGCTGACCTTGTTCAAACGTGCGGGCGTACGGCTGATACCCACCCAGGCAGGCCAGGCGTTTTTTCAGGAGGTGGAGCGGGCATTCGTGGGGCTGGACAGCCTCAAGCATTCTGCCAAGAACATCCGCAACCTGGGCACCGGGCGCTTGCGGGTAGCCGCGGTGCCGTCCACGGGGCTGAGTGTCATCCCGCAGGTGCTCAAGACATTCACTGAGACCCGGCCAGAGCTCACGGTGTCGCTGCACGTGAACTCCTCACCCACGGTGGAGCAGTGGGTGAAGTCACAGTTCTGCGACATCGGCATCGTGGTGCACCCTGGCGACCTGGCCAACCATCAGGTCGAGCTGCTGGCTCAGGTGTCGGCCGTGTGCGTGCTGCCCAAGGCTCATCCGTTGGCGGCGCAGGCGTCCATTACTTTCAGTGATCTGGAAGGCCAGCCGTTCGTGTCGCTCTGCCACGGCGACGGCACGCGGGCGTTGGTAGACGGTCTGTTCGAGCAGGCGGGGGTGGAGCGGGTGATGGCGGTTGAAGCGCAGTACAGCGCGATCAATTGCGAGATGGTGGCTCATGGGATGGGGATTACTTTGGCGCATCCGCTGGTGGCCAGGGACTACCTGCATCGGGATATCGTGGTGCGGCCGTTTCGCCCGGATATCCTGTTTCCCACCTATGTGATCTGGCCGAGTGCGCAAAATCGGACGACATTGGCGGAGGATTTCATCGAGACGCTGAAAGAGTTCTATGCGGGGGTGGTGTGAATGATCGCAGGCTCGGGCGTGTGGCGGACTCATCAGCGATTCTGGTCGCCTGAACCTGTGACGCGCAGGCCGTGGCGCAGATGGGAACTGTACTCATTGGTCGCCGGTCCCGGCACACAATGCTATTGTTGCTGGCGCACCCTTATTCAGAGTTGAACATGACCGAGCCCTTCCCCTTCCCGCGCGAAGGCATGAGCGAGCAAGTACGCCACTATGATTGGGCAGCCACACCGTTAGGCCCCATCGAGGAGTGGCCCGCCGCCCTGAAAGTGGCCGTGGACATGTTGCTGGTGTCCAAGTTTCCGGGGTGTCTGGTCTGGGGGCCGGAGTTGATCACCCTTTACAACGATGCCTTCAAGCCCATGCTGGCGGGCAAGCCCGAAGCGCTGGGCCGATCGTTTCGCAGCGTCTGGAACGAGGTCTGGGACGACATCTCTCCGTTTCTCACCAGCGCCTTCTCTGGCAACGCGACCTTCATCGAGAACTTCCCCCTGACCATCCTGCGCAACGGTGCCGAGGAACAGGCCTGGTTCACCTTCTGCTACAGCCCGATTCGCAACGAGCACGGGGCGGTGGTGGGCATGCTCGACACGGTCATCGAGACCACCTCCACGGTGCTTGCGCAACAGCAGATTCAGCGCATGTCCGATGATTTCGAGCGCCAGGTGATCGAACGCACGGCCGAGCGCAACCGGTTCTGGGAACTGTCTTCGGACATCATGCTGGTGACCACGCCTGAACTGAATGTCACTGCGATCAATCCTGCCTGGCTGACGGTACTGGGCTGGGCGCCGGCGGATCTGATCGGCAAGCACGCCATGGGGCTGGTGCACCCAGACGACCGCGACATGGTTGCCGCCGCCGTGGTGCCATTGTCCCATGGCGAGCATTTGCGTGACATCAACTGCCGCCTGCGCCACCGCGATGGCAGCTATCGCTGGATCAACTGGGCCGCGGTACCCGCCCAGGACTGCTTCCATGCGGTGGGCCGCGACGTGACCCAGGAGCGTGAGCGGGCCGAAGCCTTGCGCCAGGCCGAGGAGTTGCTGCGCCACAGCCACAAGATGGAAGCGGTAGGGCAGCTGACCGGCGGCCTGGCCCACGACTTCAATAATCTGCTCACCGGCATCAGCGCCAGCCTGGAGTTGCTCAAGCAGCGCATCGCACAGGGCCGCACCGGCGAATTGGGCCGCTACATCGATGCCGCCCACGGCGCCGCAGGCCGCGCCGCCACCCTGACTCATCGGCTGCTGGCCTTTTCCAGGCGCCAGACCTTGGCGCCGCGTGCCGTCGAGCCTGGGGTGCTGATCGGCGATCTGGAAGACCTGATCCGCCAGACCCTGGGTCCTACCATCCAGTTCAGTGCCGACACCCGTGCCGACGTCTGGCGCGTGCGCGTGGATGCCAACCAGCTGGAGAGCGCGCTGCTCAACCTGTGCATCAACGCCCGCGATGCCATGCCTGACGGTGGCAGCCTGTGGCTGCGCGCCAGCAATCATCACCAGTTCGCCAGGGCGCGCAGCGATGACGATCTGCAGCCAGGCCAATACGTACGCTTGAGCGTCACCGACAGCGGCACCGGCATGGACGAGGACACCATCGCCCGCGCCTTCGACCCGTTCTTCACCACCAAACCATTGGGTCAGGGGACGGGTCTGGGGTTGTCCATGGTCTATGGTTTTGCGCGTCAATCAGGCGGCCAGATCCAGATCGATTCGACCCCGGGGCAGGGCACGGCCATGCACCTGTTCCTGCCCAGGCATCTGGGTGAGGCGCAAGCCCAGAGCGTGGCGGCGCCCTACAATCACGAGAGCAACGTTGCCACGGGTGAAACTATCGTGCTGGTGGACGACGAGGGCACCTTGCGGCAGATGATGGGTGAGGTGTTGCGAGAATTGGGCTTCCGGGTGCTCGAAGCGGCCAGCGGCGTGGAGGGCCTGGCCATCCTTCAAGGCGGGTTGAAGGCCGACCTGCTGATCACCGACATCGGCTTGCCCGGTGGCCTGGATGGTCGCCAGGTAGCCAATGCCGCCTGGACGCTGGACCCAGGCTTGAAAGTCTTGTTCATCACCGGCTACGCGGAGCACGTCATCAGCGAGCACACGCCCTTGGCCGATGACATGCACGTGCTCACCAAACCGTTCCTGCTGGATGCTTTCGTCGACAGGGTGCGCCGGGTGCTGCACGGGCACCGGGCGCCGCTGGCCATTGATCAGGAATGAGCATTGGATTCGCGGCGCTTCTCGACGTCGCGCGTGCGCCGCTCCACCACCAGGTACACCACACAGGCGATGGCCAGGGGCATGAGGAAGTACAGCGCGCGGTAGGCAATCAGCGCTGCCAGTAGCGTGCCCTTGGAGTATTGACCTTGCAGCAGCGTGATGAAAATCGTCTCCAGCACCCCCAGCCCCGCCGGAATGTGGGCGATGACACCAGCGATGCTGCTGATCAGCAGGATCGCCAGGATGGTGGGATAGCCGACCTTCTCGGGCAGCAACGACCACACCAACGCCCCCATCAACGCCCAGTTCAAGGCCCCCAGTAACGCCTGGCTTGCCGCGACCTTGAAGGAGGGCAGCGTGATTTCCTGATCGCGCACGGTCCAGGTGCGCTTCTTGGCGAAACGACAGGCCAGCAGGTAAACCAGGCCCAGCGCGATGATCACCACACCGATCACTCGCAGCCCGGTGCTGCCGATCTTGTAGCCCTCCGGAAGCTCCGGCAGGCCCATGGCGAACACCGTGCCGGCAATGAACATGTAGCCCAGCCAGTTGGTGATCAGGCACATGCTCAGGATGCGGGTGATGGTCGGGACATCCAGCCCCAGCTTGGAGTACAGGCGATAGCGCAGGGCGATGCCGCCGACCCATGAGCTCAGGTTCAGGTTGAAGGCGTAGCAGACGAACGCCAGCGGCATGACTTGCGTCACCGGCACCTTGTGGCCGGTATAGCGACGGGCAAGTACGTCGTAGCTGGCAAACACCAGGTAACTGGTCAGGGCGATCCCGGCGCCGATCAGCAAGGTGCTCAGCTTGTAGGAACCCAGCGCGTGACGCACTTCCTGCCAGTCCAGATTCTTGACCAGCAGGAACAGCAGGACGGGGACCAGGATGAAGCAGAACAGCGTCATCGCGCGTTTGGCCCAGACCCATTTGCTGGCGCGCTTTTTCGGTTGCCCGGCGGTGCTATCGGCGCTGTTCATACCGTCTCCTTGCGATCCAGGCCACGGCTGTCGCACTGCTGCGGCTCGACCTCGATCAATGGCTTGAGCTTGGGCGAGTGCGCCGGGATGAAACCCACCAACGCCGGAAAGTGACGCAGAAAGTGGAAGGTCAGGAAGATGATCGGCGCTCGCCACCAGTAACCGCGTAGCACACGTTGCAGGCTGATGGACTTGCAAGTGCTGTGGGCCAGCTCATGCAGATGCTCGTACAGGCGCTGGTTGAAGCGCTTGTCGCGAATGATCAGATTGCCTTCCAGATTCAGCGACAGGCTCAGTGGATCGAGGTTGCTCGAGCCCACCGTCGACCACCGTTCATCTACCACGGCAACCTTGCCATGCAAGGGCCGCTGGCAGTATTCGCGGATCACTACGCCGTCGCGCAGCAGGTAGTTGTAGAGCAGTCTCGAGCACAGGCGCACCAGCGGCATGTCCGGCATGCCCTGCAGAATCAAGGTCACTTCCACACCCCGGCGCGCGGCATTGCGCAGCTCGCGCAGCAGACGATAGCCCGGAAAGAAATACGCATTGGCAATGATGATGCGCTGCTGCGCACCTTTGATCGCCTCCAGGTAGTGGGCCTCGATATCGTTGGTGTGCTGGTCGTTGTCGCGGATACTCAACAGCAGGCTGGCGCTGGCGCTGTCCGCATCCGGCGGCGCGCTGCGGCTGCTGCGCCAGGGCTGCGGCGTACGCACCACCTTGCTGGTCTGATCGAGCAGGGCCAGGGTGGCGCGGTGCAGGTCGGGGACGATAGGCCCCCGGACTTTCACGGCGTAATCCTGCTTGGACATCGGGTCGCTGGACTCAGCCAGGTGATCGGCACTGTAGTTGATGCCCCCCACAAAACCGATTTCGCCGTCGATCACCACGATCTTGCGATGCAGGCGGCGGAACAGGTTGGTGCGCATCCCCATGACCTTGGGCTGCGGATCGAACGCCTGCAAGTGCACCCCGGCCTTGGCCATATCGGTGAGGAACTGCGAACTGAGCTCGGCGGTGCCGTAGCCGTCGACCAGCAACTCGACCCGCACGCCGCGCTGGGCTGCGTCGATCAACGCCCGCTGCAGATCTCTGCCGACTTCATCCTCATACAGGATGAAGGTTTCGATCAGGACTTCTTCGCGGGCCTGGGCAATGCACTCGAACACGGCGGGAAAGAACTCTTCGCCATTGATCAGCAGGGTGATTTCGTTGTTGTCACGCCACTGCTCGGTGAACGGCTGGTTGGATTGCTCGTTCATAGCCGCACCTCCACCGCCAGGGGCACATGGTCGGACAGATGCGACCAGGGTTTGCGCGACAGCACCTTGGGCTGGTGCGCGGTCGCGTTGCGAACATAGATACGGTCCAGGCGCAGCAGCGGCAATCGCGCGGGAAAGGTCTTGGCCGGCGCGCCAAACGCTTCAACGAAAACTTCGGTCATGTTGCACTTAGCCAGAATGTCATCGGCGCGCAGGCGCCAGTCATTGAAATCGCCGGCGACGATCACCGGCTCCTTGGGGTCCAGCGAGTCCAGCAGTTTGCACAGCAGCTTGAGCTGCTGCTGACGTTGCGCTTCAGTCAGGCCCAGGTGTACGCACACCGTGTGCACTTCGCCTTGACCGGGAACGGCCAGTACCGAATGCAGCAAACCTCGCTCCTCGGTGCCATTCACCGTCACGTCGAGGTTCTCGTGGCGCACGATGGGGAATTTCGACAGCAGCGCGTTGCCGTGATCCCCATCCGGATACACCGCGTTGCGCCCATAGGCGAACATCGGCCACATGCTGTCGGCGAGAAATTCGTATTGCGGCGTGTCGGACCAGTTGTCATAGCGCTTGCCATGCGCCCGGTGGGCGCCGAGCACTTCCTGCAGGAACACCACGTCGGCGCCCAGCGTGCGTACGGCCTCGCGCAGCTCCGGCAACACGAAGCGCCGATTCAACGGACTGAAGCCCTTGTGAGTGTTCACCGTCAAAACGTGCAGGGCAGTGACTGCCGGGGCATCCGCGGGGAGCGGCTGGGGGTTGGGGGTGCTCATGGCAAGGCTCCTGAGGGGACGGCTGGGGGCACTCAGGCCCTTGAAATCGGACTCGGGGGAGCAGGGGAAGGTTCAACGCTGCACAATTTTGACCAGGCTCTAGATCAGAGTTTTCAGGCAGATAAGTTTCAGATATGCCCCCAGTTTCGCCCCCGGTCGCGACGGGTTAACAGTGGACACACTGAGGGGCGTGTTGAACGTGCTATCACTCGCCAAAGCGTGCCGCTTACGCTTTGGGCTCGTCCCAGTCGCTACGGGTCGCAGCAGTCAGCGCATCCCAGTCATCAGGAGGATTGCCGCGGCCCAGCATCTTCTCGAATACGGCATAGGGGTCGGATTTGCTGCCTGCGGATCGTAGGGTATTTTCGTCGTTGACCCATGCGTAGACGATGACCTTGGACCTTGAGTCGTAGCGAAAGAACAGCCGAAAGCGCCTCCCGATTTTTGCCCGCCGCCAATGTCGGTAGGCGGTGCCAAGCGTGTTGCCTTGGCGGAACTCATCCCGGCCCGGGTCGGTAGGCACAGCCTCCATGATCAGATGGCTCAATGCCCGAAATAGCTTGACGTTGGCGTTGCTCTCAAAACCTTGCGGGTCGTTCTGCTCGGCTCGGGTGGCAGCCTCTTGCAATTTGAGTAGCTGTAAAGTCACACCTTCATGGAACAACAGTGTCCAGCCATGTCGCAGCATCAGATCGCGACCTCACCATCGATATCATCGTCCAGGTTTACGCAGTGGTTTGCGTTGGCGAGCATGGTTTGCGCCAAGTTTTCCGGCAGAGTGGTGAGGTGACGGCCGCCTCGGATATCAGCCTCCAGCAAACCCAGGAACGCACCGATGGCAGGGTCTTCGTGGGTAGTTTCTACGCGGCTGACCACGATTTCACCTCCGCGGACGTTGAATGCAATCTTGCCACCCGTGTCAATGCCCAGTAGCTGGCGAACAGATTTGGGTAGTGTGACCTGCCCCTTCGAGGTCAACGTGGCGATTTCGTGGATGGCAGGCATGAGTATTCTCCCGAGTGTATTGGCTGAATGGTAAGGAATAATCCTTACGCGGTCAATTTCGATTCCATGCCAATCAAGCATAAGCCGGGTTAAGGCTCAGCGGCCCTACCGCTGGAGTGAAGAGGTCAGCGTCCGGGAAATATGATCAGCTTAACGGACTGTTAGACAACGGCTAAAGACTCTCAGGGTCGCCAAAAAAACTTTTTGACTGAGCTCTAGCGCGGTAGTTACAGGCCATAAAAAACTGATAAATCCGCTATACTGTGGCTTAAGTCAAAAATATTGAGTTAACACCCGTTATGCTGGACTTATCTTTCAGTAAGCCGGAGGAAGTGGTGGGACGTCTTTGCGAGCGCCTGCGCACGGAACGCTTGGCTCTTCAGCTCAGCCAGGCCGATGTTGCCGGCCGCGCAGGTGTTGGCGTGAACACCGTTTCCAACCTTGAAGCAGGGCGCAATGTAGGCCTGGAGAATATGGTTCGTGTGGCCATGGTGCTCGGCCGAGGCAAGGAGCTCGAAGCCTTGTTCCTACCTAGGCTTGAATCCATCGAAGACATCCGCCGTTACGAAAGCGGCGCCAAACGTCAGCGCGTCAGAAGGAAAAGCAACGATGCTCCAGCAGGTTGACGTTTATTACGAAGGCTGGGGCGAACGGTGACTGTGGGGCACGCTCCTCAGCGGCTGTTACAGCCCTTTGTTCAGGAGTTAAATTCAATGGTCAACGCCTCGCAGGCCCCGCTGATTCTGATCACGGGTGGAAGTCGTGGAGTAGGGGCGGCAACGGCTCGGCTGGCCGCCGCAAGAGGTTACGATGTCGCGATCAGTTACGTCGCCAACGAGACCGCAGCGCTCGCGGTGGCCGCAGACGTGGAAGCGTTGGGGCGCAGAGCATTGGCGGTGCGGGCCGACAGTGCGGACCCCCAGCAGGTGGCTGATTTGTTTGCGGCTATCGACCACTCGTTTGGACGCATTGACGTGCTGGTCAATAACGCCGGCATGCTGGCACCTCAGTCACGCCTGGAGGGTCTCGGCTTCGAACGGATGCAGCGCATTTTTGCGGTCAATGCCATTGGGCCAATACTCTGCGCCCAGCAGGCGGTAAAGCGCATGGCCTACCGTCACAACGGCCCAGGCGGCGTAGTGATCAATGTCTCCTCGGCCGCAGCGCGCCTTGGCAGTCCGAATGAGTACATCGACTATGCGGCGTCGAAAGGAGCTTTGGAGACGTTCACCACCGGCTTTGCAAAGGAAGTCGCACGGGAAGGCATACGCGTCAACTGTATCCGCCCCGGACATATCTACACCGAAATGCATGCCAGTGGCGGTGAGCCGGGGCGAGTCGATCGCGTCAAGGACTCCATTCCCATGGGGCGGGGTGGTCAGCCTGAGGAAGTGGCACGTGCGATTCTGTGGTTGGCGAGTGCGGAGGCATCATTCGTTACCGGTACGTTTCTGGATGTAACGGGTGGTAAATGAGGTGGAGGAGCTCCCGTCAGACAACGGCTAAAGACTGTCAGGATCCCCAAAAAACATCTGAATCCGCGACCTCAACCACCGCTCTCCCGGATCGTTATCCTGCGACCCACGCCAGGCCAGATGCAGTTCGAACGTCTGCGTCTCCAGCGGCAGCGGTTCTGCTCGCACACCCCCTGCTGCCGTCAAGGCTTCAGCGGTGTAGTCAGGCACGGTCGCGACGATATCGGTACCCGCCAGCAGCGAGCTCAAACCATTGAACTGCGGCACGGCCAATACCACATGACGCTTGCGGTCGTGCTTTTCCAGTTCGCCGTCGATGAAGCCACTCAGGTCCCCGGCAAACGACACCAGGGCATGAGGGCGGTCGCAGAATTCCTGGAGGGTCAGGGCGCCGGGTTTTGTGTCGGCGCGCAGCAGCATGGGCCGGCTGCGGCGTAGCACCTTGCGCTTGGCGTTGGCGGGCAGGTCATCGGTGTAGCTCACGCCGATGGAAATCTCGCCGGACGCGAGCAGCGCCGGCATCAGAATGTAGTTGACCCGGCGAATCACCAGGACGATGCCAGGGGCTTCGGCGCGGATGCGCTTGAGCAGCAGCGGCAGCAGGGCGAATTCAACGTCGTCGGACAGGCCGATACGAAACACCGCAGTGCTGGTGGCCGGGTCGAATTCCGAGGCGCGGCTCACGGCCGTGGAGATCGAGTCCAGAGCGGGTGAGAGCAGGGCGAAGATTTCCGTGGCGCGTGCCGACGGCTCCATGCTGCGTCCAGTGCGCACGAACAGCGGGTCGTCGAACAGGCTGCGCAGGCGCGACAGGGCCGCGCTGATCGCTGGCTGGCCCAGGAACAGTTTCTCGGCAGCGCGGGTGACGCTGCGCTCATGCATCAAGGTTTCGAACACGATCAACAGGTTCAGGTCGACACGACGCAGGTCGTTACGGTTCATCTCATAGGCCCGCTGGAACATGAAGAAGGGAGTGGCGTGGTGAATCTTAAGGGCAAAGACTGTTAACCTGCACGGGTAAATTCAGTTTTGCTCGTCTGGCAAAGCCGGTGTAGAGCCTGCGCTCGGCGAAATCGATGGCAAGCATGTCGACTATTAATAGGCGCGGGTGGCTTAAGCGCCAAAGCCCAGATAAAGTTCAGGGTATTAGAGGTTTACAAGGCGAGGTTTGCGATGTCCCGCACGATCCGTTTTCATAAATTTGGTCCGGCCGAAGTTCTCAAGTGCGAAGAGCACGAGGCTGCTTCGCCTGCTGCGGGCGAAGTGCAGGTGCGTGTGCAGGCCGTGGGTATCAGCTGGTACGACGTCCTTTGGCGGCAGAACCTGGCGCCTTCCCATGCTCGCTTGCCAGCTGGTCTGGGCCAGGAAATGTCCGGTGTGGTGACCGCGCTTGGCGAAGGCGTGGAGGGTTTTGCCGTAGGTGACAAGGTCGCCAGCTTTCCGGCGCAAAGCCCCAACGAGTACCCGGTCTATGGCGAGGTCATCGTCCTGCCGGTCACTGCGCTGACCCGCTACCCGGACCTCCTCACGCCAGTCGAGGCGGCGGTTCATTACACGCCATTGCTTATCGCTTATTTTGCCTATGCCGAACTGGCGCGGGCCAAGCCAGGGCAGACGGCCCTGGTGACTGACGCGAGCCACTGTGCCGGCCCTTCGTTTGTGCAGTTGGGCAAGGCCCTGGGCTTGAAAGTGATTGCCGCCACACGCTCACCGGATGAGCGCGACTATCTGTTGTCGCTGGGCGCCGAGAAAGTGATCGTCACCGAGGAGCAGGACTTGCTGATGCAGATCAACAAGTACACTGGCAATCGGGGTGTCGACATGGTTCTGGATGGTCTGGGCGGTCCGCAGATGTCCATGCTTGGGGATGTGCTGGCGCCACGCGGCAGCTTGATCCTGTATGGCCTGCAGGGTGGCAACCAGACGCCGTTTCCAGCCTGCGCGGCGTTCCAGAAGAATATCCAGTTCCATGTGCACTGCCTGGGCAACTTCCTGGGCAAGCCGGAACTGGGTATTACCCAGGATGGCGAAGCGCTTCAGCGCGCCCTGCGCGACATCAATCAGCTCACCGCAGACCGCGTGCTGGTGCCGCAGATCGCCAAGGTGTATCCGTTCGAGAAGTTCATGGAAGCGCATAAAGCCATGGACGAGTGCCCGTGCGGCGGCCGCATCGCCCTGGAGTTGGGCACTGCCTGAGCACGTCCCCTTCACGTGTTGATTGACACATCTGTTGCGGCTCTCGCCGCAACAGCCCGGTTTCCTCGCTTTTTGTTCTGCATTTCCGCTTCGCTGTAGGAAGCGTCCTCGCCTTTTTTCAGACTCAGCCCAATTGTCTGAACACCTGCTGCTGGTGCCTCATGTCTCGACGATGGATCGAGCACGCCCAGGGTCTTTTCCAGGTCCGTATCTGCATGGTTTTTTGCGCTCCTTCTGTATCTTTTAATCAGGTTGCAGCTCTCCATAATGCCGGTCTGACGCCCGTGTCCCGTCCTCCCGCCAATCGGCGCAGCAAGGCATGTCGCGGGGGAGTCTGAGCACTGGACGCGGATATCAAGCAATGAGCGTGATGCACCAACAAGCAATGAACTACGTCTACCAGCAGGTGCTGACCAAACTGCTGGGTACTTTCTCCATCGCCCAGCGTTCGGCCGTGCAGACCTTGATCCAGCGCCTGCAGTTGGCCGCTGGAGGCGCGCAGCGGTTGGGTACCTACAAGATCATGCTGCTGGTGGCGGGAGACAAGGCCAGTGCCGGCGCCATGGCCCTGTTGCGTGCGGCCCAGCTGACCCTGGCCGCGCGCAACCAGCCCACTTTCCGTATCCGCATGGTGGTGCACGCTCACGGTCAGTTTGACGCGCAGCGGCGGGAGAACATCCAGCATTGCTGCAACGCACTGTTCGTGCATGACGATCCCAGGGTGGAGATGCTCCAGCTGTCCGACGGCAAGGTGGGCGTCTACGATCCCCTCAAGCTCGCGGCGGGCGGCGGCAAGCCCAGTGGACGCAATGAATTGCTGTTGTGTGGCCATATGGGCAGCGCCAGGTTGTATGCCCGCTTGCAGCATGAAGGCTATATGGCCCTCACGCGCATCTATCGACGCTTGCTGGCCTGGCGCGGCGGGGCAGATGCCATTGCCGTCGACTATCCACCTGTCCAGCGCCGTCGATTCGTCTCGTGGGGGATGGCCAGTTTGCGCAGCGCTGGCCAGGGTCCCCTGCCGCGAGGTCAGTGGCAGGGGACACGCTGCTTGCGTGCCCTCGAGTTGCTCGCTCACCCCAGCGACATGCTGCCGTGCCCAGCGCATGGTCGCTACGTTGGAGAGGTCAAGGAAGCGGCCTTCCTGCCGCTGTTCGAAATGATGGGGACATTGCCCAACTACAGCGGCTTGCTGGCGTTCCTGGGCTGCAAGGTGGCGGAGCCGATCTTTCACCCCAGTGAGGGCAGGCATCGGCATGTGGCCTTGTTGGGCCACATCGCTGGCCTGCGCGGCGAGCATGTCGAACAGTGTGGTTATGCGGCAGGCTTGCAACGCTACCTCCGCCTATTGCGCGGAGGCGCAAACCCCGCCGTACGGGTGCCGCCTGTGGAGCTTGCCCGTGAGCAAGCCCAGGCGCTGGCCCGAGTTGCCTACGGCCTGACCGAAACCCAACTGACGTGTCTGGTATTCGCCCCCATCGTTGGCCATGCCGCAGGCATGGAGGCATTCCTGCGTGCGTGTCATCCCGGCATGCTGGTGGCGTTGCCTTATCTGCACAAGGCACTGCAGGGCGCCGCCGCGCCAGACCAGGTTACGCAGTGGCTGCAAGAATGTACCGGGCTGCCACTGCCCGTTCTGCAGGAGCTGTACCGCCTGCGACCGGCCACATGAAGGGCGCGCGGGGAAGCGGCGCAGCGCAATTTGCTTACCTGGGCGTCTATCGCTATCTACTTGCCCTGCTGGCCGCCGTAGAGCCGGGACAGCGGATCAAGCTTCCCTCGCTGCGCGCTCTGGGCCGTCAGCTGGGTGTGTCGGTATCCACGGCGCAGGCCGCCTATACGCTTCTGGAAACCGAGGGGCGCATCCATTCGGTGGCCAAATCCGGCTATTTTGCCGACGGGCCGGCACCATTTCCGCCCGCCCTCTACGGTTCGGACTTGCTGCAGCGAATGCTCGCCAGCGCCTGTCAGCCGACGATTCAGGCTTTCAGTCGGGGTGCGCCGCCGGCTGACACCGTGGCCGTTGGGCAACTGCTGAAGTTGGAAGCCCAGCTCGCACGTCGCTACCCGGCGGGACTGGCCGAGTTGGCGCAGCCGGGTGGCGAGCTGGAGCTGCGTCGTGTGCTTGCGGCCCGCTACACTCGATCACTGCACGACTCCTGGAGCGCTGACGATGTCTACATCGGCAGCGATTTCAGCGCGGTGTTGGAGATGACCTGGACGGCGCTCGAGCTCAAGGGCGCGGTGGTGGCGGTGCCGGCGCCTTGCTCATGGCGAATTCTCAGGACGTTGCAGGCCGCAGGGGCACAGGTGGTTGAACTGGCGCTGGCACCTGGCGAGAAATTCCCCCTGCAGCGGCTGCAGGCCTTGTTCACCCGGCATCGGGTACGGGTCATCGTGCTCGGCTCGTCGTTCCTGTGGCCGTTGGGTATGGCACTGAGCGACGCCGATAAGCGCGGGATCGCGCGACTGCTCGAGCGGCAAGGTGTTTGGGTGGTCGAGGACGATACCCAAGGCGACCTGGCCGTGCGCCCCGGCATGCGCTTTCGCGAGCTGGTCGATCCGCAGCGGCTGCTGGTGCTGGGGTCGCTGCAATACAGCCTGGGTGCCGAAGCACCTTTTGCCTACCTGTTGAGCCGGCACTGGCATGCCGGGCTGCAGCGCCTTTGCCTGCAACGCGCGGCCGTGCCCCCTCCCTTGCGCCACAAAGCCCTGGCGCGTTTCATCGGCAGCGGTGGTTACGACGCTCATATCACCCGGCTGATCGCACGTGTCCAGCCACAGGTGGCGGCTCGGGCCAGGGTCCTGCGCACAGTGCTCGATGAACACCTGCACATCAACGTGCCAGCGGGAGGCGCCACGCTGTGGGCGGCCGCTCGCCACCCGGTCGATATGCGCAGCGTATTCGAGACGCTGCGCCAGCAGCGCTTTCTGATTGCCCCCGGGGATATCTTCAGCCTCCAGGGCCACTGCCAGCACCACCTGCGAGTGGATGCCAGCCGTCACGATACGAACACATTCGAGCGGTTGCTGGTTGCCCTGGGCTGCGCCCTGGAGCGGCATCGGGTCTAGCACCATCGGTCATTTTCCGTTTGCCTGATTTTCGGTCTGTATGTATAACCAGTAAAATTTTGTATCAGATCTGGCAGCGGCGTGGCATTCGAACCTCTGGAAAACCCTTTCTATTACCTGGCCAACTTTCGTCAGGTACTGGCGTGGCTTGGGCAGCGCTACGCCGATGTACTCGATGACGAAGAGCACGGGTTCATCCGTCGCTTCGCCACGCTGCCGGACAATGCCCAAGCCTTGCTGGTGCGCATGATCATGCGCAAGGGCGCGCTGTTCCGCGCCAGTCGCCTGAACTACCCGGAAATTGGCTGTACCCTGACGGCGGCACGCCCGCTGCTGGTCGAAGGATGGCTGGATGACCAGGCACCTTTGACCCTGGAGCAGGTGTTCGACCTGCTGGTCAAGCCCGAGCTGATCACCCATTTCAGCCACCTCCAGTTGCGCAGCACGCTGTCCAAGGCACAGATCTTTGAAATATTGGCTGCAAGCGAATGGCCTGCCCAGCCGCTGGGGCAATGGTGCCCGGCGCTTGGCGATGCCGTGTACAGCCTGACCGTGGATGAGCTGTGTGACCGTCTGCGCTTGCTGTTCTTCGGCAATCTGCGCCAGGGCTGGGCGGATTTCGTCCTGGCCGATCTGGGGGTATACCGTTACGAGTCGGTGCCGATGGGGCCAGAATCCCGGGGCCTGACTCACCGCGATGACGTCGCCGCGTGCATTGCCTTGCACGTCTGCGGAGAAGCCATGGAAGCCGGCGAGGCCAGCGCGGACCTGCACCAGCAGTTGCTGGCCATCAATACGGACAAATCCTGGCTGCAGCGGCGCCGGGAAAAGCTGCTGTTCCGCCTGGGTTACGCGTGTGAGCGTCAGCAGAACATGGAGCTGGCGCTGACCATCTATAGAAGCTGTAGCTTTCACCAGGCCCGTGCACGGGTGATTCGCGTGCTGGAGCTGACCGGCGCCTATGCGCAAGCCCTGGCACTGGCCGAGGAGGCCAGCGCAGCGCCGGTGGACCCTGCTGAAGCGCAGCAATTGAGCCGAATGCTGCCGCGCCTGCGTCGACATGTGGGCCTACCGGCGGGCCCGCGGCGAACCGCGGCCAAGGTCGAGCGGCTGGATCTGGCGGTGCAACTGTGCGACCAGCCATTGAGTGTCGAGCAGCGCGTGGCGCTGTATCTGCACGGCGAGCAGCAGCCTGTGCACTACGTCGAGAACACGCTGTTCAACGCCCTGTTCGGCCTGCTGTGCTGGCCGGCCATCTTCGCACCGCTGCCGGGGGCATTTTTCCACCCGTTTCAGAGTGGGCCGGCAGATCTGCTGCAAACGGACTTTCGCGCGCGTCGTGGCGAGCTGTTCGCGGCTTGTCTGGGACAGCTGGAAACGGATGAATACAAGGCTTCGATTCGCGCGACCTACCAAGCCAAGTGGGGTCTGCAATCACCTTTCGTGCACTGGGGCATGCTCGATGAACCTTTGCTGGAGCTGGCCTTGCAGTGCATTCCGGCCGAGCACCTGAAGCACTGTTTCGACCGCTTGCTGGAAGATATAAAGGCCAACCGCACCGGCATGCCAGACCTTATCCAGTTCTGGCCCGAGGAGCGTCGCTACCTGATGATCGAGGTCAAGGGCCCGGGGGACCGCCTGCAGGACAATCAGCTGCGTTGGCTGGATTTCTGCGCGCGCCACCAGATGCCGGTGCAGGTCTGTTATGTCGAGTGGGCTGGGCAGACCGCGTGAGTTACCGAGTGGCCGTGCGTGCCTTGTGCGAGTTCACCGCCAAGGTGGGCGATCTGGACCTGCGCTTTACCCCGTCGCCGTCGGCCCTGGAAGGGATGGCCGGGCATCGCCGGGTCACCCAGGGGCGCAGTGCGGGCTATCAGACTGAAGTGGCCTTGTCTGGCGAGTTTCATGAACTGCAGGTGCGCGGCCGCGCGGACGGCTACGATCCTGCGCTCAACCGGCTGGAAGAAATCAAGACCCACCGCGGCGACCTGGCCCTGCAACCGCAGAACCATCGCCAGTTGCACTGGGCTCAAGCCAAGGTCTATGCCTGGCTGATGTGTCAGTCGCTGCAGCTCGAGCAGATGGATGTGGCCCTGGTGTACTTCGATGTGGACTACGACAAGCAGACACTGTTTTCCCAACACTATCAGGCCGCCGAGCTAGAGGCCCACTATGAGCGCCTGTGCACGCTGTTCCTCGCGTGGGCGCGCCAGGAGCTGTCGCGCAAGGCGGAACGGGACCTGGCCCTGACCGCGTTGAAGTTTCCTCATGGGACCTTTCGCGCCGGGCAGCGTGAGCTGGCCGAGACCGTCTACAAGGCGGTCAGTACCGGCCGTTGCCTGATGGCCCAGGCCACCACTGGCATCGGCAAGACGTTGGGCACATTGTTCCCGTTGCTCAAGGCCGTGGTACCGCAGCAACTGGACAAGATCCTGTTTCTAAGCGCCAAGACCCCAGGCCGCGCGTTGGCCCTGGAAGCGGTCAGCCAACTGCATCGGCAACCGGGCCTGCCCCTGCGCACCTTGGAAATGGTCGCCCGCGACAAAGCCTGCGAGCACCCCGACAAGGCGTGCCATGGCGAGTCCTGTCCCTTGGCCAAAGGGTTTTACGACCGCTTGCCGGCGGCCCGTGAAGCCGCGGTTCACGTCGCCATCCTCGACCAGGCCACGGTGCGCCGCATTGCCCTGGAACATCAGGTGTGCCCGTACTACCTCAGTCAGGAACTGGCGCGCTGGGTCGATATCGTGATTGGCGACTACAACTATTACTTTGACCTCAATGCCTTGTTGTTCGGCCTGGCCCAGGAGCATCAGTGGCAGCTCGCGGTGTTGGTGGATGAATCCCACAATCTGGTCGACCGTGCGCGCGGCATGTACAGCGCCACGCTCGACCAGAGCGCGCTGCAGGCCATTCGCAAGGCGCCACCAGCGAAGCTCAAGAGCCCGCTGCAGCGGCTGAACCGAGAGTGGAACGTGCTCTACGCCGAGCAGATAGCGCCGTACCAGGTCCACCCCAGGCTGCCGGACAAGTTCATCCTAACGCTGCTGCGCTGCATCAGCCTGATCACTGACGAGATGAATGCGCAGCCACAGGGTATCGACCGCGAATTGCTGGATTTCTATTTCCAGGCCTTGCAGTTCACCCGTGTCGCCGAGCTGTTCGACGAGCATTATCTGTTCGATGTGACCCGTCGCGATCCCCCCGGCAAGCGCGCCCAGGCCCAGCTGTGCCTGCGCAACGTGGTGCCTGCGCCGCTGCTGGCACCGCGCCTGGCGGCGGCGCGCAGCGCCATACTGTTTTCCGCCACCCTCAGCCCGCGCAACTATTACGCTGACCTCCTGGGATTACCCAAGGATTGCGCCTGGATCGATGTGCAATCGCCGTTCAGCGCCTCCCAGTTGGAAGTGCGCATCGTCGACAGCATCTCGACGCGTTTCAATCATCGTCAGGCATCGCTCGGTCCCATCGCCGACTTGATCGCGCAGCAGTACCTCCAGCAACCGGGTAACTACCTGGCGTTCTTCAGCAGCTTCGATTACCTGCAACAGGTGCAAGGGCTGCTGGCCGAGCGCTACCCGCAGATCGACCTGTGGGCGCAGGCGCGGAAGATGGATGAAAGTGCGCGCCGGGATTTCCTCGGGCGATTTACCGAAACCAGTCGGGGCGTGGGGTTCGCGGTACTGGGCGGCGCTTTTGGCGAAGGCATCGACCTGCCCGGCGCACGACTGATCGGGGCGTTCATCGCTACCTTGGGGCTAGCGCAACTCAATCCGGTCAATGAACAGATCAAGGGCCGCATGAACGCGTTGTTCGGCTCTGGATACGACTACACCTATTTGTACCCTGGATTGTGCAAGGTGGTGCAGGCGGCGGGAAGGGTGATCCGCGGCCAGGATGATCGAGGGGTGGTGGTATTGATCGATGATCGTTTTGCCGAAGGGCGGGTCAAGGCGCTGTTCCCGCGCTGGTGGGAGGTTTAGTGGCGGCCTCGTCGCCTAGTGCGTAAGGCGACGATAGCGCTCGGACCGGCACGCACCCATAAAAAAACCCGCCGAAGCGGGTTTTTTCAAAACACGGATCATCAACCTTTGACGATCACCGTCCCCAACTGAAAGCCGGCATGCTGCACCAATTCCAGCAACGGCTGCGGGTAAACCCCCAACACGAAGGCCAGTACCGCGATCGCCAGCAGCATCACGCCGCCGGTGCGTTGCTCCCACTTCAGCGGGGCGTCGGTGCGACGCAGGTTCTTCTCCATCAGGAACAGGGTCACCATCACCCGCAGGTAATAGAACACACCGATCGCGCTGCCCACCACCAACGCGCCGGTCAGCCACCAGAGCTGCGATTCGACGCCAGTGGCGATGATGTAGAACTTGCCGATGAAACCGGCGGTCAGCGGAATGCCCGCCAGCGACAGCATCATCACCGTCATCACTGCCGTAAGGTACGGACGGCGCCAGAACAGGCCGCGATACTCGTACAGCGCATCGGCATCACGCCCGTTGTAGGGCGAGGACATCAGGGTGATGACCCCGAAGGCGCCCAGGCTGGTGATCACGTAGGTCACCAGATACACGCCAATGGCTTCCAGCGCCAGGCCCTTGCTGGCCACCAGCGCGATGAGGAGGTAACCGAAGTGCGCAATGGACGAATAGCCCAGCAGACGCTTGATGTTGCTCTGGGTGACAGCCAGCAGGTTGCCGATCAGGATCGACGCCACCGCGATCACCGCTAGGGTATCGTGCAAGATGCCGCTGCTGGCAGCCGGTGACAGCTGGAATAGGCGCACCACGACGGCAAACACTGCTACCTTGCTGGCGGTTGCCAGGAACGCAGCGACCGGAGCAGGGGCGCCCTCGTAGACGTCCGGGGTCCACAGGTGGAAAGGCACCAGCGACAGCTTGAACGCCAGGCCCACCAGCATCATCGCCAGACCCAGTTGTGCCAGCGCGCTCGGTACGCCGGTTGCGGCCAGGGCCTGACCGATACCGGAGAAGCTCAGGCTGCCGGCATCGGCGTACAGCAGCGCCATGCCGAACAGCAGGAACGCGGAGCCGGCGGCCGACAACACCATGTACTTGATGCCGCCTTCCAGTGAACGCTTGTTGAAGAAGGCATAGGCGATCAGGCCATAGGTGGGCACCGACAGCAGCTCCAGGCCAATGAACAGGCCTGCCAGGTGCTGCGCGCAGACCAGCACCAGCCCGCCCAATGCCGCCATCAGGATCAAGAGGTAAAGCTCTTCGCGGTTGCCGGGGTAGCCCGAAGCGCCGTCGCCCAGGTAGGCATGAGCGAGCGTCACGCAGGCCAGGGTGGCAATCAGGATCAGGGCCATGTACAGCGCCGCGAAGTTATCGACCTGCAGCAGTGGCGTAACGGTGATAGGGGTGAGCTTGAGCACCGGCAGAATCGACAGCAGCGCCAGGTTCAGCCCCGCACACGACAGCAGGAACGTTTGCGAATGGTTGCGCCGCCAGGCGATCGCCAACATCACCGCAACGACGGTGACGGTGGTGATCAGCAGCGGCGCAAGCGCAATAAAGTGTTGAATCGTCAGGTCCATAGCGCTCTTACCGGGCCGAAGCGAGTTGAGTGAAGGCGGTGCCGAACCACTGCTGCACACCGGTCATGGTGGCGGCGGAGGTGTCGAGGAAGGGCTGCGGGTAGACGCCAAGCAGAATCAGCAGGCCCGCAAGGCCCAGCACCATGATCAGTTCGCGGTTGTCCATGCCGGCCAGAACGGCGTCGGACTTGGAAGGGCCGAAATAGGCACGGTGGATCATGATCAGCGAGTACACCGAACCGAACACCAGGCCAGAGGTGGCAATCGCGGTGACCCACGGCGCCACGGTGAAGCTACCCAGCAGAATCAGGAACTCACCGACGAAGTTACCGGTTCCCGGCAGGCCGAGCGAGGCGGCCGCAAAGAACAGGCTGATGGCCGGCAGGTAGGCGATACGCGACCACAAGCCACCCATTTCACGCATGTCGCGGGTGTGCAGGCGCTCGTACAGCTGGCCGCTCAAGATGAACAACGCCGCCGCCGACAGGCCGTGGGCGAGCATCTGGATCACCGCGCCTTGCAGTGCCTGGGCAGTACCGGAGTAGATGCCGATCAGCACGAAGCCCATGTGCGACACGCTGGAGAAGGCGATCAGGCGCTTGATGTCGCTCTGCGCAAACGCCAGGAAGGCACCGTAGAAAATACCCACCAGACCCAGGGTCATGGCGATCGGTGCGAACTCCGCCGAAGCGTTCGGGAACAGCGGCAAGGCAAAACGCAGCAGGCCGTAGGCGGCGGTTTTCAACAGAATACCGGCCAGGTCCACGGAGCCTGCGGTCGGCGCCTGGGCGTGAGCATCCGGCAGCCAGGAGTGGAAGGGCACCACCGGCAGCTTCACTGCGAAAGCGATGAAGAAGCCCAGCATCAGCAGGTATTCCACGTGCGCCGGCAGTTGCGCCTTGAGCAGATCGCTGTAGTTGAAGGTCAGCACGCCAGTGTTGCTGTAGTTGAACAGCACCAGGGCCAGGATCGCCACCAACATGATCAGGCCGCTGGCCTGGGTGAAGATGAAGAACTTGGTGGCGGCGTAGATCCGGGTCTTCTTGCCGTCCGAGGAACTGTGACCCCAGAGCGCGATGAGGAAATACATCGGCACCAGCATCATTTCCCAGAAGAAGAAGAACAGAAACAGGTCCAGGGCCAGGAACACGCCGACCACGCCGCCCAGAATCCACATCAGGTTGAGGTGGAAGAAGCCGACGTGGCGCTGGATCTCTTTCCACGAGCACAGCACCGAGAGGATACCGAGCAAGCCGGTCAGCAGAATCATCAGCAGCGACAGGCCATCGAGGGCCAGGTGCACGCTGATGCCGAAGCGTTGAATCCAGCTGAACTTGAATTCATAGGCCCAGGCAGGCTCAGCGCCAGGTGCCGGTGCCAGGGTGTAGTCGCCATGGGCCCACAGCCAGAGGCCGAGTGCGAGTTCCAGGGACATGGTCAGCAACGCGATCCAGCGGGGCAGGGTAGCGCTGCTGCGCTCCGCTACCCAGCACAGAAGGCCGCCGATGAAGGGGATCAGGATCAGCCAAGGCAAAATCATGACGGGCTCAATTCCTTTCGCAAAGTCGCAAGATTCATATCAGACCGCAGCCAGTACAACGGCACCGAGCACAAGCACGGCACCAGCGGCAATCGAAGCGGCATACCAGCGCAACTGGCCTGTCTCGGTACGGCTCATGGCGTTGTTGCCGCCCTTGGCCGTACGCGGAATCAGGCCGATCACCTGGTCAACCGGGTCCTTGCGCAACAGGTGGCTGATCAGCAGGTACGGTTTGACGAACAGCTTGTCGTAGATCCAGTCGAAGCCCCAGGCGGCGAACCACCAGGCCGACAGCATCCGGCCCATGCCGCTGTTGGCCACGGCCGTGGCGAAGCGACGCTTGCCGAGGAACAGCATGGCGGCCAGCAGGATACCGGCAAGCGCGATGGCCCCTGAGGCGATTTCCAGGCTGTGCTTGGCTTCGCCACCGGCGTGGCCGACGCTCTGCGGCAGGACGCCGGCCAGCGGCGGATGAATCCATGCGCCGATGAAGGTCGACAGCACGATCAGCACGCCCAGCGGCAGCCAGTGGGAAATCCCGTGGCCGGCGTGGGCTTCGGTCTTGGCTTCACCGTGGAAGGTGATGAAGATCAGGCGGAAGGTGTACAGCGAGGTCATGAACGCGCCTACCAGCCCGGCATACAGCAAGCCGTTGTGGCCGCTGGCGAAAGCTTCCCAGAGAATCTCGTCCTTGGAGTAGAACCCGGCCGTCAGCAGCGGCAGGGCGGCCAAGGCCGCACCGCCGACGATGAAGCTAGCATAGGCCAGTGGCAGTTTCTTCCACAGGCCGCCCATCTTGAAGATGTTCTGCTCGTGGTGGCAGGCCACGATCACCGCACCGGACGCCAGGAACAGCAGCGCCTTGAAGAAGGCGTGGGTCATCAGGTGGAAGATCGCGCCTTCCCAGGCGCCGACGCCCAGGGCCAGGAACATGTAGCCAATCTGGCTCATGGTCGAATAGGCCAGGATACGCTTGATGTCGGTCTGCACCAGCGCGGCGAAGCCGGCCAGTACCAGGGTCACGCCGCCGACGATGCCTACCAGGTGCAGGATGTCCGGCGCCAGGGCGAACAGGCCGTGGGTACGGGCAATCAGGTAGACGCCCGCGGTCACCATGGTGGCGGCGTGGATCAGTGCCGATACCGGGGTCGGGCCCGCCATGGCGTCGGCCAGCCAGGTCTGCAGCGGCAGTTGCGCGGACTTACCCACGGCCCCGCCCAGCAGCATCAGGGTCGCCAGCACGATCCAGAAGTCACCGACCTTGAAGTGCTCCGGCGCCCGCACCAGCAGCTCCTGAATGTTCAGCGTGCCCAGTTGCTGGAACAGGATGAACAGGCCGATGGCCATGAACACGTCACCGATGCGGGTCACGATGAAGGCCTTCAGTGCCGCGTTGCCGTTGTTGCGGTTGCTGTAGTAGAAACCGATCAACAGGTACGAGCACAGCCCCACGCCTTCCCAACCGAAGTAGATGAACAGCAGGTTGTCGCCCAGCACCAGGAACAGCATGCTGGCGATGAACAGGTTGGTGTAGGCGAAGAAGCGCGAGTAGCCGTCTTCACCGCGCATGTACCAGGACGCGAACAGGTGGATCAGGAAACCCACGCCCACCACCACGCCGAGCATGGTGATCGACAGGCCATCCAGATACAGGGTGAAGTTGGGTTCGAAGCCGTCCACCGACATCCAGCGCCACAGCAGTTGGGTGTACACACCGCCCTCGGGCGGCGAGACGTTGAACTGCCAGATGACGTAGGCGGCGACGATGGCCGACAGGCCGATGGAGCCTACGCCGATCAGCGCCGAGAGGTTTTCCGAGAAGCGCCCGCGGGAGAACGACAGCAGCAGGAAGCCGATCAGCGGGAATACGAAGGTCAGAAAGATCAGGTTCATCCGCGCATCTCACTGGCAGCGTCGATATCAAGCGTGTGGAAGCGGCGGTACAGCTGCATCAGGATCGCCAGGCCAATGGAGGCCTCGGCGGCTGCCAGGCTGATGACCAGGATGAACATCACCTGGCCGTCTGGCTGACCCCAACGCGCGCCCGCCACGATGAACGCCAGAGCCGAGGCGTTCATCATGATTTCCAGGCTCATCAACACGAAAAGAATGTTACGGCGGACCATCAGGCCGACCAGACCAAGGGTGAACAGGATGCCGGCGACTGCCAGGCCATGCTCGAGAGGGATAGCGGGCATCTGTTTACTCCTTTTCCGTACGGCCGAGGTGGAACGCCGTCACGGCTGCGGCGAGCAGCAGCATCGACGCCAGTTCAACCACCAGCAGGTAGGGCCCGAACAGGCTGATACCCACGGCCTTGGCATCGACCGTGGTCTGGCCGATACCGGCGGCGCTGGGGTTGGCGAACAGCACGTACATCAATTCCAGCAGCAGCAAGGCGCCGAGGAAGACGGGACCGGCCCAGATGCCGGGCTTGAGCCACACACGCTCTTGTTGCACCGATGCTGGCCCAAGGTTGAGCATCATCACCACGAACACGAACAGCACCATGATGGCGCCAGCGTAGGCAATCACTTCCAGAACACCGGCGAACGGTGCACCCAGCGCGAAGAAGGTCATGGCCACGGCGATCAGGGAAATGATCAGGTAGAGCAGGGCGTGCACAGGGTTGGTATTGGTGATCACCCTGAGGGTGGACACCACCGCGATACCCGACGCGAAATAGAAAGCGAATTCCATCTTTCTTCCTTAAGGGAGCAAGCTCTTCACGTTGATCGGCTGGGCTTCGTTCTGCGCGGCGCCTTTCGGCTTGCCGGCCACGGCCATGCCCGCAACACGATAGAAGTTGTAGTCAGGGTTCTTGCCGGGGCCGGAGATCAGCAGATCTTCCTTCTCGTACACCAGGTCCTGACGCTTGAACTCGGCCATTTCGAAATCCGGCGTGAGCTGGATCGCGGTGGTTGGGCAGGCTTCCTCGCACAGGCCGCAAAAGATGCAGCGCGAGAAGTTGATGCGGAAAAAGTCCGGGTACCAGCGACCGTCTTCGGTCTCGGCCTTCTGCAGCGAGATGCAGCCCACCGGGCAGGCCACCGCGCAGAGGTTGCAGGCCACGCAGCGTTCTTCGCCGTCGGGGTCGCGGGTCAGCACGATGCGGCCGCGGTAGCGCGGCGGCAGGTACACGGCTTCTTCGGGGTATTGCAGGGTGTCACGTTTGCGGAAACCGTGACCGAATACCATGATCAGGCTACGCAGTTGCGTGCCCGTGCCTTTTACGACGTCACCAATATATTTGAACATGGGTCAATTCCTCACTGAACCGTGCCGGCGGGCGTGTTCAACAACACGATCGCGGCGGTCACCAGCATGTTGATCAGGGTCAGTGGCAGGCAGAACTTCCAGCTGAAATCCATCACCTGGTCATACCGAGGGCGCGGGATGGAAGCGCGTAGCAGGATGAACAGCATGATGAAGAACGCGGTTTTCAGAGCGAACCAGATGAACGACAGTTGCGGCAGGATGCCGAACGGTCCGTGCCAGCCGCCGAAGAACAGCGTCACCAGCAAGGCCGAGATCAGGATGATGCCGATGTATTCACCGACGAAGAACATGCCCCATTTCATGCCGGCGTATTCGATGTGGTAGCCGTCGGCCAGTTCCTGTTCCGCTTCCGGTTGGTCGAAGGGGTGACGGTGAGTCACGGCCACGCCAGCCACGAAGAAGGTGCAGAAGCCGAAGAACTGCGGAATGATGAACCACAGGTTCTGCGCCTGGTACTCGACGATGTCGCGCATGTTGAACGAGCCGGCCTGAATCACGATGCCCATCAGCGACAGGCCCATGAACACTTCGTACGACACGGTCTGCGCCGAGGCCCGCAAGCTGCCCAGCAGGGCGTACTTGTTGTTGCTCGACCAGCCAGCGAACAGAACGGCGTACACCGAAAGGCCCGCCATGGCGAAGAAGAACAGCAGGCCGATGTTCAGGTCCGCAACACCCCAGCTCGGGGTGATCGGGATGATCGCGAAGGCGATCAGCAAGGCGCTCATCGCCACCACCGGCGCCAGGGTGAAGATCATCCTGTCGACGAAAGGCGGGTTCCAGTCTTCCTTGAAGAACATCTTGAGCATGTCGGCGGCAATCTGGAACATGCCGAACGGACCGACCCGGTTCGGGCCGTAACGGTCCTGCCACCAACCCAGCAGACGTCGTTCGACGAAGCTGAGCAATGCACCGCAGACCACGACCGCGAGCATGATGACCAGAGCCTTGACCACACCAATGATGATGTCGATCACTTCAGGGGTGAACCAGGTCATTGTGCTGCCTCCTGCAGGCCTTCTACGGATGCGCCGGCGAACGCCGGAGGAATCCCGGCCAGGCCGGAGGGCAGGCCTACCAGGCCAGCACCCAGTTCCTCGGTGACGCGCAACGGCAGACGCAGCGCCTGACCGGCGACGGTGAGGCTCAGCAGCGCCCCGTCGTTGACGCCCAGGCGGTCCGCCTCGGACTTGGCCAACGCCACGTAGGCGGCAGGAATGCGCTCTTGCACCGGTGCGGCGCGGGAAGAGTTCTCTTCGCTGCCGAACAGATGATAGAGCGGCACTGCCTGCCAGGTGCCGCGAGCGGGCGAGAAGGCCGCCGGCACGTTGGCGAACCAGCCCAGGCTGTCGCCCTGGGTTTCGATCAGGCGAGTGCCGGGGTCACCGGCACGCAGGTGACCACCCACTTCGTCCTGGAACTTGTTCCAGGCCTGCGGCGAGTTCCAGCCCGGCGACCAGGCGAACGGCACCTGCTGACGGGGTTCGACCGAGCCCGAGTAGCCTTCCATGGAGAACGAGAAGGCGGTGTCGGTATCCTGCGAAGTGCGCGGTTCGTGAACGCTGATGTTGGCGCGCATGGCGGTGCGACCGCTGTACCGCAGCGGTTCGCGAGCCAGCTTCAGGCCTTTGATGCGGAACGAAGCCGACGGCGCCGCATCGACGATACGCGCCAGTTGCGGGGCGCTGTTGGCGACCGCGGCGGTAACGTGATCCAGCTGGGTCCAGTCCACCGGCTTGTTGAGCAGGGTGCTGCGCAGGGCATGCAACCAGCGCCAGCCTTCATGAATCAGGATGCTGGCATCCAGATAGACCGGGTCGAAAACCTGGAAGAAGCGCTGGGCGCGGCCTTCCTGGCTGACCAGGGTGCCATCGCCTTCGGCGAAGCTCGCCGCGGGCAGCACCAGGTGAGCGCGCTCCAGGGTGCGGGTGTGCTGGTGGTCGGCAACGATGATCACCTTGGCAGCAGCCAGCGCCGCATCGACCTTGGCCGCATCGACGCGGGTGTACAGGTCGTTTTCCAGCACCACCAACGCATCGGCATGGCCGTCGATGATGGCTTGCAGGGCGTCATCCACCGAATCGCCACCGAGCATGGCCAGGCCGAGGCTGTTGGCTTCCGGCACGATCAGGCTCAGCGAGCCGGCCTTGTCACGGGCCTTGAGGGCCTTGGCGATGTTGGCGGCGGCTTCGATGAGGGCGTTGGAGCCCAACGAGGTACCGCTGACGATCAAGGGGCGTTGCGCGGCGACCAGAGCGTCGGCGATACGCTGAGCCAGTTCCACGGCCTCGGCATCCAGGCCTGCCACCGCCGGAGCGGTGGGGTCGATAGCGTGGGCAACGGCGAAGCCGATGCGGGCCAGGTCTTCAGGTGCGGCATGCACGCATTCTTCGGCGACGTCGTCCAGCTTGGTGTCGGTCAGGCTGGCGATGAACAACGGGTTCAGCTCGTGCTGGCCGATGTTCTTCACCGCGGCGTCGAGCCATGGCTGCACGCGCATCGCTTCGGCCATGGCCTCGGCCTTGCCCTTGACCGATTGGCGCAGCGCCAGGGCCATGCGCGCGGCGGTTTGGGTGAGGTCTTCACCGAGCACGAACACAGCGTCGTGGTCTTCCACTTCGCGCAGGCTCGGGATCGGCAGGGGGCTGTCCTTCAGGACTTGCAGGACCAGGCGAATGCGGGTGAGCTCACCGGCTTCGATACCGCTGTAGAAATGCTTGGCGCCGACCAGTTCGAGCAACGCGTAGTTACTCTCCAGGCTGGCGCGAGGCGAACCGATACCGACGATGTTACGGCCGCGCAGCAGGTCGGCAGCCTTGTCCAGAGCGTCGTCCAGGCTCAGCTTGCGGTTGCCCTCGGCGAGCAGCGGCTGGCGCGGACGATCCTTGCGGTTGACGTAGCCGTAGCCGAAACGGCCGCGATCGCACAGGAAGTAATGGTTGACCGAGCCGTTGTAGCGGTTCTCGATCCGACGCAGTTCGCCGTAGCGCTCGCCGGGGCTGATGTTGCAACCGCTGGAGCAGCCGTGGCAGATGCTCGGGGCGAACTGCATGTCCCACTTGCGGTTGTAACGCTCGGAGTGAGTCTTGTCGGTGAACACACCGGTAGGGCAGACCTCGGTGAGGTTGCCGGAGAACTCGCTTTCCAGGGTGCCGTCTTCGACGCGTCCGAAATAGACGTTGTCGTGGGCGCCGTAGACGCCCAGATCGGTACCGCCAGCGTAGTCCTTATAGAAGCGCACGCAGCGATAGCAGGCGATGCAGCGGTTCATCTCGTGAGCGATGAAAGGCCCCAGTTCCTGGTTCTGGTGAGTGCGTTTGGTGAAGCGATAACGGCGCTCGTTGTGGCCTGTCATCACGGTCATGTCTTGCAGATGGCAGTGACCGCCTTCCTCGCACACCGGGCAGTCGTGCGGGTGGTTGGTCATCAGCCATTCGACCACGCTGGCGCGAAACGCCTTGGATTCGTCGTCGTCGATGGAGATCCAGGTGTTGTCGGTGGCGGGGGTCATGCAGGACATGACGATGCGACCCCGGGTGTCGTTCTCGTCAGTGTATTGCTTGACCGCGCACTGGCGGCAGGCGCCGACGCTGCCCAGCGCCGGGTGCCAGCAGAAATACGGGATGTCGAGGCCCAGGGACAGACAGGCCTGTAACAGGTTGTCTGCGCCATCGACCTCGAGCGCTTTGCCGTCTACGTGGATAGTGGCCATGGTTCAAGTTCTTCGTTGGCCCGTTGTCAGCGGGCGTGGCTAATGGAAATCTTGTTATTCACCCGGCGCAGCACAGGTAGGCGCGTCAACGGGTGATACCGGTGGCACGGGCCACCGGGCTTGCAGTCTTTTATGCGCCGGCCAGGGTAGGGGTGGCTACCTGGGTCAGGCTGCCAGGCGTGGCGGGCTTGATGCCTGCCTCGAACTCCGGCCGGAAATATTTGATCGCGCTGCCCAAAGGCTCCACGGCACCCGGCGCGTGTGCACAGAACGTCTTGCCCGGGCCAAGGAAGCCGACCAGCCCCAGCAGGGTTTCGATGTCCCCAGGTTGGCCGTTGCCGGTCTCGATGGCGCGCAGCAGCTTGACGCTCCAAGGCAGGCCGTCGCGACACGGTGTGCAGAAGCCACAGGACTCGCGGGCGAAGAATTCTTCCATGTTGCGCAGCAAGGACACCATGTTCACGCTGTCGTCCACCGCCATGGCCAGGCCGGTACCCATACGGGTGCCCACCTTGCCGATGCCGCCGGCATACATCTGTGCGTCGAGGTGTTCAGGCAGGAGGAAGCCGGTGCCTGCGCCGCCGGGCTGCCAGCACTTGAGCTTGAAGCCATCGCGCATGCCGCCGGCGTAGTCTTCGAACAGCTCACGGGCGGTGATGCCGAACGGCAATTCCCACAGGCCGGGGTTCTTGACCTTGCCGGAAAAGCCCATCAGCTTGGTGCCATGGTCCTCGCTGCCTTCTTTGGCCAGCGACTTGTACCAGTCGATGCCATTGCCGACGATGGCAGGCACGTTGCACAGGGTTTCGACGTTGTTCACGCAGGTGGGCTTGCCCCACACGCCGACGGCGGCAGGGAAGGGCGGCTTGGAGCGCGGGTTGGCGCGGCGGCCTTCCAGGGAATTGATCAGCGCGGTCTCTTCACCGCAGATGTAGCGGCCGGCACCGGTGTGCACGAACAGCTCGAAGTCGAAACCCGAACCCAGGATGTTCTTGCCCAGCAGGCCGGCGGCCTTGGCCTCCTGGACCGCGCGGTTGAGGTGCTTGGCGGCAGTGGTGTACTCGCCGCGCAGGAAGATATAGCCGCGATAGGCTTTCAGGGCGCGGGCGGAAATCAGCATGCCCTCGATCAGCAGATGGGGCTGTTGCTCCATCAGCATGCGGTCTTTCCAGGTGTTGGGTTCCATCTCATCCGCATTGCACAGCAGGTAACGGATGTTCATGGATTCGTCTTTGGGCATCAGGCCCCACTTCACCCCGGTAGGGAAGCCCGCGCCGCCGCGGCCCTTGAGGCCGGAATCCTTGACGGTCTGGACGATGTCGTCCTGGGACATGTCGGCAAACGCCTTGCGCGCCGCGGCGTAGCCGTCTTTGGCCTGGTACTCGTCCAGCCAGATCGGCTCGCCGTCGTCGCGCAGGCGCCAGGTCAGCGGGTGGGTTTCAGCGGCGCGGGCGATGGTGTTGGCCGGCCCGAATGAGGTGAGCTTCATACGTAGCCCTCCAGCAGTTGGGCAACGCCAGCAGGCTGGACATCACCGAAAGTGTCATCGTCGATCATCAGGGCCGGCGCCTTGTCGCAATTGCCCAGGCAGCACACCGGCAGCAGGGTGAAGCGGCCGTCGGCAGTGGTCTGGCCCAGGCCGATGCCCAGCTTGCTCTGAATCTCGCTGACCACCGACTCGTGGCCACCGATGTAGCACACCATCGAGTCGCAGACGCGAATGATGTGGCGGCCCACCGGCTGGCGGAAGATCTGGCTATAGAAGGTAGCTACGCCTTCGACGTCGCTGGCCGGAATGCCCAGCATCTCGCCGATGGCATAGAGCGCGCCGTCCGGCACCCAGCCCCGTTCCTTCTGGACGATCTTCAAGGCCTCGATGGACGCCGCGCGCGGGTCCTCGTAGTGATGCAGCTCGTGCTCGATGGCCGAGCGCTCGGTTTCGCTGAGGGCGAAACGGTCTGTCTGGATAAGCGTGCTGTTCATGCTTAGCGGTCCACGTCGGCCATAACGAAATCGATACTACCCAGGTACGCGATCAAGTCCGCGACCATGCTGCCTTTGATCACCGAAGGGATCTGCTGCAGGTGCGGATAGCTTGGGGTGCGTATGCGGGTACGGTAGCTCATGGTGCCGCCGTCGCTCGTCAGGTAATAACTGTTGATGCCCTTGGTCGCTTCGATCATCTGGAAGGATTCGTTGGCCGGCATCACCGGGCCCCACGAAACCTGCAGGAAGTGCGTGATCAAGGTTTCGATGTGCTGCAGCGTGCGCTCCTTGGGCGGCGGCGTGGTCAGCGGGTGGTCCGCCTTGTACGGGCCTTCGGGCATGTTGCGCATGCACTGGTCGATGATCTTGATGCTCTGGCGCATTTCTTCCACACGCACCATGCAGCGGTCGTAGGCATCACCGTTGTGGCCCAGCGGCACTTCGAACTCGAAGTTCTCGTAGCCCGAGTACGGACGCGCCTTGCGCAGGTCGAAGTCGCAACCGGTAGAGCGCAGGCCGGCACCGGTGACGCCCCATTCCAGCGCTTCCTTGGTGTTATAGGCGGCGACACCGATGGTGCGGCCCTTGAGGATGCTGTTCTGCAGGGCAGCCTTGGTGTACTCGTCAAGGCGCTTGGGCAGCCATTCGACGAAGTCCTTGACCAGTTTCTCCCAGCCGCGCGGCAGGTCGTGGGCCACACCACCGATGCGGTACCAGGCCGGATGCAGGCGGAAACCGGTGATGGCTTCGATCACGGTGTAGGCTTTCTGCCGGTCGGTGAAGGTAAAGAACACCGGCGTCATGGCGCCCACGTCCTGGATATAGGTACCCAGGAAGAGCAGGTGGCTGGTGATGCGGAAGAATTCGGCCATCATGATGCGGATGGTGTCGACCTTCTGCGGCACAGTGATGCCGGCCAGCTTTTCGACGGCCAACACGTAGGGAAGGTTGTTCATCACCCCGCCCAGGTAGTCGATCCGGTCGGTGTAGGGAATGAAGCTGTGCCACGATTGGCGCTCGGCCATTTTTTCGGCGCCACGGTGGTGGTAGCCGATGTCGGGCACGCAGTCGACAATCTCTTCACCGTCCAGCTGCAGGATGATGCGGAACGCACCGTGCGCCGAGGGGTGGTTCGGGCCCAGGTTGAGGAACATGTAGTCCTCGTTCGCACCGGAGCGCTTCATGCCCCAGTCCTCAGGTCTGAAGCGTGCGGCTTCTTCCTCGAGTTGCTGCTTGGCCAGGGTCAGGCTGAACGGATCGAACTCGGTCGCGCGCGCCGGGTAGTCCTTGCGCAGCGGGTGACCTTCCCAGGTGGGTGGCATCATGATGCGAGTCAGGTGCGGATGACCGGCGAAGTCGATGCCGAACATGTCCCACACTTCACGCTCGTACCAGTTGGCGTTGGGCCAGATGCGAGTGATGGTAGGCAGGTTCAGGTCGCCCTCGTTCAGGGCCACCTTGAGCATCACGTCACTGTTTCGCTCTACCGAGAGCAGGTGGTAGAACACGGTGAAGTCGCCAGCGCCAGGGATGGCGCGGCGATGGGTGCGCAGGCGCTCGTCCACGGCATGCAGGTCGTAGAGCATGCTGTAGGGCTTGGGCACGTTGCGCAGGAACGTGAGGATTTCAACCAGCTTGGCGCGCGCTACCCACAGCACCGGCATGCCGGTGCGGGTTTCCTGGGCCAGAAACGCCTCAGGGCCAAAGCGATTGTTCAGTTCGACGACCACGTCTTGGTCGTCAGCCTTGTAGGGCGGGATATACAGAGCGGTGTCCGCTGTTGTCATGGTCTCGGTCGCTATCGGTCAACTACGGTTTGAAGCCAGGGTTCTTGTGCTGTTGTTATAGGCGTGACAAGAGCTGGATCAGACTTCGTCGGGGCTGCGCAGGTTGGTTACCGCGATACGCTGTTCGCGGCGCTGTTCCTTCTGCGACGGCATCTCGGCGCGGTACACGCCTTGATCTCCGACGACCCAGGACAGCGGGCGACGCTCTTGGCCAATCGACTCCTGCAACAGCATCAGGCCTTGCAGGAAAGCTTCAGGGCGCGGCGGGCAGCCAGGCACATAGACGTCCACGGGGAGGAATTTATCGACCCCTTGAACCACCGAGTAGATGTCGTACATGCCACCGGAGTTGGCGCACGAACCCATGGAGATGACCCACTTGGGTTCAAGCATCTGCTCGTAGAGGCGCTGAATGATCGGCGCCATCTTGATGAAGCAGGTGCCGGCGATGACCATGAAGTCGGCCTGACGCGGCGATGCCCGGATGACTTCGGCGCCGAAGCGGGCGATGTCGTGGGGCGCCGTGAAGGCCGTGGTCATTTCCACATAGCAGCACGAGAGACCGAAGTTGTACGGCCACAGGGAATTCTTGCGACCCCAGTTGACGGCGCCGTTGAGGACATCTTCGAGTTTGCCCATGAAGATGTTCTTGTGAACCTGATCTTCTAGGGGGTCGGAAACAGTTTCCCTTTTACCAATGGGATACTGCTCGTTGGGAGCATCGGGGTCGATCCGGGTGAGATTGTATTGCATTGCCAAAGCCTCATTGTTTCAGCTTCGCTTGCCGCTTGCGGCGACCTTCGGGCGCCCAGTCGAGAGCCCCCACTCGCCAAAGGTAGACAAGACCTGCCAACAGAATTGCTATGAAAACGAGAGCTTCGACGAATCCGGTCCAGCCGCTTTCGCGGACGGACACAGACCAGGCAAAGAGAAAAAGGGCTTCGATATCGAAGATCACGAACAGCATCGCGACCAGATAGAATTTGGCGGAAAGGCGCAGACGGGCGCTGCCGACCGGCAGCATGCCGGATTCAAAGGGTTCGTTCTTGCTGCGCCCGAAGGCTTTGCTGCCCAGCAGGCTGGACAGCCCGAGCATGAAGGCACACAGACCGGCAACACCGAGAAGGAAGATGGCAAAGCCCCAGTTGTGGGCGATGAGTCCTGTCGTGTCGGGCATGCTGGTGTCCTTAGCAGGGGAAATTCACCCCCTGGGTTGAATGGAGTGTCGCAGTGACGATATGTCGCAGCAGATCAATCGGGCTGATTTTATGGGTAAAACACCGGCAAGTAAATTTGCGATCGCAAATTAATTCGTATGATTACGCACATAGCCTGACTCAATGTAGCTCAAGGTAGCGGTTTGTGTGGAGCGGAGGCGGGTTTGGTAACTATGTTTCTTTTTTTCGGAAAGAAATACGGTTAAACCAAATGATAATTGATAGCGTTTGAGTGGCTGCACTACTAGTTGTATGATAGTTACCCCTAAGTGTGCCCGACTAATTTAGTGGGATATTACTGTAGCAGCGGCGTAAGCCGCGTCCCCTATTGCAGGATCGTAAATCTGCGGTGAATGGTCCCC
>NZ_DFUE01000086.1 GCF_002379585.1 Pseudomonas sp. UBA4194
CCTGTAGCACCGGCGTGAGCCGGGTCACGGGCGCCGTGGGGTGTCAGGTGGATCGCGGGGCGGCCGGACGCGGCTTACGCCGCTGCTACAGGTCACGGACGCCGTGGGGTGTCAGGTGGAGCGCGGGGGGGCCGGACGCGGCTTACGCCGCTGCTACAGGTCACGGACGCCGTGGGGTGTCAGGTGGAGCGCGGGGGGCGACGGACGCGGCGTACGCCGCAAGCCTGTAGCACCGGCGTAAGCCGGGTCACGGGCGCCGTGGAGTGTCAGGCGGAGCGCGGGGGGCGATGGACGCGGCGTACGCCGCAAGCCTGTAGCACCGGCGTGAGCCGGGTCACGGGCGCCTTGGAGTGTCAGGCGGAGCGCGGGGGCGATGGACGCGGCGTACGCCGCAAGCCTGTAGCACCGGCGTGAGCCGGGTCACGGACACCGTGGAGTGTCAGGTGGATCGCGGGGGGGCCGGACGCGGCTTACGCCGCTGCTACAGGTCACGGACGCTGCGGAGTGTAGGAAAAGTTACCTGCGCTGGTAGGGGGTTTCTCTTTTTGCTGACATCTCTTGCCCGTGGGGCGTGCATGAACAATCGTTGACCCTCCAGCATCGATGATGGAGGCCGACCATGCCCCGACCAGTTCCCCGCACACTGCCCGTCGCCCTGAACACCCCGCTGAGCCGGCCACAATGAGCGTGTTCATCGGCTACCGGCACGATGACTACGGCCATGCCCTGAGGGTCAGGAAGCATCTGCGCAGAGCCGGCATCGAAGTACGCATGGACGTGCTGGATTTCGAGTCCCTGAGCACACTGCATGTCACCGAAACCGTCACCGGCCATGTGCGCGGCTGCACTCACCTGATGCTGGTCCTGTCGCGCGCCGGTGCGTGGCGTTGGTGGATACCCTTCGCCGTGGGCGAAGCCAGCGCCTTGGACAAGCGCGTGTGCTTCTATCAGGTCGGTGACGAAGCCCTGCCCGAATACCTGGAGCATTGGCCCATCCTGAGCCGGCCTCAGCAGCTGGACTTCCTGATAGAGGCCTATCATCGCGAAGCCGCACTCAAGATGCCGATCAGAAGCGCCAGCCAACCGACCGACGTCCGCGCAATGGATATCCACAGGGGGCTCAGAGAACGGATTGGTCGCGGCTTCTAGACCGCGACGACCCTGGGTTACTGGCCAGGCTTGCCCGGCTCATCCATCTTCAGGGAGCCGTCTTCGAACAGATTCATCCGCTGGCGCAGTTCACGGGGTTGCACGGGCGCAGTCGGATCGATGGCCGAGGCGCCAGGCTGGCCGGCCGGCGCCGTAGCGTTCGGTGCCGGCGTTTCAGCCGGTGGTTGCTCGCCTTCAATATCGCGCTGGGCTTTCTTGGTCAGCACGATGATATCGATACGGCGGTTGATCGGGTTCAGTGGGTTCTTGCGATCAAACAGCGACGACGATCCGTAGCCCACCACCCGCGCCACCTGATCCTCCGGGTAGCTGCCGGCTACCAGCGCGCGACGTGCGGCGTTGGCGCGGTTGGACGACAGCTCCCAGTTGCCGAAGCCGCCGCTGGCGCTGCCGGCGTAGGGTTTGGCATCGGTGTGGCCACTGACGCTGATCTTGTTCGGCACCGCCTTGATGGTGTCGGCCATGGCCAGCAGAATGTCTTCGAAATACGGCTTCAACCGCGCGCTGCCCAGGTCGAACATGGGTCGGTTCTCGGCGTCCATGATCTGGATGCGCAGGCCATCCTGAGTGATCTCGAACAGGATCTGGTCCTTGAATTTCTGCAATTCAGGGTTCTCGTTGACCTTGTTCTGCAGCTCCTGCAGCAGCAGCTCGAGCCGCTCCTTCTCGACCTGTTCGGCCATTGACTCGGCCTGCTCGGCATCCACCTGATTCGAGGTTTCCGGCTTGGGCGGAGTTACGTCGACTTCGGGGTTCAGCGTCTGCTCAGGCGACAACTGTGGCGAGCCGCCGAGGTCGATGACGTAGGGCGTACCGCTTTCGGTGAAGCCGATCGGATCCTTGAAGTAACCGGCAATGGCAATCTTCTGCTCGGGTGTGGCGTTGGACAGCAGCCACAACACCAGGAAGAACGCCATCATCGCCGTGGCGAAGTCGGCGAAGGCAATCTTCCACGCCCCGCCGTGGTGCCCGCCGCCGAAGCGCTTGACGCGCTTGATGATGATCGGCTGGTTGTTTTCCATGACTCAGCGACCGCGAACGGCTTGTTCGAGTTCGGCGAAGCTGGGGCGATGGGCGCCGTACAGCACCTTGCGGCCGAACTCCACGGCCAGCGAAGGCGGCATGCCCGAGGCCGAGGCCACCAGCGACGCCTTGATCGCCTCGTACACGTTCATCTCTTCCTTGGCGTCGTGGCCCAGGCAGGTGGCCAGCGGGCCGAAGAAACCGTAGGCGGCCAGGATACCCAGGAAGGTACCGACCAGCGCAGCGCCCACGTGACCACCGATGGCAGCCTTGTCGCCGTCACCCAGCGAGGCCATGGTGACCACGATGCCCAATACAGCTGCCACGATACCGAAGCCCGGCAAGGCATCGGCAATACCGGTGACCGCATGGGACGGGTGCTCGAGCTCTTCCTTCATGCTCAGCAATTCCATGTCGAACAAGCCTTCGAGCTCGTGAGGCGCCATGTTGCCCGAGGACATGATGCGCAGGTAATCGCAGATGAAGGCGATCATGCGCTCATCCTTGAGGATGGTCGGGTACTTGGCAAAGATCGGGCTGGCGGCGGCGTCTTCGATATCGGCCTCGATGGCCATCATGCCTTCGCGGCGGCTCTTGTTGAGGATCTCGTAGATCAGGCTCAGCACTTCCAGGTAGTACGCGTGGGTGAAACGCGACTTGAACATCGACAACGACTTTTTCAGCACGTGCATGGTGGTCGGGCCGGGGTTGGCCTGCAGGAAGGCACCCAGCGCTGCACCACCGATGATCATCACCTCGAAAGGCTGGATCAGCGCGGCCAACTGGCCGTGGGAGAGAACGTATCCGCCGAGCACGCTTGCGAACACGACGATCATGCCGATAATTTTAGCCATGGATAAGAAGCACTTAGAAAGTCGGTGTGAGGGTCGGCGCAAGCCGATGTTCAATCTGTTGTTCTCCTTATCGGCAGAACTGCGCCAGACTATAGCCACAAGTATTCAAAAGCCAGTTCGGCCCTTTACTCCACTCGGGTAAGCATCGTGTCCAACGCCAAACCGCACAACCTCGACGCCTGGCTCACATTGCTCGACAGCGTACGCCTGCCGATTCCCAGGCTCAGCCATGACAAGGTACGCGCCGCGATCAGTGATCGGCGCCGGTCGCTGCGCGACATTGCCGACCTGATGCAGCATAGCCCCGCGCTGGTACTGAGCGTCATGCGCGAAGCCAACCGCCATGGTGCAAGCAGCCTGGTGGAGCCGGCCGAAAGCCTGGAGGTGGCGCTGAATCGGTTGGGGCTGGCGCGCACCGAACAACTGCTGGCGCAACTGCCTGCCCAGGAGCCTCAGGACATTCCCCTGGCCCTGCGCCAATTGCAGATGATCAGCCAGCACGCCAGCCAGCAGGCCAACGGCATGTTCGCCGCCCGCCTGGCGCGGTTGTGGCAGGAGATCCACTGGGGCAGCCTGCTGTTCCTGTCTCCGCTGTGGCCGCTGGCCGCCACCTACCCCGCCTTGCTCGAACAATGGGAGCAGCGGGTGGTGCACCAGCACGAGCCGGCGGCCAAGGTCGAGCTGGAGTTGTTTGGCGTGCGCCTGGTGCGCCTGTGCCAGGCCCTCGCAGAGCAGTGGCGGCTGCCGGCCTGGGTACTGCATGGCTATCGCCTGTTGCTCAGCGAACGCAAGTCACTGGTCCAGGTGCTGCATATCGCCCGGGACAACGAGCATCGCCTGCGCCAGCAACAGCAACTGGATGACGACCCGGCCTTGCGGCGCTGGCTCAACCAGCCAGCCAACACCATTCTGCTGGCCAACGGTCTGGCCCTGGCCGCGCAGCATGCCTGGGTCAACGCCCACATGACCCGCTGGCAATACCTCACCAGCCTGTACCTCCAGGCCCCCCTGGAACAGGTGCAGCAGCAGATCCATCAACACGCCGTGCTGAGCGCCCGCCTGCACGCCATGCCCGACCTGTGGCACCCGGCACGCTCGCTGCTGTGGCCCTGGCACGTGGAACACCAGCCCCGCGACGCCCAACCCGCGCCACCGCCCAGCCCCGAGGCATTGGTGACGTGGCGCAAGCTGTGCGGCGAACTGCTGGCCGAACCGACTCCCTTCAACAATGCCATGCACCTGACCACCTGCGCCCGAGACGCGCTGGTAGCCTGCGGCATGCAGCGGGCGATGCTGCTGATGGTCGACAAGACCCTGACCAGCCTGCGCGTGCACCAGATCGCCGGCCTGCCCAAGGAAGCCGCCGCGCTGAGCCTGACCATCGAGAACAGCACCGTATTGCAACGGCTCATGGCGCAACCCACGCAGCTCCGCCTGGGAGCTGGCAACCATGCGCAGTTCTGGGCGCTGCTGCCGGCCACCTTGCGTGGGCTGTTCCGCGGCGAGCACCTGCTGCTGCGCTCGCTGACGAACAACGGCCGGGTCGTGATGCTGTTGGTCGCCGACCAGGGCGGCGGGCCTTTGGCCGAGGTCAGCGTGCAGGCTTTCGGTAAAACCGGGCAATGTATCGAGCGCGCCTTGGCCACCTTTACCAACCGCAGCCGCTGAGGCTTGCGCTACAATCGCCACTCTGTCTTGGTCTGGAGACCTCACATGCCTGATTTCTCTGGCTTGGCGCTGGTGATCGAAGCCGCCGAGCTGCACGCGCGGCTGGGCAACGCCAACCTGATACTGGTGGACCTGACCAGCCCGGCCCGCTATGCCGCCGGCCACATTCCGGGGGCGCGCTTCGTCGACCCCAAACGCACCCAGCTCGGCCAGCCGCCGGCACCGGGCCTGCTGCCCAGCCTGGCTTCACTGGAAGCGCTGTTCGGCGAACTGGGACACAACCCCGACGCGGTCTACGTAGTCTACGACGACGAAGGCGGCGGCTGGGCCGGGCGGTTCATCTGGATGCTCGACGTCATCGGCCACCGGCGCTACCACTATCTGAACGGTGGCGTACTGGCGTGGGACGCGCAGCACCTGCCGCTGAGCCAGGACGTGCCGGCGAGCGCCGGCGGGCCGGTCAAGCTGACCCTGCACGACGAACCCACAGCGACTCGCGAATACCTGCAGAGCCGCCTGGGCGCAGCCGACCTGGCAGTGTGGGACGCCCGCGGGCCGCTGGAGTATTCGGGCGAGAAAGCCCTCGCCGCGAAGAATGGCCATGTGCCCGGCGCGGTCAATTTCGAATGGACTGCCGGCATGGACCCGGCGCGCAACCTGCGCATCCGCGAAGACATCGCCGACGTCCTCAACGACCTGGGCCTGACCGCCGACAAGGAAATCATCACCCACTGCCAGACCCACCACCGCTCTGGCTTCACCTATCTTGTGGCCAAGTCGCTGGGCTATCCCCGCGTCAAGGGCTACGCCGGCTCCTGGGGCGAATGGGGCAACCACCCCGACACCCCCGTCGAAGTTTAAGGACACTCAATGAAATCCCGCTTGTTCATCATTTCCCAGTACCTGCTGCCTCACCATCTGCTCTCGCGCCTGGCGGGCTGCGTGGCCGAATGCCGCGCGCGCTGGTTCAAGAATGCCTTCACCGCCTGGTTCGCCAAGCGCTACAACGTCGACATGTCCCAGGCCCTGGTCGAAGACCTGACCGCCTATGACAACTTCAACGCCTTCTTCACCCGCGCCCTGAAGCCTGACGTACGGCCACTGGACCCCACCCCTGGTGCCATCCTCAGTCCCGCCGACGGAGCCGTCAGCCAGCTGGGCCCGATCGAGCATGGGCGTATCTTCCAGGCCAAGGGCCACAGCTTCAGCGTGCTGGAACTGCTGGGCGGCGACCCCGCCAATGCGGCGCCGTTCATGGGCGGGGAGTTCGCCACCATCTACCTGTCGCCCAAGGACTACCACCGCGTGCACATGCCGCTGGCCGGCACGTTGCGCGAAATGATCTACGTCCCGGGCCGTATTTTCTCGGTCAACCAGACCACTGCTGAAAACGTCCCGGAGCTGTTCGCCCGCAACGAGCGCGTGGTGTGCATCTTCGACACCGAGCGCGGGCCGATGGCCATGGTGCTGGTGGGCGCGATGATCGTGGCCTCGGTGGAAACCGTATGGGCCGGCCTGGTGACGCCGCCCAAGCGTGAACTCAAGACAGTGCGCTACGACGAAGCCGCCCGCGCGCCGATCCATCTGGAAAAAGGTGCCGAGATGGGCCGCTTCAAACTGGGCTCCACGGTGGTCGTGCTGTTCGGTCCCGAGCAGGTGAAATGGGCCCATCACCTGGCCAACCTGTCACCGGTCAGCATGGGCCAGGGCATCGGTCTTCCTGCGGTGCAGTGAAAGATGCTCGGTGGCGCCCGCCAGGGCGCTGGCGCAGCCTTGGGGAACACCAAGGCTGCGGCTGTTATCCATAGCTGATAGAGTCCAATGAATATGGCCAAATGAATGGCCGTTCATCATTCGTTGTGCGAGCCCTGAACCCAGGCTCCGGTTGAACCAGGAAGCAATCGATGTCCCGCCCAAGCCCCCATCTGTTGTTGCGCGCGCCGACGCCATCGCAGCTGAGCCTGACGTTCTGCGAAGCCACCCCGCGCGACCTCAAGCGCTGGATTGCCACGCTGCCCAAGGCCAACCTGGGGGAAACCGCAAGGCTGCTCTATCAAGGCCTGGGCGAACTGAACCAGCTGCTGACACCCTCCGAGAACCGTCTGCAACTGCTGGAGTTGCTGCGGCCCGAGGTGTACTTCGTGTGCAAGCACCTGGAGCGCCATTTTCTCAACCAGACCATCGTGCTGGACGAGCGCGCGCGCAAAGTCGCCAACCTCTGCCAAGCGCTGCAGAACCACTTGGCGATCGGCTACAAGCAGATCGTGCTGCGGGTCTCGAGCAAGTATGCAAAGGACCGCGGCACATTGCTGGCCACCGCCACGCAACGCGCCATGCATTGCCTCAATGGCCCCTTGGTACGGGCCAGCCTGCTGTACTGCCCGGTTCCGGACGGGGTCTGGCTGGAACTGCATCAGCTTTACCAGGCTGCGTTGGTCCATGGCCTGCAGAACACCGCCGTCAACGATGCCCTGGCGAGCAATGGTCGGGCCCTGACGGTGCAACAAACCTACGCCGCCGCCCTGCTGCTGGGCAGTTCGCGCTGCAATCAGATGCGCCAGAACGCCATTACCCGGCTAGCCGAGGTGCTCGAACCCTGGGCTGCCCTGGTGCGCGTGCAACCTGCCCAGGCGCCGACCAGCCTGTTCGCGCTGGCGCCGGGCGTCGATGGCCCGCCGCGCTACAAGACCCTGTTCACCGAAGAACAACTGCCGCAACTGGTAGGGCTGGACCCCATTGCGTTGGTCGATGCGATCAAGCAATACCTGGACATGTCTGCCGAACAGCGCGCGCAATCGCGACTCATACCCAGCAATTTCAGTATCGACCTGTTGCAGCATCTGGCCGCCGCCTGGGGCGACGTGTCCGAGCGTACGTTCCAGCGCACGCCAGGCCAGGGCAACCTGACCCTGTGCATCGGCATGAGCGCACTGCACTTCTACATTGGCGGCGAGCGCGCCTTCAGCGAAGTGCTCAAGCGTCCGGCGGCCGGCCAGAGCGCGCAATTCGTGCCCGGCGCTGCCACGCAGAACTGGAACCGTACCCTTGGCAGCGATCGCAGCGACTACGAGGAAATCGAGTACGACCTGCCCCGCAGCGAAGGCACCAGCGCGGCCGGCGCATCGAACAACGACCAGAACTACCCGACCTACGCGCTGCAGATCATCAATCACAGCCCCGGCGGCTATTGCCTGGCCTGGCCCAGGGAAGTGCCGCCGCAATTGCAGGCTGGGGAAATGATCGGCATCCAGGATGCGCCGTCCCAAGGCTGGAGCGTGGCGGTGGTGCGCTGGATTAGGCAGGTACGCAGTGGCGGCACGCAGATGGGCATCGAGCTGGTGGCCCCGCACGCACAGCCATGTGGCCTGCAACTGGTGCGCACCAGTGAAGAAAACAGCCAGTTCCTGCGCGGGCTGCTGTTGCCGGAAATCCGCGCCATCGACATTCCAGCTTCACTGCTGGCGCCGCGCATGCCGTTTCAGGAAGGCAACAAGGTGATCATCAACACCAACGGCGAGGAGCGCCCGGCAGGGCTGAGCCGCAAGCTGACCAGTACCGGCAGTTTCAACCAGTTCGAGTACCGCCATCTGGAACAGGTCAAACCGGTTGGCGCCGTGCCGGGCGAAGTAGCGCCGGAAGAAGACTTCGATTCCCTATGGAAAGACCTCTAACCGTAGCAGCGGCGTAAGCCGCGTCCAAAGTCGCCCCTCTCCCCCAAGGCAACCCAATCAACCGTCCCGCCGCCCCATCAAATACAACACCCCATCCAACCCCAACACCGAGATCGCCTGGCGCGCCGACTGACGCACCAGCGGCTTGGCGCGAAACGCCACGCCCAACCCGGCGATCGCCAACATGGCCAGATCGTTCGCGCCATCGCCCACAGCCACGGTCTGCTCCAGTGTCACACCTTCCTGGGCCGCCAGCTCCCGCAGCAGGTCGGCCTTGCGCTGGGCGTCGACGATGGGCTCGACGGCCACGCCCGTGCACTTGCCATCGACCACTTGCAGTTCGTTGGCGAAGACATAGGTGATGCCGAGCTTGGCCTGCACCTGCTTGGCGAAGTAGGTGAAGCCACCGGAAAGAATGGCCGTTTTCACGCCCATGCGGTTGAGCTCTGCAAACAGGCGTTCAGCGCCCTCGGTGAGGCGCAACTGGGCGCCGATGTCATCCAGCACGGCCACGTCCAGGCCGTTGAGCAATGCCATGCGCGCGGTGAAGCTGGCACGGAAGTCGATCTCGCCACGCATCGCCTGTTCGGTGATGGTCGCTACACGCTCGCCGATACCCGCGGCCTTGGCCAGCTCATCGATGACCTCGGCCTCGATCAGGGTCGAGTCCATGTCGAACACCGCCAGACGCGGCTGACGTCGATGGACCGACTCCGCCTGGTGCACGATGTCCAGACCCAGTTCCTGGCTGAGGTTCAATACCTGCGCCCGCCATTTCAGCGGTTCCAGCAGGTCACCGGTCAAGGTCAGCTCGAAACAGGCGTTGGCCCCTTCAGGATTGGACAACCGCTCCACACCGGCCAGCGCCAGGCCGTGCTCGGACAGCAGGGGTAGCACCCGCACGAACGCCTGGGGATCTACCGCCCGCCCCATCACCGTCAACACGTGAGCCGCCGCGGGATTGCGCTCGCCATCGGCGAAGGCATGGCCCTCGCCCAGCGCGGCGTTCAACGTTGCAATGAGGCCCGGGCGCTCCTGGGCGGTGATGTTGATCAGGACGATTTCGCGCAAGACGCAGCCTCTTTCATGAAAAAAATCGCATTCTACCCCGATTCAGTGACCATCGGGCACAGCCAGCGCTTTGCCGCTTGGAGGGTCGTCGTTATACTGCGCCACAACTTCACGGACAAAAGAGCCGCGCTCAGTGAACCGGCCTACGCCAGTCAAAACCGACAACTTCTTCCTGCTGATCTTCCGGGCTTTGCGCCACCGACGTGTGCCGCTGGCCCTGCGCATCGCCTTCACCAACATCGTATTGGTTGCCATCGCCTTGGTGATCTACGCCTGCGTGATGGGCTTGCAGTTCAAGCAGGCCATGCACGAGCAGGCCGACGCGGTGGGGCAGAGCCTGACCACGCAGACGGCCACGTCCGCCACCGAGCTGCTGGTGTCCAACGACATCCTCAGCCTCAACGTGCTGCTCAACAACCTGGTGAAGAATCCATTGGTGGCCCATGCCGCCATCTTCAGCCCGGACAACCGCATTCTGGCCGAAGCCGGCCAGCGCCCGAAAAGCGGGCTGCTGGGGCAGAGCCAGGGTTTGTACGAAACCAAGATCAATTTCCAGGACGTGCCTGCCGGGCAATTGCGCATCAGCCTGGACATGAACCAGTTCCAGCAGCCGCTGACCATCAGCCTGCAGAGCATGGCGATCCTGGGCGGTATTCTGTTGGTGCTGGCCCTGGCCCTGAGCCTGCGCCTGGGGCGCTATATCTCCACGCCCCTGCTGCAACTGCGGGTTTGGCTGCGCAACCCGGATGAATTCACCCCGGCCACCCAGCGCACCGACGAGATCGGCGACCTGGCCCGCCAGCTGCACGCACAGCTGGCCCCAGAGCCCCGCGAACCGGAGCCCGAGCCCGAGCCGGAAATGGAGGAAGAGTACGAGCAGGAACAGCCGCCCACCCCGGCCCCCCGCGCGGCCAAGCCAGGCCCCTTCCCTGCCCTGCCGGCCAAACCGGTGACCCGGCAGATCATGGCCGACGAGGATGAGGAAGACTTCGGCGACGACCCGTTCTCGGACCTGCGCGAAACGTCGACCGCCGTCGCTCGGCCGCCGGTCGCACCCGTGGTCAAGGTCAAGACGCAAAGCGCCGTGCTGGCCGTGCAACTGGGTGCCCAGGAGCAATTGCGGCGCTTGCCGCGCGCGCGCCTGACCGAGCTGCTGGAGCGCTATCGCGATTGCCTGGAACAGGCGGCTTCGCTGTATGAAAGTGAAGTGCACACGCTCAACGACGGCAGCACCCTGATGCTGTTCCACAGCGAAAACAGTGGCGAGGATTACCTCACCAATGCCATTTGCTGTGGCGAGCTGTTGCGCGCCCTGGGTCATGCCTTGCAGGTAGAGGTCGCCGACAGCGGGATCACCCTGCAGCTGCAGTTGGGCCTGGTGCTGAGTGACGAGGTGTACGGCCTAAATCCAATCGACCTGCTGCTGACCGAGTCGGCCCAGGATGCCCTCGCGCTGTCGCAGCACAGTCGCAACCTGCTGCTGGTGGTGCGCGAGATCAGCGACGACCCGCTGATCCGCCAGCGCGCCCGAATCCGCCCAATCGCCAGTCCCGAAGGGGCTTGTTGTGTGGAGCGGTTGCTGGAGCCTTATCCGTCGCTGCTGGAACGACAGTTGGCGCGGATCAGCTGAGACCGGGGCTGGGGTGAGGGGAGCCTTCAGCACAAATCCCGAGCCCACAAAAAAGCCCGCTTTCACAGCGGGCTTTTTACATACTTCAGATCAGAACCTGAACACTTCCAGGTCCGTGCGAATCGGTGTGGCCATCGGAATTTTTGGCTTTTCCTCTTCCTTGCGCACCTGCGCCGGGGCGGCCTTGCGCGGCTCCTCGGCAATCACCGGCTGGTTGGCCAATGGCTTGAGCGCCACGCTCAACTGCTCGGCCAGGCGCTGCAACAGGACGCCCTGGGCCTGAACCTGGGCGGCCGTACCACCATCGTGCTTCTCTTCGAGGTGCACGATACGGTTGTCACGTACCTGACCGCGGCGATCCAGTACCCGCCACTGCGCATCGAGGATGGCCGGCTGAGCGCTGCCTGAATCCAGACGCGTGATGGACAGCAATACCTGCGCATCCGGCGTGAAGTTCGCCGCCGTCGGTGCCAGCACGACGCGCTGGCTGTCCAGCCGCCAGGCGACCTGACGCAGCAGCAACTGGTCGATATCAGAGGACAAGCTACCTGCCCAACGGCCATCGGTAGCGGCGGTCAAGCTGCCGTCCTTCTGCCGTTGCAGCAGGGTTTCACGTTGCAGGTAATCGGCGACCGACACCGGCCCCAACAGGACCGCCATGCCTTTCGTTTCTTTCGGTTGCCCTGGATTGCCGCTATCGAGCTGGTAAAGGGCCACTGGCTGATGCACGGCGCACCCTGCCAAACCCAACACGCCACTCAGCAATAACACCACAGGAAGGCGCAAAAAATTCATCATTTCATCCAGGCGGGCACCACACGGCGCCCGCAGTAGTTCCCAACGAATTCGTTCGGGGCGCGACTCGGTCGGCTCCTCGAAAGGCCCTATCATCCGCGAAAATGCGATTTGACTCCAGCGCTTGTGCGTCGAACGGCGGCAAAAAACCAAAAGCCGTGGGAACCGTCGCAGGCCGAGCCAGCTGCCACACGACGTCGAAAGCCAGCTCCCACAAGACGCTTTTGGGCTATGGGTTCTCCACCACCAATCCATCGACCCGCTGGAAGCCGCGAGGCAGTTTGTTGCCCCGTCGTCCGCGCTCGCCACGGTAATGCTCCAGATCGTCAGGCTTGAGCGACAGCGTGCGCTTGCCAGCCTGCAGCACCAGCGTAGCGCCTTCGGCCACCACCGCCAGGTCTGTCACATACTCTTCACGACTGGCCACGCGATCGCCGGGAATACCGATGATCTTGTTGCCTTTGCCCTTGCCCAGCTGCGGCAGGTCACTGACCTTGAACACCAGCAAGCGACCCTCGGTCGTCACCGCTGCCAGCCAGTTCCGTTCGCGGTCGGCCACCGCACGCGGGGCGATCACCTTGGCGCCGTTTGGCAGACTGATCAGCGCCTTGCCCGCCTTGTTCTTGGCTTGCAGGTCTTCGCCCTTGACCACGAAACCGTAGCCGGCATCGGAGGCGATTACATACAAGGCCTCGTCGTCGGGCAACATCACGCATTCGAAGCTGGCCCCCGGCGGCGGCGTGAGCCTGCCGGTCAACGGTTCGCCCTGGCCACGGGCAGACGGTAGGGTATGTGCCGCCACCGAGTAGCTGCGGCCGGTGGAGTCGATGAACACGGCAAATTGGTTGGAGCGCCCTGCGGCAGCGGTCTTGTAACCGTCGCCCGCCTTGTAGGAGAGCCCGGTGGCATCGATGTCATGGCCCTTGGCGCAGCGCACCCAGCCTTTTTCCGACAGCACCACAGTGACCGGCTCGGTGGGCATCAATTCGTTTTCCGACAGTGCGCGAGCCTCGGAGCGCTGCACGATCGGCGACCGGCGTTCGTCACCGTAGGTTTCAGCGTCCTTGATCAGCTCGGCGCGGACCAGCTTCTTCAACTTGCTCTCGCTGCCCAGCAGCGCTTGCAGCTTGGCGCGCTCCTTGGCCAGCTCTTCCTGCTCACCGCGGATCTTCATTTCTTCCAGGCGAGCCAACTGGCGCAGGCGGGTGTCGAGGATGTAGTCGGCCTGGATCTCGGTCAGGGCGAAACGCTCGATCAGCCGGGCCTTGGGATGATCCTCGGTACGGATGATGTGGATCACTTCGTCCAGGTTGAGGAAGGCGATCAGCAAACCATCGAGCAGGTGCAGGCGGCGTTCTACCTTGTCCAGGCGGAACTGCAAGCGGCGGCGCACGGTGTTGACGCGAAACTCCAGCCATTCCACCAGCAGCGCGCGCAGGTTCTTCAACTGTGGACGGCCGTCCAGACCGATGATGTTGACGTTGACGCGGTAGGTCGACTCCAGGTCGGTGGTGGCGAACAGGTGCTGCATCAGCTCGTCGACTTCGACCCGGTTGGAGCGGGGAATGATGACGATGCGACAAGGGTGTTCGTGGTCCGACTCATCGCGCAGGTCGGCGACCATCGGCAGCTTCTTGGCCTGCATCTGCGCAGCGATCTGCTCCAGCACCTTGGCGCCGGAGACCTGATGAGGCAGCGCGGTGACGACGATGTCGCCATCCTCGATGCGGTAGACGGCGCGCATGCGCACCGAGCCGCGACCAGTTTCGTAGATCTTCAGCAGGTCGCTGCGCGGGGTGATGATCTCCGCTTCGGTCGGGTAGTCCGGTCCCTGGATGTGCTCGCACAGCTGCTCGACCGTTGCCTTGGGCTCGTCGAGCAGGCGCACGCACGCGCTGGCCACCTCACGCAGGTTGTGCGGTGGAACGTCGGTGGCCATGCCCACGGCGATACCGGTGGTGCCGTTGAGCAGGATATTGGGCAGTCGCGCCGGCAATACCGCAGGTTCGTCCAGGGTCCCGTCGAAGTTCGGCACCCAGTCGGCGGTGCCCTGGCCGAGCTCGCTGAGCAGCACTTCGGAGTAACGCGACAGTCGCGCCTCGGTGTAGCGCATGGCGGCGAAGGACTTCGGATCGTCCGGCGCACCCCAGTTACCCTGGCCGTCCACCAGGGTGTAGCGGTAGCTGAACGGCTGGGCCATCAGCACCATGGCTTCGTAACAGGCCGAGTCACCGTGAGGGTGGAACTTGCCGAGCACGTCACCCACTGTACGGGCGGACTTCTTGTGCTTGGCGTCGGCGTCCAGCCCCAACTCACTCATGGCATAGACGATGCGTCGCTGGACCGGCTTGAGGCCGTCGCCGATATGCGGCAAGGCACGGTCCATGATCACGTACATGGAGTAGTTGAGGTAGGCCTGTTCGGTGAAGTCAGCCAGTGAGCGGCGTTCTACGCCATCAAGGCTGAGATCAAGGGAGTCGCTCATGCGGGCCTCATCATTTCGTGGTCTGGCGCAGCAACAAGTTGCCGCTGCGCTGGGTAAATTCAAGTTGTTTGAGGGCACTCATGCCCAGCAGCACCTGGTTGCCCTCGAAGCCGGGCACCACCAGGGCGCGTACGTTGTGCAACTGGATATCGCCCAGTTGCAGGGTGGCAATCTCCGTGCGCCAGCCCTCGGCACGACCATTGGCGGTGCTCACCGAGACCGGCGCACCGCGGCTCAGGTTAAGCCGACGGGCGACGCCCTCGGGCAGCGCGACGTCGGTGGCGCCGGTGTCGAGCATGAACTGCACCGGCTGGCCGTTGATCGTGCCAGCGCTGACGAAATGGCCCTGGCCATTGCCCGCCAACTGCACTTCTATATAGCCGTCACCGTGTTGGGACGTGACGTGCTGGTTGGGGTTCTGCCGACGCTGTTCCCAGTCGCCGAAGAACTGCGTGGCCAGGTACAGCCCCGCCGCCCAGGCCAGCAGCATCAGCACCTTGCCAGCCCGCCTGCCCGGTGTCGCCTGGCTCATGGCGCCGCGCTCCAGCCACCGGCCGGGGCCGCGAAGCGCCAGACCACTGGGCGACGTTCGCCGTCGGCGCGGCTCCACTGGTTGTTGTCCGTGCCGACCCAGGCACCGTCGACATCGATGGCCAGGGCCTCGGTCAGGCCGTAGGGGGCATCATAGCGGCGCGAGGGCAGCAACGCCTCGGCCGCGAACGACCAGCAGCGCTCCAGCGACCCGCTGTTGGCGTCCCGGCGGCAGATCCGGTAGGCGTTGCGTTCGAGGGTAAACAGCTTGCCATCGAAGTAGGTGACATCGGAGAAGTCGCGCGGCATCTGGGTGTGGCTGGACAACTGCGCCGGCAGCGTCTCCAGCCCGGACTCGCTGAGCAGCACGCAGCCGCCGTCGCAATCCCAGGTGGTCTGTCGTTTGTGCGTTACCAGCAGACCACGCCCTTCGCGCTCGGCTGCCAGCCACAGACGATCCCCGCCGGGGTTGATCGCCAGGCCTTCGAACAGCGCATTGAAGCGCAGCAACATGCCGCTCCCCCGCGCCTGACGAACCAGGCCGGGGTCCAGGCGCAGCCATTGCGGCTGGCCCGCAAGCGGCACCTGCAGCACCGCGGCGTGGGCTTCGCTGACCAGATATAGATTGCCCTGGGCGTCACAGCTGATGCCTTCGAAGTCCAGGTCGCCGCCTCGAACGGACGAGGCGGCCCAGGCGCGGATGCGCAGGCCGAGCGGCAGCTCGCTGGACGGTACCGCAGGCGCCTCGAAACCAACGGCCGCGGCGTGCCAGTCGGGCGTCGAAGTGTTCAGTCGGTACATCACCTGGTCGTCACGGTCCGACACCGCCCACAACGCCCCGCGGCACTGCGCCAAACCCGACAGATTGCCGGCCGGCATGCCATCGACGGTGTGCTCGCCGAGCAGGGTCAACTCGGGCGCCGCAGTCGGCGACCCCGCCTGAGCCAGCGCCGGCAGGGCCAGCGCGAACAGCGCTGTGAGTGCCGCTCTGATCAAGCCAAAACCTCGGCCAGATTGCCTTTGGATTCGAGCCAGCTCTTGCGATCGCCGGCGCGTTTCTTGGCCAGCAGCATGTCCATCATTTCGGTGGTACCGGCGAAGTCGTCGAGGGTCAGCTGCACCAGGCGCCGGGTGTTCGGGTCCATGGTGGTTTCGCGCAACTGCGGCGGGTTCATTTCGCCCAGCCCCTTGAAGCGGGTGACCTGCGGCTTGCCGCGTTTCTTCTCGGCCACCAGGCGGTCGAGAATGCCGTCGCGTTCGGCTTCGTCCAGGGCGTAATAGATTTCCTTGCCCAGGTCTATGCGATACAGCGGCGGCATGGCGACGTAGACATGGCCGGCGTCCACCAGCGGACGGAAATGCTGGACGAACAGCGCGCACAGCAGGGTAGCGATGTGCAGGCCATCGGAGTCGGCGTCGGCGAGGATGCAGATTTTACCGTAGCGCAGTTGGCTCATGTCTGCGGCGCCCGGATCGACGCCGATGGCCACGGCGATGTTGTGCACCTCCTGGCTGGCCAACACTTCGCTGCCGTCCACTTCCCAGGTGTTGAGGATCTTGCCGCGCAGCGGCAGGATGGCCTGGAACTCCTTGTCCCGAGCCTGCTTGGCCGAGCCGCCGGCGGAGTCGCCTTCCACCAGGAACAGTTCGGAACGGGCCGGGTCCTGGCCTGCGCAGTCGGCCAGCTTGCCTGGCAATGCCGGGCCCTGGGTGATGCGCTTGCGCTCCACCTTCTTGCTCGCCTTGAGGCGCCGCCCGGCGTTGCTGATGGCCAGTTCGGCCAGCTGCATGCCCAGTTCGGGATGGGCGTTGAGCCACAGGCTGAAGGCGTCCTTGACCACGCCGGAAACGAAAGCCGCCGCTTCACGGGACGACAGTCGCTCCTTGGTCTGGCCGGAGAACTGGGCATCCTGCATCTTCATCGAAAGCACGAAAGCGATGCGCTCCCAGACGTCTTCCGGCGCCAGCTTGAGACCGCGCGGCAGCAGGTTGCGGAACTCGCAGAATTCGCGCATGGCATCCAGCAAGCCCTGGCGCAGGCCATTGACGTGGGTGCCGCCCTGGGCCGTGGGAATCAGGTTGACGTAGCTCTCCTGCACGCTGTCACCGCCTTCAGGCAACCACAGCAGGGCCCAATCGACCGCTTCCTTGTTGCCGGCCAGGGAGCCGCAGAACGGCTCGTCGGGCAGGCGGGCAAACTCGGTCACCGCATCCACCAGATAGGAGCGCAGGCCGTCTTCGTAATGCCACTCGACCTTCTCGCCGGTGCCCTTGTCCTCGAAGCTGACCAGCAGCCCGGGGCACAGCACGGCCTTGGCCTTGAGCACATGCTTGAGGCGGCTGACCGAAAACTTGGGTGAGTCGAAGTACTTGGGGTCCGGCGCGAAGTACACGCTGGTACCGGTGTTGCGCTTGCCGACGGTGCCGACCACTTCCAGGTCGGTGGCCTTGAAGCCATCGGCGAAGGTCATCTGGTACTCGTTGCCGTCCCGCTTGACCCTGACCCGCACCTGATTGGACAGGGCGTTGACCACCGAGATACCCACCCCGTGCAGGCCACCGGAAAACTGGTAGTTCTTGTTGGAGAACTTGCCGCCGGCGTGGAGCTTGGTGAGGATGAGTTCGACGCCGCTGACCCCTTCCTCGGGGTGGATGTCCACCGGCATGCCGCGGCCGTCGTCGGACACTTCAAGGGAATGGTCGGCGTGCAGGATCACCTGGATCGAACGCGCGTGGCCAGCCAGGGCTTCGTCGACACTGTTGTCGATGACTTCCTGGGCCAGGTGGTTCGGTCGGCTGGTGTCGGTGTACATGCCCGGGCGTTTGCGCACCGGGTCGAGGCCCGAGAGGACTTCGATGGCGTCTGCGTTATAGGCGCTAGCGCTGGGATTGGCCATGGGGTCTCGTCGTCAGTCGTTCGTGAAAAAAAAGATCAAAGTTGCGAAAAATCGATGGCCTGGTACCGCTCGGCCTCGACGCCGGCAAAACTCAGCAGCGCCGGCAGACGCTCGGCGAAGCCCTGGAAACCATGGTCGCCACCGGCCTGGATGCGCAGGGCGCAGGCTCGGTAGAACGCTTCGGCCTGGCGGTAATCCAGGGTTTCATCACCGGTCTGCAGCCAGACCTGGTAACGCTCGGCATCCACTGGCGCCGGCACTTCCAGCTCGGCAAGCGCCGTCACGTGGTCTTGCGTGAGCTGCCACTGCTCACCGGTGTAGTGATTGGTCTGGGTGCCCAGGTATCCGTCGAACAGGCGATGCGGATTGACCACAGGGTTGATCAACAGGGCTTTCAAGCCATGCCGTTCGGCCAGGTGAGTCGCATAGTAGCCGCCGAGCGAACTTCCCACCAGCAACGGCGCGTCCAGCTCGCCCAGGGCCGCTTCGAGCTGGGCAATGGCCTGGCGCGGGTGATGATGCAAGGCGGGCACCCGCAGCTGTGCAGCGCAACCGATACGGGCCATCAAGGCGCTCATCTGTGACGCCTTCTGCGAGGCCGGTGAGCTGTTGAGACCATGAATGTAGAGAATCGAACCTGGCATGGAGGGGCCCACGGAACAATGAGAGGGGCGCAGTTTACCCTGTCGGCGCTGGAGGCGGGCCATCAGTGTGTGTCAGTTGGGTGGGTGTTGGTCCTATCGCGGGTAGAACCCGCTCCCACATAGGCGCGCACGCTCTTGGCACAGTGAGATCACCTGTGGGAGCGGGTTCTACCCGCGATAGCGTCGCCGCAGATCCGGATCAGTACCCGGTTGAACTGAAATCCGGCTCGAACTCGAACCCCTGCAACCGCGACACACCGGTTTCGATGTGCCCGTCGGGCATCAACCGCAACCAGCGATACCCCGGCGCCAGCGTATCCAGGGCGAAGTCCTCGCTGCGCGGCTTGAACTGAATGCAGGTAGACGGCGAAGCCAATAGCCGCAGGCCATTGAGCTCCTGGTCTATTTCCTGGTGGATATGCCCCCACAGCAATGCCCGCGCCTGGGGAAAGCGCTCCAGCACCTCGAACAGCGCGTGGGGATTGCGCAGACCGATGTCTTTCATCCACTGGCAGTCGATCGGCACCGGGTGGTGATGCAGGCAGATCAGGTGATGCTTTTCCGGCGCCTCGCTGAGCGCCTGGGCCAGCAGCTGCAACTGGTCATCGGCCAGGTATCCGGGTACCGAGCCGGGCACTGCGGAGTTGAGCAACGTGACTCGCCAGTTGCCGATGTCCACCACAGGCTCGAGCAACTCGGTGCCCCTGGCGGCCGCTTCCATGCCATGAGGCTCGTCGTGATTGCCGGCGAACCAGCGTGCCGGTGCCGGGATGGCCGCGGTCATCTGCTTGAAGACCTCGTAGGATTCCAGCGTACCGTCCTGAGAGAGATCGCCGCTGGCGATCATCAGGTCAATGCGCGGCTGCTCGGCCAGCACCTGTTCAACCACTCGCGCGAAGCTTGCACGTGTATTCATGCCCAGCAGCGTCGTGCCGGCGTCTGCGAACAGGTGGCTGTCCGACAGTTGCACCAGCAACACCGGGGAATCGGCAGGTAGGGAAGATACGCTCGGCAAGGCCGTCTCCTGGCAGGGGGATCGCTTGGATTATGGTGGGGAAGCGACAATCGGGCAATCACCCTGGCAGCGCAGGTACAACCCGGCCTAGCGGACCGCCTCGTACTCATGTCCGCAAGCCAGGCAGTGGCTCAGCCATTCACCGAGAAACAAGTTGAGCTGAGCCTTTTCGTCAGGCTGGTGCATCGACTCGTTGGGGTAGGGATACACGCTGCGAAACCGACGTGCATGTTCGGCACTGATGACCTCGGCCATGCGCGCATCGTGATACACCTGCACTTCCATCTGCGGCACCGGCAGCCAGGGCAGGCTGTGTTCCTGACGTACACGCAGAGTGGTGGTATAGGGGCACGCCAGCAGCACCTCGAGGGTGAGCACACCGAGCATCTGGTCGGCCTGGGTCATGGCGATGCGGCGCGACAGCTGCTGCTCGCGCATGTCCGGCAGCAGGCGCATCAGGCGGGCATAGTTGGCCTCGCAGGCCGCCTGCAGCCCGACAAGATCGACACGGTAGCGCTCGCGCAACAGGTTCACGACCACAGCCCCCTGACTTCGTCGCGGTTCAGTGCCAGCCACTGGATGGCAATGATCGCCGCCGCGTTGATGATTCTGCCGTCGCGCACGGCTTGCAGAGCGTCGTCGAACGCCCAGACCTTCACGCGAATGTCTTCACCTTCCTCTTCCAGCCCGTGCAGACCGCCCGCCCCTTCGCTGGAGCAACGGCCCAGATACAGATGGACGTATTCGTCACTGCCACCCGGCGAGGGAAAGTACTTGGTGATCGGCCACAGGGCCTGCACGTCCAGGCCCGCTTCCTCCACCGCTTCGCGTCGCGCCACTTCCTCGGGCGCTTCGTCCTTGTCGATCAGGCCGGCGACCATTTCGATCAGCCAGGGGTTGTCGACCTTGCCGATGGCACCGACCCGAAACTGTTCGATCAGGATCAGTTCGTCGCGCTTGGCATCGTAGGGCAGCATGCACACGGCATCGTGGCGCACGAACAGTTCGCGGCTGATTTCCTTGCTCATGCCGCCATTGAACAGCTCATGACGCAGGAACAGCTTGTCCAGTTTGTAGAAGCCCTTGAAGCAAGGCTCGCGCTTGACGATCTCGACCGCCGTGGGCACCGAATGGGATGCATCTGCCATGGAAAACCTCGTACTCGTGCGTGCAGCGTCGGGCCATCCTAACTGCGATCAAGCCGCTTTGCAGCCCCTTTGACGATAACCTTCAAGCCTCAGGATAGGCGGTTGGCGGCCCAGGCATTAAGATTATCGGCCGTGGCGAACTGAAGGCCTGACCGACAGTCCAACCACGACAATTCCGTCTCCTAGCCAAGGACCACCATGTCGTTTTTGAAGCTCACCTCCATGGCCTGCCTCGCTTTGACCCTGGGCGCCTGTTCGAGCCTGTTCCAGCCCAACTACCGTGCGCCTCTGAAAGCCGAGCGCGACGCGTTCGAACACCTCAAGCCTGGCTGCTCGGCGCAGGATTGCCCGCTGGTGAACATCGACGTGGTGCGCTTTCCCGACGAGCCTGGCCTGGACGCCGCCATCGACCAGCGCCTGCGCAAGATGACCATGAACACCCCGGACGCCCAGCTGCCCAGTACCCTGAAGGCTTACGAGGAACAGTTCCTGCGCAGCGCACAGCCTGGCTACAGCAGCTATCTGCAAGCCAAGGTACGCGAGCAGCATGACGGTATCGTGGTGATCGAGGTGTCGAGCTACCTGTCCACCGGTGGCGCCCACGGCATGCCGGGACGTGGCTTCATCAACTGGTCGCGCCGCGAACATCGCGAGCTGACCTTGCAGGACATGCTGGTGCCAGGTCAGGAACGTGCCTTCTGGCAAGCGGCCGAGGAAGCCCATCGCGGCTGGCTGGTGGGCGCCAAGCTGGACAAGGATGCCGAGTTCATTCGCCAGTGGCCGTTCCAGCAAACCCCGAACATTGCCCTGACCTATGGCGCCGTGGTCCTGAAGTACGACGTGTACTCCATCGCCCCGTACGCCATGGGTCACCCGGAATTGAGGATCGCCTATCCGCGCCTCAACGGCGTGATCAAGCCTGAGCTGTTTCCGGGCCGCGGCTGATCGCCCGGCCGAGCAGGTACTGCAACAGCCCAGCCAGCAGCAATGCTGGCAGGGTCGCGCCCACCTCGGGGTAGAGGTTGGCCAGCAGGTGATAGGTTGACAGGCCGCCCAGCCATGCCAGCAACGCGGTCCAGCGCAGCGCCGAATGGGCTGCCGGAACCGCACGCTTGCGCAGGATGAAGTGGTCCACCAGCACCACGCCGAACAGTGGCGCGAACACTGAGCCGATCAGCAACAGGAAGTTCTGGTACTGCGCCAGCGGTGCGAAGCACGCGATCAAGGTGCACAGCACGCCGATTGCCAGGGCCAGGTGCTCGACCTTCAGACCTGACAGCAGGCTGGTGGAGACCGCAGCCGAGTGGATGTCTGCGAAGGCGTTTTCGGACTCGTCCAGCAGGATCAGCAGCAGCGGTATACCCAGGCCCGCGCCGGCCAGTGCCAACAGCAGCGCATTGACTTCGCCGCTCGGGGCGAAGGCCAGGGTGTAGGCCACGCCCAGGCTCATCAGCCAGAAATTGCCGATGAAGAAGCCCACCGCCGTGCCGCCGAATACGCTGCGCGCCCGCTTGCCGAAGCGCGAGTAGTCGGCGATCAGTGGCAGCCAGGACAGCGGCATGGCGATGGCGATGTCGAAGCCCACGGCCAAGGGCATGGAGCCGTCACCGGCGGTGTTCCACAACGCAACCAGATCGGCCTTGGCAAACAGGTTCCAGGTCAGCCACAGGCAGGCGCCCAGCAGCAGCCAGATCCCCCATTTGCGCAAGACCTTGCGCACGAAGGTCAGCGGGCCGGTCACCGCCAGCAGCGTGGCAAGGCCGCCGAACAGCACGGTCCAGAGCAGTGGGCTGGTCCACAGGCTACCGTCGCCGAAGGCCCGTGCGCCCAGCAGACTGGCGGCGTCGCGCATGACGATGATTTCGAACGAGCCCCAGCCGATCAGTTGCAGCAGGTTGAGCAGCGCTGGCGCACTGGCGCCGCCGCGGCCCAGGGTCAGGCGCAGGGCAGCCATGGCGGACAGGCCGGTGTCGCTGCCGATGACGGCTACCGAGGCCAGCAGCAAGACGCCGACCAGGGTGCCGCAGGCAATGGCCGCCAACGCGCCGGACAGGCCCAGACCGGGGGCCAGCAAGGCGCCGGTCTGCAGCACCATGAGGCCGACGCCCAGGGAGAACCACAACGAGAACAGATCACGGCCGCCCAGTACGCGCTGGGCGGTGGGGACCGCTAGATCGGGGGAGTAGCTGTTGGGGGTGGTCAATTTGGGGATGCTCGGGTGGGTGGTTGGGTTTGGGGTGGTGGTGAAGGGTCCCCTCACCCCAGCCCTCTCCCTGAGGGAGAGGGGGCTAAAAGCCGTTGGGGAGAGGGGACCAGACGCCGTCAGACTTTCTGGTACAACTGGCTCCCCTCCTGCTTGAATCGCTGCGCCTGCTCGCGCATGCCCTGCTCCACGCTCAGGTCCACCGCCTCGATCTTCTGATTCGCCGCGTACTCACGCACTTCCTGGGTAATTTTCATCGAGCAGAACTTGGGCCCGCACATCGAGCAGAAATGCGCGACCTTGGCCGAGTCCTTGGGCAGGGTTTCATCGTGGTAGGCCCGCGCCGTGTCTGGGTCCAGGCCCAGATTGAACTGGTCTTCCCAACGAAACTCGAAACGGGCCTTGCTCAAGGCGTTGTCGCGCAGCTGCGCACCGGGATGCCCTTTGGCAAGGTCCGCGGCGTGGGCGGCGATCTTGTAGGTGATGATGCCGGTCTTGACGTCATCCTTGTTCGGCAGCCCCAGGTGTTCCTTGGGCGTCACATAACAGAGCATGGCGCAGCCGAACCAGCCGATCATGGCTGCACCGATGCCCGAGGTGATGTGGTCGTAGCCCGGCGCGATGTCCGTGGTCAGCGGGCCCAGGGTGTAGAACGGTGCCTCGTCGCAGCACTCCAACTGCTTGTCCATGTTCTCTTTGATCAACTGCATCGGCACATGGCCAGGGCCTTCGATCATGCATTGCACGTCGTGCTTCCAGGCGATCTTGGTCAGTTCGCCAAGGGTCTCCAGCTCACCGAACTGCGCCTCGTCGTTGGCGTCGGCAATGGAACCGGGGCGCAGGCCATCACCCAGAGAGAAGCTGACGTCATAGGCCTTCATGATTTCGCAGATCTCGTCGAAGTGCGTGTACAGGAAGTTTTCTTTATGGTGCGCCAGGCACCACTTGGCCATGATCGAGCCGCCACGGCTGACGATACCGGTCACCCGTTTGGCGGTCAGCGGCACGTAGCGCAGCAGCACGCCGGCGTGAATGGTGAAGTAGTCCACGCCTTGTTCGGCCTGTTCGATCAAGGTGTCGCGAAACAGCTCCCAGGTGAGGTCCTCGGCCACGCCGCCGACTTTTTCCAGGGCCTGGTAGATGGGCACCGTGCCGATCGGCACCGGCGAGTTGCGGATGATCCACTCGCGGGTTTCGTGGATGTGCTTGCCGGTGGACAGGTCCATCACCGTGTCCGAGCCCCAGCGAATGCCCCAGGTCAGCTTGGCCACTTCCTCCTCGATGGAGGAGCCCAAGGCACTGTTGCCGATGTTGCCGTTGATCTTCACCAGGAAGTTACGGCCGATGATCATCGGCTCCAGCTCGGTGTGGTTGATGTTGGCAGGAATGATCGCGCGACCCCGGGCGACTTCCTCGCGGACGAACTCGGCGGTGATTTCCTGGGGAATGCTGGCGCCGAAGCTGTGGCCCTTGTGCTGGTCCTTGAGCAGACCAGCAGCGCGGGCCTCGGCCAGTTTCATGTTTTCGCGGATGGCGACGTATTCCATCTCGGCGGTAATGATGCCCTGGCGAGCGTAATGCATCTGGCTGACATTGGCCCCGGCCTTGGCCCGGCGCGGGTTGCGCACGTGGGCGAAGCGCAGTTGGGTCAGTTCTTCGTCGTTGAGGCGTTGCTGGCCGAAGTTCGAGCTCAGGCCGGGCAGGCGTTCGGTGTCGCCGCGGTCGTCGATCCAGGCCGAGCGCACGTCGGCCAGACCCTGGCGCACGTCGATGCTGACGCTGGGATCGGTATAGGGGCCGGAAGTGTCATAAACGGTAACCGGCGCGTTGATCTCCCCACCGCCGTTCGCTCCGGAAAAATCCGTCGGCGTGACATCGAGGCTGATCTCGCGCATGGGCACACGAATGTCCGGGCGCGAGCCCTGCACATAGACTTTGCGGGAACGGGTAAACGGCTGAACCGATTGTTGATCGACCTGGGCCGACTCGCTCAAATGGGCGGTGTTTTTTAGTTTTGTACTCATCACAGGCTCTCCAGACAGCATCCAGCAGTGGAATGTCGGAGCGAACCTGAAAGGCACGGACGCACCCTGTGAACGGATGCTGTGCTTGTACGAGAGGTGCTGTGCAAAAAATGCGCAATATCCCGGACGAAGCACAAGAGGACTCGCCGGGAGGACGAGAAATCTTGTTCCCTACGCAGGCGCTAACCTGATCAGGTTCAACGGGATCCGGATTATCCGATCTCAGCCTCTTCGCAAGGCACCCCGACAAGAACGTGCACAGCATAGACGCCCTGGGCAGGGAACGCCAAGCCCCGCGTGCATGTCTGGATAATTGGCCGGTCTGCCCGATTGTTGCCAGACCCGCCGCGATCTACACTCGCCCTGCCCCAGACACTCTTTTCAGACCAAGGATTGCCCCATGCTGCGCACACTCTCGCTGGCCCTGGCCGTTTCCAGTGCAATTCCAGGCCTGGCATTGGCGCAACAGGCGCCGCTGGCGAGCATGACCGACCTGGTCAGCGTCTACCAGGAAGCGGTGCTCAACAACGCCGACCTCGCTGCCTCTCGCGCCGACTATGCGGCCCGCAGCGAACTGGTGCCCCAGGCCCGCGCCGGGCTGCTGCCCAACCTGTCCGGTGGCATGGACGTGAACAACACCCGCACATCGCTGGATCAGCCCTCGGCGGTGTACAACCGCAGCGGCACCTCGTACCGCGCACAACTGAGCCAGCCCTTGTTCCGCGCCGACCGCTGGTTCCAGCTCAAGGCCGCCAAGGCCGTGGATGAGCAGGCGGCACTGGAGCTTTCGGCCACCGAGCAGAATCTGATCCTGCAAAGCGCCGAGAGCTACTTTTCCGTGTTGCGCGCGCAAGATAACCTGGCCACCGCCAGGGCCGAGGAAAACGCCTTCAAGCGCCAGCTGGATCAATCCCAGGAGCGCTTCAACGTCGGCCTGTCGGACAAGACCGACACCCTGCAATCCCAGGCCAGCTACGACACTGCGCGGGCCAATCGGATCATTGCCCAGCGCCAGGTGGACGACGCGTTCCAGGCGCTGATCACCCTGACCAACCGCGAGTACAACTCGATTCAGGGCATCGTCCACACATTGCCGGTGCTGGCGCCGATTCCCAACGACGCGCGGGCCTGGGTGGACACGGCGTCACAGCAGAACCTCAACCTGCAGGCCAGCAACTACGCCGTTGATGCCGCCGAAGAAACCCTGCGCCAGCGCAAGGCCGGGCACGCGCCCACGGTGGACGCCGTGGCGCAGTATCAGAAGGGTGACAACGACAATCTGGGGTTCAGCAACCCGGCGCCTATCCAGGGCGTGTCCTACGGCAGCGACGTGTCCCAGCGCAGCATCGGCGTACAGGTGAACATCCCGATCTACAGTGGCGGACTGACCAGCTCCCAGGTACGCGAGGCGTACGCACGGCTGACCCAGAGCGAGCAGCAACGCGAGAGCCTGCGCCGCCAGGTGGTGGAAAACACCCGCAACCTGCACCGGGCGGTGAACACCGATGTGGAGCAGGTACAGGCGCGCAAGCAGTCGATCATCTCCAACCAGAGTTCGGTAGAGGCCACCGAGATCGGCTATCAGGTGGGTACGCGCAATATCGTCGATGTACTGGATGCCCAGCGCCAGCTGTATGCCTCGGTACGCGACTACAACAACACGCGCTACGACTACATTCTCGACAACCTGCGGTTGAAACAGGCGGCGGGGACATTGAGCCCGGGGGATCTGCAGGATCTGGCGCGGTACCTCAAGGCTGACTACAACCCGGACAAGGACTTCCTCCCGCCGGATCTGGCGAAGGCAGCGCAGGCGTTGTTGAAGCCGGCGGGGAAGTAGGGTGGGGGATGTGGGGGGATGGGTGGCGTCTGGTCCCCTCACCCCAGCCCTCTCCCTGGGGGAGAGGGAGCTAAAAGCAGATCACCTATATCCGCAACACCACCGTACTGCCCCCTCTCCCTCAGGGTGTTCGTACCGGAGACATGGTGGACACTTTTTCCCCCCTCGTTCGGAGACATGGTGGACAGTTAGCGGAGCGATTTCCCTGATATTACAGTCTTGGCCTGCCTGTCAATTTGAGCGATACGATGTCCTGCCCACAGGACATCGTATTTGCCATCTTCACGACCTTCCATGATCCCAACCCGCTCTCCGATAAAGGCTCTGCCCAAGCGCAGCACACAGCCCTCCCAGTAGATTTCTCCCTTGCCTTGGACCTTCCTTACATCAGCGCCCCGGTCGTACTCGATTTCTGGCTGGTGCTCCTGGTAACGCCGCAGACTGGGCGTGTAGCGCGACGCCGGTACCATCAGCCCGATCGATTCGTGGGGACGCTCGTTGTTGTACATCTCTCGCCAGATATCCAGCGTCTGCTGCGCGGTCACCAGATCGATCAGGCAAAGCCTGTCGAGTAACTCCATTTTCAGTGAGCCGTGTAACCGCTCAAGCTTGCCTTGAGTTTGAGGGTGATAAGGGCGCGAGTGCCCGACCTGTATGCCTTGGCGCATGAGCCAGACTTCAAGCCAGGTGTAGGCGTCAGGCTCGTCGCCCCAAGGCGCGCCGTTGTCCATCATCATGCGCCTGGGAAGCCCGCTACGGCGGAACAGCTCGATCAGATGGCCCTGCACAGTGCGCGCTCGCTCGTCGCCACAGGCCGCGATCGCCAAGGAAAAGCGGGAGTGGTCATCCAGCACGGTCAGGGGATGGCAGCGACCAACGCGCATCGGCACGTGGCCCTTGAAGTCCATCTGCCACAGGTCATTGGGTCGCTCATGCTCGAAGCGGATAAACGGCTTGATAAGCGCGGCAGCTGGATCTATGCGCTCGTTGCGTTTAAGGATGGCGTGCACCGTACTGACGGCGGGCATTGCGTGGTTGCGCGCCTCAAGGAAGCTTTTGAGCTTGCGAGCGCCCCAGCCTGGGTGCTCGATGTTGAGCGCAAGGATGAGTCGCTCGGCCTCGACAGTGGACTGATTAGGTGAGGACCGCGGACGCCGAGAGCGCTCCTCCAACCCTTTCTCCCCGAGACTCTCGAATCGACGAAGCAACTTGTAGCCAGTCGTGGGACTGATACTGAACTGCTTGCACAGGGCCCTGAGGTTAGCTCCAGGGGCCTGCGCCAACGATACGAATGCGGTGCGAAGTTGCACGGCGGACACCTCTTTCCAAGACACATCACATCTCCTAGTGAGCGATGCGTCATATTAAAAAGTGTCCACCATGTGTCCGAACAATGTGTCCACCATGTCCCCGGTACGAACACAGGGAGAGGGCTGGGGTGAGGGGATCAGACCCCACCGATCCAAACCCAAACCCCAGAAAAAAGAAAACCCCGCCGAAGCGGGGTTTTGCAGACTGTTTCCCAAGACATCCATTTCCATCCGCCACCCTGGCAGAAATCCTACGTGTCCCTGTTATCTCTAGGCGCATCCTGCGCTACGTCCTTGGAAACAAGATTAACTTCGGATCCAATCCAGCGATATAGCCAAACGACACCACGATATGTAAGCCAAAGCTTACATCGTTAGAACTGCTCCGCTTCCAGGTGAAACAGCGACTCGCTCCCGGCTTTCACCGATGCCGTCAGCGAATGGATGCGTGGCAACAGCCGGGCGAAATAGAATCGTGCGGTGCCCAGCTTGCTGGCATAGAAGCTGTCCTGGGATTCCTTGCCCAGCGCCGCTCGGGCCATCAGCGCCCACATGTAGGCGTAGGCGGTGTAGCCGAACACCTGAAGATACTCCACAGACGCCGCGCCGATCTCGCTGGGGTTGCTGCGCGCTCGGTCCAGTACCCAGTTGGTCAGGTCATCGAGGTTATCCACAGCCGCTGCCAACGGTCTGCTGAACTCGGCGAGCGTGCCGTCGGCACTGGCGATGAACGCGCGCATTTCGTCGGAGAACAGCTGATAAAACGCCCCACCCGAACCCACTACCTTGCGGCCCATCAGATCCAGAGCCTGGATGCCGTTGGTACCCTCGTAGATCTGGGTGATGCGCACGTCGCGCACCAGTTGCTCCTGACCCCATTCACGGATATAGCCATGGCCGCCGAAGATCTGCTGGCCATGCACCGTGGTTTCCAGCCCCAGGTCAGTGAGAAATGCCTTGGCCACGGGCGTCAACAGCGCCACCAGGTCTTCGGCGCGCTTGCGCGTGGCGGCATCCTCGCTGTATTTGGCCGTGTCCAGTTGCATGGCGACATAGGTGGAGAAGGCTCGACCGCCTTCGTTGCTGGCCTTCATGGTCAGCAGCATGCGGCGCACATCGGGGTGCACGATGATCGGGTCTGCGATCTGCTCCTTGTTCTGCGCACCGCTGGGCGAGCGGCTCTGCAGGCGGTCGCGGGCGTATTCCACGGCGTTCTGATAGGAGCGCTCAGCCGACGCCAGGCCCTGGATGCCGACGCCCAGCCGCTCGTAGTTCATCATGGTGAACATGGCCGCCAGGCCCTTGTTCGGCTCGCCAACGAGGTAGCCGACAGCGCCGTCGAAGTTCATCACGCAGGTGGCCGAGGCCTGGATGCCCATCTTGTGCTCGATCGAGCCGCAGCTCACGGCGTTGCGGGCGCCCAGGCTGCCATCGGCGTTGACCATGAACTTGGGCACGAGCAACAGGGAGATACCCTTGGGGCCGGGGGGTGCGTCGGGAAGCTTGGCCAGCACCAGGTGAATGATGTTTTCGGTGAGGTCGTGCTCGCCACCGGTGATGAAGATCTTCGTGCCGCTGACCGTGTAGCTGCCGTCGGCCTGGGGTTCGGCCTTGGTGCGGATCAGGCCCAGGTCGGTGCCGGCATGGGCTTCGGTCAGGCACATGGAACCGGCCCACTGGCCCGAGTACATGTTGGGCAGGTAGGTGGCCTTGAGTTCTTCGCTGGCGTGAGCGTTGATGGACAGGCAGGCGCCGGCGGTCAGCATCGGGTAGAGGCCGAAAGCCAGGCTGGCGGAGTTGACCATTTCCTCGACCTGCGCGGAAACCACCTTGGGCATGCCCATGCCACCGTGCTGCGGATCGCCGCCCACGCCAACCCAACCGCCTTCGGCGTAGGTGCCATAAGCCTGGATGAAGCCGGCCGGGGTGGTGACCACGGTGTCGTTCCAGTGGCAGCCTTCCTCGTCGGCGCTGCGGCTCAGCGGCGCGATGGTTTTGCCGGTGACCTTGCCCGCCTCCTCGAGGATCGCGTCCATCGTTTCCACATCGACCGCCTCGGCCAGGCCAGGCAGTTGCGCCCACAGGCTGGCGACATCGAAAACTTCGTTGAGAACAAAGCGCATATCGCGCAGGGGCGCTTTATAGTCAGCCATGGCAACCTCGCAAAGGAATCGGGACACGGAATGGCGCCAGTGTAGCCCAACAACTTTTTGGAGACATAGCGTCCGTTTATGACTGATAGGTCAGGATCAGTCAGGGGTTGGGTGGGGGATCTTGCGGACGCCATCGCGGGTAGAACCCGCTCCCACAGAGGGGGTTGTGTAAACCCTGCAAATGGACCAGGCCCACCCAAATCCCCTGTGGGAGCGGGTTCTACCCGCGATGGGGCCGGAACAGACAACGGATGCCCCCTCCTGCCGATCAGTGCCTGACCGCTCCCCGCCGGTTCTGCTGGAAGGCCACCACGCAGTTACGCCCTGCGCTCTTGGCCGAGTACAGCGCCTGGTCAGCGGACTTGAGCACCTCTTCCGGCCCCCGGTGTTCCAGCAGGCGCTCGGCACCGCCGATACTGATGGTCACCGACACACTGTCCGAGCCGGCACCGCGGCGGCGTTGGCGACCCTGCTGGTCATCATTGGGGCGATCGGCGTTGCGCAGCCGAATGTTATAGGTGGCGATCGACTCGCGCACCGCCTCCAAGTGCGGCAGGCACTCTTCCAGGGTCTTGCCAGCGAATACCAGGGCGAACTCCTCGCCGCCATAGCGATAGGCGCGTCCGCCGCCGGTCACCTTGGACAGCTTGCTGGCCACCAGCCGCAACACCTGATCGCCGACGTCATGACCATGGGTGTCGTTGAATTTCTTGAAGTGATCCACATCCGTCATCGCCAGCACATAGTTGCGCCCCAACCGCTGCATCCGCTCGTTCAACGCTCGGCGTCCCGGCAACCCCGTCAGCTCGTCGCGAAAAGCCATTTGATAGGCCTCGTGGGCCACCGCCACGGCGATCATCAACATGACCTGGCTGCACATGATGTTGAGCGTGAACGGCAGGATGAAGGTTTTCGGCAGGGCCCAGAACAGGCCCAGCAGACCTACCCACTGCGCCGCATGCAAGGGCCGCGGCTGGCGCACGTACTGCACCGCAAGCACCACGAAGGCGATGAAGAACGTTGGGTAGGCCAACTGGATCAGGCTCATCCATTGACCGTGCAGGGCGGGCCAGCGAATTTCTGCCAGCCAGTTGAGCAAGGGCTCGGGGAAGCTCTGTTCCAGCCCCAGGGCCACACCGCCCACGGCCAGCAACACGGCAACCCGCGCGACCATGTCCTGGAACAGGTGCGTGCGTTCCTGCCAGGCCGCGTACAGCCCATACAGGATCGGCAGCAGCAAGCAGCACAGATGGAACACCACGGCGGCGTCGTCGCGCAGGCTCGCATTGTCACGGTAGTAGTCGGTCTGGGTGTCGAGCAGGTAGTAGGCGATATACACCGTCGCCATCAGAAACAGTTCGCGCTGGCGACGGTATACGGCGCAGTACGTACCGCCGAGCAGCAGCACCAAGGTGGGCAGCACATTGAACAGTGACGTGAAGAACACATTCAGATCACGGACGTAAGCGGCCGCCAACCCGGCCAGCAGCAACAGCAGCGAGGGCAGGAAGTGGCTCAGACGTATGGCGGTTGAACGTGGCAAGGGTTTGCTCCGACCCGGCAGATCCAGTATGGCATTGTGCCTGCATTTGTATCGGCCGGGTGCGGAAATTGTTGAATCATGCAAACCAAAACGGCGGTGACCGCAGCGATGGCTTGCGCCCCGCTGCGGTCACCGCCGCATGAACCTGCCCAGGCAGGTCAAAGCCGCCGTCAGTAGGACAGGCCGAAATGTTCCTCGTCCATGTCCATCAGGTTGCCCGCGCCCGAAAGCATGGTCGCCACATGGGCACGGGTGCGTGGCAGGATGCGCTGGAAGTAGAAGCGTGCAGTTTGTACCTTGGCCTTGTAGAAGGCCGCATCGCCCTCGCCCGCCGCCAGCTTCTCGCTCGCCAGGCGCGCCATGTCGGCCCAGAAGTAGGCCAGGCAGGCGTAGCCGGAGTACATCACGTAGTCCACCGACGCCGCGCCGACTTCCTCGCGGTCCTTCATGGCCGCCATGCCGACCTTCATGGTCAGTTCGCCCCATTCCTTGTTCAATTGCGCCAGCGGCGTGACGAATTCGCTGACCGCTTCGTTGCCTTCGTTGGCCTGGCAGAACTTGTGCACGATCTTGGTGAAGCCCTTGAGCGCCTCACCTTGGGTCATCAGGACCTTGCGGCCCAGCAGATCGAGCGCCTGGATACCCGTGGTGCCCTCGTACAGCATGGAAATACGGCTGTCGCGCACGTTCTGTTCCATGCCCCACTCGGCGATGAAACCATGCCCGCCGTAGATCTGCACGCCATGGTTGGCGGCTTCGAAGCCCACTTCGGTCATGAACGCCTTGGCGATCGGGGTCATGAAAGCCAGCAAGGCGTCGGCGCGCTTGCGCTCTTCCTCGTCCTGGCTGTACTTGAGCACATCGACCAGCTTGGCGGTGAAGTACACCATGGCGCGGTTGCCTTCGGCGAACGCTTTCATGGTCAGCAGCATGCGCCGTACATCGGGGTGCACGATGATCGGGTCGGCGGCCTTGTCCGGCGCCTTGGGGCCAGTCAGGGAGCGCATCTGCAGGCGGTCACGGGCGTATTTCAGACCGCCCTGGAACGCCACTTCGGCGTGGGCCAGACCTTGCAGCGCGGTCCCCAGGCGTGCGGTGTTCATGAAGGTGAACATGCAGTTCAAGCCCTTGTTCGCCGGGCCGATCAGGTAACCGGTGGCGGCGTCGAAGTTCATCACGCAGGTGGCGTTGCCGTGAATGCCCATCTTGTGTTCCAGCGAGCCGCAGTTCACGGCATTGCGCTGGCCAACCGAACCGTCGGCGTTGGGCAGGAACTTGGGCACGATGAACAACGAGATGCCCTTGGTACCGGCCGGGGCATCGGGCAGGCGGGCGAGCACGATGTGGACGATGTTGTCGGCCATGTCGTGTTCACCGGCCGAAATGAAGATCTTGGTGCCGGAGACCTTGTACGAGCCGTCGGCCTGAGGCTCGGCCTTGGTGCGCAGCATGCCCAGGTCGGTACCGCAGTGCGGCTCGGTCAGGCACATGGTGCCGGTCCATTCGCCGGACACCAGCTTGGTCAGGTAGGCCTCCTGCTGCTCTGGGGTGCCGTGCGCGGAGATGGTGTTCATGGCGCCGTGGGACAGGCCGGGGTACATGCCCCAGGACCAGTTCGCGCCACCGACCATTTCACTGACCGCCAGCCCCAGCGACTCGGGCAGGCCCTGGCCGCCGTGGTCGACATCATGGGCCAGGCTCGGCCAGCCACCTTCGACGAACTGTTGATAGGCCTGCTTGAAACCGGTGGGGGTCTTCACCCCTTCCGGGCTCCAGGTGCAGCCTTCGATATCCCCCACACGGTTCAGCGGCGCCAGCACCTGCTCACAAAACTTCGCGCCTTCTTCCAGGATCGCATCGACCATGTCCGGCGTTGCGTCCTGGCAACCTGGAAGGCTTTGATAGTGCGCCTCGTAGCCAAGCAGTTCGTCACGTACGAAGCGAATATCACGCAAGGGGGCCTTGTAATCAGGCATAGCGAGAAACCTCTGCAGATGAATTCCGGGGGGGTTTGACCTGCGACACGTTGCCGCTATCAAACAGCTGTTTGAAACATACGTTTACGCTGTTTCAAAGTCAATACCCGCCTGACAAGCAGCCGGGGCCGCCTCTCGCAGTGCAGCGACGAATGATAAACACCGGGTGTTTCGAGGCGCCGGAGCGCGAACGCTAGAGCGGCGTGCCGAGCAGCACGTGGGCGGGGTCGAAGCTTACCGAGACCGCCTCGCCCACTTTGACGGCGCACGCCTGGGCCAGTGCACACAGCGTCTGACCATTGGCCAGGGTCACGCGGATTTCGCTGGGGCCCTGGGCGTCATCGAGTATCTGCTCGACATGGCCGCGAAGGTCGTTGCAACCGTGGGCGACCGCCTGCCCCACGGGCTGCACGTGCAACCAGCCCGCCTTGATCAGCGCCACCACGGCAGTGCCCGCTTCCAGTTCCAGGGTCAGGGTGCTGTCATGGGTAATCTGCGCGCCGAGGCTGAAGCCGCCGCCCAGGTCCAACGTGATCAGATCGTTGCGGCCCTGGCTGACGATGCCTGCGACGCGGCCGTGCAACTGATTGCGGGCGCTGGTGCGCAGCATAAGGCGACCGAGCAGATCCAGATCGCCGGCATCCTCGGCGGCCACCAGGACCTGAGCCTGCAGCGCCTGCAACTTCTGGTACAGGCGCAGCACCCGTTGTCCTTCGCCAGAGAGCCGCGCCCCCCCGCCCCCCTTGCCGCCCACCACTCGCTCGACCAGCGGGGTGAGTGCCAGGTTGTTCAGTTCATCGATGGCATCCCACGCGCCTTTGTAACTAAGCCCCGCGGCTTTGGCGGCACGGGTGATCGAGCCCTGCTCGGCGATATGGCGCAGCAACTCGATGCGTTGCGGGCGGCGGGCGATATGTTGGGTCAGCACTGTGGGCAAGGTCATGGAACAAGGCTACTCGGGCTTGGGCGTGCGCGCCAGACAGTAAACATCGACACGGGCCGCGCCAGCGCTGCGCAGCAGGGTCGCCAGGGCCTGGGCGGTGGCCCCTGTGGTCAGCACATCGTCCACCAGCGCCACGTGCAGGCCTTTCACGCACGCCCCAGGGCGCAGCGCGAAGGCCGCCTGCAGGTTGCTTCGCCGCGCCTTGGCCCCCAACTCTTGCTGGGCCTGGGTTTCCCGCGGGCGCTGCACCAGGCTTGCGTCGCAAGGGATATGCAGCGCCGAAGACAGCCAGCCGGCGAGCATCTCGGCCTGATTGAAACCTCGCTGGCGCAGTCGTTTGCGGCCCATGGGCACAGGGAGCAGCCACTGCGGCCGAGGCAGGTCCTCGTTGAAACGATGAAGCAGCCAGTGCCCCAGCATTTCGGCCAACCAGCGCCCGTACGGCCACTGGCTGCTGTGCTTGAAACGGCTGATCAGGCTGTCGATGGGGAAGCCGTAATGCCAAGGCGTTTCGACCTTGGTAAAGGCCGGTGGCCGACGCCGGCACGGGGCGCAGGTCAGCCCGGCCATTGCCAGCGGCAGCGCGCACACCGCGCATTGCTCGTCGAGCCAAGGCAATTCGCGCTCACAGGCTTCGCAGGCACCGTAGGGGTTATCGGACGGCTCATCACACAGCAAACAAACCTGAATGTTTTTTAACCAGTTGTAAACCTGACTATTCCATAGCGGTTGACAGCCCATAACGCTTCCTTAATCATGCCAGCATTCGACTCAATAGCCGTGCCGCGCCTGTGGACATTCCACCGTTCCTTGCGCCAGCCCAAGCATAAACAAGGAATCGCCGATGAGCGCCAGCACAACTGCAACCCTTCGTCACGACTGGACCCTGGCCGAGGTCAAGGCGCTGTTCGTGCAGCCGTTCAACGACCTGCTGTTTCAGGCGCAGACCGTGCACCGTGCGCATTTCAATGCCAACCGCGTACAGGTCTCGACCCTGCTGTCGATCAAGACCGGTGCCTGCCCCGAAGACTGCAAGTACTGCCCGCAGTCGGGCCACTACAACACCGGTCTGGAAAAAGAAAAGCTGATGGAAGTGCAGAAGGTGCTCGAGGAAGCCGCTCGCGCCAAGGCCATCGGCTCCACCCGCTTCTGCATGGGCGCGGCGTGGAAGCACCCGTCGGCCAAAGACATGCCGTACGTGCTGCAGATGGTCGCTGGGGTCAAGGCGATGGGCCTGGAGACCTGCATGACCCTGGGTCGCCTCGACGAAGACCAGACCAAGGCGCTGGCCGACGCGGGCCTGGACTACTACAACCACAACCTGGACACCTCGCCGGAGTTCTACGGCAGCATCATCACCACCCGCACCTACGGCGAGCGCCTGCAGACCCTGGCCTATGTGCGCGATGCGGGGATGAAGATCTGCTCAGGCGGCATCCTGGGCATGGGCGAGTCGCTGGACGATCGCGCCGGCCTGCTGATCCAGTTGGCCAACCTGCCGGAGCACCCGGAATCGGTGCCGATCAACATGCTGGTGAAGGTCGCCGGTACGCCGCTGGAAAACGCCGAGGATATCGACCCCTTCGACTTCATTCGCATGCTGGCCGTGGCGCGCATCCTGATGCCCCAGTCCCATGTGCGCCTGTCAGCTGGCCGCGAGGCGATGAACGAGCAGATGCAGGCCCTGGCGTTCTTCGCCGGTGCCAACTCGATCTTCTACGGAGACAAGCTGCTGACCACCGCCAACCCGCAAGCCGACAAGGACATGCAGCTGTTCGCCCGTCTGGGCATCCAGCCCGAGGCCGGCCAGGAGCACGCCGATGAAGTGCATCAGGCGGCTATCGAGCAGGCATTGGTAGAACAGAAAAGCAGCGAGCTGTTCTACGACGCCGCTTCGGCGTGATCGACACGCCGGCTTCTGAAGCCGGCGTTCATTTCCCAGTCATCGAGGCCCCCATGCCCTTCGATCTCCAGGCGCGCCTGGCCGAACGCCGTGCCGCCGATCTGTACCGTCAGCGGCCCTTGCTGCAAAGCCCACAAGGGCCGCAGGTGGTGGTCGACGGCCAGCCACTGCTGGCTTTCTGCAACAACGACTACCTGGGCCTGGCCAACCATCCGCAGGTGATCAAGGCCTGGCGCGATGGCGCCGAACGCTGGGGGGTGGGCGGCGGTGCATCGCACCTGGTCATCGGCCACAGCAGCCCCCACCATGCGCTGGAAGAGGCGTTGGCTGAACTCACGGGCCGACCTCGGGCGTTGCTGTTTTCCACCGGTTACATGGCCAACCTGGGCACGGTCACCGCGCTGGTCGGGCAAGGCGACACGGTACTGCAAGACCGTCTCAACCATGCCTCGCTGCTGGATGCGGGCCTGCTCAGCGGCGCTCGTTTCAGTCGCTACCTGCACAACGATGCCGGCAGCCTGAGCAGTCGGCTGGACAAAGCCTGCGGCAACACCCTGGTGGTGACCGACGGGGTGTTCAGCATGGACGGCGACATCGCCGACCTGCCGACCCTGGCCGCCACCGCCAAGGCCAGGGGTGCATGGCTGATGGTCGACGATGCCCATGGCTTCGGCACGCTGGGCGCCACAGGCGCCGGCATCGTCGAGCATTTCGGCCTGGGCCTGGACGATGTGCCTGTGCTGATCGGTACGCTGGGCAAGGGTTTCGGCACTTCGGGTGCGTTCGTGGCCGGCAGCGAGGAACTCATCGAAACCCTGGTGCAGTTCGCCCGCCCCTATATCTATACCACCAGCCAGCCACCGGCCCTGGCCTGCGCCACCTTGCGCAGCCTGGAACTGCTGCGCAGCGAACACTGGCGCCGCGAGCACCTGGCCGCATTGATCGCCCAGTTCCGCCAGGGTGCCCACCAGCTGGGCCTGACGCTGATGGACAGCTTCACGCCCATTCAGCCTATCCTCATAGGTGACGCACGGCGGGCCCTGCAGCTGTCGCGTCTGCTGCGCGAGCGCGGCCTGCTGGTGACGGCCATCCGCCCACCGACGGTGCCTGCCGGCAGCGCCAGGCTACGGGTGACCCTCTCGGCGGCCCATAGCGAGGCGCAGGTGCAACGGCTGCTCGAAGCCTTGGCCGAGTGCTATCCGCTGTTGGAGGCTGACCATGCGTGATCGTCTGATCCTGTTGCCTGGCTGGGCACTGGGAACCTCGCCCCTCGAACCTCTGGCCGCTGCGCTGCAGGGCCTGGACGCGCATTTGCGCGTGCACCTGCAACCTTTGCCCGAGCCCGACAGTGCCGATCTCGAGGACTGGCTCGACGAGCTGGACGATGCCATACCCGAGGATACCTGGCTGGGCGGCTGGTCCATGGGCGGCATGCTTGCCGCCGAACTGGCGGCGCGCCGAGGTGATCGTTGCTGCGGGCTGGTGACCCTGGCCAGCAACAGCCGCTTCGTCGCCCACCACGATTGGCTCAGCGCCATGCCTGAGGCAACCTTCACGGCCTTCCTGAGCGGTTGCGAAGTTGATCCGAAAGCCACCCTCAAGCGCTTCGCCTTGCTCTGCGCTCAAGGTTCACAGGATCCGCGCGGACTCTCTCGCCTGCTCGGCGCCGCCGCGCCGCTGGCCACTGCAGCGCATCTGGTCGACGGCTTGCGCGTGCTGGCCAGCCTGGATACCCGCGCGGCACTGCAACGCTTTGCCGGGCCCCAACTGCACCTGTTCGCCGGACAGGACTCGCTGGTACCTGCCCAGGTGGCAGGCGAACTGCTGGCGCTGTTGCCCGATGTCGAGATCGGCTTGATCGAGCAGGCCAGTCACGCCTTCCTGCTGGAGGACCCGCATGGGGTGGCCGGCGCGATCCAGGCGTTTCTGCATGAAAGTGGGGATGATTGAAATGAATGTGCTTCGCACAATCGAGGCGCCGGACAAACGTCTGGTGGCGGCGTCTTTTTCAAAGGCGGCGGCCAGTTATGACAGCGTTGCGCAATTGCAGCGTGACGTGGGTCATGCGCTGCTGGACCGCCTGCCGGCCGATCTGCAACCCTCGCGCTGGCTGGACCTGGGCAGCGGCACCGGTTATTTCAGCCGGGCGCTGGCGCAGCGCTTCATGGGCGCCGAAGGGGTAGCACTGGATATCGCCGAAGGCATGCTCGCCCATGCCCGTCCACAGGGCGGCGCCCACTGCTACGTGGCCGGTGACGCCGAGCACCTGCCGCTGCGCGATCAGAGCTGCGGCCTGATCTACTCGAGCCTGGCCGTACAATGGTGCAGCGATTTCGCCGCGGTGCTGGCCCAGGCCTGGCGAACCCTGCAGCCGGGCGGTGTATTGGCCTTCGCCAGCCTCTGCGTGGGCACGCTTGGCGAACTGCGCCAGAGCTGGCGAGCGGTCGATGGCATGGTCCACGTCAACCGCTTCCGCGAACTGGACGAGTATCGGCGCCTGTGCGCCGCCAGCGGCCTGCAGGTGCTGAGCCTGGAAAGCCTGCCGCACGTGCTGCACTACGCCGACGTGCGCGGCCTGACCCATGAGCTCAAAGCCCTGGGCGCGCACAATCTCAACCCCGGGCGCCCTGGCGGCCTTACGGGGCGCGCGCGCATGCTGGGGCTGATCCAGGCCTATGAAGCCTTTCGCACCCCGGCGGGGCTGCCAGCGACCTACCAAGTGGTCTACGCTGTGCTGCGCAAACCCGCCGACCAAGGACACAGTTGATGAGCGCCAGTTACTTCATCGCCGGCACCGATACCGATATCGGCAAAACCACCGTGGCTGCCGGCCTGCTGCACGCCGCAGGCTTGAAAGGCCTGAGCACCCTGGGCGCCAAGCCGGTGGCTTCAGGTTGCGCGGTCACGCCCAAGGGCTTGCGCAACAGCGATGCGCTGTCGCTGATGGCCGAAAGTTCGATCAAGCTCAAGTACGAGCAGGTCAATCCGGTCGCCTTCGAGCCGGCCATCGCACCGCATCTGGCGGCCCGCGAAGCCGGTGTCGCACTGACCGTCAGTTCGCTGCTGACGCCCATGCGCCAGGTGCTGGCGCAGAACGCCGACTTCACCTTGATCGAAGGCGCTGGGGGATGGCGGGTGCCACTGTCCGACCAGGCCAACCTGTCCGACCTGGCCATGGCATTGAAGCTGCCGGTCATCCTCGTGGTCGGCGTGCGCCTGGGCGCCATCAGCCATGCCCTGCTCAGCGCCGAAGCCATCGCCCGCGACGGCCTGCACCTGGCCGGCTGGGTGGCCAATATCGTCGACCCGAAGACCGCGCGCCTGGAAGAAAACCTGGCCACCCTGGCCGAACGCCTGCCCGCCCCGTGCCTGGGCCGCGTCCCTTACCTGAAAAGCCCCACGGCGCAGACAGTGGCCGAGTATCTGCATCTGGATCTGATTTTGTAGCGGTGCTCAGACCTGAACGGTGGGCGGACCGTACTGAACCAGCAGCGCATCGGCGGTCAACAGCTGCAGGCTCTCGGTACTCGCCTGGGCGAACAGCAGTCGATCGAACGGGTCACGGTGGATGGGCGGCAGGTTTTCCACCGCCATTGCATGCGCTGACGTAATGGGCAGCTCGGTGTAACCGTTGAGCAGCAGTTGGCGACGCAGACGCGCCGTATCGATCACCGAGCCTGTGCGGCTGAGGCTGTTCTTGATCGCCAGCTCCCACAGGCTGGCTGCACTGAAGTACAGCTCGTGATCTAGATTCGCGATCAATGCTCGCGCTTTCGGCGAGAGCATCGGGCTGTCCTGAGCCACCCAGATCAGAATATGCGTGTCCAGCAGTAGCTTCACACCTTGCCCTCGAAGAGGTCGGCGACGTCATTGTCGAGCTCATCAAAGTCTTCGGGAACCACAAGGTCAACCATGAAACCTATACGCTTTGCTTCATCGGGCAGTGGCGCATCATAAGCGACCAGTTTGGCTATTGGCTTACCTGCCTTGGCGATAACCACCACTTCACCGGCTGCCGCCTGTTCGAGCAGGCGCGACAGATTGCTCTTGGCATCGTGAATGTTGTGAATGGCCATAAGCAGTGACTCCATACGGGTTTGGCTGAATTCTAGCTTAGCCCGCCATGTTAGCTAATGCATTCCAGTGTTTCATTTTTAGACAGGCGTGCAAAAGCACTGTGTTTCCGAACTTCAGGTGCTCTCTCGCGGCATCAGCTCGCACGTCAGCATGTTCTGAGGCGGCGCTTCGCCGGCCAGCACGCCCAGGCTTTGCAGCACCCGGGTGGCCGCCAGCACGCCGATCTCCAGCGCCGGGGGCTTGATGGTGGTCAGGCTCGGCATGAGCATTTCGGCGAAGGGATAGTCACCGAAACCCATCACCGCGCAATCCTGGGGGATGCGCAGCCCGGCGCGCTGGGCGGCGAGCAGGCCGCCGGCGGCGAGGTTGTCGTTGGCGAAGATGATCGCATCCGGGCGCAACGGGCGAGCCATCAGGGCATGCATGGCCTGCTTGCCGGCCTCGAACGGCGCCAGCGCGGCATCGGGTGCAAATACCTGAGCGGCCAAGCCCAGTTCGCTCAATGTGGCGGCGTAGCCGTCTCGACGTTCCAGGGCGCTGAAGTCGCCCGCAGCGCTGTTCTGCACGAACGCGATTCGCCGATAGCCCAAGCCGTGAAGGTAGCGGGCGGCACTGACGCCCACCTGAAAATGCGAAAAGCCGACTTGCATCGGCGCGCGCTCGGGCTGGTAATCCCAGGTCTCCACCAGTGGTATATCCGCCTCGGCGAGCATTTTCTCGGTACCCGCGCTATGGAAGCGGCTGGTCAGCACCAGCGCCGCCGGGGACCAGCCGAGAAACGCGCGCACAGCACTTTCTTCCTGCTCGGCGCTGAAGTAGCTGGAGGCCAGCAGCAGTTGGTACCCATGGCGACTCAAGGTGTCGCTGAATCCCTGAATGGTATTGGCGAAGATCGGTCCGGAGATATTCGGTATGACCATGCCGACAATTTTGCCCCGCGCCGACGCCAACCCGCCAGCGACCAGGTTCGGCACATAGCCCAACTCGCTCACTGCCAGGGCAATGCGCCGCTGGTGCTCGGCCGAAACCAGGTCGGGACGGTTGAAATAGCGCGATACCGTCATGGCCGACACGCCCGCATGGGCCGCTACGCGGGTAAGCGTGACGCGGCCTGCGCCACGGCGTTTACGGGGGGTCTTGGATTCGGTCACCCGACGGCCTCTAATAACCAGAAAATATAAAGAGTAGAAATTACGGTATTTGACCGCATAACCGGCGATCTTCACTATTGGCCATGTTAGCGCTAACCAAATCATCTGTCTGCTACTCGCTCGAGCGAATGCTGCGCTGATCCAAAACAACATTCAGCCCACGTTCGAGCGACCGCCGCCATGCAACAGCGTCAACCTTTCGCGATCACGACTTCAGTATTGTCCCAGGCCATCGCCGCCGCCCTGGCATTGGCCGCGACGCCTGCCTTCGCCGCCCAGAACGACGGCGAATCCGTCAGCCTGCAGGCGGTGACCGTCACCGCCACCCGCCGCGCCGAGTCGCTGCAGAAGGTACCAGTGGCCGTATCGGTGGTCGATGGCGAGCAGTTGGAACGGGACAACCGCAACGGCGTGGCGAGTATCGTGCAACAGGTGCCCAGCCTTAACTTCCGCACCGGTGCCTCGAACAAGGACACGTCGCTGTTCATTCGCGGCGTGGGCACCATCTCCACGTCGCCGGGTGTCGAGCCCACCGTGGCCACGGTCATCGATGGCGTGGTGTACGGCCGTCCCGGTCAGGCCACCCTGGACCTGTTGGACCTGGAACGCATCGAAGTGCTGCGCGGGCCCCAAGGCACGCTGTTCGGCAAGAACGCCTCGGCTGGCGTGCTGAACATCGTCACCAAGGCGCCTACCGAAGAGACTCACGGCTACATCGATCAGTCGTACTACAGCGGCAACGAAAGCCGCACTCGCTTCGGTATCGGCGGCAGCCTGATTCCGGACACCCTCAAGGGCTCGCTCACCACGTTGTTCGGCAGCTATGACGGCAACGTCGACAACCGCGCCAATGGCCATGAGGTCAACGGCTACAACCGCAAGGGCATCCGCGGCAAGCTGGTGTTCACCCCCAGCGACGACCTGACCCTGACCCTTGCCGCCGACTACATGCAAAGCCACGACGACGCCCCCAACGGCGTGGTCAGCAAGGCCCTGACCCCCGGCTTCGCAAGTGCCCTGGCGCCGGTAGACGCCAGCAATCACAGCCGCAACATCGTCAGCGACTACCGCAGCCATGTCGAGGACATCAACAAGGGCCTGTCGGCACAGTTGGACTGGAACCTGGGCGACTACACGCTGACTTCCATCACCGCCTGGCGCGGCTGGGACAACACCCAATGGCAGGACGGCGACCGCCTGGCGACCGTCAGCACCGCATTCCCCGGTACCGAAGACAAAGGTGACCTGAGCTATGACCAGTATTCCCAGGAGCTGCGTCTGGCCTCGCCCAAAGGCGAGTTCGTCGAGTACGTGGGCGGCCTGTTCTACATGCATGGCAAGGATGAGGAGACCTACCGCCGCTCCCTGGTGACACCGACCGGCGTACAACGCGGCGTGGCCGATTACAGCACCACCAGCGACAGTTACTCGGTGTTCGGTGAAACCACCTTGAACTTCACTTCCCGGCTGCGTGGCATCGCGGGCCTGCGCTGGACCCATGACGACCTGGAGTACGACCACCGCCGGGCCTCGACCTCGGCCACCACGGTCAGTGGCATCCAACCGGCCACCCGCAGTTCAGGCTCGGTGGATGAGGATGGCTGGTCCGGGCGGCTGGGGGTGCAGTACGACCTCAGCGACGACGTCATGGCCTACGTGACCTATTCGCGCGGCTACAAGGGCCCGGCCTACAACGTGTTCTTCAACATGCAGCCGCGCGACACCGATGCCCTCAAGCCGGAAACCTCCAACACTTGGGAAGCAGGCATCAAGGCCAGTGCGTGGGACAATCGCCTGACCACCAACCTGGCGGTGTTCCACAGCGATTACGACAACTATCAGGCCAACTTCTTCGACACCGTGGCCGGTCAAGTGGTCACCCGCCTGATCAACGCCGGCAGCGTCAGCACCGAAGGTGTCGAACTGGACTACGCCCTGCAGGCCACACCGAACCTCAAACTGTCCGGCGCTCTGGCCTACACCAAGGCGCGCATCGACCAGTTCAGTTGCCCGGCCGGCGCGGCGGCGTCGTGCAACGTCGACGGCAAGACCCTGCCCTACAGCCCCGACTGGAAAAGCTACGTGCGCGCCGACTACAGCATTCCCCTGGCCAATGGCCTGGACGTGGAGCTGGGGACCGATTACAGCTGGCAGAGCGAAGTGCAGTACGACATCAGCCAGAATCCGGACACCCGGCAGGGTGCCTACGGCATCTGGAATGCCAGCATCGCCCTGGCCGACTACAACAACGGCTGGCGTGTCGCGCTGCTGGGCAAGAACCTGGCCGACAAGTCGTACTCGCCAATGCTGGCCAGCGGCAGCGGCTACATCTACCGCGCCGTGCCTCGTGACGACGAGCGCTATTTCGGCGTGCAACTGCGCAAGGATTTCTGACATGAGTGGCAGACAGATGAAACTGGGTGCCTTTCTGATGGCCACCGGGCACCACGTCGCTGCCTGGCGACATCCCCAGGTGCCGGCGAATGCCGGGCTCGACTTCCGGCATTACCGGCACCTGGCCGAGGTGGCCGAAGCGGCCTGCTTCGACACCCTGTTTCTGGCCGACAGCGTCGCGGCAGCCACCGGCGACAGCGCCAGCCAGATGGCTCGCTCGGATCACTTCGAGCCTTTGACCCTGCTCTCGGCATTGAGCGTGGTCACCGAACGCATCGGCCTGATCAGCACCGTCACCACCAGCTACAACGAGCCCTACCACGTAGCACGCAAGTTTGCCTCGCTGGATCATCTGTCCGGCGGCCGCGCCGGTTGGAACCTGGTGACCTCCGATGCCGCCGCCGAAGCCGGCAACTTCGGCCGCGACGAACACATCGGCCACGCCGAGCGTTACAGCCGGGCGCGAGAATTCCATCAGGTGGTCACTGGCCTGTGGGACAGCTGGAGCGCCGAGGCCTTCGTCCGCGACAAGGCCAGCGGCCAATACTACGATCCGGCCGGTCGCCATGAACTGAACCATGTCGGCGAGCATTTCAAGGTCAAGGGGCCGCTCAACGTCGCCCGCTCGCCCCAGGGTCGGCCGGTAGTGGTGCAGGCCGGCTCCTCGGACGCCGGCCGCGAGCTGGCCGCGCGCACCGCCGATGTGATTTTTACCGCACAGCCTTCGCTGTCCGCCGCGCAAGCGTTCTACGCCGACCTCAAGAGCCGTGCCGCCACCTTCGGCCGCACCGCCGATGAACTGAAGATCATGCCAGGGGTGTTCGTCGTGGTCGGCGAAACCGAGGCACTGGCTCACGCCAAATTCGAAGAATTCCAGGACCTGGTGCAGCCTGAAGTCGCAGTGGCCCTGCTGGGCCGCATGCTGGGCAACTTCGACCTGTCCGGCTACCCGCTGGACGGACCGCTGCCCGAGCTGCCCCTGACCGACAGCGGCCAGCGCAGCCGTCAGCAATTGCTCAGCGAGCTGGCCCAGCGCGAGCACCTCAACCTGGCGCAACTGGGCCGGCGCATCGCTGGCGGCCGCGGGCATTTCAACCTGATCGGCACGCCGGCACAGATCGCCGATCAATTGCAGCTATGGTTTCACAGCGATGCCGCGGACGGCTTCAACGTGCTGGTGCCGCACCTGCCCGGCGGACTCGAGGATTTCGCCCAGCAGGTGGTGCCCGAGCTGCAACGTCGCGGCCTGTTCCGTACCGCATACACAGGCACCACGTTGCGCGAGCATCTGGGCCTGCCCGACATCACCGCGCGCTGATTCCGGCGCTGTTTCACACTGCATGACGAGGCTTTCATGACCTACATCGCTGCCGAAAACCGCTACCAGAGCCTGCCCTACCGCCGCGTCGGCCGCAGTGGCCTGGTATTGCCCGCGCTGTCCCTGGGGCTGTGGCACAACTTTGGCGACAGCACCCCCATCGACACGCAGCGCAGCCTGCTGCGCACCGCCTTCGACCTGGGCATCAATCACTTCGACCTGGCCAATAACTACGGGCCGCCCTATGGCAGTGCCGAGACCCATTTCGGCCGCCTGCTGCGCGAAGACTTCAAGCACTACCGCGACGAACTGATCATTTCCAGCAAGGCCGGGTGGGACATGTGGCCAGGCCCTTACGGTCAAGGTGGCGGCTCGCGCAAATACATCCTGGCCAGCCTGGACCAAAGCCTGCAACGCCTGGGCCTGGACTATGTGGATATCTTCTATTCGCACCGCTTCGACCCCGATACGCCGCTGGAGGAAACGGCCAGCGCCCTGGCCACCGCGGTGCAACAGGGCAAGGCCCTGTATATCGGAATTTCCTCGTACTCCGGGGTCAAGACCCAGGAGATCGCCGCGCTGCTCAAGGAGTGGAAAGTGCCGCTGCTGATCCACCAGCCGGCCTACAACCTGCTCAATCGCTGGGTGGAAAAGGACCTGTTGCAGGTCACCGACGCGCTGGGTACCGGTGTCATCGCCTTCACCCCTCTGGCCCAGGGTCTGCTGACTGACAAATACCTGCAAGGTGTACCCGCTGACGCGCGGGTCAATCGCCCGGGCGGCGGCTCGTTGCTGCCCAGCCATCTGAGCGAGGCCAACCTCGCCCACGTGCGTGCGCTCGACGAAATCGCCAAACGCCGCGGTCAGAGCCTGGCGCAGCTGGCACTGGCCTGGACCCTGCGCGATCCCCGCGTGACCAGCGCCTTGATCGGCGCCAGCCGCCCCGAGCAAATCATCGAGAACGTTGCCGCGTTGGATAACCTGACATTCAGTGCCGAGGAACTGGCCGAGATCGATCGGTATGCAGTGGAAGGCGGCATCAACCTCTGGGAAAAGCCCTCCACGGCGCAATAAGGGACGACCACATGAACACTATCGCTCGCCTGTGCGCGGCGCTGGCGCTGCTGGCGGCCACTGCAGCGGCCTGGGCTGACCCCGCCGACGTACGCATCGGTTATCAGAAAGGCTCGATCGCCCTGGTGCTGGCCAAGCAGCACGGCTTGCTGGAGAAACGCTTCGCTCACACCCACGTGCAGTGGATCGAATTTCCCGCCGGGCCGCAGATGCTCGAAGCCCTGAACATCGGCAGCCTGGACGTGGCCTCTACCGGCGACATTCCGCCGCTGTTCGCCCAGGCCGCTGGGGCCGACCTGGTGTACGTCGGCGCGGAACCGGCCAAGCCCCAGGCCGAGACGTTGTTGGTCAAGGGCAGCAGCGGCATCGCCGAGGTCGTGGATCTGAAGGGCAAGAAGGTTGCCTTCCAGAAAGGCTCCAGCGCCCACAACCTGATCCTGCGGGCCTTGAACAAGGCTGGCTTGAACTATCGGGATATCCAGCCGGTGTACCTGAGCCCGGCCGATGCCCGGGCGGCGTTCGAGCAAGGCAGCGTCGACGCCTGGGCGATCTGGGAACCCTATTCGTCATTGGCCCTGAGCGATGGCCAGGCACGCTTGCTGGCCGATGGCACAGGCCTGGGGCTCGGCGGTCCCGTCTATACCGCGCGACGCGAATTCGCCAAGGCCAATGGCGAGTTTATCCACAGCCTGCTGGCGGAGCTGAGCGCAGCCGAGGCGCTGACTCGCAGTGAGCCCGAGCAGAGTATCGACCTGCTGGCCCAGTCCATGGGCCTGCCACGGGCGGTGGTGGCACGCTATGTGGATAACCGTCCGCCGTCACCGGTGCTGCCTGTGGACAACACCGTCATCCAGGCGCAGCAGGCCACTGCTGACCTGTTCTACGCCAACAAGCTGCTGCCCAAGGCGCTGGACATTGGTGAAGTGGCCCGCTGACGCGGGGCCGTGACACAACGCCCACATGACGGCCGACAATGAAAATGCGCGGTTTGAACGACTGCGCAACCTTTTTGCAATCGGATCGTCACAATCCCTCCTTAAGGTACTCGCTGACCTGAAGGGAGATCATCATGAGCCTATTAGAAGAACACCAAGCCACCGACCTTGAAAAGATCACCGGGCTGAGCCGTCGCCGCTTCATCGGCGCTGGCGCCCTGTGCAGCGCGGCCCTGTTTCTGGGCGGCAACCTGCTGACCCGCAGCGCCCTGGCCGCCAGCGTCAGCGCTGGCAACAGCACGCTGCTGGGCTTTGCCAGTATCGCCGCAGCCACCGCCGACGACATCAGCCTGCCGCCTGGCTACAAAGCCAGCGTACTGATCAGCTGGGGCCAGCCGCTGCAGGCCGGTGGCCCGGCCTTCGACCCCAGCGGCAACGGCAGCGCCGAAGACCAGGAAGTGCAGTTCGGTGACAACAACGACGGCATGAGCCTGTTCCCCTTCCCCAATGATGCCAACCGCGCATTGCTGGCGATCAACAACGAATACACCAACTACCGCTACCTGTACGCCCATGGCGGCGCGCCGAAGTCTGCCGCCGAGGTGCACAAGGCCCTGGCCTGCGAAGGTTTGTCGGTGATCGAGATCCAGCGCAAGAGCGGCCACTGGCACTTCGTCCAGGGCTCGCAGTACAACCGCCGTGTGCACGGCAACACGCCGATTCGGGTCAGCGGCCCAGCCGCCGGCGATGCCCTGCTCAAGACCGCCGCCGACATCACCGGCAAGCTGGTCCATGGCACGTTCCAGAACTGCGCCAACGGCAAGACTCCGTGGGGCACCTACCTGACGTGCGAAGAGAACTTCACCGACTGCTTCGGCAGCACCGATGCCAACCTGGCGTTCACCCCGGCGCAGAAGCGCTACGGTGTGGTGGCAGCGAGCAAGGAGATCGACTGGCACCCCCACGATCCGCGCTTCGACATGGCCAAGACGCCCAATGAATTGAACCGCCACGGCTGGGTGGTCGAAGTCGATCCGTTCGACCCTACTGCCATGCCCGTCAAGCGCACCGCGCTGGGCCGTTTCAAGCACGAGAACGCGGCCCTGGCCGAAACCAGGGATGGCCATGCCGTGGTGTACATGGGCGACGACGAGCGCGGCGAGTTCATCTACAAGTTCATCAGCCGTGACCGTATCGACCACCACAACCCCAAGGCCAACCGCGACTTGCTCGACCACGGCACCCTGTATGTGGCCCGTTTCGACAACGGCGACGGCGATACCGACCATCCCAAGGGCCGCGGCCAGTGGCTGGAACTGACCCACGGCAAACATGGCCTGGACGCCAGCAACGGCTTCGCCAGTCAGGCGGAAGTGCTGATTCACGCACGCCTGGCAGCCACCGCCATGCAAGCCACGCGCATGGACCGCCCCGAGTGGATCGTGGTCAGCCCCAAAGACGGCCAGGTGTATTGCACCCTCACCAACAACGTCAAACGCGGCGATGACGGTCAGCCGGTCGGCGGCCCCAACCCCCGCGAGAAGAATGTCTACGGGCAGATCCTGCGTTGGCGCGAAGCGGGTGACGAGCACGGCGCCATGACATTCGAGTGGGACCTGTTCCTGGTCGCCGGCAACCCCAGCGTTCACCCCGGCCAGGCCAAGGGCGGCTCGTCCAACATCAATCCGCAGAACATGTTCAACAGCCCGGATGGCCTGGCCTTCGACGACGCCGGTCGACTGTGGGTGCAGACCGACGGCGACACCACCAACAAGGGTGACTTCGCCGGCATGGGCAACAACCAGATGCTCTGCGCCGACCCTGCTACCGGTGAGATCCGCCGCTTCATGGTCGGCCCGGTCGGCTGCGAAGTGACCGGGGTGAGTTTCGCACCTGATCAACGCACCCTGTTCATCGGCATCCAGCATCCCGGTGAAGCCGGCGGTTCGACCTTCCCCGAGCACCTGCCGAACGGCAAGCCACGCTCGTCGGTGATTGCCATCAGCCGTGAAGACGGTGGGGTGATCGGCGCCTGATTCGGCGCCCATTGTCGCTGCGTCTGCGCTACCATGGGTGGCCGGACGCGGCAGCCTGCCGCGCGCAGGAGTTCGCATGGCTCACCCTTTTGAAACACTGACACCTGACCTGGTCCTGGACGCCGTCGAAAGCATCGGCTTTCTCAGCGACGCTCGGGTATTGGCGCTCAACAGCTACGAAAACCGCGTCTATCAGGTGGGCATCGAAGACAGCCAGCCGCTGATCGCCAAGTTCTACCGCCCCGATCGCTGGACCAACGCCGCCATCCTCGAAGAACACGCCTTCACCGCCGAATTGGCCGACTGCGAAGTACCGGTGGTCGCGCCGTTGGTGCACAACGGGGAAACCCTGTTCGAGCATGCTGGCTTTCGCTTCACCCTGTTCCCACGCCGCGGCGGACGCGCGCCGGAGCCCGGCAACCTCGACCAGCTGTACCGCCTGGGTCAATTGCTCGGGCGCCTGCATGCAGTGGGCTCGACTCGTCCGTTCGAGCACCGTGAAGCCTTGGGTGTGCAGAACTTCGGCCACGATTCCCTGACCACCCTGCTGGAAGGCAATCACGTACCGCGCAGCCTGCTGCCAGCTTACGAGTCAGTGGCCCGCGACCTGCTCAAGCGAGTCGAAGAGGTGTACAAGGCCACGCCGCACAAGAACATTCGCATGCACGGTGATTGCCATCCCGGCAACATGATGTGCCGCGACGAAGTGTTCCATATCGTCGATCTCGATGACTGCCGCATGGGGCCGGCGGTGCAGGACCTGTGGATGATGCTGGCCGGCGATCGCCAGGAGTGCCTGAGTCAGCTGTCGGAATTGATGGATGGCTACCGAGAGTTTCACGATTTCGATCCGCGCGAGCTGGCCTTGATCGAACCGCTGCGCGCCCTGCGCCTGATGCATTACAGCGCCTGGCTGGCGCGACGCTGGGAAGACCCGGCGTTTCCACGCAGTTTTCCCTGGTTCGGGACGGAAAGGTACTGGGGCGATCAGGTGCTGGCGCTGCGGGAGCAATTGGCAGCGTTGCATGAAGAGCCTTTGAAGTTGTTCTAGGGGTTGGGTCGGTGGTGAAGGGTCCCCTCACCCTAACCCTCTCCCTGAGGGAGAGGGGACCGTTCATCCCCTCCTCCCGAATTGTCCCGCTCCCGCAAATATGCAACAGTTCCTCCCCAATAAAAACCGCACACAAAGCAGGATGCCATGCACACCGCCAACCCCCGCCGGGGCTATATTCTGGGCCTGAGCGCCTACATCTGCTGGGGCTTCATCCCCCTCTACTTCAAGACCGTTTCCCACTACCCCGCCGTCGAGATCATCGCCCAGCGCGTGCTGTGGTCGGCCGTGCTCGGCTCGTTGCTGCTGCTGGTGTGGAAACACCCCGGCTGGTGGCGTGAGTTGCGTGACCATCCCGTGCGCCTGGCCATCCTGGTGGGCAGCGGTAGCCTGATCGCGGCCAACTGGCTGGTCTATGTGTGGGCGATCAATAACGATCGGCTGCTCGAAGCCAGCCTGGGCTATTACATCAACCCCCTGGTGAACGTACTGCTGGGCTTGCTGATTCTCGGCGAGCGCTTGCGCCGGCTGCAGTGGCTGGCAGTGGCGTTGGCCGCAACCGGCGTGCTCCAGCAACTGTGGCAGGTCGGCAGCCTGCCATGGGTGTCGTTGGCACTGGCCCTGACGTTCGGTTTCTACGGCCTGATCCGCAAGCGTGCACCGGTGGCCGCCCTGCCCGGCCTAGTCATCGAAACCTGGTTGCTGGTGCCCCTGGCGGCTGGATGGTTGCTCTGGCACGGTGATGCGGTCAGCGCTCAGCCTGCGTTCTGGAGCACCGGTGAAGCACTGTGGCTAATGGCCGCCGGACCGATCACTCTGGTGCCGCTCATCTGCTTCAACGCGGCGGCGCGGCACCTGCCGTACACCACCCTGGGGTTCCTGCAGTACCTGGCACCGACCCTGGTGCTGTTGCTGGCCGTGAATGTCTATGGAGAGCACCTGGCGCCTGCCACCCTGGTCACGTTCATTTTCATCTGGGCCGGCCTGGCGGTTTACAGTGTGGATATCTGGCTGAATATGCGTCGTCGCAGCTGATCAAAAATCGACCAACCGACTGCAGGCCTTGCACTGCCTGGGCTGCAGCGGTTGGCTCAGAGGTTATCCACAGGCTGGTCCACGCCGTTTGTGCACAAGCGATTGAATTTGTTCGATTTTTGATCAGACGTTTGAAGCCCGCAGCCGGCGCGGGCTGCAGAGGCGTCGCCACAGGTTATCCACAGGTGGGTTCAGGTTTTTCTGGGATAACATTTTCACGGCTGTCAGTGCTCGCGCCCCACGCCTCAACCCGATGACTGCAACACCAGCTCCACCATCAATTCATCGGCCAACGCCTCCAGCTGTCCCTGCAACGCCCCCATCTCCACATCCAGCGGCACCGCCAACACCGCTTCGGCATGGAACAGTGGCTCGTTACTCATCGGCGCGGGCCGTACATCGGTCACGAGCCGTTCCAGGTTCACCCCGTGCTCGGCCAGCAAGCGGGTAATGTCACGCACGATGCCGGGGCGGTCATTGCCCACCAGCTCCATGGCGATCGGTCGCCACTCCGCGCTTGGCTGAACGCCGCCATCGGCGACGATCACCTGAATGCCATGGCCGGCAAGCTCGGCCAGTGAAGCCCGCAACGCCGCCCCGGCAGCCGGCGCCACCGCCACGCTGACGATGCCGGCGAACTGCCCGGCCATGCGCGACAGCCGGCTCTCCAGCCAGTTGCCTTCATGGGTCAGGATGCACTGGGCCAGGCGGTCGAGCTGCCCGGGTTTGTCCTGGGCGTAAACGGTCAATACAAGTTGATCCATTGGGGCGGTTCCTGATGGCGGGCTGAACAGCGTAGGCAATACAGGTTACACCTTGCAGTGTAGCCAAGAGGCGCGAGCCAGAAACCTGTGTACGGTTTGAGCGTTTTTATGGAACAATTGCATACACTTTTTAGAACATGTGATTTCACCCTGTGACTCGATGATCGAGCAGGGTCACGAGCAAAACGATTCAAGCCGGATTTTCACAACCCCAGCGCATCATGTAGTATCCGAATTTGCGCACTACATACCCCGCACAACCTACCGTGAATGGCTGTTACAGAGCGGATTTCCAAGCAGAGTGAGGCAAGCAATGACTGAACACGTTCAAGTCGGGGGCCTTCAGGTCGCCAAGGTCCTGTTCGACTTCGTCAACGACGAAGCCATCCCCGGCACTGGCCTGGGTCCCGAGCAGTTCTGGGCCGGGGCCGAAAAGATCATCAACGACCTCGCTCCCAAGAACAAAGCCTTGCTGGCCAAGCGCGACGACCTGCAAGCGCGCATCGACGCCTGGCATCAGGCGCGACAGGGCCAGGCACACGATGCCGCCGCCTACAAAGCCTTCCTCCAGGACATCGGCTATCTGCTGCCAGAAGCCGCGGACTTCCAGGCCAGCACGCAGAATGTCGACGACGAAATCGCACGCATGGCCGGCCCGCAGCTGGTGGTGCCGGTGATGAACGCGCGATTCGCTCTCAACGCCTCCAACGCCCGGTGGGGCTCGCTGTACGACGCGCTCTACGGCACCGATGCGATCAGCGAGGCGGACGGCGCGCAGAAAACCCAAGGCTACAACAAGGTCCGCGGTGACAAGGTCATCGCCTTCGCCCGCGCCTTTCTCGACCAGGCCGCGCCGCTGGCCGCTGGCTCCCATGTGGACTCCACCGCCTACAAGATCGTCGACGCCAAGCTGGTGGTGACGCTCAAGGGCGGCAGCAACAGTGGGCTGAACAACGATGCCCAGTTGATCGGCTACCAGGGTGATGCCGCCAAACCGACTGCGGTGCTGCTGAAGAACAACGGCCTGCACTTCGAGATTCAGATCGATGCCACGAGCCCGGTCGGCCAGACCGATGCGGCCGGGGTCAAGGACGTGCTGATGGAAGCCGCCCTGACCACCATCATGGACTGCGAAGACTCGGTGGCCGCAGTGGACGCCGATGACAAGGTGGTGATCTATCGCAACTGGCTGGGCCTGATGAAAGGCGATCTGGCCGAAGAAGTCAGCAAAGGCGGCCAGACCTTTACCCGCACCATGAACCCGGACCGTCACTACGCCGCGCCTCAAGGCGGCGAAGTCAGCCTGCACGGTCGCTCCCTGCTGTTCGTGCGCAACGTCGGTCATCTGATGACCATCGATGCCATTCTCGATGCCCAAGGGAATGAGGTGCCGGAAGGCATTCTCGACGGCTTGCTGACCAGCCTGGGGGCGATGCACAGCCTGAACGGCAACACCCGGCGCAACAACAGCCGCACGGGCTCGGTGTACATCGTCAAGCCGAAGATGCACGGCCCGGAAGAAGCCGCCTTCACCAACGAACTGTTCGGCCGTATCGAAGAGGTGCTGACGCTGCCGCGCAACACGCTCAAGGTCGGCATCATGGACGAGGAACGGCGCACCACGGTCAACCTCAAAGCCTGCATCCAGGCCGCTGCCGAACGTGTGGTGTTCATCAACACCGGTTTTCTGGACCGTACCGGCGACGAAATCCATACCTCCATGGAGGCCGGCGCCGTGGTGCGCAAGGCGGCCATGAAAGGTGAGAAGTGGATCGCTGCCTACGAGAACTCCAACGTCGACATCGGTTTGAAGACCGGCCTGCAGGGCCGGGCACAGATCGGCAAAGGCATGTGGGCCATGCCGGACTTGATGGCCGCCATGCTGGAGCAGAAGATCGCCCACCCGCTGGCCGGTGCCAACACCGCCTGGGTGCCCTCGCCCACCGCGGCAGCCCTGCACGCGCTGCATTACCACAAGGTCGACGTATTCGCGCGGCAGGCCGAACTGGCTCAGCGCACGCCGGCGTCGGTGGATGACATCCTGACCCTGCCCCTGGCGGCTGACACGAACTGGAGCGCTGAAGAGATCCAGAACGAACTGGACAACAATGCCCAGGGGATTCTGGGCTACGTGGTGCGCTGGATCGATCAGGGCGTGGGCTGCTCGAAGGTGCCGGACATCAACGACATCGGCCTGATGGAAGACCGCGCGACCTTGCGCATTTCCAGCCAGCTGTTGGCCAACTGGCTGCGTCATGGCATTGCCAGCGAGCAGCAGGTGATCGAAAGCCTCAAGCGCATGGCGCCGGTGGTGGACCGGCAGAACGCCGGCGATGCGTTGTACAAGCCGATGGCGCCCGACTTCGACAGCAATATCGCTTTCCAGGCGGCGCTGGAGTTGGTGGTAGAGGGCGCGCGGCAGCCCAATGGCTATACCGAGCCGGTGTTGCACCGTCGGCGGCGGGAGTTCAAGGCGGCGAACGGGCTGTAGACCGCAGCGCCCCTATCGCGGGTAGAACCCGCTCCCACAGGGGATTGGCGTCGTTTGCTGGCTACAGTTGCCATCACAAGGAATGGTGGCAATGGCTGGCTGCTGCTCCCAGATGGATTGGTGGCAAGGGCTGGCCACTGCTGCTCCCAGAAGGCTGGCCAATGCTTCCAGATGGATGGTGGCAAGGGCTGGCCAATGGTGCTTCCAGATGGATTGGTGGCAATGGCTGGCCAATGAGGTCTCTGTGGGAGCGGGTTCTACCCGCGATGGGGCCGGCAGGTCTACGCCAGCCCCAGCTCCTTGCGCGCCAGCTCCACCAGCAATCGGCTGTCGACCGGCTTGAGCAGAAAATCCACCACGCTCAAATGCATCGCCGCGATCGCATCCTTCACATTGGCATCGCCGGAAATAATGATGATCGGCAACGCCGCACGCTCCGACTCGCGTACCTCGCGAATCAAATCCAGCCCCGACTCCGGCCCCATGCGCAGGTCGGTGATCAGCAGGCCAATGGTTTTATTGCCGCGCAACTGAGCCATGGCAGTCATGGCGCTGTCGGCAGTCAGGCACTCGATCCCCTGCAACTGCAGGATCTCGGCGAGCACCTCGCGCGAATCCTTGTCGTCGTCCACCACCAAGGCCCGCTGGGGCGGCAGGTCGGGGATGAGGTTGAGTTCGCTGAGCGCTTCACGCTCGTCATCACTCAATAAATCTTGCTCGGACATACGTGTCTCTTATTCAAGGCCAACCTGTGCACTGCATCGGCCGGTGCCGGACAAAGGCTCGTTGGGCGCACCTTGCTGGATGCATAAGGTGCGGCATGCAGCGTGGGATGCCAAGCCTGAGCGGTTTTTTTAGACTTACGTCCAATGGGCACCCGCCGCCGCGAAGCCGACCATGGCGTCACGACAAGAACAAATAGCCGGTAGTGGTCATGAGCAAAACCGACGCCTTTACCCAGGCCGGGAAAACAGCGGTGTTGCAGAACATCCATGGGACCATGCAGTTCCTGCAACGTTTCCCACCCTTCAATCAAATGGAGAACGCCCACCTGGCGTTTCTGGTGGAGCAGTGCCAGCTGCGTTTCTACGCCAGCGGCGAAAGCATCATCAAACCGGCCGACGGGCCTATCGAACACTTCTATGTCGTCAAACAGGGTCGTGTGGTGGGCGAGCGCCCGCACAGCGCCCGACGCGGTACCGAAACCACCTTCGAGATCGCCAGCGGTGAGTGCTTCCCCCTGGCTGCGCTGCTGGGTGAGCGGGCGACGCGCACCGAGCACCTGGCGGCTGAGGATACCTTCTGCCTGCAACTGAACAAGCCGGCATTCATCAAGCTGTTCGCCCTGTCCAATCCGTTTCGCGACTTCGCCCTGCGCGGGGTCAGCAGCCTGCTCGACCAGGTCAACCAACAGGTGCAGCGCCGGGCCGTTGAAACCCTGGGCACCCAGTACTCGCTGAATACCCGCCTGGGCGACCTCGCCATGCGCCACCCGGTGATCTGCGACCGCGATACGCCGCTGCGTGAAGCGGTGCGGCTGATGCACGAACAGCAAGTGGGCAGCATCGTGATCGTCGATGTTCGCAAGGCGCCACAAGGTATCTTCACCCTGCGCGACCTGCGCCAGGCGGTGGCCGATGCCGCCACCGATTTCGGCGCCGCCATTGCCCGCTACATGATTCCCGAGCCTTTTCACCTCAGCCCCGAGGCCAGTGCGTTCGACGCCGCCGTGGCCATGACCGAGCGGCATATTGCCCACGTCTGCCTGGTCAAGGATCGCCGCCTGTGTGGGGTGGTGTCGGAGCGAGACCTGTTTTCCCTGCAGCGGGTCGACCTGGTGCACCTGGCGCGCACCATTCGCAACGCCGGCCGTATCGAACAGTTGGTGGCGTTGCGCGGAGAGATCAGCCAGTTGGTGGAACGCATGTTGGCCCATGGCGCGTCATCGACCCAGATCACCCAGATCATTACCCTGCTCAACGACCACACCGTGTGCCGCGTTATCGAGCTGACCCTGGAAGAGCGCGGTGACCCCGGTGTGCCTTTCAGCTGGCTGTGTTTCGGCAGCGAGGGCCGCCGCGAGCAAACCCTGTACACCGACCAGGACAACGGCATCCTGTTCGAGGCCGACGACGCGGCCCACGCCGCCGAGATCCGCGGCAAGCTGTTGCCGTTGGCTCACCACATCAATCAGGGCCTGGCCCAGTGCGGCTTCAGCCTGTGCAAGGGCAACATCATGGCCGGCAACCCCGAGCTGTGCCTGTCGCGGGCTGAATGGGCGCGACGCTTTGCGGCGTTCATTCGCGAGGCCACACCGGAGAACCTGCTCAACTCCAGCATCTATTTTGACCTGCGCACGGTGTGGGGCGACGACAAGCCGTGCGCCCAACTGCGCCAGAGCGTGCTGGTGCAGGTCGCCGACAACCGCCTGTTCCAGCGCATGCTGGCAGAGAATGCCTTGCGCCAGCGGCCCCCTGTAGGACGCTTTCGCGACTTCGTATTGACCCGCCAGGGCAGCGACAAGGCGGCCACCCTGGACCTCAAGGTGCAAGGCCTGACGCCCTTCGTCGACGGCGCGCGTCTGCTGGCCCTGGCCAATGGCATCGAGGCCAGCAATACCCTGGAGCGCCTGCGTCAGCTGGTGGGCAAGGAAGTGATCGACGCTCTGGACGGCGCCGCCTACGAAGAGGCCTATCACTTCATCCAGCAGACCCGTATGCAGCAGCATCAATTGCAGACGCGCCAGAACTTGCCCTGGTCCAACCGGGTCGACCCGGCCAGCCTCAACGACCTGGACCGGCGCATCCTGCGCGAATCCTTGCGCCAGGCCCAGCGCCTGCAAGCCAGCCTGAGCCTGAGGTACCAGTTGTGAAGTTGTTCAACTGGCTGCGCAGTGCCACGCCCACCCTGGACGGCAACCAGCAGCAGCGCCTGCACCAACTGGCCAGGCCGCGCCCCCTGGGCATCTGCAGTCTGCGCGAACAGCGCTGGGTGGTACTGGACCTGGAAACCAGTGGCTTGAACACTGCCAAGGACCAGGTGTTGTCCATCGGCGCGGTGGTGATCGAGGACGGGGCGGTGGATTTCTCTCGGCAGTTCGAGCGCACCTTGCAGCGCAGTGAATCGAAATTGAGCCCTAGCGTGTTGATTCACGGTCTGGGCCCGGATGCCATCGCCGCCGGACAAGCACCCGCCGAGGCGCTGCTGGACTTCATGGCCTTCGTCGGTGACAGCCCGCTGCTGGCCTTCCACGCGCCGTTCGACGAGCGCATGTTGAGCCGCGCCCTCCACGACAGCCTGGGCTACCGGCTGCAGCACCCGTTCCTCGATGTCGCCGAACTGGCACCGATGCTCTGCCCTGACGCCCACTTGCGCGAGGCGGGGCTGGACGACTGGACCGGCTACTTCGGCCTCCAGGCAGGCGAGCGCCACCATGCCAGCGCCGATGCCCTGGTGACCGCCGAGCTGGCGATGATCCTGTTTGCCCATGCCCGTCGCCAGGCGCTGGACAGCCCCCAGGCGCTGGCGCAGAAACTCGCCCAATGGCGCCGCCGCCAGCAAGCCCCCTCCCTGTAGCAGCGGCGTAAGCCGCGTCGCTTTTTCGACACAACCGCCCCCTGCAAATCTCGTCCCGCTAGAGATTGTCGAAGCGCGACGCGGCTTACGCCGCTGCTACGATTGCGTGGGGGGTGTGGGTCTGCCAGAATCGCGAATAATTCCCGTTAGCTTACACATTCACTCGGTGATTCCTACGTGCCGTCAGCCCATAGTGCCCATAGCCAGTTGGTCGGCTCGCTCTATCGCGACCATCGCAGCTGGCTGCTCGCCTGGCTTCGGCGCAGCGTGGCATGCCCTCATCGGGCCGAAGACCTGAGCCAGGACACTTTCGTGCGCCTGCTGGGTCGGGCACCGGACGTCGCGCCACGGGAGCCGCGAGCATTTCTGCTGACCATCGCCAAGGGGCTGCTGTTCGATCATTTCCGTCGCGCCGCGCTGGAACAGGCCTACCTCAGTGAGCTGATGCGCCTGCCCGAAGACGAACAGCCTTGCCCGCAGTACCAGCAGCTGATCCTGGAGGACCTCAAGGCCATCGATCGCTTGTTGGACAAGCTGTCATCGCGGGCGCGCATGGCGTTTCTGCTGAGCCGGCTGGATGGCCTGCCTCACGCGCAGATCGCCGAACAGCTTGGCGTGTCGGTGCCCCGGGTTCGCCAGTACCTGGCTCAGGGCATGCGCCAGTGCTATGTCGCCCTGTACGGGGAGCCCACATGAACCAGCCGGTTTCGGCACGGGTGCTCGATGCCGCCATTGCCTGGCAACTGTGCCTGGACGCCGGCGGCGGCAACGACGCCGAGCGCGCCGAGTTCGCCCGCTGGCACGCCGCCGACAGCGAGCATGCCCGCGCCTGGCTGCAACTGGGCACCCTGGACCAACGCTTCAGCTCGACCACCGGCCCCGCCCGCCAGGCCTTGCTCAAATCCCGTGAAGCCTTGAAGCAACGCCGCCGCAAGCTCGGCAGCGGGCTGGCCAGCGTTGCCCTGTTCATCGGCCTTGGGCTGTTTGCCGGCAACCGCTATCTGCCCGTGGCGTACTGGCTGGCGGACGAGCGCACCGCCACTGGCGAGCAACGCACGTTGCAACTGGGCGATGGCACCCTGATCAGCCTCAACACCCACAGCGCAATCGACCTGCGCTACGACGCCCAGGAGCGCCGCGTGGTGCTGCGCGACGGCGAGATTCTGGTGCAGACCGGCCACCGCAACAACGACTCACGCCCGTTCATCGTCGAGACCGCCGACGGTGCCATGCGCGCCATCGGCACGCGTTTTCTGGTCAAGCGCGAAGCACACGGCACCCGCTTGAGCGTGCTGCAATCGGCGGTCGCCGCGCGGCCGGCCGGTGGCCTACGGGAAACGCTGCTGCAACAGGGCCAGCAGGTACTGCTGCAGCGCGAGGGATTGGACGCGATCACCGCCCTCAAACCCGGCGCCGATGCCTGGACCCGCGGCATGCTGGTGGTAGACAACGCCCGCCTGGCAGACCTGGTGGCGGATTTGAACCGGTATCGCAGCGGCCATCTGGGTGTCAGCCCCGAAGTGGCCGACCTGCGCATTACCGGCAGTTTTCCCTTGCACGATACCGACCTGGCGCTCCAGACGCTGCTGCCTACCCTGCCCATCCGTATCGAACAGCGCACAGCCTGGTGGCTGACCCTCAAACCCCGATAACGGCTCACACAGCCCCCAGTAGGAGCGGCCTAAAGCCGCGAAGCCGCCAGCCCAGCAAACAGAAAGATTTTTTCTGCCCATCCCTATCACTTTCTCGATCTCGTCCGGCATACAGGCAATCAGCACCATTCCCCTCAGGAGCCGCCGCCATGTCCCGCTCGCTAGACGCTTTGCTTCGCCCCAGTCTGATGGCTGCAGCCATCGCCCTGGCCCTCCCGTTGACCAGCCCGCTGCTGCACGCCGCCGAGCAAACCAGCGGCGCGCGCAGCTACAACCTGCCTGCGGGCCCTCTGGCTGGCACGCTGAACCAGATCGCCAGTCAGGCCGGGCTGGCCATGGCCCTGGACCCTTCGCTGGCCGCGGGTAAAACCAGCGCGCCCGTGCAAGGCCAGTATGACGCCCAAGGCGCCCTGCAAGCCGCGTTGCGCGGGACCGGCTTGCAACTGCAACGCAGCAGCGCCGGGACGTTCACCCTGGTTGCCGTACCCGAAGGGACGGTGGCGCTGCCGGTGACGGATATCAATGCCGCATCAGGCGGCGTGGAGTCGGCGTGGGGAGCGGTGGACGGGTACGCAGCCAAGCGTACGGCGGCGGGCACCAAGACCGACACAGCGCTGGCGGAAGTGCCCCGCTCGATCTCGGTGGCCACCCGTGAGCAGATGCAGGACCGGGCGGTGCAGAACCTGGACGACGCCGTGCGCTACATGCCCGGCGTGGTCGCCAGCAGCTACGGCAGTGACAGCCGCGCCGAGTGGCTGAAAGTACGTGGCTTCGAACCGACCCAGTTCCAGGATGGCCTGCCGTTGCCCAAGGGCTCCTACACCATGCCCAAGGCGGAAACCTGGAACCTGGAGCGCGTCGCCCTGTTGCGCGGCCCGGCATCGTCGGTCTATGGGCAAACACCCCCGGGTGGCTTGCTGGATCTGGTCAGCAAACGCCCGCAAGACGTCACCGCTCACGAAATCCAGGCGCAGACCGGTAGCTACAATCGCAAGCAGCTGAGCTTCGACAGCACGGGCCGGATTGACGACGAAGGTGAATTTCTCTACCGCGTCAGTGGTGTGGTGCGTGACAGCGGCACCGGTATCGAACACGTCGATGACAAACGCTACAACATCGCGCCGAGCCTGACCTGGAACATCGACACCGACACCAAACTGACCTTCCTGTCGCAATTCACCCGCGACGATACCGGCATCACCAGCCAGTTCCTGCCCCTGCAAGGCACCCGACTGGCCACACCGGCCGGGGAAGTGAAATACCACAAGAACCTGGGCGATCCAGAGTGGGAGTTCTACGACAAGACGTACTATGCGCTGGGTTATGCGTTCGAGCATCGTTTCAATGACGTGTGGCAGTTCCGCCAGAACCTGCGCTATACCAAGAGCGATCTGTCGTTCCAGGGCATCACTGCAGGTGGCAACGCTAGCTCCGTCGCTGCGGACGGCACCCTGGACCGGGGCGCGAACGTGGTCAACGAAGACATCAGTCAGTTCGCCATGGACAACAACTTCCAGGCAGATTTCGACACCGGTTCGGTCAGCCACACCCTGCTGATTGGCCTGGACCACCAGCGGGTGAACACCAATTACAAATGGCTGTTCGGTGCAGCCCCGCAAAGCAACATCATCAATCCCGTGTACGGCCAGGACTTCAGCAACGTGCCGTATTTTGCCTACAACGATTACAACCAGAAGCTGCGCGATACCGGGCTGTATATCCAGGACCAGATGGCTCTGGACAACTGGCGCCTCACCCTGGGTGGCCGGGAAGACTGGCTGCACGTCGACTCCACCTTCTATAACGCCAATGGCGTGAAAGCCACCCGTCGCGACAATGCCTTCACCGGCAACGCTGCATTGAGCTACGTGTTCGAGTCGGGTTTCACTCCGTACATCTCCTATGCCGAGTCGTTCCAGCCGGAAGCCGGGGGTAACAATGGCGCGGCCTTCAAACCCAGCACGGGCGAGCAGTACGAAGTGGGCCTCAAATATCAGCCGCCCGGCACCGAGATGCTGTTCACCGCGGCCGCGTACGACCTGACCCGCGAAAACGTGGTCACCACCAACAGCCAGTTCGTCAGCACGGCGGTGGGCGAAGTGCAGGTACGAGGCTTCGAGCTGGAAGCGGTCGGCAACGTCAACGAGAACCTCAAATTGACGGCTGCCTATACCTACGCCAACAGCAAGATGACCAAGACCACCAACAGCTTCGACAAGAACCGCCCGTTGCCGCTGACGCCGGAAAACGCGGCGTCTGCCTGGGCGGACTACACCTGGCATAACGGCCTGCTGGACGGCTTCGGCATCGGCTTCGGGGTGCGCTACATCGGCGAGACCGATAACATCGCCGCCGGCAGCGTTGGCTTCGTGCGTGACAAGTCCGACGGCCATAGCAGCGACTACACCCTGTATGACGCCGCGGTTCATTACGACCTGGGCCGCCTGGACAATGCGCTCAAGGGCGCCAGCGTGTCGGTCAACGCCAGCAACGTCTTCGACAAGGAATTCATTTCCACTTGCGACGGCTTCTATTGCTACTACGGCGACCGCCGCACTGTATTGGCCAGCGTCAACTACAAGTGGTAACGTCCTGACGCATCACGCCCCATGACCCAGCCGTCCCCGCGTGGACGGCTGGGTTCTTTCTGCAGGCCCTGAAATGAAAAGCACCACCATCCGCCGCTGGTCCTTCATCCACACCTGGACCAGCCTGATCTGTACCCTGTTTCTGCTGATGCTCGCCATTACCGGCCTGCCGCTGGTGTTCCATCACGAGATCGAACACCTGCTGGGCGACGAGCCGCAGTTCCGCAAAATGCCCGCCGATACCCCGCAACTGGACCTGCAGCAACTGGTTCAGGCAGCCCAGGCGCACCGTCCCGACGAGGTGGTGCAGTACTTCGGCTGGGATGAAGACGACCCTCGGGGCGTATTCGCGATCACCGCCGCCACGGCCGACACCGATCCCAACCTGTCACACACGTTCATGCTCGACAACCGCACCGGCGAAGCCATGGAAGTGCCTTCGGCCAACGGCGGCTTCATGATGGTCATGCTGCGCCTGCACGTGGACATGTATGCCGGGCTGCCGGGCAAGCTGTTGCTGGCGTTCATGGGCCTGCTGTTCGTGCTGGCCATCGTTTCCGGCGTGGTGCTGTACTCGCCGTTCATGCGCAAGCTCAAGTTCGGCACGGTGCGCAACCAGAAATCCACCCGTACTCGCTGGCTCGACCTGCACAACCTGATCGGTGTGGTCACGCTGACCTGGGCCTTGGTGGTGGGGGTGACCGGGGTGATCAGCGCCTGCGCCGACCTGCTCATCAGTGCCTGGCGCGCGGAAAGCCTCACTGCGCTGATCGAGCCCTATCGCGACGCCCCGCCGCTCCAGCAACTGGCACCTGCCACCCGCCTGCTGGACATTGCCCACGGCGCCGCGCCCGGCATGACGCCGGACTTCATCGCGTTCCCCGGTACGCGCTTTTCCAGCGAACACCACTACGCGGTGTTCATGAAAGGCGGCACGCACCTGACCTCGCACCTGCTGACGCCGGTGCTGATCGACGCCACCACGCTGGACGTCACTGCAGTGGTCGAACGGCCCTGGTACATGGATGCCATGGGCCTGTCGCAGCCCCTGCACTTCGGCGACTACGGCGGCATGCCGATGAAGATTCTGTGGGCAGCGCTGGATGTGCTGACCATCATCGTGCTGGGCAGTGGCGTGTATCTCTGGTGGGTCCGCCGCCGCGCCGCCAGAGCCGCCGCGGTGGAGGCCACAGCGTGACGAGAAGAAAGCACTCGACGTTCTGGCCGGTATTCGCCATTCCGCTGGTGATCGGGGTAATCGGCGGCGCTGGATTGTTCGCCGCCTTGCTGGGAGACGGCTGGTGGGATGCATTGTCCTGGCTGGGCCTGGGCATTCCTGCGCTGCTAAGCGCACACGCCCTCACCCGCCGCTAATCCCACTGTAGCAGCGGCGTAAGCCGCGTCCTCTGCATCACACGTTTGCGAGAGGAGATTATTGGGGCGTGACGCGGCTTACGCCGCTGCTACAGGTGGAAGGGGTTCAGCAATCGGGCTTGTCGGCTACGAAACGCCGGGCGGGGTTTACCGCAGCCTTGAATTCGCGCAGACCCTTGGCGCCGATCAGCAGGGGGTAGTTGAAGCTGCTGCGGTCTACCAGGTTGACCTCGATGGTGCGCTTGACGTCGCCCAGGCACAGTTCCAGATCGACCACGGGGCGTTTGGCGACGTTGACGGTTTCGCCCTCGTCATCCTCTTCGTCGGCACGGCTCTTGATCTTGCTCATGCGCGACACTTTGTGTTCGTAGACCTTGTTGTCGGCGTCCTTGGTGGCCAGGCGAAAGCGTACCCAATCGTCACCGTCGCGGGTGAAAGTCTGGATGTCCTTGGCCGACAGCGAAGCGGTCAGGGCGCCGGTGTCCATCTTGGCCTTGAAGGTCTGACCACCGATCTCGGGCAGCTTGATGTATTCGTAGCGCCCGTACAGCGTGGGCTCGGCGGCCAACGCAGGCAGGGCCAGAAAGGACAACAGAGCAAGTACGTTCTTCACGTAGGGTTCCTTGGCGGTAGTGGGCAGTGGCCCAGCATAACCAAACAAAAGTGAAACATTTGTTGACGAAACCGCCCGACGGAATTGGTTACCGATGCGCTTGTGCTTATCATTGCCGGCCTCATGAAACCTAGAGTTTACCTATGCGTCGCCTGCTTACCGGCTGTCTGGCCACTGCCCTGCTGCTGCTCAATACCTTGGTGCTGATCTGCCCCTTGCTGCTGTGCGGCGTGGCCAAGCTGGCACTGCGCGGACGCGCGCGCGACCGCGCTTCGGCGGCCGTGATGTGGTTCGCTGAAACCTGGTCGGAGATCGACAAGCGCATCTTCGCCCTGTGCACCCGGACCCAATGGGACATCCGCGGCGCTCAAGACCTGCATCCGAGCACGTCCTACCTGGTGGTTGGCAACCATCAATCGTGGATCGACATCGCGGCATTGATCCAGGCGCTGAACCGGCGCGCCCCGTTCTTCAAATTCTTCCTCAAGAAAGAGCTGATATGGGTGCCGCTGCTGGGACTGGCCTGGTGGGCCCTGGACTATCCCTTCATGAAGCGCTACACCAAGGCGTTTCTGGAGAAGAATCCGCACCTCAAGGGCCAGGATCTCGAAATCACCAAGGCCGCGTGCGAACTCTACAAGCGCCAGCCGGTGACCATCGTCAATTATCTGGAAGGCACGCGGTTCACTCAGGCCAAGCATGCGCAACAGGCGTCGCCGTTCACCTACCTGCTCAAGCCCAAGGCCGGTGGCGTGGCGTTCGTGCTGGCGGCCATGGGGCCGCAGCTGGACCGATTGCTGGACGTCACGGTGGTGTATCCGGGGGAGCGGATTCCGGGGTTCTGGAATTTGCTGTGCGGGGATGTGCCCAGGGTGATCGTCGACATCCGTTCGCGCACCATCGATCAAGAGTTGATCAACGGCGATTACGAGAATGACCCGGCGTTTCGGCTCAAGGTCCAGCACTGGGTGAACCAGCTCTGGACCGAGAAAGATCAGTTGATCGGCACGTTGCGCGCCGAAATCAATCGCTGATCAACTGCCAGTGGCACCCCAGATGCTGCCCAGGCTCTGCAGCAGCGGGCCGCCGACGCCCTGCTGACCCAGGTACTGGAGAATGACCGGGGCGAATTGGCCGACCATGCCGCTGTCCATGCCCAGGGCACTGAAGGCGTTGTTCATGTCGCTGGTGGTCTTGACGTCGCCCAGGGCGTTGTTCAGGGCATTGACGTTTTTCTGATCGGACTTGCCCAGCAGGCCGCTGAGGCCGCTCAGGCCACCCAGGGCGTTGTTGCCGGAGAGCTTGTCGATGCCGGGCACGGACTTGCTCAGCTGCGAGTAGTCGGTGCTGCTGAGCTGGTTCTTGGCCAGACCGAGCATGGCGCCCGTACCGCCGATGGCTTGGGTGGGGGTGATGTTCAGGGTCGAACCCAAGGTGTTGAGCAGACCGGCGGCTTCCGGCGCGGCAGCGACGGCGGCGTTGTTGCCCTGTTTGCCGTTCTGCAGGGTGGAGGCGGCATTGACCGCGTCGTTCAGATTGAAGGCGAAGGCCGGGCTGGCGGCAACGGCCATCAGGGAGGCCAGGGCCATGGCGCGGGAGATGTTCATTGTGCAGCAACCTCTGGGGACGTGAAGGCGAACCGTCGTTGGACGGGAGTGGGCCTATTATGTTCCTTGAGGGTGAAAATTGTGTCGTCGGGGGAGATGGCGGTGATTGGGGGGGCGCCTTCGCGGCTGTACGCCGCCCCCCTGTAGGAGCGGCGTGCAGCCGCGAAGGCGTCGGGCCTGCTTACGCTGCGCTGAAGAGTTTGTGCGGGTCGATGACGAATTTCTTCGGTACGCCGGCATCGAACTCGCCATAGCCGCGAGGGGCTTCGTCCAGCGAGATGACTTCCACACCCACCACGTCGGCGATCTTGATGCGGTCCCACATGATCGCCTGCATCAACTGCCGGTTGTACTTCATCACCGGCGTCTGCCCGGTGTGGAAGCTGTGGGATTTGGCCCAGCCCAGGCCGAAGCGAATGCTCAGGCTACCCATCTTCGCCGCCGCGTCCACGGCACCTGGGTCCTCGGTCACGTAAAGGCCGGGAATGCCGATCTTGCCGGCCACGCGGACCACGCCCATCAACGAGTTGAGTACCGTGGCGGGCGCTTCGGCCTTGGCGCCGGCATGGCCGTGGCCACGGGCTTCGAAACCTACCGCATCCACGGCGCAGTCCACTTCCGGTTCGCCCAGCAAGGCGGCGATCTGCTCGTGCAGTGGGGTGTCCTGAGACAGATCGGCGATCTCGAACCCCTGAGCCTTGGCGTGGGCCAGGCGCACGGGGTTGACGTCACCGATGATCACCACCGCCGCGCCCAGCAGGCGTGCGGAAGCCGCCGCGGCCAGGCCCACAGGACCGGCACCGGCCACATACACCGTGCTGCCCGGACCGACGCCGGCGGTCACCGCACCGTGATAGCCGGTCGGCAGGATGTCCGACAGGCAGGTCAGATCACGGATTTTTTCCATGGCCGCGTCGCGGTCCGGCAGCTTGAGCAGGTTGAAATCGGCGTACGGCACCAGCACGAACTCGGCCTGGCCGCCGACCCAGTCGCCCATGTCGACGTAGCCGTAGGCACCGCCCGCCCTGGCCGGGTTGACGGTCAGGCACACGCCGGTGTGCTGCTCCTTGCAGGAGCGGCAACGGCCGCAGGCGACGTTGAAGGGCACCGAGACCAGGTCGCCGACCTCCAGGTGCTCGACGTCACGCCCGGCTTCGATGACTTCGCCGGTGATTTCGTGACCCAGTACCAGGCCGACCTGGGCAGTGGTGCGACCGCGAACCATGTGCTGGTCCGAGCCGCAGATGTTGGTGGACACGACTCGCAGGATCACACCGTGTTCGATGCGCTTGCCCCGCGGGTCCTGCATTTTGGGGAAATCGATATTCTGCACTTCGACTTTGCCGGAGCCCAGGTATACCACTCCACGATTACCAGACATGCTTTCACCTCGCTGAATTGTTGTTGTCGAGCTTGGGTGTTGCTTGCTGCTTTGAATCTTGGATGTTCAGTGATGCCGGACGCGGCTCACGCCGCTGCTACACCCACTCCTGTAGCAGCGGCGTAAGCCGCGTCCGGTATCATGCGCCCGTACCACCGGCATCAGCCGCTTCCAATGTCATGCCCTACAAAACCACCGTCCGATTGGCATTGAGAAAAACGCGACGCTCGATGTGGTAACCGATCGCGCGCGCCAGGGTCAGGCACTCGATGTCGCGGCCCTTGGCGATCAGGTCTTCGGGGTAGTGGCTGTGGTCCACCACTTCCACCCCCTGGGCGATGATCGGGCCTTCGTCCAGATCGTTGTTGATGTAGTGCGCCGTGGCGCCGACCAGCTTGACGCCTTTGTTGTAGGCCTGATGGTAGGGCTTGGCACCTTTGAAACCGGGCAACAGTGAATGGTGGATATTGATCGCCCAGCCATCCAGCCGGCGACACAGCTCTGGGGACAGCACCTGCATGTAGCGGGCAAGAATCACCAGTTCGGCGCCCTTGTCCTCGATCACCTGCAACACCTTGCGCTCTTGCGCGGGCTTGTCGTTCGGGTCGAGGGGGAAATGGTAGTAGGGAATGTCGTGCCAGCGCGCCAAGGGTTCGAGATCCGGATGATTGGACACCACCGCGACCACGTCCATTGGCAACTGGCCGATGCGCTGGCGGTAGAGCAGGTCGTTCAGACAGTGATCGGCCTTGGACACCATGATCACCACCTTGGGCCGGTATTGCGGCGCGGTGAGTTCGAAGATCATGCCGAATGCAGCGCCACGCTCGGCCAGGCCGGCGCGAAAGCCGGCTTCGTCGAAACCGTCAGGCTGGCGGAATTCCACGCGGATGAAGAAGCGCGAGGACAAGCGATCGTCGAAGGAGTGATGCTCGGTGACGTAGCAGCCCTGTTCGAACAGGTAGCGCGTGACCGCGTCCACCGTGCCCAAGACGCTGGGGCAGTCGGCGGTGAGAATCCAGGTATCGGGGGCGCGGCTCATGGTGGGTCCTTTTGGTTCGAGATCAGGGTCAGGATCGAGAGCTTCGCGGCTGTACGCCGCTCCTACGGGTGGGGTGTGCGGTGTTTGTGTGGGCCTCTTCGCGGCTGCACGCCGCTCCTACAGGGGGGTGTGTGAGGCAGCATTTCGCGGGTGTACGCGGCTCCTACGGGTGATGCGTGATCGGTGTAGGAGCGGCGTGCAGCCGCGAAGGGGCCCGCGCATTCAACCCTGAATATTCAGCCCGTACTCCGCCGAAGCATCCTGCAGCCACAGCCACCAGTAATCTGCGAAGCTGCGACGAATCAGCAGCTCCCAGGTTTCTTCGCCCGTACGGCGAATCACCAGCTGCGACTTGGCGAATGTGGTACCCACCGCCTTGCCCACCGGGAAATTGCTGGGGTGCACGTCGTAGCTGGTGGACTTCATCAGCACGTCACGTACGTTGGGGCCGCTGAGCTCGATCAGCGACTGCCCGCCGCTCACATTGACGACGGCCACATGCAGCCCGGCCAGCGCTTCGCGCAGACGCTGCTCGGCAGCAAACTCCTCGCCTGTGGGCACGATCAGCAACCATTCGTCCGGCCCCAACCACTGCAGCGAGGTATCACCACTGCCGACAACGCTCAGGGCCCCCGGCAGCTCGAGCCCAGTGGCCTTGTGCACGGCGCCGGCGAAGGCGGCGTCATGGCCATCGCCACGGATGGTCAGATGGCCGAGCAGTTTTTTCTCGCGCAGGTTCACACCCGCGGTGGTGCGCCCCTTGCCCACCAGGGTGGCGAGCTCGGCGTGATGAAGCGGGTCTTCAGCCTTGGCGCCCGACGTCGGGCGTTGCTGGTATACGTTGACTGTGGTCATTTCGCTGCACCTGTCAGTGAATTCTATTGAAGCTGTCCGGGCTACGCGTGTCTGCGCTAGATGTTCTGCCGCTCGCCCTTCGGATCGAAGAACACCGAAGAGACGATCTCGGCCTCGATCACGCTGCCGTCGGCCTGGGGCGAGAACACCCGTTCACCCATGCGCTTGAGGCCGCCCTTGACCACGCCCATGGCGAACGAGTAACCCAGCGAGTTGCTGGCGTAACTGGAGGTGACATGGCCGACCATGGTCATGGGGATCGCCTGCTTCGGATCGAACACCAGCTGCGCGCCTTCGGGCAGCCACTTGTTCGGATCGATCGGCTTGAGCCCTACCAACTGCTTGCGGTCTTCGCGCACGCAATCTTCACGATTCATGCCGCGCCAGCCGATCCAAGAGAACGGTTTGGTGCGTCCCACGCACCAGCCCATGTTGAGGTCGTCCGGGGTCATCGAACCGTCGGTGTCCTGACCGACGATGATGAAACCCTTCTCGGCGCGCAGCACGTGCATGGTTTCGGTGCCGTACGGGGTGAGGTTGTACGACTTGCCCGCCTCGATGATCTTCTCCAGCACACCCATGGCGTAGTCGGCCTGGATGTTGACTTCGTACGACAGCTCACCGGTGAACGAGATACGGAACACCCGCGCCGGGACACCGCCCACCAGACCCTCTTTCCAGGTCATGAAGCCGAACGCGTCCTTGTCCAGATCGATATCGGTCACTTCACTCAACAACTTGCGGCTGTTGGGGCCCGACAGGGTCAGGGTGGCCCAGTGATCGGTCACCGAGGTGAAGTAGACCTTCAGCTCTGGCCACTCGGTCTGTTGATAGATTTCCAGCCATTGCAGCACCCGTGCGGCACCGCCGGTGGTGGTGGTCATGAGGAAGTGGTTGTCGGCCAGACAGGCCGTCACGCCGTCGTCGAAGACCATGCCATCTTCCTTGCACATCAGGCCGTAGCGGGCCTTGCCCACATCCAGTTTGGTCCAGGCGTTGGTGTAGATACGGTTGAGGAACTCACGCGCGTCCGGCCCCTGGATGTCGATCTTGCCCAGGGTGGAGGCGTCCAGCAGGCCGACGCTGTCGCGCACGGCCTTGCATTCGCGGGCAACCGCGGCGTGGATATCTTCACCGCGTTTGGGGAAGTACCAGGGACGTTTCCACTGGCCGACGTCTTCGAACTCGGCGCCGTTCTTCACGTGCCAGGCGTGCAGGGCGGTGAAGCGCACCGGCTCGAACAGATGGCCGCAATGACGCCCGGCCACCGCGCCGAAGGTGATCGGCGTGTAGTTGGGGCGGAACATGGTGGTGCCCATCTCGGGAATGGACACGTTCAGTGAACGGGCGGCGATAGCCAGGCCGTTGACGTTGCCCAGCTTGCCTTGATCGGTGCCGAAGCCCAGCGCGGTGTAGCGCTTGACGTGCTCGACCGACTCGAAGCCTTCGCGGGTGGCCAGTTCGATAGCGGCGGCGGTGACGTCGTTCTGCAGGTCGACGAATTGCTTCGGCGCCCGTGCGGTGTTCTTGTCGTGCGGCACCTGGAACAAGGCCAGGGTCGGCTCTTCGGCGCGGTTCAAGACCTTGGGCAAGGTCCCTTCGACGATGCCAAAGCCGGCTTCGGACGCCGCGCGGGCACCGCCCTCGAAACCATCGGCCAGGGCATCGGCCAGCGCGTAGACGCCGTTCACGCCGCCCACGCACACGCGTTTCTGCGGTGCTTCGCCAGGCACGAACGCCAGGATATCTTCGCGCCAGACCGGCTTGCCGCCCAGGTGCGAGGCCAGGTGAACCACCGGGCTGTAGCCGCCCGAGCTGCCCACCAGGTCGCAGTCCAGCCACTCGCCGGGGCTGGCCAGCTTGTGTGCCTTGACGTCGATGGCGGCGACACGGGCCGCACTGACGTGCTTGCTGCCGCGGGTTTCGATCACGGCACTGGAGGTCAGGATGCGAATGCCCTTGGCACGCGCTTCCTCGACCAGCGCACCGCGCGGGTTATGACGGGCGTCGGCCACGGCGACGACCTGCAACCCGGCATCCAGCCAGTCCAGGGCAACGCGATAGGCGAAGTCGTTGTTGGTCGACAGCACCAGCTTCTTGCCCGGCGCTACACCATAACGGCGCACGTAGGTAGAGATGGCACCGGCCAGCATGTTGCCCGGCACATCGTTGTTGCCGTACACCAGTGGCCGCTCATGGGTACCGGTGGCCAGCACCACGCGTTTGGCGCGTACCCGGTGCATGCGCTGACGGGCCTGGCCAATCGGCGCGCGGTCGCCCAGGTGGTCGGTGAGTCGCTGGTGAATGGTCAGGAAGTTATGGTCGTGGTAGCCGTTCACCGTGGAGCGTGGCAGCAGCGTCACGTCCGGCAAGCTTTGCAATTCGGCGATCACCGCCGCGACCCACTCACCGGCCGGTTTGCCGTCCAGGCTTTCGCGGGTGTCCAGCAGGCACCCGCCAAACTCTTCCTGCTCGTCGGCCAGGATCACCCGGGCACCGCTGCGCGCAGCCGCCAGGGCCGCGGCGAGACCCGCAGGGCCGGAGCCCACCACCAGCACGTCGCAGGTCTGGCTCATGTAGTCGTAGGTGTCCGGATCGACTTCGGTCGGCGAACGGCCCAGGCCGGCAGCCTTGCGGATGTACTTCTCGTAGGTCATCCAGAATGACTGCGGATACATGAACGTCTTGTAGTAGAAACCCGGCGGCATCAGCTTGCCGCCGACCTTGCCGAGAATGCCCATCATGTCGGTATTGACGTTGGGCCAACCGTTGGTGCTGGTGGCGACCAGGCCTTGGTACAGCGCCTGCTGGGTCGCCCGCACGTTGGGGATCTGGGTGGCTTCGGTGGCGCCGATCTGCAGTACCGCGTTCGGCTCTTCGGCACCGGCGGCAACGATGCCGCGGGGACGCGAATACTTGAAGCTGCGGCCGACGATGTCCACGCCGTTGGCCAGCAACGCCGAGGCCAGGGTGTCGCCTTCATAGCCGCTGTAGCTGTGGCCGTTGAAGGTAAAGGTCAGTTTTTTGCTGCGGTCCAGACGCCCGCCGTTGGACAGCCGATTGACCTGGCTCATACCTTGTCTCCCAAGGCGCTGGTTTGAGCGCCCTTCTCAATGCTCTTTTCGACGAATTGGGGCTGGGTGCCGATCCGATAGGTTTCCAGAATTTCGTAGGTCACGGTGTTGCGGGTGGCGTTGAAATACTGGCGGCAGCCGGCGGCGTGAATCCACAGCTCATGCTGCAGGCCGCGCGGGTTGTTGCGAAAGAACATGTAGTCGCCCCACTGCTCGTCGGAGCAGGCGCCTGGGTCCAGCGGGCGGGCGATGTGCGCCTGGCCCGAGCAGTGGAATTCTTCTTCGCTGCGAAGCTCGCCACAGTGCGGACAGAAGATGTTCAGCATGGTCGTTTCTCCTGTTAGTGGGCGACGGCGGCAGCGCCGTGTTCGTCGATCAGGGCGCCGTTGTGGAAACGGTCGATGGAAAACGGTTTGGCCAACGGGTGCATTTCACCCTTGGCCAGGCTGGCGGCGAATACGTGGCCCGAGCCCGGGGTGGCCTTGAAGCCACCGGTACCCCAGCCGCAGTTGAAGAACATGTTGGGCACCGGCGTCTTGGAAATGATCGGGCAGGCGTCCGGTGTGGTGTCGACGATGCCACCCCACTGGCGGTTCATGCGCACCCGCGAAAGCACCGGGAACATTTCGACGATGGCTTGCAGGGTGTGCTCGATGATCGGGTAGGAACCGCGCTGGCCGTAGCCCACCCAGCTGTCGATGCCGGCGCCGATCACCAGGTCACCCTTGTCGGACTGGCTGATGTAGCCGTGCACGGCGTTGGACATGATCACGCTGTCGATGATGGGCTTGATGGGTTCGGAGACCAGCGCCTGCAACGGATGGGATTCGACCGGCAGGCGGAAACCGGCCAGCTTGGCCATGTGCCCGGAGTTACCGGCGGTGACCACGCCAACGCGCTTGGCGCCGATGAAGCCCTTGTTGGTTTCGACGCCGATGCACACGCCGTTTTCCTTGCGGAAGCCGATCACTTCGGTCTGCTGAATCAGGTCCACGCCCAGGGCGTCGGCGGCACGCGCATAGCCCCAGGCCACGGCATCGTGGCGGGCCACACCACCGCGACGTTGCACGGTGGCGCCGATGATCGGGTAACGGGTGTTCTTGGAGCAGTCCAGGTACGGAATCTCGTCGGCCACCTGCTTGCCGTTGAGCAGTTCACCATCCACGCCGTTGAGGCGGTTGGCGCTCACCCGGCGCTCGGAATCACGCATGTCCTGCAGGGTATGGCACAGGTTGTAGACGCCGCGCTGGGAAAACATCACGTTGTAGTTGATGTCCTGGGACAAGCCTTCCCACAGCTTCATGGCGTGTTCATAGAGGTGCGCCGATTCATCCCACAGGTAGTTGGAACGCACGATGGTGGTGTTGCGCGCGGTGTTGCCACCGCCCAGCCAGCCCTTTTCGACCACGGCGACGTTGGTGATGCCGTGGACCTTGGCCAGGTAGTAGGCCGTTGCCAGGCCATGACCGCCACCGCCGACGATGACCACGTCATAGACTTTCTTAGGCGTTGGCGTGCGCCACATGCGCTGCCAGTTTTCGTGGTGGCTGAGGGAGTGCTTGAAGAGGCCGAAGCCCGAATAACGTTGCATGGTTGTCTCCACTCTCAGCGGTAAACCGGAAAATCGGTGCACAGGGCGGTGACGTGCCTGGCCACATTGGCCTCCACGTCGGCATCGCCCAGGTTGTCGAGGATGTCGCAGATCCAGCCGGCCAGTTCAGTGCACTGGGCAACCTTGAAGCCACGGCTGGTCACCGCCGGGGTACCGATACGCAGGCCTGAGGTCACGAACGGCGACTGCGGGTCGTTGGGCACGGCGTTCTTGTTCACGGTGATGTGGGCACGGCCCAGGGCGGCGTCGGCGTCTTTGCCGGTGAGGCCCTGGCGGATCAGGCTGACCAGGAACAGGTGGTTGTCGGTACCGCCGGACACCACGTCGTAGCCACGGTCGATGAACACGCCGGCCATGGCCTGGGCGTTGTCGATGACCTGCTGCTGGTAGGTCTTGAATTCAGGCTCCAAAGCTTCCTTGAAGCACACTGCCTTGGCGGCGATCACGTGCATCAACGGGCCACCCTGACCGCCGGGGAACACGGCGGCGTTGAATTTCTTCTCCAGTGCTTCGTTGGCCCTGGCCAGGATCAAGCCGCCGCGCGGACCGCGCAGGGTCTTGTGGGTGGTGGTGGTGACCACGTCGGCAAAAGGAATCGGGTTGGGGTACAGGCCAGCGGCCACCAGGCCGGCGACGTGGGCCATGTCGACGAACAGGTAGGCGCCCACCTTGTCGGCGATCTCGCGGAAGCGCGGGAAATCCAGGGTCTTGGAGTAGGCCGAGAAGCCGGCAATGATCATCTTCGGCTGATGCTCGACCGCCAGGCGCTCGACCTCGTCGTAGTCGATCAGGCCGGTGTCGGTGTCGATGCCGTACTGCACCGCGTTGTACAGCTTGCCGGAGAAGCTGACCTTGGCGCCGTGGGTCAGGTGGCCGCCATGGGCCAGGCTCATGCCCAGCACGGTATCGCCTGCCTGCAACAGGGCCAGGTAGACCGCCGCATTGGCCTGGGAGCCGGAGTGCGGCTGGACGTTGGCGTAGTCGGCGCCGAACAGTTGCTTGGCGCGGTCGATAGCCAGTTGCTCGACTTTATCCACATGCTCGCAGCCACCGTAGTAGCGCTTGCCCGGATAACCTTCGGCGTACTTGTTGGTGAGGCCGCTGCCTTGCGCTTCCATCACGCGCTTGCTGGTGTAGTTCTCCGAGGCGATCAGCTCGATGTGGTCTTCCTGACGCTGCTCCTCGGCGTTCATGGCCGCCAGCAGGGCATCGTCATAACCTTGGATCTGATCTTGTTTGCTGAACATCGCGGTCTCCCCAGCGGCGGCGTGGCGCCTGTCGTATAGGCCAGGGGCCGCTTGGCTGACCCCCTTTGATGCGATGGTATGACCGGCGCGCTCAGACCAAATGCCTGCGCGCGCCTCGCAAAGGTTCGTTTACGACATGGCGCGATCAGACCAGGCTCAGAACGCCCGCAGAAACAGCCGCAGGCCAAGCAGGACAAGGAAGTGCAACGGGTAGATGGCGTAGGCCCAGCGGCGCATTGGGACAATCCTGGCCTGGGGATCGAGGCGCAGCAGGGCCAGCCCCAGCCATGGCGCTAGCAGACATGCGGCGATTCCGCCGATGGCCGCGGCATAGCCGTAGCGCGCGGCCTGGAACAGGCTTTCCCAGGCATTGCCGGCCAGGCACAGCACACCCAGGGGCAACGCCCAGTACAGGGGTCGGCCCCAGGCCAGGACGAAGCCCAGGGGCAAGAGCACCCCGGCGAAACCGAACATCAGGTGCTGCCCGAACACGGCGGCCAAGACCGCTGCTGCCACGCCCAGCAACGCCATCATGGGCTGCTGGCGTTGCTGCCAGGCCCTGGCCACGATCAGGCCCAGGGCCAGGGTCGGCAGTACGTTGAGGGTGTCGGCGGGATAGACGAACATCCGATAGGGAATCTCGGAGAGCGCAGCGAAGGTCAGCAGCCAGCCCAGATAGCGTCCGGTCAGGGCGGCATCGGGGGTACGGGTGAGGTTGGCGGCGATGGCCAGACAGAAGAACGGGAAGGCCAGCCGGCCGGGGACGTAGAGCATGTCCAATTGCCAACCGACATAGCGCAGGTGATCGAGCAGCATGCACAGCATGGCCAGCCATTTGATCAGGTCCAGGGCGTGGTTGCGGGGCATTGGCTTGGGTCTCCATTGGCTGTGTTGTCTGTGCGGGCCCCATCGCGGGTAGAACCCGCTCCCACAAGGGATTGTCGTTACAGGCCAGATCCCCTGCATGCGTGCCGCGCGGCCCAGGCCAGATCCCCTGCATCCGTGCCGCGCGGCCCCGGCCAGATCCCATGCATGCGCGCCGCGCTGCCCAGGCCAGATCCCCTGCATCCGTGCCGCGCGGCCCAGGCGAGGTCTCCTGTAGGAGCGGCGTGCAGCCGCGAAGGGGCCCGCACAGACGACACACCTCTCCCAGTTGGTTTAAAGTGCCCAGCATCAACAATACCAAGGACCCGTCCATGAACGACCAAACCCAGCAGTTCGCCAGCGACAACTATTCGGGCATCTGTCCCGAAGCCTGGGCGGCCATGGAACAAGCCAACCAGGGCCATCAGCGCGCCTATGGCGACGATCAATGGACCGCGCGGGCCGCCGACGAATTCCGCCGTCTGTTCGAAACCGACTGTGAAGTGTTCTTCGCCTTCAACGGCACCGCTGCCAATTCCCTGGCCCTGTCGTCGCTGTGCCAGAGCTACCACAGCGTGATCTGCTCGGAAACCGCCCACGTCGAAACCGACGAATGCGGCGCGCCGGAGTTCTTCTCCAACGGCTCCAAGCTGCTCACCGCGCGCAGCGAGAACGGCAAGCTGAGCCCCGAGGCGATTCGCGAGATCGCCCTCAAGCGCCAGGACATCCATTACCCCAAGCCACGGGTGGTAACCCTGACCCAGGCCACCGAAGTGGGCAGCGTGTACCGCCCCGATGAGCTCAAGGCCATCAGCGCCACCTGCAAGGAGCTGGGCCTGAATCTGCATATGGACGGCGCGCGATTTGCCAATGCCTGCGCCTTTCTGGGTTGCTCACCGGCCGAATTGACCTGGAAGGCCGGCGTGGACGTGCTGTGCTTCGGCGGTACCAAGAACGGCATGGCGGTGGGCGAGGCGATCCTGTTCTTCAACCGCACCCTGGCCGAAGATTTCGACTACCGCTGCAAGCAGGCCGGGCAACTGGCTTCGAAGATGCGTTTCCTGTCCGCGTCCTGGGTGGGTTTGCTGGAGAACGACGCCTGGCTCAAGCACGCCGGGCATGCCAACCATTGCGCGCAATTGCTCAGTGAACTGGTCAAGGATGTGCCGGGGGTGGAGCTGATGTTTCCGGTGGAGGCCAACGGGGTGTTTCTGCAGATGTCGGAACCTGCGCTGGAAGCGCTGCGGGGCAAGGGCTGGCGGTTCTATACGTTCATTGGCAGCGGTGGTGCGCGGTTCATGTGTTCGTGGGATACGGATGAGGCGCGGGTGCGGGAGTTGGCGGGGGATATACGGCGGGTGATGGTGGGGTGA
>NZ_DFUE01000067.1:0-17726 GCF_002379585.1 Pseudomonas sp. UBA4194
TGAAGCCGCGAAGAGGCCAGCAAGCCCCCGACATTCAGCCGTGGTGTAGCTGCTCCTTGATCAATTGAACAAAGGCATCCCTGGCGCGGTGCACCCCGGACTTTCGATTGGAGATGAAGTAGTTCTGCACCGGCGCCAGCCCGTCCAATGCATGGGCTCTGATATTTCCAATGCCTTTGAATTGCTCGAACACCCCTGCCGGGACTAGAGACATCCCTGCCCCGGCGGCAACACAACCGAGAATGGTGCCGTAACTGGCTATATCGGTAATAGGCGCCGATACAGCGTTCTGGTGCATCCAATGCTCGAGTGCTTGTCGGTAGGGGCATCCCGCGGGCCACATGAACCAGGTCTGGCCCTGCGTAACGGCCGGCCCGGTGCTGCTTTCAGCCGCCGCGCTAGCAATCACCACCAGCGCCTCCTGGTATATCTCCATGCACTCCAGATCTGCCTGCTCTGCCCGGCAAGCGATGATGGCTCCATCGAGGCGGTGATCGACCACCTGGGTGACCAGTTCGGGCCATGTTCCCGTACTAAGCTGCATTCGCACCGCAGGACAACCGGCGTTGTACTTCGATAGCAGCGCGGGCAGTCGGCCCGTCGCCGATGACTCGATGGCCCCCAGCTTCAGCACCCCGGAGGGGGGTGAATCGGGCTGCAACGCGCGTCGCGCTTCATCGCACATTGCCAGAATGTCATTGGCGTAACCCAGAAAGATCGCCCCGGAAGCGCTGATGACCAGCCCCCTGCCCGTTCGGATGAACAGCTCTACCTCAAGTTCCGACTCCAGAAGCTTGATGCGATTTGTAATATTCGAAGGCACGCAGTGCAGCAACTCAGAAGCGCGGGCGATACTGCCCTGCTCTGCAACAACTTTAAACATCTTTATTTGAGATAGTTCCATTACCGAAAGACTCATCCAAACTGAATTCACCATTCGTTATAAATCACTTGTTCACAGCCCAGCAAGTCACTAGTTTCCACGTTACCCCCCAACCCAAGATGTACATGGATGCAAACCGCTCATGCACTTTGATCAAAGCCTTGTGATCCTGGGTATCTTCGCTTTTTGTGGTGGCCTCATCGATGCGGCGGTCGGCGGTGGTGGTTTGATACAGGTACCTGCCTTATTGCACGCTTTGCCACAACACAGCCTCCCGACCGTACTGGGCACGAACAAACTCGCGGTTCTAGCGGGCAACCTGTTTTCCCTGCTCGGCTATATGAAAAAAGTCCATATCGCCTGGAAGCTTGTCATTCCGACGATGTTGTCAGCCTTCCTGTTCGCTTTCATCGGGGCATTGTCTACTTCGCTGATTCCGAAGGCGTCGATGGAATATGGCGTGTTCATCGCTTTGATAGTGATGGCGGTGTACACCTTTGCCAAGAAAGATCTTGGTAGAACGCACACCTTTGTTCAATGCCGCTTCAAAGAAGTTATGGTCGGTCTATTCATTGGAGGGCTGATCGGGTTCTACGACGGTCTCTTCGGGCCCGGCAGCGGTAGCCTGCTGATTTTTGCCTTCGTCAGATACTTTGGTTTCGATTTTCTCAATGCATCTGCGTCCGCAAAGCTGGTCAATCTTGGAACATTCTGCGCTGCGTTGTTGTTCTTTGTCCCAGCGGGCCATGTGTTGTGGGCCGTGGGTAGCGTGGTGGCGGCCTGCAATATCGCGGGTTCTGTCACGGGCGTATGCCTCGCACTGCGTTATGGCAGCGGTTTCATTCGCCTGTTCTTCCTGGTGCTGCTGGTGTTTTTGATAGGTCGGATGGGGTTCACGATTTTGTTTTAGCGTTCGCTGTCTTGGATGTGTGGCCGGTGGCGATGCCGAGAAGGCGCCCGCCCAGGCAGCGCACATCTTAAGCGAGGCGGTGTCCGTTCCGGCCTCTTCGCGGCTTTACGTCGCTCCTACGAGCGGTGAGATCCGCGCTCCAGGATGATGCATGCCGGCGCACCGCATCGGTCGGTGGGCACTAAAAGCGGGCGTTGTTGGCAGGCGCGCTGGCGCCGGTCCCTCGTCTTGCGGCTTGGCTTCATCTCGGCACACCCCTTGCAATACTCCTGCGAGAAGTCCCCATCTGCCTCACTAAAAAAACATTCGTACATGGAGATTGCACAATGAAGCGTCGCAGCTTGATCAAGGCGTTTACCCTTTCCGCATCGATTGCCGCCATGGGCCTGTCCTGGACGATCCAGGCTGCTGAAACCATCAAGGTCGGCATTCTGCACTCGCTGTCGGGAACCATGGCGATCTCGGAGACTTCCCTCAAAGACATGGCGTTGATGACCATCGACGAAATCAACGCCAAGGGCGGCGTCAACGGCAAGATGCTTGAACCTGTGGTCGTCGACCCAGCGTCCAACTGGCCCCTGTTCGCCGAGAAGGCGCGCCAGTTGCTGACCCAGGACAAGGTTGCCGTGGTGTTCGGCTGCTGGACGTCGGTCTCGCGCAAATCGGTGCTGCCGGTGTTCGAAGAACTCAACGGCCTGTTGTTCTACCCCGTGCAGTACGAAGGCGAAGAGATGTCGCCCAACGTCTTCTACACCGGCGCGGCACCCAACCAGCAGGCTATCCCGGCCGTCGAATACCTGATGAGCGACGACGGCGGCGCGGCCAAGCGTTACTTCCTGCTGGGCACCGACTACGTCTACCCACGTACCACCAACAAGATTCTGCGCGCGTTCCTGCACTCCAAAGGCGTGGCCGACAAGGACATCGAAGAGGTCTACACCCCGTTCGGGCATTCGGACTACCAGACCATCGTTTCCAACATCAAGAAATTCTCCGCCGGTGGCAAGACCGCGGTCATCTCCACCGTCAACGGTGACTCCAACGTGCCGTTCTACAAGGAACTGGCCAACCAGGGCCTGAAGGCTACCGATGTGCCGGTAGTGGCGTTCTCGGTGGGCGAAGAAGAGCTGCGCGGCATCGACACCAAACCGTTGGTGGGCAACCTGGCCGCCTGGAACTACTTCGAATCGGTCGAGAACAAGGAAAACACCCAGTTCGTGGCTGACTGGAAAGCCTACGCCAAGAAGAAAAACCTGCCGAACGCCGACACCGTGGTCACCAACGACCCGATGGAAGCCACCTACGTGGGCATCAACATGTGGGCCCAGGCGGCCAACAAGGCCAAGTCCACCGATGTCGACAAGGTCCGCGAAGCCATGGGCGGCCAGACCTTCGCCGCGCCGTCGGGTTACACCCTGACCATGGACAAGACCAACCACCACCTGCACAAGCCGGTGATGATTGGCGAGATCGAAGACAACGGCCAGTTCAACGTGGTCTGGCAGACCAAGGAGCCGATCCGCGCCCAGCCTTGGAGCCCGTTCATTCCGGGTAACGACAAGAAGCCGGATTACGCGGTGAAGAGCAACTGATCCAATAAGCCTCGGGGGCCCAGCGGGATTGCCTGCTGAGCCTCTCTGGCAGTGTGTCGGCCTCGCCCCCATCGCGGGTACAACCCGCTCCCGCAGAGGGCTCTGCCCCGCAGGCTCCACCGCTGCCCTTTTCAGGACGTAGCCATGTCCCTCTATAGATTTCTTCTCGCTGCTGTCCTCGCGTGGCCGTTTTTGGCCAGCGCCAACGACGCCAGCGATTTCACCGCCGCGTCCTCCTCCGATCAGGTCCGCCTGCTGGAGACCTGGGCTGCGCAACCCAACCCCGCGCGCCTCGAGTTGCTGACGGCCTTGCAGGAAGGACGCGTGGCCGCCGATGCCGACAAGAAGCCGTTCATCGAGACCAACGCGCAGATGGTGGCCGCCGATGGCACCGCTGCAGCCGTCGAACCGGTGCGCAAGCTGCGCTTGAACAACCGCTTGCGTGGCCTGGTGGAAACCGCCCTGGCCAGCCACCAACTGCTGAGCAACGACGTACAGGTGCGTCTGGCAGCGGCGCGGCAACTGCAACGCTCGGCGCAACCTAATCAGTTGGCCCTGCTCGACCACCAGACCGCTGGCGAACAGGACGAAACGGTGAAAACCGCCCTGACCCTGGCGCTGGCCAACCTGCAATTGGTCGACCCCAACCCGGCGGTACGCCTGGCCGCTGTGCGTCTGCTGGGCGAAACCGGCGAGCCATTGGCCCGCACCCGTCTGGAAAATCTGCTGGACCCGGCCGTCGAAACCGATACCGGTGTACGCACCGCCGCCGAGACCAGCCTGGTGCAGGTCAAACGCAAGCTGATGATCGGCGACATACTGGGCCAGGCCTTCAGCGGCATGTCCCTGGGTTCGATCCTGTTGCTGGCGGCACTTGGGCTGGCGATCACCTTCGGTTTGCTGGGGGTGATCAACATGGCCCACGGCGAGATGCTCATGCTCGGCGCCTACTCCACCTATGTGGTGCAGATGCTGATCCAGCGCATCGCCCCTGGCGCCATCGAGTACTACCCACTCATCGCCCTGCCGGTGGCGTTCTTCGTCACCGCTGGGGTCGGCATGATTCTGGAGCGCACGGTCATTCGCCACCTGTACGGCCGCCCGCTGGAAACCCTGCTGGCGACCTGGGGCATCAGCCTGATGCTGATCCAGGCCATCCGCCTGATCTTCGGTGCGCAAAACGTCGAAGTGGCCAACCCGGCCTGGCTGTCGGGCGGCTGGCAGGTGTTGCCCAACCTGGTGCTGCCGTACAACCGCATCGTGATCATTGCCTTCGCGCTGTTCGTGGTAGTGCTGACCTGGCTGCTGCTGAACAAGACCCGCCTGGGCCTGAACGTGCGCGCGGTAACCCAGAACCGCAACATGGCCGCCTGCTGCGGCGTGCCTACCGGGCGCGTGGACATGCTCGCCTTCGGCCTGGGTTCGGGCATCGCCGGCCTGGGCGGTGTGGCGCTGAGCCAGATCGGCAACGTCGGTCCCGACCTCGGCCAGAGCTACATCATCGACTCGTTCCTGGTGGTGGTGCTTGGCGGCGTCGGTCAGTTGGCCGGTAGCGTCTCGGCCGCATTCGGCCTGGGCATCGCCAACAAGATTCTCGAGCCGCAGATCGGTGCGGTACTGGGCAAGATCCTCATCCTCGCGCTGATCATTCTGTTCATCCAGAAACGTCCGCAAGGCCTCTTCGCACTGAAAGGACGGGTGATCGACTGATGAACCAGCCCCTGATGCTGACCGCCGCGCAGAAAGCCGGCCCCAAAGTGACCCTGGCCGTCGGCGCGGTGGTCCTGTTGATCCTGCTTGCCCTGCCGCTGCTCTCGCTGCTGCCGGAAACCAGCAGCCTGCAAGTCTCCGCCTACACCCTGACCCTGGTGGGCAAGATCCTTTGCTACGCCATCGTTGCGCTGGCCCTGGACCTGGTGTGGGGCTATGCCGGCCTGCTGTCCCTGGGCCATGGGCTGTTCTTTGCCCTGGGCGGCTATGCCATGGGCATGTACCTGATGCGCGAAGCGGCGGGCGACGGCCTGCCGGCGTTCATGACCTTCCTCTCGTGGACCGAGCTGCCGTGGTTCTGGGTCGGCACCGAACACTTCCTCTGGGCCATGTGCCTGGTGGTATTGGCGCCCGGCCTGCTGGCGCTGGTGTTCGGTTTCTTCGCCTTCCGCTCGCGGATCAAGGGCGTGTACTTCTCGATCATGACCCAGGCCCTGACCTTCGCCGGCATGCTGCTGTTCTTTCGCAACGAGACGGGCTTTGGCGGTAACAACGGCTTCACCAACTTTCGCAGCATCCTGGGTTTCAGCATCACTTCCCAAGGCACGCGCGCGGTGTTGTTCCTGCTCACCGTGGCGCTGCTGGTACTGAGCCTGTACCTGGGCTGGCGTCTGGCCCGCAGCAAGTTCGGCAGGGTGCTGACGGCGCTGCGCGACGCGGAAAACCGCTTGATGTTCTGCGGCTACGATCCACGCGGCTTCAAGTTGTTCGTGTGGGTCTTGAGCGCAGTCCTGTGCGGGCTGGCCGGGGCGTTGTACGTGCCGCAGGTGGGCATCATCAACCCCAGTGAAATGTCGCCGACCAACTCCATCGAAGCGGCTGTGTGGGTGGCCCTGGGCGGACGCGGCACGCTGATCGGTCCGCTGCTGGGGGCCGGCATCGTCAACGGCATGAAGAGCTGGTTCACCGTGGCCTTCCCCGAGTATTGGCTGTTCTTCCTCGGCGCGTTGTTCATCATCGTGACCCTGTACCTGCCCAAGGGCGTGATCGGCCTGATGAAGAAAAGGAGCGAGCAATGAGAATCACCGCCACCCCTGAATTCATGCTCGAGCCCATCCTGGAACCCAACAGCGACGCCGGCACCAGCCGCGACGCGATCGGTCTGGGCCAGGCCAGCGGGCCGGGCCTGAACACCCGTCACGGTACCATTCTGACCCTGGAAGACATCAGCGTCAGCTTCGATGGCTTCAAGGCGCTGAACGACCTGAACCTGTACATCGGCGTCGGTGAGCTGCGTTGCATCATCGGCCCCAATGGTGCCGGCAAGACCACCTTGATGGACGTGATCACCGGCAAGACCCGACCCACCACCGGCAAGGCCTGGTTCGGCGAAACCCTGGACCTGACCCACATGAGCGAAGTGCAGATCGCTCAGGCCGGCATCGGTCGCAAGTTCCAGAAGCCGACGGTGTTCGAAGCGCTGAGCGTGTTCGAGAACCTCGAACTGGCGCAAAAAACCGACAAGTCGGTGTGGGCCAGCCTGCGTGCGCGGCTCAGCGGCGAGCAGCACGATCGCATTGCCCAGGTGCTGGAGACCATTCGCCTGACGGCCTCGGTCAATCGTCCGGCCGGCTTGTTGTCCCACGGGCAGAAGCAGTTTCTGGAAATCGGCATGTTGCTGGTACAGGACCCCCAGTTGCTGCTGCTCGATGAGCCGGTGGCGGGCATGACCGATGCCGAGACCGAGTTCACCGCCGAGCTGTTCAAGACCTTGGCCGGCAAGCACTCGCTGATGGTAGTGGAGCACGACATGGGCTTTGTCGGCTCGATTGCCGACCATGTGACGGTGCTGCACCAGGGCAGCGTTCTGGCCGAGGGTTCGCTGGAAGACGTGCAGGCCGATGAACGTGTGATCGAGGTTTATCTGGGACGCTAGCCCCTCGGGCCTGCAGGAACGGGGTCTACCCGCGATGAGGCCCACCCGGACACCGCAAGAACAAGGATCAACCCCATGCTCCAAGTCGAAAAGCTTCATCAGTACTACGGCGGCAGTCACATCCTGCGCGGCCTCTCGTTCGACGTGAAGGTCGGCGAAGTGACCTGCCTGCTCGGCCGCAACGGCGTTGGCAAGACCACCTTGCTCAAATGCCTGATGGGGCTGATTCCCGCCAAGGAAGGCAGCGTCGCCTGGGAGGGCAAGCCGATCACCGCCTTCAAACCCCACCAGCGGGTGCATGCCGGTATCGCCTACGTCCCGCAGGGCCGGGAAATCTTCGGCCGCCTGACCGTGGAGGAGAACCTGCTGATGGGGCTGTCGCGCTTTCCAGGTTCGCAGGCCAAGGAAGTACCGCCCTTCATCTACGAGTTGTTCCCCGTACTGCTGCAGATGAAACACCGGCGCGGGGGCGATCTGTCGGGAGGCCAGCAGCAACAGTTGGCCATCGGCCGCGCCCTGGCCAGCCGCCCACGGCTGCTGATCCTGGACGAGCCCACTGAAGGGATTCAACCTTCGGTGATCAAGGAAATCGGCGTGGTGATCAAGAAGCTGGCGGCCAGGGGCGACATGGCGATTCTGCTGGTGGAGCAGTTCTACGATTTTGCCGCGGAGCTGGCGGACCAGTATCTGGTGATGTCCCGGGGTGAGATCGTGCAGCAAGGTCGCGGTGAAAATATGGAAACCGAGGGTGTACGCGGCCTGGTAACCATTTAACCTGACGCCCTGATCAAGAAAAGACTCGTTCCCCATGAATCTACCCGTCACCCCCCTGCTCTACACGCCCAGCTGGCATGCCCGGCTGGAGCTGGGCTACGAGCGCTTTGGCGACAGCACCCGGCCGACGCTACGCCGGCATCTGGGTCCGCTACGGGTGCAGAAGCATCTGTACGCGGAGGGGCCCGAGGTGTGCCAGCACATCATCGTGCACCCCCCAGGGGGCATTGCCGGCGGCGATCGGCTCGACATCAGTGCCCGAGTGGGTGCCGATGCCTGGGCACAATTGACCAGCCCCGGCGCGGCCAAATGGTATCGGGCGGCCAGCCCGGCTTATCAGACGCTCGCGTTGAGCGTAGCGCCCGGCGCCACGCTGGAGTGGATGCCCCAGGAGACTATCGTCTACAGCGCGGCCCAGGCTGAGCTGGAAACCTCCATCGACCTGCAGGGCGATGCCCGTCTGTTGTATTGGGATATCGTCGCGGTCGGCCGACCGGCCGCCGCGGAGCGGTTCGACCGGGGGCACTTCCAGTCCAGGCTTCAGATTCGCCGCGACGGACGCTTGTTGTGGCATGAACGCCAACGTGTCGAAGGCAATGATGGTTTGCTGGATTCGCCCATCGGCTTGAATGGCAAGCCGGTGTTCGCCACCTTGCTGGTGACCGGGGAGATCGAACCGGCGCTGCTGGAGCAGTGCCGCGAACGGTCGACCCGGGTGCGCGGCGACCTGAGCCAGTTGCCTGGGTTGCTGGTGGCGCGGTGCCTGGCCGATGAAGCCCTGCATGCCCGCGACTGGCTGATCGAATTGTGGACGCTGCTGCGCCCGGCCCTGCTGGGCCGTGAAGCGCTGGCGCCTCGAATCTGGAGCACATGAGTAAATTTTGCCGGCCCTATCGCGGGCAGAGCCCGCTCCCACAGGGATCTTCAGTGGCTGCAGATCACCCGTAGGAGCGGGCTCTGCCCGCGATAGGGCCAATACTGCCTTCCCACAGGTGATCTGCAGTGCACTGATGATCCCTGTGGGAGCGGGCTCTGCCCGCGATAGGGCCATTACTGCCCTCCCACAGGTGATCTGCAGTGCACTGCAGATCCCTGTAGGAGCGGGCTCTGCCCGCGAAGGGCCATTACTGCCAATGAAGATTTCAAAGGAACACGCATGGACCTGACACCAAGGGAAAAAGACAAACTGCTGATCTTCACCGCCGGTTTGGTGGCCGAACGGCGCCTGGCCCGGGGCGTGAAGTTGAACTACCCGGAAGCCATGGCACTGATTTCCGCCGCGCTGCTCGAAGGCGCTCGCGATGGCCAGACCGTGGCGCAGCTGATGCATTACGGCACCACCCTGCTCAGCCGTGAACAGGTGATGGAAGGCGTGCCCGAGATGATCCCCGAGATCCAGGTGGAAGCCACTTTCCCGGACGGTACCAAACTGGTCACCGTGCACCAACCGATTCCCTGAGGCCCTGGCTCATGACGTACATCATTCGTGATGCCGTACCCGCCGACCTGCCCGCGGTACGCGACATCTACAACGACGCGGTGCTCAACACCACGGCGATCTGGAACGAGCAACCGGTCGACCTGGCCAACCGTCAGGCCTGGTTCGACGCACGCCAGGTCCAGGCCTATCCGATTCTGGTGGCCGTGGACCAGCTCGACGCCGTTGTGGGCTACGCTTCCTATGGCGACTGGCGGCCTTTCGAAGGCTTTCGCCACAGCGTCGAACATTCGGTCTATGTACGCGCCGATCAGCGCGGCAAGGGCCTGGGCCCTCAGTTGCTCGATGCATTGATCGAACGCGCCCGGGCCGGCAACAAACACGTCATGGTGGCGGCCATCGAAAGTGGCAACGCTGCTTCCATTCGCTTGCACGAGCGCCTGGGTTTCAAGATCACGGGGCAGATGCCGCAAGTGGGCATCAAGTTCGGCCGCTGGCTGGACCTGACCTTCATGCAATTGATCCTGAACCCCGGCGCGCCTCCTCCCAGCGTCAAGGAGTAAGCCCGATGAATGCCGCTCAACTGCGCCGCGTCACCGTTGAAAGCTTCGCCCATTACCGCCCTGGCCTGGTCGACCTGCTGCTCGATGCCATCGAGCACAACGCCTCGATCGGTTTCATGGCCGGGACCAGCGTCGAAGACGCCGGCCGGTACTTCGATGAGGTGAAGGAACGGATCGCCCAGGGCGACATGGTGCAGTGGGCGGTGGTGATGGATGAGCGGGTGCTGGCCAGCGTGCAGCTGGTGTTCTGCCAGCGACCCAATGGCTTGAAGCGCTGCGAGGTGCGCAAGCTGCTGGTGCGCGCCGACGCCCAGCGTCGTGGCCTGGGCCAGCAGATGATGAACGCCGTGGAAGAAGTGGCGCGGCAGAAACAGCGTGGTTTGATCTACCTGGACACCGAAGCCGGCTCCATCGCCGAAACCTTTTACCTGGCCCAGGGCTACAAGCGTGCGGGGCAGATCCCCGACTTCGCCTGTACCCCCGACGGGCACTACAAAGCCACCGCTTTCTTCTACAAGACCCTTTGAGGACTGACTGCATGATCCCTGGCCAATACCAGATCCAGCCCGGTGACATCGAACTGAACGCAGGGCGCCGCACCCTCAGCCTGACCGTGGCCAACAGCGGCGACCGGCCGATTCAGGTCGGCTCGCACTACCATTTTTTCGAAACCAACGACGCCCTGACCTTCGACCGCGCCGCCAGCCGTGGCATGCGCCTGAACATTCCAGCGGGCACCGCGGTGCGCTTCGAGCCGGGGCAGAGCCGTGAGGTCGAGCTGGTTGACCTGGCGGGGTTGCGCCGGGTGTATGGCTTTGCCGGGCGGGTGATGGGCGAGCTTTGATTTTTTGATTCGTTGAGTACCCAGACGCGATTGGTCTGGCCTCCTCACCGCCTAATCCTGAACAAGGACCCGAAATGAAGATTTCCAGACAAGCCTACGCCGACATGTTCGGCCCCACCGTAGGCGACAAGGTGCGCCTGGCCGATACCGACCTGTGGATCGAAGTCGAGAAAGACTTCACCACCTACGGCGAAGAAGTGAAGTTCGGCGGCGGCAAGGTGATCCGCGATGGCATGGGCCAGGGTCAGCTGCTGGCCGCCGAAGTGGTCGACACCTTGATCACCAATGCCCTGATCATCGATCACTGGGGCATCGTCAAGGCCGATGTCGGCCTCAAGGACGGCCGCATCGCCGCCATCGGCAAGGCCGGCAATCCTGACATCCAGCCCGACGTGACCATCGCCGTGGGCGCCAGCACCGAGGTGATCGCCGGTGAAGGCATGATCCTCACCGCCGGGGGTATCGACACCCACATCCACTTCATCTGCCCGCAGCAGATCGAAGAAGCGCTGATGAGCGGCGTCACCACCATGATCGGCGGTGGCACGGGCCCCGCCACCGGCACCAATGCCACCACCTGCACCTCCGGGCCGTGGCACATGGCGCGCATGCTGCAGGCTGCAGACGCGTTCGCCATGAACATCGGCTTCACCGGCAAGGGCAACGCCAGCCTCCCGGAACCGCTGATCGAGCAGGTCAAGGCGGGGGCCATCGGCCTGAAGCTGCACGAAGACTGGGGCACCACCCCGGCCGCCATCGACAACTGCCTGAGCGTGGCGGACCAGTACGACGTGCAGGTGGCCATCCACACCGACACCCTCAACGAGTCCGGCTTCGTGGAAACCACCCTGGCCGCCTTCAAGGGACGCACCATCCACACCTATCACACCGAAGGCGCCGGCGGTGGGCATGCCCCGGACATCATCAAGGCCTGCGGCTTCGCCAACGTTCTGCCCAGCTCCACCAACCCGACCCGGCCGTTCACCCGCAACACCATCGACGAGCACCTGGACATGTTGATGGTTTGCCATCACCTGGACCCCAGCATCGCCGAGGACGTGGCCTTTGCCGAAAGCCGTATCCGCCGTGAAACCATCGCCGCCGAAGACATCCTCCACGACCTGGGGGCTTTCTCCATGATCAGCTCCGACAGCCAGGCCATGGGCCGGGTGGGCGAGGTGATCACGCGGACCTGGCAAACCGCCGACAAGATGAAGAAGCAGCGCGGGCCACTGGCCGAGGACGCGGCCGGCAATGACAATTTCCGCGCCAAGCGCTACATCGCCAAGTACACCATCAACCCGGCGATCACCCACGGCATCAGCCACGAAGTGGGCTCGGTGGAAGTGGGCAAGTGGGCCGACCTGGTGCTATGGCGACCTGCATTCTTCGGGGTGAAACCGACCCTGATCCTCAAGGGCGGCGCCATCGCCGCCAGTCTGATGGGCGACGCCAACGCCTCGATTCCCACCCCGCAACCGGTGCACTACCGCCCGATGTTCGCCAGCTTCGGCGGCTCCCGGCATGCCACCAGCCTAACCTTCATCAGCCAGGCGGCGTTGGACGCCGGGGTGCCGGAGCAGTTGGGCTTGAAGAAGCAGATCGGCGTGGTGAAAGGCTGCCGTTCGGTGCAGAAAACCGACCTGATCCACAACGGCTACCTGCCGAGCATCGATGTCGATCCGCAGACCTACCAGGTCAAGGCCGATGGTGTGCTGCTGTGGTGCGAGCCGGCTGAAGTACTGCCGATGGCACAACGGTATTTCCTGTTCTGAGTGCAGCGCTCCCTTCGCGGGCAAGCCTGCGAAGGGAGCCGCACGGGCGATACCAGCACATCTATCTACCGCCATCGCGCCACCCCCACTGCGTACCGTTGCGCTTCATTTCTCACGCACGGAACGCCCCCATGCCCAGCAGCACCCCCATCACCTTGCAGGCTTTGCAGGACATTGCCGAGCGGCACTACGACGCTTTCCCCGCCCTGGAGCGCTGCGCCCGCGAACTGGGCCAGGAACTGCTCAAGCAGCACACCGGACTGGATTACGATCCAGACCTGGTTTACTGGCATCGCTTCAACAACGCCAACACCAACCATCAGACCTTCACCGATTGGGAACACTACGGCCCGCCCGAGCGTTCCATGAGCATCACTCGACTGATCCTGGAACGCTTCGACGTCACCGATCAGGTCAACAGCATCGACCTCAACACCATGAGCGGCGTTTACCAGGACGATGCCAACGCCCGTGTCTACGACCAGCACAACGAGGTCAAGGTAACGCCGTTGAGCCTCATGGACGACCTCTGGAGCCTGGATTTCGCCCAAGCCTACAAGCAGCGCCTGGAACACTTCTGGGACAGCGAAAGCAGCAACGGCCGGCTGTTGATGAAGGCACTGTTCTTCAGCGGTGCCTGGAAGGCCTACGCCGATGGCGTACTGACCACCAACCAATTGAAGATGCTGATCAGTGCCATGGCCGGCCCCACCCAGATGCCACCGACCCTGGACGACCTGCGCACCGAGTTCGGTGCCCGCGAACGGGTGACGGTGCACACCTTCAGCATCGGTGAGCTGGTGGCGCCCACCATCGTGCGGGTCAAGTGTCCGGGCAATATCGAGATCATCTACATCCCCAACCAGGAGTTCCTGGTGTTCCATTCGGCCAAGCAACAATACGAATGGATCAGCCAGAACGCCGCCGACCCCGCTTCGCGCAAGCGCCTGCTGGGCCACTTCGTGGATTACAGCAGCGCTGCCACTGACCACCGGAAGGCGCTGCAGGACGATCTCGACACGATGGCCCGACAGCCCTGGGCGCCGGGTCAGACCCTGCTCAACCGTCACACTCGAGCGCTCACCGGCGATGTGTTCACCCACCTCTACGAAAACGTCTGGCGGCGCCTGGCCCACGATGCCAATACCCTGCTGACGTCCAACTACGCCTTGCGCAAGCAGTTGTTCATGGTCGACCTCGATGGCCTGCTGCGCATCAGCATCGGCCTGGCGCCCATCGATCCGCTGGCGGCGATGGTGACCCTGGGCGCGGCCTCGGTCAGCTTTGGCATGCACACGGCCACCGCCGTGCGGGGCGAAACCCGCGAAACCCGCCGTGCCGCCTTTCTGGCCGCGTTGGCCGACGCCCTGACAATTCTGTTCGATCTGCCGCTGCTCAAGGGGAAGGGCCTGGCCCGGCTGGCCGAGTTCGCCGACCTGGAGCGAGCCACCGGCGTGTACAGCATCAGCGGTACCGTCGCCGAGACGGCCATCATCGCAGACCCGGAACTGGCGGCGCTGGCGGTCAAGCAGCCCGCCGGACTGTTGATCCCGGGCAGCGGTATCAAGGAGGGCGTACTGATACTGGACGCCGAACACCTGTATATCCGCATGCAGGGCAGCCTGTTTCAGGTGCGTTACCTGGATTTGCTGGAACGCTGGGTCATCATCGATCCGCTCAATGCCCAGGAGCTCTGGGGCACTCGCCCGGTGGAGCGAGACTGGAACGACCGCTGGCAGCTCTATACCGAATCAGGCACGGCGAGCGCGGCGGCGGAACCTGTGCCGGCGCGGCCCGCGAGCCCGATCGAGTCGGTAGCGGTGGAAGTGCAGGGCTATGAAACATCGCCACGGTACGAATTCGCCGTGCAGACCCTGATAGGCCGTGACGCCGAGCGCTTGATGACAGGGCCCATCGACAGTGTGCTGCAGGATGCTCGTAGCGAACTGATCGGTTTGCGCGAGAAACTGGCCCGCCGCAGCCGCGAGTTCTTTGCCGCGCCGCGCCCGGCGGCCATCGTCGCTGTGCCTGAGGTCAGCGCCCAGAGCACCCCGGACGATTTTTTCGAGGCGGTGTTCTCCGACGCCTACGGGCTGGTGGTGGGTGAAGCCCCAGGCTGCATTGCCAGCAAGAAGCTGCTGATCAAGTACATGGCACAGCTCAAGGAGCTGGGCGTCGATACGTTGTACCTGCAAGGGCTGAGCAAGGATCTGCATCAGGCCGGCCTGGACGAGTACCTGACCGAACAGTTCATGGTGCCCACACTGGCCAAGCACCTGAGACGCATGAATGGCATGCCGGTAAGCCTGACCCACGATCGCTTCACGCCCTACCAGCTCGTCAAGCAGGCGCGTCGCCAGGGCATCAAGGTCAAGGCCTTGGATTGCGTCGCGGCATTGGGCAGCGAGGGGTTGCCGGCCAGCGATCCGCAACTGGCGGCGAGCATGCGCAATTACTACGCGCTGCAACGGATTCGGGCCAGCCGCCTGCTGCGCCCGGAGGGTAAATGGGTCGCGCTGGTGGACCACACTCGAGTGGGCCGCTACCTGAACGTGCCGGGGTTGGCAGAATTGACCGAATGCGTCGGGCTGCGCATCAAGGACATGCCGTGGGGGAGCGCCACGCGGCTGGCGGCCGATGCGGGCGAGGTGCTGAAAAACAGTCGGGCTCTGGTCAAGGGTGACGTGCGGCTGGAGATGGGCACGTTGATCAGTGCGGCGGATCTATTGGGCAGTGATCATCTGGACGGCTAGAGGTGCAGCCTTCGCGGGTCGGCCCGCGAAGGCTGCACTGCGACGCACGATCACCGCCCCCAGTTGGCCCGCGGATCAAACCCGGCCTGGTCCGCCAGCGCTTGCCATGCGGCCTTGGCGGCCTCATCGGCGGCGGGCGGCATCACCACCTTGATCTGCGCGAACAGGTCCCCTCGCCCGCCTTGCTTGTCTTTGAGGCCCATGCCCTTGACGCGCATGCGCTGAGCGTTCTGACTGTCGGGGCGGATGGTCAGATTGATGCGTCCGGTGAGGGTCGGCACGGCCACCTTGGTGCCCAGGGCCACTTCCCAGGGCGCCAGCGGCACCTGGATGATCAGATCGTGACCGTCCACTTCGAACAACGGATGGGGCGCCAGGCGAACGGTCAGAAACAGGTCGCCGTTGGCCCCTCCCGCCACCCCGGGCGCGCCCTGGCCCTTGAGCCGAATGCGCTCGCCATCGCTGACGCCGGCGGGAATCTTGACGTTGAGGTTCTTGGTCAGGTCGGCGGTGCGCTGCCCGGCGGCATTGTGCTGGGGCACTTTGAAACTGATCTTCTTCGATTCGTCAGCCAGGGTTTCTTCCAGAAACACCGCCATTTCCATTTCCACGTCCTGCCCTCTGCGCCCGGCGCTGCGTTGCTGGCCGCCGCGGCCGAACGGATTGCCGCCGGGTGCGCCACGGCCACCGGCGTTGCCAAAGATGGAGCTGAAGAAATCGGAAAAATCCCCGGCGCTTTCCTCGTGGAAACCGCCACCCCGACCCTGCCATCCGGGAGGTCCCTGAAACGGCCGACCGTGTTGGCCGTATTTGCGCAGTTCATCGTACTCGGCACGTTTGTCGGCGTTGCTCAAGGCCTCATAGGCCTCGCTGGCCTCCTTGAACTTGTCCTCGGCGTCCTTTTCCTTGCTGACGTCGGGGTGATACTTGCGCGCGAGCTTGCGATAGGCGGTCTTGATCGCCTTTTCGTCCGCGGTCGGCTCGACGCCCAGAATCTTGTAATAGTCTTTGAAGTCCATCTAAGGATCACCATCAATGAGCGAATGTGCACGGCCATGCCTCAATCCTGGGACCGGGCAGTGCAGTGGAAGTTTATCGGCTGCAGGCGGCTGAATGTGAACAGCCATGGGCGCAACCCGTTCGATGGTTACAAGATTGGGGTGACGGGCGCGCTTTCAAGGCGCGGTTGGCCCTTGATTCTGTACGTGGGTGGCATACACTGCGCGGCCGTTTTTTGCACAGACCCTCGATCACCATGAAAAACGCATCTAGCGCCCGCGCCTGCGGCATCGACTTCGGCACGTCCAACTCCACCGTCGGCTGGCATCGGCCCGGTGCCGAGACGCTGATCGCGCTGGAGGACGGCAAGATCACCCTGCCCTCGGTGATCTTCTTCAACATCGAGGAGCGCCGTCCGGTGTATGGCCGCCTGGCCCTGCATGAATACCTGGAAGGCTACGAAGGCCGCCTGATGCGCTCGCTCAAGAGCCTGCTGGGCTCCAAGCTGATCAAGCATGACACCAGCGTGCTGGGCACCGCCCTGCCCTTCAAGGATCTGTTGGGCATGTTCATCGGCGAGCTGAAGAATCGCGCCGAGGCGAACGCCGGCCGCGAATTCGAGCAGGTGGTGCTGGGCCGTCCGGTGCATTTCGTTGACGATGACCAGGCCGCGGACCAGGAGGCTGAAGACACCCTGACCGATGTGGCTCGCAAGATCGGCTTCAAGGACGTGTCGTTCCAGTTCGAACCGATCGCCGCGGCGTTCGACTACGAGTCCACTATCGAGCGCGAGGAGCTGGTGCTGATCGTCGACATCGGCGGCGGTACGTCCGACTTCTCGCTGGTGCGCCTGTCGCCCGAACGACGCGAGCTGGACAACCGCGTCGATGACATTCTGGCCACCGGCGGCGTGCACATCGGCGGTACCGATTTCGACAAGCAGCTGAGCCTGCAAGGCGTGATGCCCCTGTTCGGCTACGGCAGCCGGATGAAAAGCGGTGCGTTCATGCCCACCAGCCATCACATGAACCTGGCAACCTGGCACACCATCAACTCGGTGTACTCGCAGAAATCGCAGTTGGCCCTGGGCAGCATGCGCTACGACATCCAGGACACCGATGGCATCGACCGGCTGTTCAAGTTGATCGAACAGAAGGCCGGGCACTGGCTGGCCATGGAAGTGGAAGAAACCAAGATCCAGCTCACCGAGGCGCAGAACCGCCTGGTGCCCTTGGACAGGATCGACCCTGGGCTGGTGGTGGACCTGAGTCGACCGCTGTTCGAAAGCGCCATCGACGGCCTGCTGGAGCGGGTGCGCGGCAGTGTCAGCGAGCTGCTGAGCAAGGCCGGCGTTGGCGTGGCGCAGGTCGACACGGTGTTCTTCACCGGCGGTTCCAGCGGCATTCCGGCTCTGCGCAACAGCGTGGCGGCGATGCTGCCCAATGCGCGGCATGTGGAAGGGAATATCTTTGGCAGTATCGGCAGCGGGCTGGCGATCGAGGCTCGCAAGCGGTATGGGGTTGAGGGGTAGGGGGTAGGTTTTGGGGTG
>NZ_DFUE01000067.1:17850-23440 GCF_002379585.1 Pseudomonas sp. UBA4194
AGGGGACCATTCACCACAAATCCCCGCCCCCCCTCAATCCACCATCAGACCAACCCCGCCACCTTCAACTCGCTCTTCAGATACGCATAATAAATCGGCCCCGCCACCACCCCCGGCAAGCCGAATGCCGCCTCGAATATCAACATCGCCAGCAACAGTTCCCACGACTTGGCACTGATCTGCCCGCCGACGATGCGGGCGTTGAGGAAGTATTCCACCTTGTGGATCAGGATCAGATAACCCAGCGCCGCCACCGCCACCCAGATCGACAGTGACAAGCCGACGATGGTGATCAAGGTATTGGAGATCAGGTTGCCGATTACCGGCAGCAGGCCCAGCAGGAAGGTCAGTACGATCAGGGTCTTGGTCAGCGGCAGCTTGATCCCGCACAGCGGCAGCACCACCGCCAGGAAGATCGCGGTGAAGAAGGTGTTGAGCAGGGAAATCTTGATCTGCGCGAAGACGATGTTGCGAAAGGCCCGTACCAGCAGCGCCAGGCGATCGAACAGTGCCGCTGCCAGAGGCTTGCGCTGGCTGACGTCGGTCACGGTCTGCAAGGCGATGATGGCCCCCAGGACCATGCCGATCAGCAAGGTCACGAACATGTGCGCAGCGTCCTTGCCCACCAGTTGCAGGTCGCTGAGATGTTTGCTCAGCCAGCCGCTGATGGCGACCCGGAACTCGGCAGCGCTGGCCGGCAGATAGGCGTCGATGAACGGCGGCAGCTGTCCCCGGGCGCGATCGACCACGCCCATGAACTTGTTCAGTGAAGCGCCGGGGTTTTCCGCTTCGTGCAACACGAAGCTGATTGCGCCGGCGAAGAGCAAGGCCAGGGTGCTCACCACCAGTGTGCCGAGCAAGGCTACCGCCAACCAGCGCGCGCGCCGGCCGGCAATCAGTCGCTGCAGTTGCGGGGTCAGCATGTTGACCAGTTCGAACACCAGCAAGCCGGCCAGCAGGCTGGGCAGCAGGCGCAGGGGCAATACCAGCAACAAACCACCAAACACGAGAATCCAGCTGGCGATCACCACTTGACGCTGAGAGAACGTGGGCATACAGCCTCAAAAACAAACGACTCGAAAGGATGGGCAGTCTGCCAGCGTTCCGGGGGAAGGGCCAGTGGGCAGCGACCTGCCCACGGGTTATCGGCGCACGCTATTTTTTCTTCAGGCACTCGCTCATGAACGCCTTGCGCGCATCGCCTTTGAGGGCATCACCGGTGGCGGTGGCATTGCAGGTTTTCATCTTCTCTTGCTGCGTGGCTGGGGCAGCTTTGAGGCAACTGCTCATGAAGCTCTTTCGCTCGTCACCCTTGAGCGTCTTGGCGGTGGCGTCGGCGTTGCAGGTTTTCATCTTGTCTTGCTGAGCGGTGGCGGCGAAACCTTGCGAGGCCAGCAACAGGCCCGCGATGAGCAGGGGCAGGTGCATCTTCTTCATGGAGCGCTCTCCCGATATCCGCGTGAACAGGCGCGGTTCGGGGTGAGTGTAGACAACATTATTTACAATTGTGGAGGGCGCACCGCCCCTGAGGGAGCGGGTCATTCCCGCAATTAAGCCCGTGCTTCGCGCGAAAAATTTTTCAGAACTATCCCAACGCCCAAAAGCTCCAACAAAGCACAGGGCCACTAATGGTCCAATCGAAGGAGCGACTCCCCATGTACAAGCAATCCCTCGCTGCACTGTGCGTACTGGCCTCCCTGGCCGGCTGTTCGTCGAACACCACCGTACAGAACCCGGTGGACTTCGTGACCTACCGTGATCAGCCACTGGTCAAGCAGGTCGAGAAAGGCATGACCATGCAGCAAGTCATCGCCATCGGCGGCGCGCCTTCCACCGTGGTGGACGGTACCGCCAACTCCATGCATGGCACCTGCAACAACTACATCCTCAACCGCGAAGGTCATCAGCAGCCGTACTACGTCAGCTTCGACAGCACTGGCCACGTGGACACCAAGGGCTTCATGACCTGCGAGCAGCGCAAGCTGAACGAAAAAGCGCCATAAGTCTTCAAGCGACGGCGGACGAAAGGCCTTCCCCAGGCCATTTGTAATAAAACTTTTCGTTGCCGTCGCTACTCACACCTAAGGTACCGATCGCGCCGGGCTGCCCGGTTCGGGAGTGATAGAGCGCGACGGAAAAACCGTATCAGCCTGGAGAACACCATGATCGACCTCGAAACCACGCAACTTTCTTCCGTCGAAACATTGCGCCATCGCGCACGCCAAAACGTCGATCAGGGCGCCGTAACCGAAGGCTACAGCGCCGATCGCGAAGAAATCATCAAGCTGCTCAATGGCTCGCTCGCCACCGAACTGGTGTGCGTGCTGCGCTACAAGCGCCATTACTTCATGGCCAACGGCCTGAAGGCGAGCATCGCTGCCGATGAATTCCTGGAGCACGCCGAGCAGGAAGCCGAGCACGCCGACAAGCTGGCCGAGCGTATCGTGCAACTGGGCGGTGAGCCTGAGTTCAACCCGGACCTGTTGAGCAAGAACTCCCACGCACAGTACGTGGCAGGCAACACCCTCAAGGAAATGGTCTACGAAGACCTGGTGGCCGAGCGGATCGCGATCGATAGCTACCGCGAGATCATTCAGTACATCGGCGACAAGGACCCGACTACCCGTCGTATCTTTGAAGACATTCTGGCTCAGGAAGAAGAGCACGCCGATGACATGGCGGACATTCTCAACAGCCTGTAAGGGGTTGAGGGTCAGCAAGCCAGAACCTGGGTTCTGGCTTTTTTATGGGCGATGGAAAAGTGAGGGACTGCTGATTGGCTTCATGGCCTCGGACCGTGTTGCGGCCATCGCGGGCAGAGCCCGCTCCCACAGGGTATGGCCGCTTGTGGGAGCGGCTCTGCCCGCGATGGCGTCGGTCCGGTTTTTACAGATGCCTCAGGAAGCCGGCACTGTCTTCGGCGCCTTGCCGGCTTTCATCTGCTCCAGCAAAGGTGTGCACTGATTGGGCTCACCACCGCCACTGGGAACCACCAGCGCCAGCAACCCGGCAGCCGGACCGATGGTCGCGCCCAATGCCACCATGCCCGCGCCGCGCAGCAGCAACGGTACGGTCTGCACCCCGGCACTGGGCTTGGCGAACGGACCGCGTACATACAACGGCGAACGCAGCGACAGCAGCCGGAAACCCTTGGATTCGGGCGAGATCTTCATGTCCAGCTGTTCCTGCTTGAAGTTGGCCGTGCCGTCGACATAAATGATCGCGTTCTCGGTGTCGAAGACGAAGAGCCGAGTACTCGCCAGGCCATCCTTGATGCCCAGATCCGCTGCGGCGCAGTTGATCTTCACTTCCTTGTCGCCAAAGATCTTGCCCACCACGTAGTTGCCCACGTTCAGGCCAGCGATTTCCATCAGGTCGCGGCTCACCGCGCCGTCGTTGATCAGCATTTTCAGGCTGCCGTTGGACGTGCCCAGCAAGGCTGAAACCGAATTACCTGTACCGGTGATATCGGCATCGCCATTCAGCTGGCCGAAGCTGGTGCGCATCGGCTCGAAGCTGGGGAACAGCTGCTTGAGCTGGAAGCCGCGCGCCGTCAGTTTCGCCCGGCCCTGTAAAGGCGTGGTGCGTCCGTTAAGGGCAATCTGTGCATCCAGCTTGCCACCGGCGACGCCGAAGCGCAGTGGCTCCAGGCGCAGGTTGCCGTCGTCCAGCACCACATGGGTATACAGGTCGTTGAACGGCAGTTGCTCGCTGTGGACAATCTTGCGCCCAGTGAACTCGACATCGGCGTCCATGGCGCGCCAGCGGTCGGTCTTGAACTGCTCGACCGGCAGCACCTTGCCTTCAGGCTGCTTGCTAGCGCCGCCGCGGGCCTTCTGCTCGGCATTCGAATCGGCCCCGATCAGCGGTGCGAGGTCGCTGAACAACAACTGGTTGGACACCAGTGCGCCGGTCAGCTTGGGCCGCGGCTGGCTAGCAACGAAGCCCAGATCACCATGAATATCGCTGTCGCCGATCTTGCCGTTGAAGCCTTCATAGCGGAAAGACGCCCCACTGGGCTCGTGCAACTTGGCGATCAGATGCCCGTCGGTGGAATAGGGCGGCGAATCGGGCAGGGTGACACCGGTCAGTGGGTACAGATTGCCCAGGCTGCTGCCGCTGAGTTTGAGGCGCAGGTCCAACGCGCCCAGGTTGCGTGGGTCGGTCAGGGTGCCCGCCACGGCCGCACGGGTGTCGCCGGCCGTGACATCCACCTGCACCGGAAACGGCTGCGCGGCGTCTTGCAACGCCAGCAGGCCACCGATCTTGCCGTTACCGGACACCGGCAGGCCTTTGTAGCGACCATTGACCTTGAAGCCGAAGGCGTAGTCCTGAGCGTGGGCGCCCTGGTCAGAAACCTTTTTGGCGGCGCCGCTGCCAACGATGTCACTGAACGGAATCGGCTTGCCCAAGGGGTCTATCAACACTTCCAGGTTGGCTTTCAAGGTCTGGTCGTCGTAGACAACGCGGCCTTTGTCGAAACCGATGGAGCCAATGTCGATGACCCACTTTGAGGGCTCGGCGTTGGGATCTTTCTCGTCGAACTGGAACGTCCAGTTGGCGCGACCGTCAGCCAGTCGCTGGAGTGACGCGTCCGGGGCGGTCAGATCGATACGGGGAATAACCACGCGCTGCGCCAGCAGTGGCAACGGAGAGAGCCGGAATTCGATTTTCTGCAGGCTGGCCATTTGCGGCTTGGTCGACCAATCCGGGTTGCCCAGGGTGATGTCCTGCGCCACGAAACGCGGCCAAGGCACCCAGGCACGCCAGCCGCCCTCCTCGGGTTCGCGTTGCCATTGCACGGCCAGATCACCATTGATGGCAAACGGTCGATGCAGTGCGGCCGAGACTTTTTCGTTAAGGGTGGGCTTGATTCGGTTCCAGTCGAAGGTGGCAATCACCACGACCAGGATGGCGATCAGGACCAGAAGGCTGCCCAGGGTCCAGGCGATTATCTTACGTGGGCGCGTCATTGCGGGCTCCTTGAACTACGTGCTCCCGCGAGCACTGAGGGTGCGGCTTGTTTAGGGTAGGACTTGGAATTGGCCACAGGGTTTAGTTTTTGGCGCGGATTGGGCGAATGGGCTCCTGCTTTTAGCCCCCTCTCCCCCAGGGAGAGGGCTGGGGTGAGGGGACCATCCACCAAAAATCCCGCCCCCAACCATCACCGTTACAAACGGTTACGCCCAAATCCAGTGCCAAATCCCTCGGAACTCACCCAACCAGTGCACTTTTTCCACCCCTAAACCCTTGATCTAGAGCGGTTTCCTCAAAGCATCATTTTCGTTGATTGTTACCATTACCTTTATGAACTTTTATATCGAATTTCACAGAGTAACATTGGCTTCGTACCCACTTTCCTGCCCTCCCAAGGAGCGCCACGATCATGAAACGCCAAATGCTGCTTACCCTGACCCTTTCGATTCTGGCTGCCAATGCCTTCACAATGCCCGCCGCCGACCAGAAGGTTTCTGCCGAAGCGCGCCCTAGCGCTGCTGTGTTCTCCCAACCCTATCTGGCTGAAGATGGCTCGGATCGCACACCTCAGGCGACCTTCGCCGAGAACGGTTCGGACCGCACTCCACAGGCC
>NZ_DFUE01000067.1:23612-27319 GCF_002379585.1 Pseudomonas sp. UBA4194
AGGTGGTGCTGTAGCCGAGAACGGTTCGGATCGCGTGCCACAAGCTACCTTCGCCGAAGACGGTTCGGATCGCACTCCACAGGCCACCTTCGCTGAAGACGGCTCGGATCGCACTCCACAGGCTACCTTCGCCGAGAGCGGTTCCGACCGTCTGCTGGAACGTCAAGGTCAAGCCAACGCATGATCTTGTCTACCGAGATCCCCGAGAAAGCCCGGTTCTTCGCAGCCGGGCTTTTATCTTTCTGACGCCCCCGCCTTGATTCCTGCTCGATGACTGACGCTTGACCCCCCTCCTTCCAGGTTCGACGTCCTCCCCGCCAATTTGCTAGAGTCCTGCGCTGCCCTTCATAGAAGCAACGCACATGCTGCCTCGCGCCGAACAGAAACAGCAGACCCGTCTGGCCCTCCTCGACGCCGCTCGCCAACTGATGGCCTCGGGGCGCGGATTTGGCAGCATCAGTCTGCGCGAAGTCGCCAAGGCAGCTGGCATCGTGCCGACCGGCTTCTATCGCCATTTCGAAGACATGGATCAACTGGGCCTCGCCTTGGTCAGCGAGGTGGACCACACCTTTCGCGCCACCTTGCGCCTGGTGCGCCATCATGAGTTTGTCGTCGGCGGCCTCACGGAAGCTTCGGTACGTATCTTTCTGGATGGGGTCGCGGCCAATCGCCCGCAGTTCCTGTTTCTGGCTCGCGAGCAGTACGGGGGCTCGCTGCCGGTGCGTCAGGCCATCGCCACCTTGCGCGAGGGCATCAGCGCGGATCTGGCCACCGATCTGGGCTCGATGCCCAAGTGGCAGCACCTGGGGTCAGCATCGCTGCAAGTGATGGCGGACCTGGTGGTGAAGTCGGTATTCGCCACGTTGCCCGAGCTGATCGACCCTCCCGCTGCCGACCTGCCGGCCCACCTCACCCCCGAAGCGAAGATCACCCAGCAACTGCGCTTCATCTTCGTCGGCGCCAAATACTGGAAAGGCCTGTAGCAGCGGCGTAAGCCGCGTCCGGCCCTCATTCATACCCCAACATGCCACGGTGGCTGGATGGGACGTACGCCGGTGGTAGAGGCGGGGGGCGGGACCCGGCTTACGCCGGTGCTGCAGGGGTGGTTTAGGACGGTGGTACAGGGTGGTGCGGGCTGGGCGGTGGCGCACTGTTATGGGGCGTTTGGGCGGGGGCGTGTAGGAAATTTCCTAGGAAGTTTGGGGCGTGCAGGTATTGGCAAGACACTTGCTCAGCCTTAGGCATTGTCTCAATCGGATGCCCAAGCATGCTGGTGATACACCGAAGAACCGCGCCGAAACCTGACTGGTCGGCCGAATTGCATCTTAACTTCGAAGCGCGCAGCAAAAGCCGGCTGCGCTGTTTTAGTGCGGAGGGTGAAGATGTTGGGCTGTTTCTGGAGCGCGGACAGCCGCCGCTGCACGACGGCGAATGCCTGGAAGCCGAAGACGGTCGCGTGGTACGCGTCGTTGCCAGGCCCGAACAGTTATTGCACGTGACCTGCAGCAGTGCTTTTGAATTGACCCGCGCGGCCTATCACCTGGGCAACCGCCATGTGGCGTTGCAAGTCGGCGATGGCTGGTTGCGGCTGCTCGACGACTACGTCCTCAAGGCCATGCTCGAACAACTGGGCGCCCACACCGAAACGCTGGAGGCCCCTTTTCAGCCTGAGCACGGTGCCTATGGCGGCGGCCACCACCACTCCCGTCATGGCGATGAGGACTTCAACTACGCGCCCAAACTTCATCAATTCGGCGTGCGCAAGTGAACCACGCCTGGGCCCTGCTGCGCCTGGCCAGCCCTCAGCTGCCGATCGGCGGCTACAGCTATTCCCAAGGTCTGGAAATGGCGGTGGAAAACGCGACGGTGAACAACGCCGATCAGGCCCGCGTCTGGATCGCCGACCAGTTGCTGCTCAACCTTGCCCGCTTCGAAGCGCCCTTGCTGTTGGCTCACTGCCAGGCGGCCGCCGCGCAGGATTGGGAGCAACTGCGACTGCACTGCGATGAACACCGTGCCAGCCGAGAAACCCGCGAGTTGCAACAGGAAAGCCGGCAAATGGGGTACTCGCTCAAGCAACTGCTCGAAGGGCTGCCCGAACTGGACGCCCCAGGGCGGGCCTTTCTGGCCAGCGTCGACGAGCCCCACCTGGCCCTGGGCTGGGCGCTGGCCGCGCGCGCCTGGCAGATCAGTCCTCAGGATGCCATGGCTGCCTGGCTGTGGAGCTGGCTGGAGAACCAGCTGGCCGTGCTGATGAAAACCTTGCCCCTGGGCCAGCAGGCCGCGCAACGGCTGACCAGCGAATTGCTGCCGTTGCTCCAGCAGGCCCAGCAGTGCGCCACTGACATCGAACCTCAACATTACGGCAGCGCCGCTTTCGGCCTGTCCTTGGCAAGCATGGCCCATGAGCGCCAGTACAGCCGCCTGTTTCGTTCCTAGGAGAAACCAATGAACACCCAACCCCTACGTGTCGGTATCGGCGGCCCGGTCGGCTCGGGCAAGACCGCCTTGACCCTGGCGCTGTGCCTGGCGTTGCGCGAGCGCTACAACCTGGCCGTAGTCACCAACGATATCTACACCCGCGAAGACGCCGACTTCCTGGTGCGCAACGAGGCGCTGGCGCCCGAGCGCATCATCGGCGTGGAAACCGGAGGCTGTCCACACACGGCGATTCGTGAGGACGCTTCGATCAATCTGGAAGCCGTGGATCAGCTCAATCGACGCTTTCCCGGCCTGGACCTGATTCTGGTGGAGTCCGGTGGCGACAACCTGTCGGCCACGTTCAGCCCGGAATTGTCCGATCTGACCATCTACGTGATCGACGTGTCGGCGGGTGACAAGCTGCCGCGCAAAGGCGGGCCGGGAATCTGCAAGTCCGACCTGCTGGTGATCAACAAGATCGATCTGGCGCCTTTGGTAGGTGCATCGCTGGAGATGATGGACGGCGACACTCGACGTATGCGGGGCGAGAAGCCTTTCGTGTTCAGCAACCAGAAGACTGGCCAGGGGCTGGAGCAGATCATTGCGTTCATCGAGCGCCAGGGATTGCTCACGGCCGCGTGAGCCCTGCACTTTCATTGATAGAACCATCCTCCCACAAGGAAGCCATTCGTATGACCCTGAACAAGATCCTCGCCGGCGCCGCCCTGCTGCTGGCACCCGCACTGGCCTTTGCCCACCCCGGGCACGGTGACAACGGCCTGATGGCGGGCCTCGGCCACCCGGTTGGCGGCCTTGACCACCTGCTGGCGATGCTGGCGGTCGGGTTGTGGGCGGCCCAGCAACAGGGCACGGCGCGTTGGGCGCTGCCTTGTACGTTCGTTGGCACGATGTTGCTGGGTGGCGTGCTGGGGTTCGCGGGGCTCGAACTGCCGGCGCTGGAAAGCGGTATCGCTGCGTCAGTGCTGGCGCTGGGCCTGGCGGTGGCGCTGGCCGTACGTCCGCCGCTGGTTCTGGCGGTGATCGCGACGGCTGTGTTTGCGCTGTTTCACGGCGTGGCACACGGCTTGGAGCTGCCTGAGATGTCCAGCCCTGTCGCCTATGCGGTGGGCTTTGTGGTGGCTACTGCGGCGCTGCATGCGGTTGGGTATGCGGTGGTGCGTTTCCTGCCGGTGGCGGCTGCGCCGCTGGTTCGGGTGGCCGGGGGGGCTTCGGCGCTGGCTGGGGCGTGGTTGCTGGCGGGTTGAGATTTGCGGTGAATGGTCCCC
>NZ_DFUE01000067.1:27354-57741 GCF_002379585.1 Pseudomonas sp. UBA4194
CTCCCTAGGGGAGAGGGGGCTGATTACCGTTGGCCGATGGAACGTCGTCTGCTCTTGACGCCCTCGCCCTTGGCCGGGCGCATAGGTCCGGCGCTCCACACCTGCTAACATGTCGCGCAAAACGCCCCTTGCGACGACGATATCCGCCAATGCCTGACCCATCGCTGCACACCGCCCTGACGGCCACCCAAGCGCATTTTCGCGACACCCTCGTGCCTCTGTGGCAAGGCGTCGGTTTGAATGCCGACATGGGCCTGCCCTTCGAAGCCTTGAGCGAGAACCTGCAACCCATGCCGGTGCAACGCTACCGGGCGATGGCGTGTGCCCGTCAATTGTATGTGTTCGCCAGTCTGATCGACCTGCCGGGCGCTCGTGAACACGCGGCCACCCTGTTCCGCTCGCTGCAGCGCCACTTCCACGACGCCGAACACGGCGGCTGGTTCTACAGCATCGACGCCCAGGGCAAACCACTGGATCGGCGCAAGGACCTCTACACTCATGCGTTCATCGTCTTCGCCTGCGCCCACTATTGGGCCAAGGTGCGCGAGCCTCTGGTGGAATCTGTCCTGAACGCCGCACTGGCGGTTGTCTCCCAGCGGTTTTCCACAGCCGATGGACTCTACGAAGCCGTGCTGGCCGAGGATTGGGCCCTGCAAGGCAGCGGCCCGCTGCAGAACCCGTTGATGCACTTGGCCGAGGCGTTCCTGGCCACGCTCCAGGCACGCCCGGACAAACCCACCCAGACAGCCCTGCTGGCCCTGTGCAAGGCCATGCAGGCGCGCTTCGTCGAACCGGTTCACGGCATCATGCTGGAGAAACCGCGGGGGGCTGGGGATAACTGGTTCGAGCCGGGCCATCAATTCGAGTGGCTGTTTCTGGTGCAGACGTCGCCGCTGCTTCAGGACACGCCCCTGCACCGTTCGCTACGACGTGCGTTCGAGTATGCCGAACAGGTGGGGGTAAAGGACGGAGCGGTGTTGTCGATGCTCAAGCTGGACGGCTCGGTGATCGACGGTACCCAGCGTATCTGGGCTCAGGCAGAGTATTTGCGAGCATTGACCTTGCTGCCCGGGGCGCCTGTGGATAAGCAGTTGCAGGTGTTTTCGGAGCGCTTCCTGCACGCCCAGGGATGGCATGAGTGCCGAGACGGTACGGGCGTTGTGAGCCGCAAGGACATGCCTTCGACGACGCCTTACCATTTGCTGACGTGTTATCAGGGGTTGCAGGCGTTCGCTTGAGATCGCGGTGCGGCTTTCGCGGCTAGGACGCCGCTCCTACAAGGGGGTGCGGGATCGGATCTCCCGTAGGAGCGGCGTCATAGCCGCGAAGAGGCCAGACCTGCCTACGCCTTGCCAGGTCGCTCGATGGCAAAACCTGCCCACGACTGGGTCACCGGCATGACCTCCAGACTGTTGATGTTGATATGCGCCGGCTGGGTCAGAATCCAATAAATGGTTTCGGCAATATCCTGCGGCTGGATCGGATTGGCGCCCGCATAGGTTGCATCGTAGCGCGCCTGGTCGCCGCCGAAACGCACCAGTGAGAACTCACTTTCGCACAGCCCTGGCTCCAGATTGGTCACTCGTACGCCGGTACCTTGCAGGTCGCAGCGCAGATTCAGCGAGAACTGCCCAACGAACGCCTTGGTGCCGCCGTACACATGGCTGCCAGGATAGGGGTAGTTACCCGCCACGGAACCCAGGTTCACGATGGTCGCGCCTTTACCGTGGGCGATCAGGCGCGGCAGCAGCAGGCGCGTTGCATACACCAGGCCTTTGACGTTGGTGTCGATCATGGTGTCCCAGTCGTCGAGGTCGCACTTGGGTGCAGGGTCGGCGCCCAGCGCCAGGCCGGCATTGTTGACCAGACCCGTGAGGGTGGCGAACTCTTCGGGCAGCCCGGCGATTGCTGCTTCCATGGCTTTGCGGTCACGCACATCGAGCACCAGGGGATGCACACGAGTCTGTTTCGACAGCTCTTCGCACAGGGCGTGCAAACGCTCCTCACGGCGCCCGGTCAGTATTAGCGACCAGCCTGCCTCAGCAAAGCGGCGGGCACAGGCCTCACCAAAACCGGATGTAGCGCCCGTGATAAATACGGTGGAAGTCATCATGCTCTCCTGAGTAATGTAGCAGCGGCGTAAGCCGCGTCCGGCCACGCCCGATCTTCCTGCACTGCCTGCAGTTGGCAGCCCGATCGAGGCGCGGATTACGCCGTTACGACGGTAGTAGGAAGGATGCCCGGCGGGCACGACGGATGCAACTGATCAATAAACGCACAGCGGCCGCAAAGCCTTGTGGCATATGGGCCGGACCCGGTTACCCGCACCTTATCCACAAGCCGTTCCACAGAGACTGGGGGCAACTGCGGCACCCTCGAAAACCTGTCAGATGCCTGCTGGCCGGTGGCCTTAGAACTTTTTGACTTGACCCGGCGCGCTTCTGTCGAGTCACTGCTGAATCGATACACAATCCCGGCAATACGACCGATGGCGGCACGCCAGCAACTACGCCGTACCCAGGCCTATTTCCAAAGCTTGTTCACAGAGTTATCCACAGCCCTGCACACGGGTTTTGGCCGGATTGGCACGGTGGATAAAAGGGTTGACAAACCCGCCCACCGGCTACCTGAAATTGGCTGATCAAAAAGTGATCACAGCCCTACAGCCCACGGATAACGTGGCGTTCAGCTTTGTACTACCAACTTGTCCACAACCAGGCCCACAGCAAATGGGGACAACCCGAACCTGTGACAAAACGGTGAATCGGGGTGGTTTTATGTCGCAGGGAGGGGACAGTGAAAATTTGTTTTCCACAATTGGCTGGACAAACAAAAACGCCCCTGTATAGGGGCGTCAGATGTCGCGGTGGAAAACCCAGAAACCCACACGGCACGTTGCCCTTGTAGGAGCGGCGTGCAGCCGCGAAGGGGCCGGTAGAGGCGCTAGATCACTTCAATGCCCACCCAGATACGCGTTGCGCACCTCGTCGTTGGTCAACAGCTCCTGCCCTGTGCCGGTCATGCGAATCTCGCCGTTGACCATCACGTAGGCCCGATCAGACAGCTTCAAGGCGTGGTTCGCGTTCTGCTCCACCAGGAAGATGGTCATGCCGCTCTTGGCCAACTCGCGCAGGGTCGAGAAGATCTGCTTGACCACGATCGGCGCCAGACCCAGGGACGGCTCGTCGAGCAGCAGCAGCTTGGGCCGACTCATCAGTGCCCGGGCGATGGCCAGCATCTGCTGTTCACCGCCGGACATGGTCATCGCCCGCTGGTTGCGTCGCTCCTTGAGCCGCGGGAACAGCTCGAACATGCGCTGCATGTCCTCGCTCGAATGCTTGTCGCCGATGGGAATGGTGCCCATCATCAGGTTTTCTTCCACCGACATGTCGGGAAACACTCGCCGCCCTTCCGGCGATTGCGCGATGCCGTTGGAGGCGATGTAGTGCGACGACTTCTGGGTGATATCGACGCCACGGTAGAGAATCTGCCCGGCACTGGCGCGCGGCTGGCCAAAAATCGACATCAACAGCGTCGACTTGCCCGCGCCGTTGGAGCCGATCAGGCTCACGGTCTCGCCCTCGTCGATGTGCAGCGAGACTTTCTTCAGCGCCTGGATCGGGCCGTAATGGACATCGATGTCCTTCATCTCGAGGATGGGTGTACTCATACCAGCTCCTCTTCGTCGGCGCCCAGATAGGCCGCGATCACTTTCGGATCGTTGCGGATCTGCTCCGGCTTGCCCTTGGCGATCACGTTGCCGTGGTCGAGCACCACGATGTCATCGGAAATACTCATCACCATGCCCATGTCGTGCTCGATCAGCACCACGGTCATGTCGTGTTCGTCACGCAGCAGACGAATCATGCCGCTCAACGCCTCGGTCTCCTGCGGGTTGAGGCCCGCGGCCGGCTCGTCCAGGCAGATCACCTGTGGCCGGGTGCACATGGCTCTGGCGATTTCCAGGCGACGCTGCTGACCGTAGGACAACTCGCCCGCCAGACGGTTGGCACTGCCCACCAGGTCGACGACCTCCAACCAGTAGAACGCCGTCTTGATCGCGTCTTCTTCGGCCTTGCGGTAGCCCTTGGTGTTGAGAATGCCGGCCAGCATGTTGCGGTTGACCCACATGTGCTGCGCCACCAGCAGGTTTTCCATCACCGACATTTCCTTGAACAGGCGAATGTTCTGGAATGTACGGGCCAGACCGGCACGGTTGACCAGGTGGGTGCCGCCGAACATCTTGTACCAGACGCGGCTAGAGAAACTTCTGGGCGATACGAAATCGGTGGCCTGGAACGGCTCTCCCAACAGCTTGATGACATTGGTCTTCTGGCCGCGCGCATTGAGCTCGATGCGTCCGCCCGTGGCTTTGTAGAAGCCGGTCAGGCAGTTGAATACGGTGGTCTTGCCGGCGCCGTTGGGGCCGATCAGCGCGAAGATCGAGTTGCGCCGCACTTGCAGGCTGACATCGCTCAACGCCTTGATGCCGCCAAAGTGCATCATCAGTTTCTCGACCGAAAGAATGACCTCGTTATTCATGGCGTCGTCCCCTTCGCGTCGATCAAAGCGCCCTTCACCGGCTTGATGCCCGTGCGGCTGATACGGATCAGGCCACGTGGCCGCCAGATCATCATCAACACCATCAATACTCCAAACAGCAACACACGGTATTCGGAGAAGCTGCGCAGCAACTCCGGCGCTACGGTAAGCACGAAGGCAGCAATCACCACGCCGACCGTGGAACCCATGCCGCCCAGCACCACGATGGCAAGGATCAACGCCGACTCGAAGAAGGTGAACGAGGTAGGGTTGACGAAGCCCTGGTAACTGGCAAAAAAGACCCCTGCCAGCCCTGCGGTGGAGGCACCGATGGTGAAGGCCGAGAGCTTCACCAGTACGTGGTTCAGACCCATGGAACGGCAGGCAATCTCGTCCTCGCGCAGCGCTTCCCACGCGCGGCCCACCGGCATGCGGGTGAGTCGATGCTTGACGTACAGCACCGCCAGCACCACCAGGAACAGCACGATATAGATGAACAGGAATTTCAGGTCCGGGTTGTATTCGAAGCCGAAGTACTCGTGAATCGGCACGCCGCCGTCCCGCGCACGGCGGCCGAACTCCAGGCCGAAGAACGTCGGTGAAGGCACCGGCACGCCGTTCGGGCCGCCGGTGAACGACAGCCAGTTATTGAGCACCAGGCGAATGATTTCACCAAAGCCCAGGGTCACGATGGCCAGATAGTCACCGTGCATCCGCAGCACCGGGAACCCCAGTATGCACCCGGCCAGAGCCGCCGCGATGGCCGCCAGCGGCAGCGCTGACCAGAACCCCAGGCCCAGGTATTGGTAACCCAGCGCCAGGCCATAGGCGCCGATGGCATAGAACGCCACGTAACCCAGGTCGAGCAGGCCGGCCAGGCCCACCACGATGTTGAGCCCCAGCCCCAGCAACACATAGATCAGACCGAGGATGACCACGGTGAGGATGTACTTGTTGGCGAAGATCGGGAACACGATGGCAATCACGATCAGCGCCGGGATGATGAAACGCAGTCGCGACTTGTAGTCCGGCGGCAGCACATGCACGCCCGAACTCGAGCTTTCGAAGCTCTGGGAAATCGCCAGCCCCTTGGGCGTCCGCAGAAACAGGCTGAGCAGAAACCGCCCGGCCATCACTATGGCCACCAGCCAGGCGACGCGAGTGGGCTGCAGATTGAAGCTGTAGCCGTCGAGCACGATACCGACGATGGGGCCGAACACGATCAGCGCCAGCAGGCCGGCGACCACCATGTCGATCAGGCTTTTCTTGATATCGATGGGCTTTGCAGTAGGTGCAGACATACTTATACCTTCGCCACGAGTGGGCGACCCAGCAGGCCTTGGGGACGGAAGATCAGAATCAGCACCAGCAGGCCGAAGCTGAACACGTCTTTGTAGTCGGAGTTGATCAGACCGGAGAATTGCGACTCGGCAACGCCCAGGATCAATCCGCCGAGCATGGCGCCCGGCAACGAACCAATGCCGCCCAGTACCGCGGCGGTGAACGCCTTGATACCGATGACGAAGCCGGCATAGAAGTCGAAGGTGCCGTAGTTCATGGTGATCAGCACGCCGGCCAGCGCGGCCATGGCGGCGCCGATGATGAACACGTAGGAAATCACCCGATCGGTGTTGATGCCCAGGATCGAGGCCATCTTGCGATCCTGCTGGGTGGCCCGGCACATGCGGCCCAGCTTGGTGAACTTGATGATGTAGGTCAGCACGCCCATGCCCACGAACGCGGCAATGAGGATGAAGATCTTGGTGTAGGTGATCTGTACGAAGCCGGTGCCCACTTCCAGGCGCCAGGCGCCTTCAAGCAGGGTCGGCACACCCTGTTGCCGGGCGCCCTGGCTGATCTGCGCGTAGTTCTGCAGGATCAACGAGATGCCGATGGCGCTGATCAGCGGTGCCAGGCGGGTGGAGTTGCGCAGCGGCTTGTAGGCCACGCGCTCGATCACGAACCCGTACACGCCGGTCACCACAATGGTGAAGACCAGCGTACCCAGGATCAGGAACGGAAAGGATTCGAGGCCGAAGAACGACAGCACGGCCAGGCCGATGGCGGCCAGGTAGGCGCTGATCATGTACACGTCGCCATGGGCGAAGTTGATCATGCCGATGATGCCATAGACCATGGTGTAACCAATGGCGATCAGGCCGTAGACCGACCCGAGGGTCAGGCCGTTGACCATTTGTTGCAGGAAAATACCGTCCATCATGCACTCTCGCGAACGTCTGAAACCGCGCACCGCTCAGGGGATGAACAAGCCAAAGCCTGTTCATCTGCCGCGGGAGCGGTATTAAGAGAAACGCGGGCCGCAGTGCGCAGCCCGAGACTGGCCGACGGTTTCAAGGCGTCGGCCGGCGCTCATCTCACTTCTGCTTTTCCAACTGCTTGTATTTGCCAGTGGCGTCCCATTGGTAAACCACATAGTCGGAAACTTTCAGGTCGCCCTTGGCATCCCAGGCCTTCTCACCCATCACGGTCTTCACCGGGTTGGCTTTCAGCCATTTCGAAGCGGCATCGCCCTTGTTCGACTTGGCGCCGTTGAAACCGGCGGCCAGGGCCTGCAGCGAAGCATAGGCATACAGGGTGTAGCCTTCAGGCTCATAGCCGGACTTGCGGAACTCGTCCACCACCGCCTTGCTGTCGGGGAGCAGGCGCGGGTCGGCGCCGAAGGTCATGTACACGCCATCGACGTATTGCGCACCGCCAGCGGTGGTGACCAGTTCATCGGTAACGATGCCATCGTCGGACATGAACTTGACGTCCTTGAGGCCCTGCTCGCGCAGTTGACGTACCAATGGACCGGCTTCCGGGTGCAGGCCGCCGAAATAGACGGTATCAGCGCCGGTGGAGCGAATCTTGGTAACCAGGGCGCTGAAGTCTTTCTCGCCGCGGGTCAGACCTTCGTACAGCACAGGCGTTACGCCACGCTTGGTCAACTGAGCCTTGGTAGCGTCGGCCAGACCCTGACCGTAAGTGTCCTTGTCATGGATGACGGCGACTTTCTTGCTCTTGAGCACATCGACGATGTAGTCACCGGCAACGATACCTTGCTGGTCGTCACGGCCGCACATGCGGAACACGTCTGGCAGACCGCGCTCGGTGACGGTCGGGTTGGTGGAGCCAGGGGTGATCGAGATGATGCCGGCGTCGGCATAGACTTCCGAGGCGGGGATGGTAGACGAAGAACAGAAGTGGCCTACCACACCAATGACTTTGTCCTGGTCGGCAAGCCGGTTCGCGACGGCCACGGCCTGCTTGGGTTCACACGCGTCGTCGCCGGCCACCAGGACGATTTTCTCGCCGTTGATGCCGCCTGCCTTGTTGATCGCATCGGCCGCAGCCTGTGCACCCTTCATGTACTGCTCGCCAAACGACGCATTGGCGCCGGTCATTGGCCCTGCTACGCCGATCTTGACGTCGGCCTGAACAATCGACGAAGCGCCCAATGCAGCTGCCACTGCGAGAGCCAGAAAACCTTTCCTGTAAAACGTCTGCGACATGAGTGGTGCTCCTGAGTTTTTTTGGTTGGCACTACAACTTCAGCGCATTGCTCAGAGCAAGGCCCGTGCCAGCGCATTTGAGGTTCGACGAAAGTCGTGGCGAATGGCGGGCCAGAGGCCATCGAGGACCATTTGTTATGGGTCGTGCAACCCTCTGGCACGGCGCAGGTAGCACTACCTGCCAAAAAAGGTGCAACCGTCGCGGACGGACATCCCTACCTTGCACGTGCGGTGTGTGCAACCGAGCTGTAACCGCTGGCGTAACCGAAGTGCACATCCAAGGTGCGCAATTGCTACGACTCGCACCATTAAAGGCTGACCGAATCGCCCAATTTCGCCGAATTGGTTAGCAAGCTATGGTTTAAATCGGCGATATCCCGTTTTTAAACGGCTTTGCCGGGCACTGCGTGGGCAAACGGCTTTCTAAAAAACTGGCAGAATGTGCCCTTACTGTGCGCCACCCCTGTTTCAAATGAGGCAGGCGGTTCTGGAGACCCCGATGAGCGAGAGCGTATTCGCCGATCGCGTCGTGCAAAACCTGCTCGACACCGATCTGTACAAGCTGAGCATGATGCAGGCTGTGCTGCACAACTACCCCAACGTGGATGTGGAGTGGGAGTTCCGTTGTCGCAATGGCGAGGACCTGCGACCGTACCTGGAGGACATCCGTACGGAGCTCGAGCAGCTGTCCGAATTGAGCCTGGGCCCGGACCAGTTGACGTTCCTGGAAGGCATCAATTTCATGAAGCCGGACTTCCTGCGCTTTCTGGGATTGTTCCGCTTCAACCTGCGCTACCTGCACATCGGTATCGAGAATGACCAGCTGTTCATTCGCCTGCGCGGGCCCTGGCTGCATGTGATCCTGTTCGAGGTGCCGTTGCTGGCCACGGTCAGCGAAGTGCGCAACCGTATCCGCTACCCCGACGTACTGCTCAGCCAACCGCGGGAGAAGCTTTACCGCAAGTTCGAGTGGCTGCAGGCCAACGCCAGCAGCGATGAACTGGCCGAGCTGCAAGTGGCCGATTTCGGCACCCGCCGACGCTTCTCCTACAAGGTCCAGGAAGAAGTGGTGACGGTGCTCAAGCACGAGTTCCCCGGCCGCTTCGTCGGTACCAGCAACATGCACCTGGCCCGCCAGCTCGACCTCAAGCCGCTGGGCACCATGGCTCACGAGTGGATCATGGCGCATCAGCAACTGGGGCCACGCCTGATCGACAGTCAGATCGCCGCGCTCGATTGCTGGGTACGGGAATACCGCGGCATGCTCGGCATCGCCCTGACCGACTGCATTACCATGGATGCCTTCCTGCGCGACTTCGATCTGTATTTCGCCAAGCTCTTCGACGGCTTGCGCCACGATTCGGGCGATCCGGTGGTGTGGGCGGAGAAAGCCATCGCCCACTACCGCCATCTGGGCATCGATCCGATGACCAAGACCCTGGTGTTCTCCGACGGCCTGGACCTGCCCAAGTCGTTGCAGATCTTTCGGGCGTTGCGCGGGCGGATCAATGTCAGCTTCGGGATCGGTACCAATCTGACGTGCGATATTCCGGGCGTGGAGCCGATGAACATCGTGCTGAAGATGACCGATTGCAATGGCCAGCCGGTAGCGAAGATTTCCGATGAGGCCGCGAAGACGCAGTGTCGTGATCCGAACTTCGTGGCGTATCTGCGGCATGTGTTCAAGGTGCCGGATTAGGCTGGGGATGGGGCTGGCGGATTGGGCTGGGGATGGGGGGGTGAATGGTCCCCTCACCCCAGCCCTCTCCCTTGGGGGAGGGGGCTAGAAGCCGCCTTCCCCTTCAAAAATCGAATTTCGCCCGAGCCACTACCTGACGCGGCTCGCCGATCACGATCGCCGGTGATCCCGTGCCACTGCTCGAGACGTAATAGCGCTCATCGAAGATATTCTTCACATTCAATTGCAACGTCAGGTCACGCTCGGCCAGCTTCATCTTGTAGCTGACGAACGCATCGGCCACCTTCGACGACGGCAGGTAATACTCGCGGTTCGCTGCTCCCGCCGACCCATTGTTCACGCCCCAGCGGCTGGCATAGCGCGCCCCCGCACCGGCGCGCAGCTCGCCGATACCCACCTGGCCGAAATCTCGGGTCAGGTACAACGCCGCCGTGTGCTTGGAAACGCCATCGATTGGCTGGCCCTTGAGCACCGGGTCCTCAAGCACCTCGGTGTCGGTGTAGGCATAGCTGCCCGTGACGCTCCAGAACGCGTCGAGCTGCCCGGTGACGTCCACTTCCACACCGCGGGAGCGCACCTTGCCCGAAACACGGGTACAGGTCTCATCGCCACAGGCCTCGCTGGTCTGCACATTCTTTTTGTCGATGTCGAACAGGGCTACCGTGGCGGTCAGGTTGTCGTTCTGGAACTTGGTGCCGATCTCGTACGCCTTGCCCTCCTCCGGTGGCAGGTCGCCGATGGGCGTGGCGATGGAGGTGTTGGGGCGAAACGACTCGCTGTAGCTGGCGTACAGCGACCAGTCCGGCTGGATCATGTAAACCAGACCGACCCGTGGTACCACCTTGCTCTCCTCGACGTCCGCGCCCACCACGAACGGCCGGCCCTTGCCGGTCAGTTCCTTGAAACTGTCGTAGCGCAGCCCGGCCTGGAAGATCCAGTGCTCGCCCAGGTGCATCGAGTCCTGCACGAACAGGCCGCGGGTTTCCAGGTTATCGGTCTGCTCGCTGTCCTTGGCGCTGACCGCGCTGGGCAGCGGCGCATTGCCGTACACCGGGTTGTTGTAGTTGAAGTCCGCCCTGGCGGTGTTGCGGATCAGATCGCCCAGGGTGCGCTCGTTCTTCATGTAGTCGACGCCTACCAACACCTCGTGCAGGGTGTCGCCCCAGTACAGGTTGCCCAGCGCATTGACCGTACCGGTGTGCGCGAACTGCACGGCATCGCGGGTAGCATCGGCGCGGCGAGTGACCAGTCTGGTGTTGTAGTTGGCCGACATGAATCGCGACTGCTGGTCGTTGTAGTAATTGCGGCTGTAACCGTAACCGGCGCGCAGGGTCCAGATGTCGTTCAGGCGGTGCTCAGCGCGCAAGTCCAGGGCATCGGAGCGACCGCTGGTGACGTTGAACGGTTCGTCCAGGCGCGTGCGACGGGAGATGTCCAACGGTTTGCCGGTCAGGGTATTGATCTGAGTGCCGCGGTCGAACGGCACCGAATACTCCATGTGCTCGTAGGCCACCGACAGCGTGGTGTCGTCACCGTACCAGGCCAGGGACGGTGCGATGACCGTCTGGTCGATGCTGCCGAAATTGCGCCAGTAGTCATAGTTCTGCTGGTCGGCAATGAAACGATAGGCCAGCCCGTTGTCGCCCAGCGGGCCGGTGACGTCGACTTGCTCGCCGCCGCCGCCAAAGCTGCTGCCCCATACCGAGATCGAGCGGGCATCGGTCAACGCGGGCTGCTTGGTGACCACATTGATCACCCCGCCGGGGTCCTGCACGCCGTAGAGCATGGACGCCGGGCCCTTGAGCACTTCGATGCGTTCGGTGGTGGGTGTGAAGTTGCGCGCCCTGACCGACTGCATGCCGTCACGCATGATGGAGTTGTCGCGGTTGGTGCCAAAGCCACGCTTCTGGATGGCGTCCTGGGTGCCGCCCAGGGTATTGCCCTGCTTCACGCCACTGACGGCATTGATGGCTTCGTCCAGACTCTGCGGCAGGCGGTCTTCGATGACCCGCTGAGTGACCACGTTCACCGACTGGGGCGTTTCCACCAGCGGCGCATCGGTGCGGCTGGCGACAGAGGCGCGCCGGGCCTGATAGGACGTGCGGCTGCGTTCGACACTGTCTTCGGCGCTGGGCTGGGATGTGGCATTGATGTCGAGCGCATCCAGCTGCAAGTGCCCGGATGGCGTTTCAGCAGCCAGCAGGCAGGGGCTGGCGATGACGGAGCAGAGACCGAAGACGATGACTTTCATGGGTTTCGCTGTGCGTGGAGTGAATGGGAAACGGAATCAATTCCGATGTTCATTCACTACACGTTGGCGAGGCGCTGATACCTCATCGGCGGATCGGTTTTTTTTGGACGTGTGGGGCAAGTTCCGCTCACCCCAGCCCTCCACCCTCAGTCGCCTAATGTGAGAGTGCCCTTCATCATGGAGATATGCCCAGGAAACGAGCAGAAGAACAGATACTTCTCATCGGCCGACAGCTTCGACACATCGAACGACACCGAATCCGTCTCGCCGGCACCGATCACCTTGGTATGGGCGATCACCCGCGCATCGTCAGCTTTCAGGTAGCTGTTATCGATACCGGCGCTCAGGCCATCCATCGCCACTGGCTGGGCATCGGCTTCCTTGCTCAATACCCAGTTATGCCCCATGACCTGCTTGGGCAAGCTGCCAGAGTGGGTCAGGTTGACGGTGAACGTCTTGCAGCTTTTGCTGATTTCAATCTCTTTCTTGTCGAACGTCATCTGGTCGGTGGAGTCGACGGTAATCGAGCACTTCTCTTCAGCGAACACTTGGCCACTGGCCAGAACGAGCAGGGATACGGCGACAGCTTTGGCAAACATGGGAGTCTCCAGGCAGGGATAGCTAAGGCACGATCATTACACGCCCTGTACATTGTATACAATAAGAGGTGCCGATTAATTACACTTTAGCCGCCAGCACCTCGGCCTCACGCCAAGGGCAGTACCGTCACCTGCACCTCGGGATCATGATTGCCGCCGCCCAGAATCACCCCCCGCAGCGGCGATACATCGGAGAAATCCCGCCCCCAGGCCAGGGTGATGTGCTCAAGCCCGGGCTGAACGTTGTTGGTCGGGTCGAAATCGACCCAGCCCAAGGCCGGACAAAATACCGAGACCCAGGCATGGGAGGCATCGGCGCCGATCAGTCGCGGCTGGCCGGGCGGCGGCTGGGTAAGCAGGTAGCCGCTGACGTAGCGCGCCGCTACGCCCCGCGAACGCAGGCAGGCGAGCATCAAGTGGGCGAAGTCCTGGCACACGCCGCGGCGATTCTCCAGCACCTCTACCAGGGGTGTTGCCACTTGGGTGGCTTCGGCGTCGAAGGTGAACTCTTCGTAGATTTTCTCCATCAGCGCCTGTGCCCCAACCAACAAAGGTACGCCTGCCGGGAAGCAGCTCTGGGAAAACGCCACGAAGCTTTTCTTCACGCGCACGTAGGGTGACTCGAATCGATAGCGACAGGCTTCGAGCATGTCCGGGGCCAGCGCGGTGCCTGAATAACACAAGGCGCTGCGGGTCGATTCCCAGGCCGGTGACAGGCTGAAATCCAGGCTCGGACGTGGCAACACTTCAACGTGCAGCCGCGCGCCGACCTTGAGCTCGTCGTGAGGTCGCTCGAACGCCAGCCGCGTCAGCGGGTTGCCGAACACATCCAATCCATCCGCGCGGCTGGACGGTTCGGGGCTGATCTCCAGCACCTGCTCATGGCACACCTGCCAGGCGCAGGGCCGCGGCCACAGGTGCGCAAGTTGCTTGGCCAGCGACACCGGGCTGTCGTAGCGGTAATGGGTGTCGTGAAGTATCTGGTAATGAGCGCTCATCAGACGGACACCGTCTGCTGGCTGACATCGTCGACATGGGCAAAGTGGCGCAGCGCCAGGCGGTCGGAAACGTGGCTGCTGGCACTGGCGATTTCTCGCAACAGGCTGCTCAGCCCTTCGAGCACGGCCCGCACGCTGCCCTCACCGAACAGCGAGTTTTCCAGGGTGCCGAGGTCGAAGTACGCCAGACGCTCGATCAGCGGCGCCAGGGCGCGCTCGCGCGGCACATCGAATTCGTCGTTCAGGCGGCGCAAGGCGCGCGCCACCAGCTTGAGCTGGAACACCACGGCGTGTGGGTTCTGCGCATCGAGCAGCAACAGGTCCAGTACCGGTATCAGTTGTGGCACTGCCAGATAACGGGAACGGTAGGTGATACTGCTGTTGCCCAACTCCAGCAACCATTCAAGGCCTGCCTGATCCTCTACCGCTGCGGTGCCGAGAAAAGCCGCCAGGCTGGTACTGAGAAATTGCAGACGCTCGATGCGCCGGCCGATCATCAGAAAGCGCCAGCCCTCGTCGCGGGTCATGTCGTCCAGCGCAAAGCCGGACAACGCCGCCAAGTTCATGACCAGACGGTTGAGGAAATCCAGCAGTTCGCCGAAGTCCGGGGTCTCGGTCTCCAGGGCCAACGCTTCGCGCTGCAATTCCACCAGGGCCTGCCAGTTTTCTCGCGACAGCTTGCCGCGTACCTGCGAGGCGGCCCATTGCAGCCGTTGCAGATTGGCGCGCAGGCTGAACGCCCAGTCATCCCCCAGCAGGGCAGCCAGCAGACGCTCGCGCAGGGTGCCCTCTTCCGGCAACAGATGCAGACTTTCGGCCAGGTCCACGGCGGCCTGCAACGCCTGGGCGTCATCGCCATCGATATAGCGCACCAGGATGATCCGCAACAGGCGCGCGCTGTCGTCGCAACGCTCGCAGTAGCGACCGAACCAGAACAGGTTCTCCACCACCCGCGATGGCAGGTAAGGGTCGACGCGTACCAGATCATGGACCCCGATGGTGCGCTGCGCCCGCCACTGCTCGCCCATCGGCGCGCGTTCACCCAGTATCCAGGTGTCCTTGCTGGCGCCGCCGCGCTGCATCGACACCACCTCGGCATCGGCATCGGCCGCTACCCGTGTCAGGGCCCCGGGCAGCACCCGGTAGTCGTCCGCGCCGGCCACTGCGAATACGCGCATGCCAATGGCCCGCGACTGCAGCTGGCTGCTGTCGGCTTGCCAGACGGGTGCCTGGGACAGCTGCGCCATCTCTTGGGCGACGTAGGCATAGGGGCGCGCCTGCAAGCGCTCCGCCAGGACCTGGCGCTGAGCAGTGTCGAGGTCGCGACCAAACACCGGCTCGAAGCTCTGGGAAGGAAAGGCCGGCTTGATCAGCAATTCGCCGAGCTTTTCCAGCGCCTGGGCCAACACCGGCGGCTCGCCGCACCACCAAGTGGCAATGGACGGCAGAATCAGCTCCTCACCGAACAGGTGCTGGTTGATCCTGGGCAGGAAGCCCAGCAGCCCCGGTGATTCCAGCACACCGCTGCCCAAGGCGTTGGCCACCAACACGTTACCCTGGCGCACTGCCTGAAGCAGACCGGGCACGCCCAGCGCCGAATCGGTGCGCAACTCCAAAGGGTCGCAGAAGTCGTCGTCCAGGCGACGCATGATCGCGTGAACACGGCGCAGGCCGCTCAAGGTCTTGAGGTACACCGTGGCATCGCGCACCGTCAGGTCACTGCCTTCCACCAACGGGTAGCCCAGCTGACGCGCCAGGTACAGATGCTCGAAATAGCTCTCGTTGAAGCGCCCAGGGGTCAGCAGTACCACCAGCGGCGTTTCATTGCCGTTGGGTGCCAGGCGCGCCATGGTGTCCTGCAGGGTGCGGAAGAAGCCGGCCAGGTGCTCGACCTTGAGGTCGCGGTACAGGTCCGGGAAGGCCCGCGACAGCGTCATGCGGTTTTCCAGGGCATAGCCGGCCCCCGAGGGTGCCTGCGCCCGGTCGGCGGTTATCCACCAGCGGCCATCCGGCGTGCGCGCAAGGTCGGCTGCGTACAGGTGCAGAAAGGTGCCTTCAGGCGGCAGCATGCCTTGGCATGGCCACAGATAATTGTTGTGGCCGAACACCAGCTCGGCCGGCAGCAACCCGTCGGCAATCAGCTTCTGCGGCCCGTAGATATCAGCCAGCACGGCATTGAGCAGGCGCGCGCGCTGGGCGATGCCGGCCGACACCGTACGCCATTCGTCCGCGGGGATGATGTTGGGCAGCAGGTCCAGCTCCCACGGGCGGTCGGCCCCCTTGGGGTCGGCGTAGACGTTATAGGTCACGCCGTTTTCCTGAATCTGCCGGGTCAGCAAGGCCTGGCGCTGAGCCAGCGAGCCCGGCGTGCTGCGTTGCAACTGCTCGAACAACCGCCGCCAGTGAGGCCGCACCGCGCCACCGGGCTCGAGCATTTCGTGATAGGTACCCTGGGACAGCGGGTATCGGTCAAGCAGGTCTGGCATGAAGAAGCTCGGCGGCGGCGTTGAAGTGGGTGATTATCGCAGCCTGCATGACGCACGGATACGGCCCGTACGTCACACCCGGCCCCGTCAGGTTCGGCGCATGTCCAGGGTCATCGGCATCTCCCGAGTGATCTTGAGTGCAGGCGTATCCAGGTGGCCCGGGCTGTGACCGATACGGAAGAAACGGGCCAGCCGCCGGCTTTCGGCCTCGTTGGCGTTCACCGGCAAGGTTTCATAGTTGCGTCCGCCCGGATGGGCCACGTGGTACTGACAGCCGCCGAGGGAGCGGTGCATCCAGGTGTCGACCAGGTCAAAGACCAGCGGCGCGTGCACCGGTATGGTCGGTTGCAGGCAGTTGGCCGGTTGCCAGGCGCGAAAGCGCACGCCGGCGACGAACTCGCCCACCTGGCTGGTGGCACTCAGAGGCACAGGGACGCCGTTGACGGTGAGGATATAGCGATCGGACGTCATGCCGTTGAGGCGCACTTGCAGCCGCTCCAACGACGAGTCCACGTAGCGCACCGTACCACCGCCGCCGTTTTCTTCGCCGAGCACATGCCAGGGCTCCAGCGCCTGACGCAACTCCAGGCGGATGCCGTTGACGCTGTAGTCGCCGACTTTCGGGAAGCGAAACTCGGTGTGCGCGTCGAACCAGCTGGCGTCCATCGGATAGCCGGCGCGCTGCAACTCCGTGATGACGTCGGAGAAGTCCTGCTGGAGGAAATGCGGCAGCATGAAGCGGTCGTGCAGCTCGGTACCCCACCGCACCAGCGTGTCCGGGGCATAGGGTTCCTTCCAGAAGCGCGCCACCAGGGTCCGCAGCAACAGCTGCTGAACCAGGCTCATGCGTGCGTTGGGCGGCATTTCGAACGCGCGCAGTTCCAGCAGGCCCAGGCGCCCGGTGGGACCGTCGGGGGAATACAGCTTGTCGATGCAGAACTCGGCGCGGTGGGTGTTGCCGGTGACGTCGATCAGCAGGTTGCGCAGCAGCCGATCCACCAGCCATGGCGCGCACTCGGTACCTACCGGCGGCATCTGGGCGAAGGCGATTTCCAGCTCGTACAGCGAGTCGTTGCGGGCTTCGTCAACCCGTGGCGCCTGCGAGGTCGGACCGATGAACAGGCCGGAAAACAGGTACGACAGCGAGGGGTGGTTATGCCAGTAGCTGATCAGGCTGCGCAGCAGGTCGGGCCGGCGCAGGAACGGCGAGTCGGCCGGCGTGGCGCCCCCCAGTACCAGGTGGTTACCGCCACCGGTGCCGGTATGACGGCCGTCGATCATGAATTTTTCGGTGGTCAGGCGCGTCTGCCGGGCTTGCTCGTAAAGGAACTCGGTGCGTTCGACCAGTTGATCCCAGGTGGCGGAAGGCTGCACGTTGACTTCGATCACGCCAGGATCGGGCGTGACCTTGAAGTTGGCCAGCCGTGGATCGTAGGGCGGCTCGTAGCCTTCGAGCAGTACCGGGCACTGAAGCTCCTGGGCAGTGGCCTCGATGACGCTGACCAGTTCGAGGTATCCCTCGAGCTTCTCCAGCGGCGGCATGAACAGGTACAGCCGACCCTCGCGGGCTTCGGCGCACAGGGCGGTGCGGGTCAACCAGCTGGCCGACTCGTCCAGCTTCGGCGCACGCTCTTCTTCCACCGCCGGCGGCTGGCCGGCGATGGACGCCTGCAACGCCGGCACCTCGGGCAGCTCGGGGAACGCCTGGTTGGCGTCGGTGGGGTGCACGTAGGGGTATTCGGCAGCCTTGACCCAGGGTTGTGAAGCCAAGGGCAGGCGGTAGCCCAACGGCGAGTCGCCAGGCACCAAGCGACAATGCTCGTCGCGCAGGTACCAGCGGCCACTCTGCCAGCGATCCCCGGCGGCGGTGCGAGCCAGCGGCAGTACCTGGCCGATGACCCGGTCCAGGCCCTGGGCGAACACCTTGCGCAGGCGCTTGCGCTCCATCTCGTCGTCCAGCCGCGAATCTTCGGCCGTGACGTTGCTGGGCAGGCTGCCTTCGCGCCACAGGTAGTAGAAGTTGTCTTCGTAAGCCGGGAACACGAAGCGCGGCGGCAGCTTCAGGCGTTCGGCCACGCTGGCGAGGAAACGCCCGGCCAGCTCGCCGGTGGCGCCGTAGTCCTGGCTTTCGTCGGCGATCAACGCATCGTTTAGCCAGATCGGCTGGCCGTCCACCCGCCAGTAACAGTTCAGCGACCAACGCGGCAGTTGCTCGCCGGGATACCACTTGCCCTGGCCGAAATGCACCAGGCCTTTGGCCGCGTATTGCGTGCGCATGCGCTGATACAACTCGGTGGACAGCACGCGCTTGGTCGGCCCCAGGGCGGCGGTGTTCCACTCTTCGCCGTCCGGGTCGTCGATGGCGACGAAGGTCGGCTCACCGCCCATGGTCAGGCGGACGTCGCCTTGTTGCAGTTCCGCGTCGACCTGCCGGCCCAATGCGAGCACGTCGGCCCATTGTTCTTCGGTGTACGGCTGGGTGACCCGCGGGGCCTCCCAGACGCGTTCCACCGACATCTCGTGGGAGAACTGGCACTCGCACGGCTCGACCAACCCGGTGATCGGTGCGGCTGAGGACGGCTCGGGGCTGCAGGCCAGCGGGATGTGGCCTTCGCCAGCGAACAGGCCCGAGGTGGCATCCAGGCCGACCCAGCCGGCACCGGGCAGGTAAACCTCGCACCAGGCGTGCAGGTCGGTGAAGTCCACGTCCGTGCCCGAGGGCCCGTCCAGCGCCTTGACGTCGGCGGTCAGCTGAATGAGATAGCCGGAAACGAAGCGCGCGGCGACGCCCAGGTGGCGCATCAACTGCACCAGCAACCAGGCCGAGTCGCGGCACGAGCCGGCGGCGCTGTCCAGGGTGTGCTCGGGGGTTTGCACGCCCGGCTCCATGCGGATCAGGTAGCGGATGTCCTGGTTGAGCTTCTGGTTGAGATTGACCAGAAAGTCGATGCTGGGAATCGGGGTGCGGTCGATGCTGTCCAGATACGCCTTGAACTTGGGGGTCAGTTCGAGGGTTTCCAGGTAGGGCGCGAGTTCGTGCTTTTCGTCCTTGGTGTAGGCGAAAGGGATCTTCTCCGCATGGGATTCGAGGAAGAAGTCGAACGGGTTGAACACCGCCATCTCGGCGACCAGGTCGACTTCGATGCGCAGTTCGGTGGTTTTCTCCGGGAACACCAGGCGGGCCAGGTAGTTGCCCTGGGGGTCTTGCTGCCAATTGATGAAATGCTGCTCGGGCAGCACTTTCAGCGCGTAGGACAGCACCCGCGTACGGCTGTGGGGCGCAGGGCGCAGACGGACGATCTGCGGGCCCAGTTCGATGGCGCGGTCGTAGCGGTAATGCGTGACGTGGTGCAATGCGACATGTATCGACACGGCGTGCCTCCTGCGAGCCTGGAAGGTAGGGGAACAGCGCAAGACTTATGCCATATGCACATTGCGCAGCCGTTCCACGCTTGCTCAGTCAAGCACAGCACCAAAAACGCGCCACGCCAGATCAGCAGTGGCAGCGTCGCACAGAAAGGGCGCAGGTGTAATAACAGCACACACAAATAATGTAGCAGCGGCGTAAGCCGCGTCAGCCCCACCCCTCACCCCCCAGACACACCGCGCCGCCCCCATCGCGGGTAGAACCCGCTCCCACAGAAGATAGGGGGGGGCTGCAGCTCTGGTCTGGACAGGCAGGACCCTTGTGGGAGCGGGTTCTACCCGCGATGGCGGCGGTCCTGCCGATAGCAGCCCGAAGGCCTAGCGCGGGAGGACCGGCTGACGCGTAGGCTTCTTCTTGCCCTTGGCCGGTTTGGCAGCCTGCTGACGGTCCTTGGCGGCCTGCTTGTTGCGGGCGTCGGCCGCGGCCTTGGCCTGCTCGCGCTTGTCCCAAGGCTTGGAACCATCACTGCCCCGCGGCGGCAGACCGGTGTGCTGGGTCAGGATGCGGGTTTCCTTGGCCACCTTGTGGCTGCCTGCCGGGGTGGAGTTCTTGCGTCGCGCGCTCTGATAGGTATCGGTAGCCGGCTGATGCAACGGGATCAACTGGTGCTTGCCCGGCCCGATCAGATCGGCACGGCCCATGCGCTCCAGGGCCTCGCGCAGCATCGGCCAGCCCTTGGGATCGTGATAGCGCAGGAACGCCTTGTGCAGACGACGCTGCTCCTCGCTCTTGACAATGGTCAGGTTGTCACTCTTGTAGGTGACCTTGCGCAGCGGGTTCTTGCCCGAATGGTACATGGCGGTCGCCGACGCCATTGGCGAAGGGTAGAACGCCTGCACCTGATCAGCGCGGAAGCCATTGCCCTTGAGCCACAGCGCCAGGTTCATCATGTCCTCATCGGTAGTGCCCGGGTGGGCCGCGATGAAGTACGGGATCAGATACTGCTCCTTGCCAGCCTCTTTCGAGAACTTCTCGAACATGCGCTTGAACCGATCGTAGGAGCCGATACCCGGCTTCATCATCTGGTTCAACGGGCCTTCTTCGGTATGCTCCGGAGCGATTTTCAGGTAGCCACCCACATGGTGCGTGACCAGTTCCTTCACATACTCCGGCGACTCCACCGCTAGGTCATAGCGCAGACCCGAGGCGATGAGGATCTTCTTCACCCCAGGCAAGGCCCGAGCGCTGCGGTACAGCTGGATCAGCGAGGAGTGATCGGTGTTCAGGTTCGGGCAGATGCCAGGGAACACGCACGATGGCTTGCGGCACGCGGACTCGATTTCCGGGCTCTTGCAAGCGATGCGGTACATGTTCGCGGTGGGGCCGCCGAGGTCGGAAATCACCCCGGTGAAACCTGGGACCTTGTCACGGATCTCTTCGATCTCGCGGATGATCGACTCTTCGGAACGGTTCTGAATGATTCGACCTTCGTGCTCGGTGATCGAGCAGAAGGTGCAGCCGCCAAAGCAGCCACGCATGATGTTCACCGAGAAACGGATCATGTCGTAGGCCGGGATCTTCTCCTTGCCGTACGCCGGGTGCGGGACCCGGGCGTAGGGCATGCCGAACACGTAGTCCATTTCCTCGGTAGTCATGGGAATGGGCGGCGGGTTGAACCACACGTCCACTTCACCATGCTTCTGCACCAGGGCGCGGGCGTTGCCGGGGTTGGTCTCCAGGTGCAGCACGCGGTTGGCGTGCGCATAGAGCACGGCGTCGCCGCGGACCTTCTCGAAGGACGGCAGGCGGATGACGGTCTTGTCCCGCGTCATGCGCGGGCTGGCCAGGATCTGCACGACCTTGGCTTCGTTCGGGTCTTCGACGTTGCCCTTTTCCTGCTCGATGGCGCAGGCCTGGGTGTCTTGGGTATTCACGTACGGATTGATGATCTTGTCGACCTTGCCCGGACGGTCGATGCGGGTCGAGTCGACCTCGTACCAATCCTTCGGCGTGTCGCGGCGAATGAACGCGGTGCCGCGGATGTCGGTGATGTCTTCGATCTTCTGGCCATAGGACAGGCGCTGGGCCACCTCGACGATCGCCCGCTCGGCGTTGCCGTACAGCAGGATATCGGCGCAGGCGTCGATCAGGATCGAATGGCGGACCTTGTCCTGCCAGTAGTCGTAGTGCGCGATGCGGCGCAACGACGCCTCGATGCCGCCGAGCACGATCGGCACATGCTTGTACGCTTCCTTGCAGCGCTGGCTGTACACCAGGCTGGCGCGATCGGGCCGCGAACCGGCCAGACCGCCCGGCGTGTAGGCGTCATCGGAGCGGACTTTCTTGTCGGCGGTGTAACGGTTGATCATCGAGTCCATGTTGCCGGCCGCGACACCGAAGAACAGGTTCGGCTCGCCGAGCTTCATGAAGTCGTCTTTGGACTGCCAGTTTGGCTGAGCAATGATGCCCACGCGAAAGCCCTGGGCTTCCAGCAGCCGGCCGATGATGGCCATGCCGAACGACGGGTGGTCGACATAGGCATCACCGGTGACGATGATGATGTCGCAGGAATCCCAGCCAAGCTGATCCATCTCCGCCCTGCTCATGGGCAGGAAAGGCGCTGGGCCGAAGCATTCGGCCCAGTATTTGGGATAGTCAAAAAGCGGCTTGGCTGCTTGCATGTCGATGACCGTATGAAAAATCGCGGGCGCGGAATATAGCACAAAAAATAACCAATTCCGATGGGTACCAGCGGAAATTGGTGGCAAATTCATCGCGGGCAGAACCCGCTACTACAAGGCGTTGCGTGGGAAGCGCGGCGCCGCGATCTCTGTGAGAGCGGGCACTGCCGGCGATGGGGCCGGACCCGCGGATCGCTACTCGTCGTCGTCGAAGTTGTAGCTGCCCGGCGCCAGGTTTTCGAAGCGGGTGTACTTGCCGATGAAGGCCAGGCGAATGAAACCGATCGGACCGTTACGCTGCTTGCCGATGATGATCTCGGCGATGCCCTTGTGCTCGGTCTCGGGGTGGTACACCTCGTCCCGGTACACGAACATGATCACGTCGGCATCCTGCTCGATCGCTCCGGATTCCCGCAAGTCGGAGTTCACCGGACGCTTGTTCGGACGCTGCTCCAGGGATCGGTTGAGCTGGGAAAGCGCTACCACGGGGCAGTTGAATTCCTTGGCCAGGGCTTTCAGCGAGCGGGAAATCTCGGAAATCTCGTTGGTGCGGTTATCGCCGCTGGACCCCGGAATCTGCATCAGCTGCAGGTAGTCGATCATGATCAAGCCGATCTCGCCGTGCTCGCGCACCAGGCGACGGGTCCGCGCGCGCATCTCCGACGGGCTGATGCCGGCGGTGTCGTCGATGAACAGCTTGCGGTCATTGAGCAGGTTGACCGCCGAGGTCAGTCGTGGCCAGTCGTCGTCGTCCAGGCGACCGGAACGCACCTTGGTCTGGTCGATACGGCCCAGCGACGAAAGCATCCGCATGACCAGCGAATCACCTGGCATCTCCAGCGAGTACACCAGCACCGCCTTCTCGCTGCGCAACACGGCGTTCTCCACCAGGTTCATGGCGAACGTGGTCTTGCCCATCGAAGGACGCCCGGCGACGATGATCAGGTCGGCCGGCTGCAGACCGCTGGTCTTCTCGTCCAGGTCGGTGTAGCCGGTGGACAGCCCGGTGATGGCGGCGTCGGTATTGAACAGGGTGTCGATGCGGTCGATGGCCTTGGTCAGCAGGTCGTTGACGCTGACCGGCCCGCCCGTCTTGGGCCGCGCCTCGGCGATCTGGAAGATCTGGCGCTCGGCTTCGTCGAGAATTTCGGCGGCGTTTCGCCCCTGCGGATTGAAGGCGCTGTCGGCGATCTCGTTGCTGATGCTGATCAACTGACGCAGCGTTGCCCGCTCGCGCACGATCTGCGCATAGGCCTTGATGTTGGCGACCGACGGCGTGTTCTTCGCCAGTTCGCCAAGGTAACCCAGGCCACCCACCTGGGTCCCCTGCCCTTCCTTGTCCAGTTGCTCATGCAGGGTCACGACGTCGAACGGCGTGTTCTGGTCGGCCAGCTTGGCAATGGCACGGAAGATCAAACGGTGGTCATGACGATAGAAGTCGCCGTCCGAGACTTGATCGAGCACACGCTCCCAGGCGTTGTTGTCCAGCATCAAGCCACCGAGCACGGCCTGTTCGGCCTCGATGGAATGGGGCGGCACCTTGAGGGCAGCGGTTTGCAGATCGTATTGCTCGGGAGCGGATATCTCGTTCATGGCCACTTGGAATTCGGGTTACAAAAAACAGCGTCTTTACAAAGACAAAGGGCACGACCTGTAAACAGGATCGTGCCCGATGTTAAACCGCCCGGCACCCGAGGTGCCAGTCGACTTATGCAGCTACTACGACAACGCGTACGGTAGCTTCAACGTCGCTGTGCAGGTGCACGGCTACGTCGTATTCGCCAACGTTACGGATGGTGCCGTTCGGCAGACGCACTTCAGCTTTGGCCACTTCAACGCCGGAGGCGGTCAGGGCGTCAGCGATGTCGTGGGTGCCGATCGAACCGAACAGCTTGCCTTCGTCGCCAGCGGTGGCAGTGATGGTCACTTCCAGCTCAGCCAGTTGGGCAGCGCGAGTTTCGGCCGAAGCCTTCTTGTCGGCAGCTGCTTTTTCCAGCTCGGCGCGACGCTCTTCGAACGCAGCCAGGTTGGCAGCGGTCGCAGCGGTAGCCTTGCCGAATGGCAGCAGGAAGTTACGACCGTAACCGGCCTTAACATTTACCTTATCGCCCAGGTTGCCCAGGTTGGCGACTTTTTCCAGCAGGATCAGTTCCATTTGGTATAAACCTCTTAACTTTTAACCTTCACCGTTCGCGGAATCGCTATCGGTGCCTTTCGGCCCGATACGGCCGCGAAAATCAATCAGGCTGTCGACAATGGCCAAAACCACGAGCAACGGATAGATCAGCTGCATGAACAGCACGAGCGTGACGTACATCCCCACAAGCCAGAACTTGCCCAGCTTGCCCTGCTTCACCAGGCCATGCATCAAAGCCAGGCCGGCAAACACCAGCGGTACACTGCACAGCGGCGTCAACATGGCCAATTGAGGACCGAAATTCGGCCCGATCAGCATGCACGCCAGCAGCAACATCGCCGGCCAGAGTGGAATGCGCACAGCGCGAAACTCGCTGCCGAAACCACCAGGGTTGTACAACGCCGCCTGCCAGTAACGCCCCAACATCAGGGCTGCCACGCTGACGACTTGCAACAGGGCCGCTATCAGGCCATTGAGCACCGGTGCAATGAGGCTGCCCAGGTGTGCCCGCTCTTCTACCGACAACTGCTGGTAGAGACCACCGAGCATCTGCGGCAGGCGTTCATTCAACGCCTGCGCCAACGCCTCGATGGGTTCGCGAAACACCACACCCAACAACACTCCGTACACCAGGCCCAGCGCTATGCTGGCCAGCAGCACACGATTCCAGGCCCACCCCGCGCGCAACAGCGCCGCAAGCCCCAGCGCGCCCAGCAACACCATCAAGGTGCGCGGTTCGCCGAAGTACCACCAGGCCAAGGCCGGCAGCAGAGCCCATGCGAGGACGCCAAAGGCGTCACTCATACCGCGCCGCAGGTACACCAGGCTCCCGGCGGCGGCACTCAACCAGAACAACAGCGGCAATGCCGCACATCCGACCACAACCAGGGTGGCCTGCACGCGACCGCGCATGATGAAATCAGCCAGGGCACGCATGCGTATCTATCCTTTTACTACGTGTCGACGACCCGGTCTCAGCGGCCGTGGCTGTCGGTGTAGGCCAGCAGGGCCAGGAAGCGGGCGCGCTTGATAGCGACGGCCAGCTGACGCTGATAACGAGCCTTGGTACCGGTGATACGGCTTGGAACGATCTTGCCGGTTTCAGATACGTAGGCTTTCAGAGTGTTGAGATCTTTGTAATCGATCTCCTTCACGTCTTCAGCGGTGAAGCGGCAGAATTTACGACGACGGAAGAAACGTGCCATGTAATAGGCTCCTCAAAAGGTCCGTGGATTACTCGTCAGCGTTATCGCTGGCGTCGCTGTTGTCGCTGTCATCGCCATCGGCGCTGTCAGAGTGCTCAGGACGGTCACGACGCTCACGGCGCTCGCTGCGGTTCTCTTCTGCCTTGAGCATCTCGGACTGACCGGTTACGGCTTCGTCGCGACGGATGACCAGGTTACGGATCACGGCATCGTTGTAGCGGAAGTTGTCTTCCAGCTCGGCCAGGGCCTTGCCGGTGCACTCAACGTTCAGCATCACGTAGTGAGCCTTGTGAACATTGTTGATTGCGTAGGCCAGTTGACGACGGCCCCAGTCTTCCAGACGGTGGATCTTGCCGCCGTCTTCTTCGATCAGCTTGGTGTAACGCTCAACCATGCCGCCGACTTGCTCGCTCTGGTCAGGGTGGACCAGAAAGATGATTTCGTAATGACGCATGAATGCTCCTTACGGGTTGTAGCCTGCCGCCAGAGCGGTCAGACAAGGAGTGAATGACACTGTGTGTCTTGCCGGGCAGATGGGCACGAATGCACCAGCCATCACGGCAAGGGGCGCAATTGTAGAGAAGGGGGTGGGGGGAAGCAAGAGGATTGGTGAATATTTGTACAGCTTGAGGGCGGGGTTGGGCATGGCTGGGGATTCGGGGCGGAGGGGGCCGAAAGCAGATCGCCAATATCCGCCACACCAGCGTACGGCCCCCTCCCCCCCCAGGGAGAGGGCTGGGGTGAGGGGCCCCCGCACCACCGAACTATCGCCTCACCGCGACTTGGGAGCCGCCTTGGCATTGCGCTGACGAACCGCCTCGAACAGACAGATACCAGTAGCCACCGACACGTTCAGGCTGCTCACACTGCCCGCCATCGGCAGCTTCACCAGGTAATCGCAGTGCTCGCGGGTCAGGCGGCGCATGCCCTTGCCCTCGGCACCCATGATCAGGATGGTCGGCCCGGTCATGTCTTGCTGATAGATCTCGTTTTCCGCCTCGCCAGCGGTACCGACCACCCACAAACCGCGCTGCTGCAACTTCTCCAGGGAGCGGGCCAGGTTGGTCACCGCCACCAGGGGAATGACCTCCGCCGCACCGCACGCCACTTTGCGCACAGCAGGGGTCAGGGTGGCGGACTTGTCCTTGGGCACGATCACGGCCAAGGCACCGGCAGCATCGGCGGTGCGCAGGCAGGCACCCAGATTGTGTGGATCGGTGACGCCGTCCAGCACCAGCAACAACGGTGCGCCTTCGGTGCGATCCAGCAGCTCGTCGAGCATGGCCTCGCCCCACACCTGGCTGGGGCTGACTTCAGCCACCACGCCCTGATGCACACCTTCGACCCAGGCATCCAGCTCACGGCGCTCGGCCTGTCCTACGGCCACGCGATTCTGCGTGGCCAACTCGACCAAGGTCTGCACCCGCGGCTCGCTGCGCCCCTCCGACAGCCAGATCTGCTTGACCCGCTTTGGATGGTGACGCAGCAACGCTTCCACGGCATGCACGCCGTAGATTTTTTCCAACTGACTCATGACTTCGCCTTGGGTTTACGGCTACCCGACTTCGACGGGCCCTTGCGGTGCTTGGTGGGCTTGGCGTCGCCGCCGGCAGACGCGGCGCTGTTGCGGCTGCCGCCGGACTTGGCCGGACCGCCCTTGGCCGCGTCGGCCAGCAGCGCCTTCTTCATTTCGCGACTCTTGCGCACTTCGGCATTTTTCGCCGCCGCATCGGAGGCCCGATAGACCTCGTCATTACCACTGGAGCGACTGGCCTTGGCGGGCGCCGAAGCGCGCTTGGGCTCGACCGCTGCCTTGGCAGCCGGTTTTTCCGCTGCCGGCGTGGTGGGGTAGCTTTTCGGCTTGCCCGCGGGCGCATCGGCCTTGCGGTTCTTGCGCCCGATCGGCTGGTTCAGCGTGGCTTCGCCGATGCCGAAATCGATCTTGCGCTCGTCCAGATCGACGCGCATCACCTGCACTTCAACCGTATCGCCAAGGCGGAAGTTACGCCCCGTGCGCTCACCCGCCAAGCGGTGGTGAATCGGATCGAAGTGGTAGTAGTCTCCTGGCAGGGCAGTGACGTGCACCAGACCCTCAACGAAGATATCGGTCAGCTCGACGAACAGGCCGAAACCGGTCACGGCGGTGATCACGCCCGGGAAGGTTTCACCCACGCGGTCCTTCATGAACTCGCACTTGAGCCAGTTCACCACGTCGCGGGTCGCTTCGTCGGCGCGACGCTCGCTCATCGAGCACTCTTCGCCCAGCTGCTCCAACGCCGCTTCGTCGTACGGATAGATACGCGCTTTCGGGATGGTCGGGGCGCCAGCACGCTTGACGTGCGGGGTGTCCTGCTTGGAGTGGATGACGCTGCGGATCGCCCGGTGCGTGAGCAGGTCGGGGTAGCGGCGAATCGGCGAGGTAAAGTGGGTGTACGCCTCGTAGTTCAGGCCGAAGTGACCGTGGTTGTCGGCGCTGTACACCGCCTGGCTCAGGGAGCGCAGCATCACCGTCTGGATCACGTGGAAATCCGGGCGACCGGCAATGGCCTCCAGCAACGCGCGGTAATCCTTGGGCGAGGGGCCATCCTTGCCTTTGTTCAACGACAGGCCCAGCTCACCAAGGAAGGCGCGCAGCTTTTCCAGACGCTCCGGCGGCGGGCCGTCGTGGACGCGGTACAGAGCCGGGATCTCGTGCTTCTTGAGGAACTCGGCGGTGGCCACGTTGGCGGCCAGCATGCATTCTTCGATCAGCTTGTGCGCATCGTTGCGCACGGTCGGCTTGATTTCGGCGATCTTGCGCTCGGAACCGAAGACGATGCGGGTTTCCTGGGTTTCGAAGTCGATCGCGCCGCGCACGTGGCGGGCCGCCAGCAGCACCTTGTACAGCGCATAGAGCTGCTTGAGGTGCGGCACGACGTCGCCGAACTCACCGCGCAAGGCCTTGGCTTCGCTGGTACGCGAATGCTCCAGCAGCGTGCTGACCTTGTTGTAGGTCAGGCGCGCATGGGAGTGAATGACCGCTTCGTAGAAGCTGTAGTCGGTCATTTCGCCGGTCTTGGAGATGGTCATCTCGCAGACCATGGCCAGACGGTCGACCTTGGGGTTCAGGGAGCACAGGCCGTTGGACAGCTGCTCGGGCAGCATCGGGATCACGCGCTCGGGGAAGTACACCGAGTTGCCACGCACCTGGGCTTCGGCGTCCAGCGCCGAACCCAGCTTCACGTAGCTGGACACGTCGGCGATGGCCACATAGAGCGTCCAGCCGCCGTTGAACAGTCGCAGCTTGCTCTTGGGTTCGCAAAACACGGCATCGTCGAAGTCCCGCGCATCTTCACCGTCGATGGTGACGAAAGGCAGGTGGCGCAGGTCGATGCGCTTTTCCTTGTCCTTCTCTTCCACCTGCGGCTTGAGCTTGGCGGCTTCCTTGAGCACGGCTTCAGGCCACACGTGAGGAATGTCATAGGTGCGCAGGGCCACGTCGATTTCCATGCCCGGGGCCATGTAGTTGCCCAGCACTTCGACGATATCGCCCTGAGGCTGGAACCGCGCCGTCGGCCAGTGGGTGATCTTCACGCCCACGAACTGACCGATCTTGGCGGCGCCGTGACGACCCGGGGTGATCAGCACTTCCTGCTGGACCTTGGGGTTGTCCGGGGTCACGAAGCCGATGCCACCTTCTTCGAAATAGCGGCCGATGATGGTTTCGTGGGCACGGGACACCACTTCGACGATCACGCCTTCGCGACGACCGCGGCGGTCGAGGCCGGACACGCGGGCCAGGGCACGGTCGCCATCGAACACCAGGCGCATTTGCGCAGGGCTCATGAACAGGTCGTCGCTGCCGTCATCCGGGATCAGGAAACCGAAACCATCGCGGTGGCCGCTGATGCGGCCGGCGATCAGGTCGAGCTTGTCGACCGGCGCGTAGGTGCCGCGGCGGGTGTAGATCAGTTGCGCATCGCGCTCCATGGCACGCAGGCGGCGGCGCAGGGCCTCCAGCTGGTCCTCGGTGGTCAGGCCGAACTCGTCCACCAGCTGCTCGCGGCTGGCGGGAGAGCCGCGCTCGTCGAGGTGCTTGAGGATCAGCTCACGGCTGGGAATGGGGTTATCATATTTTTCCGCTTCACGAGCGGCCTCGGGATCGAGGGTCTGCCAATCGGCCATTAGAGAGAATTCACCTTGTCTATATAGGCGTTAGTTTGGCATACGCGTATTGAAACGGGAAATTTCAGGCGCTGCCAGCCGGTTTATAGCCCTGCCCCCGGTGTAAAACCAGTGCCGGGATGACCACTTGTGAAAATTAGCGCATATTTTTCACAACGGGGGTTTACAGGTCAAAATGGCCTCCGTATAGTGCGCGCCATCGACGACGCACAGCGTTGAAGATGATGCCCAGATGGTGAAATTGGTAGACACGCCAGCTTCAGGTGCTGGTGACCTTACGGTCGTGGAAGTTCGAGTCTTCTTCTGGGCACCAATTTCTGGCTTGAGATTACAGCAATCTTGAGTCACTCACAAAAACCCGCGCAAGCGGGTTTTTGCGTTTCAGGCCCCTGACATTTCTTGTTTATTAAAATCAAAACAGGGGTTTACAGATCAAAACGGCGGCCGTATAGTGCGCCCCATCAACGGCGAGCAACGCTGCTGATACTGCCCAGATGGTGAAATTGGTAGACACGCCAGCTTCAGGTGCTGGTGACCTTACGGTCGTGGAAGTTCGAGTCTTCTTCTGGGCACCAATTCTTTACAAGAACCCGCGAAAGCGGGTTTTTGCGTTTCTGGGGTTTGGAAATGGGGCGGGGTTGGGGGGTTGCGGTGGATGGTCCCCTCACCCCAGCCCTCTCCCTGAGGGAGAGGGAGCCAATCACCGCCATCCGCAACACCGCGATCCGCTTCTAGCCCCCTCTCCC
>NZ_DFUE01000067.1:57798-60688 GCF_002379585.1 Pseudomonas sp. UBA4194
GGGTGAGGGGACCATTCACCAAAGATCCTCCAGACCCACCCGAGAACCCATATCGTTTACAATTGGTAAAGATTCCACTGCCTGCCCGAAGGATGATTACCGATGACGATGCCTACCCCCCGGTCCCTGCTGCGCACGCTGGGCGCCTGCGTACTGCTGGCCCTCGCCGCGCCGATGGCGCTGGCCGCCGACAAGGTCGAGCTGACCCTTTACAACGGCCAGCACAAGGAGATCGGTGAAGCCATTGCCAAGGCCTATGAGGCCAAGACCGGCATCCACGTCAATGTACGCAAGGGCAGCAGCAACCAACTGGCCAGCCAGGTGATGGAAGAAGGCGATCGCTCCCCTGCCGACGTGATCTACACCGAGGAATCGCCGCCGCTGAACAACCTGGGCGAAAAAGGTTTTCTGGCCAGGATCGATGACACCACCCTGGCGATGCTGCCCAAGGACTATGTGGCCAAGGACGGTTCCTGGATGGGCGTCACCGCACGGGTGCGGGTAGTGGCTTACAACCCCAAGCTGATCGACGAAAAAGACCTGCCCGACAGCGTGCTGGATTTCGCCGAGCCGCAATGGCAAGGCAAAGTGGGCTTTGTCCCCACCAGCGGCGCCTTCCAGGAGCAGGCCGTGGCCATCATCAAGCTGCACGGTCGAGAGGCTGCAGAAGAATGGCTGACCGGTCTGCGTGCATTCGGCAAGACCTACACCAACAACATGGTTGCCCTCAAGGCCGTAGAAAACGGTGAAGTGGCAACGGTATTGGTGAACAACTACTACTGGTTCGCCCTGCAACGGGAAAAAGGTCAGCTGGACTCCAAGCTGCACTATTTCACCAACGGCGACGCCGGCGGCCTGATCACCATATCTTCGGCCGCCGCGCTGAAATCCAGCAAGCACCCCAGGGAGGCCCAGGCATTGCTGGCCTATATGGCCAGCGAAGAAGGCCAGCGCGTGATCACCCAGACCACCGCCGAGTACCCATTGCACAAGGGCATGGTGTCCGACCGCGGACTCAAGCCTTTCGAAGAACTGCAAGCGCCCAATATCACCCCGGCCGACATCGGCAACGCCGAAGACGCCCTGGACCTGGAACGGGACGTGGGCCTGAATTGACCAGCACCTTTTCCGCTGCCCTGCCGCGACGCAAGCGCCCTTCGATCTGGGTGCTGGCGCCGGTGCTGTTCCTGGTCTGCCTGAGCCTGTTGCCCTTGCTGTATGTGGGCCTCAAGGCCTGGCAGGCCGGTGCCCACGAAGCTGTGCGCCTGCTTTGGCGCCCCTATGTGCTGCGGCTGCTGGGCAACACGTTGATGTTGATGGCCGGGGTAACCCTGGCCTGTGTGATCATCGGCCTGAGCCTGGCGTGGCTGCTGGAGCGCAGCAATCTGGCCGGACGGCGGCTATGGGGCGTGATTCTGTGCCTGCCGTTCGCCGTGCCTGCGTTTGTCAGCAGTTTCACCTGGGTATCCCTGAGCGCCGGGTTCGAGGGGCTGGGCGGGGCCATCCTGGTCATGACCCTGTCCAAGTACCCACTGGTGTTCCTGCCGGTGGCGGCCACACTGCGCAATCTCGATACGTCACTTGAAGAGTCGGCACGCACCCTGGGGCAGAATCGGCTGGGAGTGTTCTCCAAGGTCACCCTGCCGCTGCTCTGGCCGTCGGTGCTGGGCGGCGCACTGCTGATCGCCCTGCACATGCTGGTGGAATTCGGCGCGCTGTCGATCCTGGGCCTGCAAACGTTCACCACCGCCATCTACCAGCAGTTCGAGCTAGAATTCAGCAATGCCAACGCGGCCATGCTGTCGGCATTGCTGCTGGTGCTGTGCTTGTTGCTGCTGTGGCTGGAATTGAAAGTACGCGGCACCGCCCGCCACGTGCGCATCGGCCAAGGTGTCGCCCGACGTGCGCAACCGCTGCGCCTCGGCGCCTGGGGTCTGTTGGGCCAGTTGTACTGCCTGCTGCTGGTGATCGTAGGCAGCGGCGTGCCGCTGGCGATGCTGGGCTACTGGCTGGTGAAAGGCTCGTCGGCGGCGTTTCCGGTGGCCGCCATCGGCACGGCGCTGGTCACGTCGATGGGGCTGGCACTGGGTGGCGCGGCACTGTGCCTGGCGCTGGCGTTGCCGGTGGGTCTGCTGGTAGTGCGCTACAAAGGCCGCCTGGCGATCTGGGCCGAGCGCTTGCCCTACCTGCTGCACGCCTTGCCAGGATTGGTCATCGCCCTGACCCTGGTGTATTTCGCCCTGCATTACGTGCCGGCGATGTATCAGACCACCGGGTTGCTGCTGCTGGCCTATGCCCTGCTGTTTCTACCGCTGGCCCAGGCGCCGGTGCGCACGGCGCTGAACAAGGCAGCGCCGCAGCTCGAGGAAGCGGCGCGGACGCTGGGGGCGACACCTTTCAGCGCATTCTGCCGGGTGACCCTGCCGATCATCTTTCCGGCCATGGCCGCGGCGTTCGCGCTGGTGTTCCTGGACGGCATGAAAGAGCTGACCGCAACCCTGGTGCTGGCGCCGACCGGGCTGACGACCTTGGCCACCGAAGTGTGGGCCCATACCTCGAACATGGAGTTCGCCGCAGCGGCGCCCTACGCCGCGCTGTTGATTCTGATTTCCGGGGTGCCGGTGTACTTGCTGACGACGCGGATGTACCTGAATCGCGGTTGACCGAACGAGCCACTCGCGGCTTCACGCCTCCCCGCAGGAGCGGCGTACAGCCGCGAACGAAGCGGCGCCAAAGCAGTGAGTACGCACCACCGCGAAGTCGCTCAATTCGACCAAAGCATCACGGTATTCGCTGCCTGGCAAGGTTCCGCGCTGGTAAATGGCCTTGGCCCCGCAATCACGGGCCAGTTGCGCGGTGTAGTCCAGCCGCCCAGAGCTGTCCACAGCGG
>NZ_DFUE01000087.1:0-30187 GCF_002379585.1 Pseudomonas sp. UBA4194
ACCAAGAAAGGCTGCGATCACGGCCAGTGCGGCGCATGCACCGTGCACGTCAACGGCCGTCGGGTGAACGCTTGCCTGAGCCTGGCGCTGATGCACGAAGGCGACGAGATCACCACGGTCGAAGGGCTGGGCACGCCTGATGAGCTGCATCCGATGCAAGCGGCCTTCCTGGAACACGATGCCTACCAGTGCGGCTACTGCACCTCGGGCCAGATCATGTCAGCGGTGGCCCTGGCCAACGAACCCTACGGCAGCTCGGATGCCGAGATCAAGGAGGCCATGAGCGGCAACATCTGCCGCTGCGGTGCGTACTCCAACATTCTCGCCGCTATCCAGCAAACCCGCAAAGCCTGAGGCCCGGACCATGCAGACCTTCACTTTCAATCGCGCCAGCAGCGCGGACCAGGCCATTGCCCTGGCCGCCGATGCGCAGGTACGTTTCATCGCCGGCGGCACCACCCTCACCGACCTCATGAAGCTGGGTGTCGAACACCCCGCTCGCGTCGTGGACATCAACCGCCTGCCCCTGGCCGAGGTTTTGCCCAATCCGGACGGCAGCCTGAGCATCGGCGCGCTCGTACGCAACAGCGACCTGGCCAACCACCTCAACGTCAAGCAAGACTATCCGGTTCTGTCCCAGGCGCTGCTGTCGGGCGCGTCGGCACAGCTGCGCAACATGGCCACCACCGGTGGCAACCTGTTGCAACGCACCCGCTGCATGTACTTTCGCGACAACCTCAGCCCGTGCAACAAGCGCGAGCCCGGCAGTGGCTGTTCCGCCATCGACGGCAACAACCGCACGCTGGCGATCTTTGGCACCAGCGACCGGTGCATTGCGACCAATCCGTCGGACATGAACGTCGCGCTGACGGCTCTGGAAGCGCAGATCCATATCAAAGGCAGTGGCGGCGAGCGCATCGTGCCCATCGGTGACTTCTTCCTGCAACCAGGCCAGACGCCAGAACGGGAAACCGTTCTTCAGGCGGGCGACCTGATTACTCAGGTGACATTACCCAAGCCCATGGCCAACGCCCGTTCCGCTTATCTGAAGCTGCGCGACCGCGCCTCCTACGAGTTCGCCCTGGTCTCCGCTGCCGTGGTGTTGCAGATCGAAGACGGACGCGTGCGTCAGGCCCGTGTCGTACTGGGCGGCGTCGGCACCGTGCCGTGGCGTGCGCTGGAGGCCGAACAAGCGCTGGTCGGCGCGCCAGCCAGCGAAGCGACCTGGCAGGCCGCCGCCGAAGCGGCTGTGCGCAATGCCAAGCCGCAAAGCGAGAACGGCTTCAAGATCGAACTGGCCAAACGCTGCGTCGCCCACGCCCTGGCCACCGTGGCCCAAACCGTCTGATTCCGGAGATTTCCATGGCACAGCCATCCAAGACCCTTACCGACGCGGTCATCGGACACGGTTTCGCCCGTGTCGAGGGGCCCAAGAAAGTCAGCGGCCTGGCCCGCTATACCTCCGACCACAACTTCCCCGGCCTGCTTTACGCCGTGCCGGTCACCGCCACCATCGCCTGCGGCAAGATCACCGCGCTGGACGCCACTGCTGCCCTGCGTATGCCCGGTGTCATCCAGGTGTTCGCCCGTGACAGCTTCAAGGGCCAGCTGTTTCGCAAGCAGGCCGATACCGGCAAGACCGACGAAGCCCGTCCGCCCCTGAGCGACGATCGCATCAGCTATTACGGCCAGTACGTGGCGCTGGTGGTGGCCAATACCTACGAGCAGGCGGTAGCCGCTGCTGCTCAGGTGAAGGTCGCTTATGCCGCTGAAAAGCCCAATGTCGACATGCACCTTAGCGCTGAGGAAGACGAAGAAGTCGATACCGAGCGCGGGGACGTCAATTCGGCCTTCGACGCCGCTGCAGTAAAGATCGACAAGGTCTACACAACGCCAGTGCACACGCATAACCCGATCGAACTGCACGCCACCGTGGCCCTGTGGGACGGCAACGATTTCACGCTCTACGAAACCAGTCAGGCGATCATGAACCACCGCACGGTCATGGCGCAGATGCTGGGTGTGGCCCCTGAGCAGGTTCGGGTCATCACCGAATACCTGGGCTCGGGCTTCGGCGGCAAACTGTGGCCGTGGAGCCATTCGCTGCTGGCAGCCGCCGCCGCGCGTCAACTGGGCAAGCCGATCAAGCTGGTAGTGGATCGGCGCATGATGTTCCAGACCGTGGGCCACCGCACCAATACCCAACAGCGGATTCGGCTGGGTGCCGATGCCCAGGGCAAGTTGACCTGCGTGCGCCAAGACTATCTGTTCCACAATGCGCGTCTGGACACCTACAAGGAGAACTGCGGCGAGGCCACCGGCTTCCTCTACAGCACGCCCAACCTGCGCGCGGCCTGGTCGTTCGCCCGCCGCGACATCGCACCACCGACTTCCATGCGCGGGCCAGGCGCCGTGCCGGGGCTATATGCGCTGGAATCGGGGATGAACGAGCTGGCTGTAGCGCTCAACATGGACCCGGTGCAGCTGCGCCTGATCAACCAGCCTGATCACGATGAAAGCACCGACCAGCCTTTCTCGTCCCGGCATCTGGTGGAATGCCTGACCACCGGCGCCGAGCGTTTCGGCTGGGAAAAACGCGATCCGACGCCGGGCATCATGCGCAACGCCGAAGGCCATGCGCTGGGCTGGGGCATGGCTGCCTGCTCGTGGATGGCCAAGGCCCTGCCTGCCGAAGTGGCCGTGCAACTCACCGCCGACGGCCGTGCTCGGGTCAGCAGCGGCACCCAGGACATCGGCACCGGTACCTACACGGTCGTGGCGCAGATGGTGGCGCAACTGACCGGTCTGCCACTGACGAAAATCGATGTGGTACTCGGTGATACCAGCTTGCCGCCAGGGCCTATGTCCGGTGGTTCGATGGCGACCGGTTCAATGGTCCCTGCGGTGCAGGAAGCGACGCGCGAAGCGATCAATGCCGCACTGAAGATGGCGTTGGAAGCCCACCCGGACTTTGCTGGCAAGACCGTCGAGGCCCTGGCATTCACCGACATGCGCGTGCATATGAAGGGTCAACCTGCAGCCAGCGGCGTGTTGGTGAGTGAACTGCTGGGCAATGCCGGACTGAGCCATGTCAGTGGGTCGGGCAAAGGCGCAGGCAGTGCCGAGGCCGAGAAGAAGGTGTCGATGCATTCCTATGGCGCGCATTTTGTCGAGGTTGTGTGGCAGCCAGAGATCGCCCGATTGAAGATCAATCGGGTGGTGACGGTGATCGATGCTGGTACCGTGATCAACACCCGTACGGGGCGCAACCAGATCGAAGGCGCGATCATCATGGGGGTCGGGATGGCGTTGTTTGAGGAGACCGAGTACGACCACGTCAGTGGGGCTCCGCTGAACAGCAATCTGGCTGACTACATCATGACGACCCATGCCGACGCGCCTGAGGTGGATATCACCTTCCTTGACTACCCGGACACTGCGCTTAATCCGCTGGGTGCGCGGGGGATTGGTGAGATTGGCCTGGCTGGGCTGGCTGCTGCTGTAACCGATGCCGTTCGCCATGCGACCGGGGTGCAGGTGCGGGATCTGCCAGTGCGAATCGAGGACCTGCTGGCTGCGCCTGTGAGCAAATAGACCGCGGCGCGCCCATCGCGGGTAGAACCCGCTCCCACAGGGACGGGGTAGCCCTGCTCCCACACGCATGCACCAAACCCGCCCCACCCCTGTGGGAGCGGGTTCTACCCGCGATTGGCCACCCCGCCCACTGCAAACCTCACCCCACCCAGACATAATTTCTTACATCATATTGAAACTTGTCAGGTCATACGACATCCTAACTCATGCTTGAATAGCCCCAGCTCCATTCACAAAAACAACAAAGGGAATTCACCCATGACGAGTACCCACTCGATCGAAAAAAAGGCGGCCGCCCCTGCTTCGCGTATGTCGAAGCTGGCGAAGATCCTCGGGCCCGGCATCATTGCCGTGCTTTCGTGGCTCGGCGCGGGCGACCTGATCACCTCCTCCGTAGCCGGTGCCAACTACGGCTACGCCATGATGTGGGTACTGGCAGTGTCACTACTGCTGCGTTTCCTCATCGTCAACATCATTGCCCGCTTCCAACTGTGCAACACCCAGGGGATGACCATCCTGCAGGGTTATGCGCAACTGCATCCATTCTTCGCCTGGTTCATGCTTGGCTACGCGCTGATCATGGGTCACCTGACCAACGCCTACATGATCAAAGGCGCCGGTGAAGCCCTGGCCACCCTGCTGCATGTGCCCTACCCGCTGCTGGCTTCATTCGCCGTGGTGCTTGGGGTGTGGCTGCTGGTAGGTCGCAATATCTACAGCCTGATCGAAGGTGTGATGAAAGGCCTGCTGGCGCTCATGACCCTGGCGTTCATGGCCCTGGCTATCATGTCCAAGCCCGATGTCGGTGGCATTCTGGCCGGCACCATCGGTTTCAGCATTCCCCCGGACGAAGGTGTGCACGGCGCGCTGCTGGTGGCGGTATCGGTGATCGGTGCGGTGGCAGGTTCCATTGCCAACTTCGTGCACCCGTATGTGATGCGCCAGAAGGGCTGGGTAGGCCCCGAACACAAGCGCATCCAGCGTAACGACCTGCTGTTTGCCGTGTTCGTCGGCATCATCATCAACCTGGCCATCTGGGTAGTGGGCGCCGAAATCCTGCGACCCAACGGCATTGAAGTGAAGACGCTGGACGACCTCGGCGCCGCCCTGCAGATGTTCTTCGGTACCGGCGGTTGGTTGATCTTCTTCGTAGGTGTGTTCGCCACGCTGTTCGCCAGCATCGCCGGCAAGACCACGGCTTTCCCAATGCTGATCACCGATGCGTTCCAGCACATCCGTCCGGAACGCCGCGAGCGTTATGGCAAGGAGTTCCATCATGACCCCATGCACAAATGGTTCATGCTGTTCATCCTGGTCACTCCGCTGGTGTGGTCGCTGCCAGGCATGCCTGACTTCGTCACCCTGACCATCGCAGTGAACGCATTGAACATCGTCGGCCTGCCAGTGATTTCCCTGGGTCTGCTGATCATGTCCAACCAGAAGAAGCTGCTTGGCAAGTACCGCAACAACTGGTTCGAGAACATTGCTCTGGGTTTCGCCACCTTGCTTGCAGTGTGGGTCGCCTTCCAGCTGGGGGCACAACTGCTGAGCTGATTTGCAGGATACGGGCTCGGTGGTGAACGGCCCTCTCACCCCGACCCCTCTCCTCTTGGGGAGGTAGCAGCAACGAGAGGGCCATACCCCAGCGCTACAAGGCGCGTCGTATCACTTCCTCGAGTTCTTTCTGCGTGGCGTAGCGTGGGCTAGTGATGCCGCAGGCATCCTGCAAGGCATTGCTGGCCAGCATCGGCACGTCCCGATGGGTAATCCCCAACTCTCCCAAGCCCAGCGGCAACCCGATGATCCGCCCCAACTGCGCCATGGCCCGGCAGGCCATCAGGGCAGCCTCGTCAGGCGACTTGCCATGCACTGGCACCCGCAATGCCTGGGCGATATCGAGCAGCCGATCCGGCCCCAACACCGCGTTGAAGCGCTGCAGATGCGGTAGCACAAGCCCGCTGCCCAACCCCATCGGTACCCCATGAAGGGACGTCAATTGGCGTGCAACGGCATTGGCATAGCCCAGGCATGCATTGTTCTGGGCCATGCCGGTCAGCACTTGGGCGTAGGCCAGATTTTCTCGTGCAGCCGGGTCACGCCCGCGGGATACAGCGTGGGCCAGGTTATCGCCCAGCAGCTCTATGGCCTTGAGCGCGCAGGCATCGGTCAGTGGAGTAGCCGCAGTGGAGAGATAAGCTTCAACGGCATGACTCAAGGTGTTCATGCCCGACTCGGCGGTCACTTCCGGGCTCAGGGCGAGCATCAGGGTCGGGTCACTGATGCTGATCGCGGGGGCCAGATTGCGGTCCACCACCGCCAGGTGCACGGATCGATGCGGCCGGGCGATCAGACAAAAATGACTGACATGGCTACCACTGCCCCCTGACACATTGATGCACACCAATGCCATTCCTGCGCGCAGGGAGACATCGACGCCCTCATAGGCATCGATGCGACCGCCGTTGGTGGCACACAGGGAAATGCCTTTGGCGCAGTCGTGAGCGTTGTCCCCGCCCAATGAGACCAGTAGATCGCACCCCTGGCGCTTCGCCAGAAGCAGGCCGCGCTGGACCGTTTCGACGCTGGGCATGGTGTCGGCGCATTCATACAGCACCGAGTCGATGCTCTGGCCGCGCAACGCCCAACCGACCTTTTCGCTCAGGCCCGCCTTGATCGAGGCGCGATCAGTGACCAATAACGCCCGACGCACTCCCAGGCGCCCCACAGCCGGCATGGCCCCGTGCAAGGCATCCACACCCAGGTAGTTGGCTGAAGTGCTGGAGAAGCAACGCATCGGGGCATCCTTACCGGGGACACGACGTGTCCGGGACCTGCCGCACCCTGTGGCGCGGCAGTTCAAGATTAGTTGATGGCCGCCGGGCCGGCTGGCTGGTTGCGCATGACCGCTCGTCGGCGGCAAGGCACCACCGATGGGTTTTCCCAGCCCAATTCATGAAGCGTTCAAGAACAAGGAGAGCACCATGAAAAACGTACGCATCACCACCCTGCTTCTCAGCGGCCTGCTGGCCAGCGCTGCCCTGCCCGCACTGGCGGATAACAGCACTGGCCCGACCAATCCTGGCCAAGGCACTGCGCCTTCTTCGGTCGGTGTTCCAACCGGCACCGGCACCAACCTCCCCAATGGCAATACCGACGGTTCGGCAACGCCACGAGATGGCACTAGCACTCAGATCAAGCCGCAGAACACGGGCAACCCTGAGGGCAGTTCCATGGGTGGGGCAGTGACCAAGCCCGACGCCGGCAGCCACGACATGGGCGACGGTACCGGCTCCGAAGGCGGCGCGAAAAAATAACCTGTACAGGAGACGGTCATGACTGCACATACCCCCGCGCCAAACGAGGATACGCCACGCCAACCACAGGATCAGGACGCCGGACGTAACGATCCTGCGATCGATCCGGACGGCAACAAGGACGTAGGTACAGGCAACCACGGCAACGATGCCGACGGCAACAGCTACAGTCCGGACATCGAGCCCGAATCAGAGGCTGATCGCAATCGGCGGCTGGAACAGGAAGAGACCGACGCAGATATCGACACCGACGGCGGCTAGTCCACGGGGCCGTCGCCTGTGGCGGCGGCCGCCTGTTTCATCGGCTGATACGGCTGCGCTCGTTGCGCACGTCGAACGTCAATTGCTGCGCCACTGCAGCACTGATCAAACCCTGCACGCGGAATGCTTCCACTCTCCCCATGATTTCTGCGGCGGCCTTGTCCAGGTCTCTGGATGCCGAGTTATGCAGGCTACGGATCTGCTGCGCGATCACCCTGCTGACCTGATTGGTTTGCTCCACCGTTTGAGAAGCGGCGTCATTCAACATCTACAGATCTCCCTTCTGGCGTTCGCTATGGGAAGACAGCGCCGTTCTCACACATCCCATTTCAAGTAGATGTTTACCTCGGGTGGCCGCTGGTGCGCAATAGCCACTATCGATTCTGACCCCTCGCCAGGCCTTTTCCCGATCAACGTAGCAAGTGCCGGGGCCAACGGCCGACCGACCCCAAACCTTTCAATATGTTCCCGTCACGGATGTACGGGAGGCATATAGGTCAGCGTCGTCCCCAGTGCCCAGAGCAGCACGAGCACCAGTGGCGTATGCACCAATAGCTGAACGAAGGAAAAGCCGATCAGGTCTCGCGCCTTGAGGCCCAGCACGCCGAGCAGCGGCAGCATGTAGAACGGATTGATCAGGTTGGGCAACGCCTCCGCGGCATTGTAGATCTGCACGGCCCATCCCAGGTGATACTGCAGGTCATTGGCCACCTGCATGACATAAGGCGCCTCAATGATCCACTTGCCCCCGCCTGAAGGAATGAAGAACCCCAGCACGGCGGAATAGACGCCCATCAGCAGCGCATAGGTGTCGTGAGAGGCGATCTGCACGAAGAACGTTGAAATATGGTGCGCCAGTGTCTGGGCGTCGCCGCCTTTGACCGTGGTCATGATGGCCGCAATGGAGCCGTAGAGGGGAAACTGGATGAGCACGCCCGTGGTGGTCGGCACCGCCCGGGCAACCGCGTCGAGGAAGCTGCGTGGTCGCCAGTGCAGCAGCAGGCCCAACATGATGAACAGAAAGTTATAGGTGTTGAGCCCGGAAATCGCCGTGATCGCAGGCTTCGTGGAGAATTCGTGAAACAACCAGCCAGCCGCCAGCAAGACCAGCACCACGGTGATCAGCGGGCTGTACTCCAACCACTCGCCCGGACGGCTGCGCTGGGTGATCGGTGGCAGGTTGAAGGCGGGATCTACGCCACAGGCCTGAGCGTCGCGCGCCGAGTTGGGGCCGGGCGCAGTGGCGTAGGCCACTACCAGCGACACGATCACCAGAGCGAGCAAAAGCACGCCTGACTGCCATAGGAAAATGGTTTCGGTAAACGGAATCACACCGGTGATGGACAGTATCGAGGGCGGCAGACTGGCCGGATTGGCCTGCAGCTGCGCCGCCGAGGACGACAACCCCAACGCCCATACAGCGCCCAGGCCCAGGTACGCAGCGGCACCGGCGGCGCGGTAGTCCATGCGCAGATCGGTGCGGCGGGCCAATGCGCGCACCAGCAGACCGCCGAATACCAGTGACAGGCCCCAGTTGAGCAGCGAGGCGACCATGGAAATCAGCGCGACCCAGGCCACTGCCGAGCGGCCATTGCGCGGGATACGCGCCAGGCGGTCGATGAGTTTGACCGCCGGCGGCGAGCTGGCGACCACGTAGCCGCCGATGACCACGAAGGCCATCTGCATGGTGAACGGGATCAAGCTCCAGAAGCCATCGCCGAACGCGGTGGCGGTGGCCGTTGGGGATGCCCCGATGGCCAGGGCGCCGATAGCCACCACCAGCACCGCGACGGCGGCGAATACGTAGGAATCCGGGAACCAGCGTTCAGCCCAGTTGGAGCAATGCAAGGCGAAGCGGGCGTAACGGCTCTCTTCGAGTTGAGTGGACATGAGGGACGCCTATTGTTGTTGTCGTTATGGGAGTGTGTTCTCGGCTGCCTGCCGCGAGACGCGATCCTGGTAGGAGCGGCGTACAGCCGCGAACGCCGCGCCGCAGTCTCTACGAATGAAACACCATCTCCGGCACCTCATCGGGCACTACCAATTTGCCCGCCGTCTTGGCGATGATTTCCTCCACGCTGACGCCCGGCGCTCGCTCCTTGAGCACGAAGGCGCCATCGGTGATCTCCAGATAGGCAAGGTCGGTCAGCACCTTGCGAATGCAGCCCGCGCCGGTCAACGGCAAGCTGCACTGGGGCAGCAGCTTGGATTCACCGTCTTTCGAGGCGTGGGTCATGGTGACGATAATGTTCTCCGCCCCTGCCACGAGATCCATCGCCCCGCCCATGCCCTTGATCAGCTTGCCGGGGATCATCCAGGAAGCGATGTTGCCGTGCACGTCCACCTCAAAGGCGCCGAGCACGGTCAGATCGACATGCCCACCGCGGATCATGGCGAACGAGTCGGCCGAGTTGAAGATCGACGCACCCTTGCGCGCCGTCACGGTCTGCTTGCCGGCATTGATCATGTCGGCATCCACCGTCTGCTCGGTAGGAAACTCGCCCATGCCCAGCAATCCATTTTCCGACTGCAGCATTACGTCGATGCCATCCGGTACATAGTTGGCCACCAGGGTAGGAATACCGATGCCCAGGTTGACGTAGAAACCGTCCTGCAGCTCGCGCGCCACGCGCTGAGCCATTTGTTCGCGGGTAAGTGCCATGTTCGAAACCTCTTGTTCTTGTCAGGTCAGGCCTTGAGGGTGCGTTTCTCGATACGTTTTTCGAACGTGCCCAGCACCACTCGATCGACGAAGATGCCCGGCGTATGGATCTGCGAAGGCTCAAGCTGCCCCGGCTCGACGATTTCCTCGACCTCGACCACCGTGATTCTGCCGGCGGTAGCGGCCAATGGATTGAAGTTCTGCGCGGTATGGCGGTAGACGACGTTGCCGAAATGGTCGGCCTTCCAGCCCTTTACGATGGCGAAGTCGCCGGTAATGGCCTGTTCGAGGATGTAATGGCGGCCGTTGAACTCACGAACCTCTTTGCCTTCGGCCACGGGCGTGCCGTAGCCGGTGGCCGTGAAGAAGGCCGGGATTCCGGCGCCGCCGGCGCGCATTTTCTCGGCCAGGGTGCCTTGAGGGGTAAGCTCCACGTCCAGTTCGCCGTCGAGCAACTGGCGTTCGAACAGGGCGTTCTCGCCCACGTAGGAGGCAATCATCTTGCGGATCTGGCGGTCCTCGAGCAGTACGCCCAGACCAAAACCGTCGACGCCGCAATTGTTGGAAACCACAGTCAGGCCCCGCACACCGCGCCGCTTGATCTCGGCAATGAGGTTTTCCGGGATGCCGCACAGGCCGAAACCGCCGGCCAGGATGGTCATGTCATCGGTCAAGCCTTCGAGGGCCTGTTCGTAGGTAGCAACTCGTTTGTCGAGTCCGGCCATGTCGATCCGCCTTTTTGTATTGTTGTTGGGCGACAACCGCAGCTGTCGAGGAGCGTTGGGACCCATCTTCTCCCTGTGGGAGTAATTTGTTAATTTTGTTTTTCAGATGGATTGATAGGGTTCCCAAATCAATGAACGTCAAACAATTGCGCGCTTTCCTGGCCGTAGCCCAGGCGCTGAGCTTCGCCCAGGCCGGCGAGCGCCTGCACCTCTCGCAGCCAGCCTTGAGTCTGACGATCAAGAGTCTAGAAGAAGACCTGGGTGGCGCCCTGCTGACTCGCACCACGCGCAGCGTCAGCCTGACGCCGGAGGGTGAGGCGCTACTGCCTCTGGCACGACGCCTGCTGGCGGATTGGGACAACACCGAAGAGCTGTTGCGCCAGCATTTCACCCTGCAACTGGGCAAGGTCTCGGTGGCCGCGATGCCTTCGTTCGCCGGCAACGTGTTGCCTGGCGCCCTGAAGTTGTTCCGCGATCGCTACCCTCGGGTGAATGTGGCGGTGCACGATGTGGTCAATGAACAAGTACTCGAAATGGTCCGCCACCGGCGCGTGGAGCTGGGCATCGGCTTCGAACCCGGGTCCACCCGCTCGCTGGAATTCATCCCTTTCTATACCGACCGCTTCGTGGCGGTCGTGCCAGCCGAATCACCTCTGGCCGATCAGCCCGTGGTGACCTGGGACGAGTTGCTGCGCGAGGACTTCATCGCGCTGCAACGGCCCTCGGCGGTCCGTTTGCTGCTCGAGCAGGATATTCGCCAGCAACACGGCCAGCTCGCCGTGGCCTTTGAAAGCCACCAGCTGAGCACCGTTGGCCGCATGGTCGCCCACGGCCTGGGGGTCAGTGCCGTGCCGTCGCTGTGCATCGGCCAGATGCGCGAGCTCGGGGCGCGCTGCATTCCGCTGGAGGCCCCGCAGATCGAACGCCGCATCGGCCTGATGCGCCTGAGCGACCACAAGCTGTCTGCCGCGGCGCAGGCGCTGATGGAGGTACTGATAGAACATTCCCGGATAACGCCCCGGTTGCAAGGCACAGCCGATGGCCACTTGAACCTCGCCAAGCAACCAGTGCCCAAAACCTGAAACCCAGACACTCGACAGAACAGGAGCGACCCTGATGACGACCCTCAAGCTTGCTGATGCAACGGTCCCGCGGATCGGCCAAGGTACCTGGCGCATGGGCGAAGACCCCAGCCGCGAAAAACAGGAAGTGGCCGCCTTGCGCCAAGGCATCGACCTGGGCCTGACCCTGCTCGACACTGCGGAGATGTACGGCGAAGGCGGCGCCGAACTGATCGTTGGGCAGGCCATTGCCGGCCAGCGCGACAAGGTGGTGCTGGTCAGCAAGGTTTACCCGCACAACGCCAGCCGCAGCGGCGTGGCGGCCGCGTGCGAGCGCAGCCTGCGGCGTATGGGTACCGAGCATATCGACCTTTACCTGCTGCACTGGCGCGGACAGTATCCGCTGGCCGAGACCGTGGAGGCGTTCGAAAAGCTACAGGCCGAGGGCAAGATCGGCCGCTGGGGCGTGTCCAACTTCGATGTCGACGACTTGCAGGAGCTCGACGACACTCGCTGCGCGACCAACCAGGTGTTGTACAACCCGGAGGAGCGCGGTATCGAGTTCGACCTGCTGCCGTGGTGCGAGCGGGCCGGGATGCCGGTGATGGCGTATTGTCCGATCGCCCAGGGCGGACACCTGCTCAACCATCCCACGCTGCGGCAGATAGCCCAGCGTCACCAGATAACCCCGGCCCAGGCCTGCCTGGCCTGGGTATTGCGCCAGCCGGGGGTCATTGCCATTCCCAAGGCGGTGAATCCCGAGCATGTACGCTTGAATGCCCAGGCGTTGGAAGTGCGGCTCACCGAGCAGGACCTGCGCGAAATGGACCAGGCCTACCCGGCGCCCACCCGCAAGCAGCGCTTGAACATGGTTTGAGGGGTGTCAACACGGCCCCCATCGCGGGCAGAGCCCGCTCCCACAGGGTGAACTCCGCCACCCCCCATGCCCCTGTGGGAGCGGGCTCTGCCCGCGATGAGGCCTTCACCCCCAACACACAATCCCGCCCCTACCAATGCCCCCCTCCCCCCACAAATCCCCTGTGGGAGCGGGCTCTGCCCGCGATGAGGCCATCACTGTCACCCAAGATCCGGAACATTAATTGCTAGCAATACCCCACTCAAAGCTAGCAAAAGGTTCGCCCACCTATGTCCGCCCTCTCCCGCCATGGCGTCATCACCACCCCACACCCTGACGCCAGTGCTGCCGGCCTGCGCATTCTGCAGGCGGGCGGCAGCGCCATCGATGCCATGATCGCCGCCAGCGCTACCCTCACTGCGGTCTACCCGCACATGACCGGCCTGGGCGGCGATGCCCTATGGCTGCTCCACGACGGACGCGTACGCACCATCATGGGGATCGGCCAAGCCGGCCAGCACCTACCCGAAGGGGGCCGCATCGAATTGCGCGGCCCTGCCAGCATCGCTACCACTGCAGGCGCAGTTGCAAGTTGGCAGACCGCCTTGCAGATCAGCAGCCGTGACTGGGGCTCGCGCTTCACCGCAGCGGACCTGCTCGCCGATGCCCAGCACCATGCTCGCCAAGGGGTCGAGGTTTCTACGTCGCAACTGTTCTGGCAAGGCCATCGCAAGGCGCTGATCGAAACCCTGCCGGGCCTGCATGACCTGTGCAAATCCAATGGCCGCTGGCTGGCAGCGGGCGACACGCTGTATCAAACGCGCCTGGCCGACACCTTCGAGCATCTTGCGCGCCACGGCTTCAGCGATTTCTATCACGGCGAACTGGCCGCAGCCTTCGCTGATGAGTTCCAGCGACTGGGCTGTGGCCTGCAGGCCCGCGACCTGGCAGCCACGCAGGCGCCGGAAGTCGCGCCCATTTCCGTGCGTTACCGCCAGGGCCGACTGTTCAACATCGCGCCCCCGTGTCAGGGCCTGTACACGCTGCAGGCCATGCACGCCCTGAACGCTTGCGATGTGGCCGCGTGCGGCAACGGCACCGCTGCCTACTACCACCTGCTCGTGGAAGCGATCAAACAGGGGCTGCTGCAGCGCAACCTCGAACTGCACGACCCCGCCTGCTCCGACTGGGATTTCGCCGCCAGCCTGGACATCCCGCGCCCCCTGGACCCGAGCAAGGCAAGCCCATGGAACGAAGTGGGTCGCCCCGCAGACACGGCCTGGATGGCCGCCACCGACCGTGAGGGGCGTACCGCCTGCCTGATCCAGAGCCTGTTCCACGACTTCGGCTCCGGAGTGATGATGGGCGACACCGGTGTGCTGTGGCAGAACCGTGCTGCCGGATTCTCCCCCGTTGCTGGCCATCCCAACGTCTGGGCGCCGGGCAAACGGCCCGCGCATACGCTCAACCCATCCTGTTACCTGGCCGATGACGGCAGCCAGATGTTCTTCGGCACCCAAGGCGGCGATGGTCAGCCTCAGACCCAGATGGTATTGGCCACCCAGTTGATCGACTTCCAGCAACCGCTGGACCTCGCCCTGCGCCAGCCACGCTTCCTGCTGGGGCGCAGCTTCTTCGATGGCACCGACAATCTCAAGGTCGAAGCGGACATCGGCGGGGCGGTGGCGCAAGGGTTATCGGCCTTGGGCCATGACGTGGAAATCATCCACGAGCTGAATCCTTTCACCGGCCAGGCCGGGGGCATCTGCATCGATACCGCCGGTATCTGCCATGCCGCGCATGACCCTCGCGGTCAAGGCCTTGCGCTGGGCGTCGCCGACTGAGCCGGCAACGTTTGCCCGCCACGCGGGCCTGGCGGATAATGCCCGCCTTTCGCCCCGCTGCAACGCTGCCATAGAGGACACGATGGGTTCCAAGACCGTCACCGCCAAGCAACTCGAAGTCCAGCGCATCGTCGATGTGCTGTCCAAGGCTATCGCCCAGCATCGCTTGCGGCCGGGCACGCGGTTGATCGAGGCGCAGATCGTAGAAACCCTGCAGGCCAACCGCAATCACGTACAGGTGGCGTTGCAGCGCCTGGCCATGCAGCGCATCGTCAATATCGAGCCCAACCGCGGCGCCATGGTCTCGCAACCCAGCGCCCAGGAAGCTCGGGATGTGTTCACCGCACGCCGCGCCATCGAACGCGCGATCGTCGAGAGCATCGGTGCCGACACCATCAGCCGACAAGGCGAGCGCATCAACCGGCACATGGACAACGAACGCAAGGCCACCAACGCCACCGACCGCCGCGCCATCGTTCGTGAACTCAGCGAGTTTCATCTGCTGTTGGGCGAGCTGAGCGGCAATACCGTGTTGAGTGAAATCCTGCAGAACCTGATGGTGCGCAGCTCGCTGATCGTGGCCTTGTATCAGCGCAATGACGTGCCTTCGTGCGCCTCCGACGAGCACCAGCAGATCATCAGCGCACTGGCCGAAGGCGATCGGGAAAAAGCCGTGGCGGTGATGCTGGAGCATCTGGATGAGCTGGAGGCGCAACTGGCGCTGGAGGAGCAGCCGGTGCGGGAGGTGAATTTGAAGGAGGCGTTGGCGGGGCTTTGATGGTGGATGGTCCCCTCACCCCAGCCCTCTCCCTGAGGGAGAGGGAGCTAGAGCGGATCGCGGTGGACCGGCTAACGGTGATCGGCTCCCTCTCCCCAAGGGAGAGGGCTGGGGTGAGGGGACCATCCACCGCAACCCCCAACAGACCAACCCCCCTACCGCAACACCCTCACCCCACCCCGCTCGAACGTCTGCCGCCCCGCCTTGAACCCCATCCGCGGTGCACACACCTGGGCCACCACCGCCGCCGCATCCGCTGCATCGAACACCACGAAATCCGCTTTGCAGCCCGGCGTCAGGCCGTAATCGCGCAAGCGCAGCAAACGCGCCGACTCCACCGATATCCAGCCCATGCAGCGCAGCAGTTCCTGCGCCGTGCCCAATTGGCTGACATTGGCAAACAGATTGGCCTGGCGCACCAGCGAAGCGTCGCCATACGGCGTGAACGGGTTGCCGATGTTGTTGCTGGACAGCGAGCACGTCACCCCGCATTGATGCAATCGATCCAGCGGCGCCAACCCGCGAGGTTTATTGTGAAATTGCTCGCGGCCCATCAGGAACAGGTCCGTGGACGGCAGGCAGGTGACCTGCACCCCCGCCCTCGCCAGATCGCGGCCCACCGTCAACAATTCCTCCAACGGCAACGCCGAAAGCTTGGTCACGTGGCCAATGGTCACGCGACCGCCCCAGCCATGTTGCTCGGTGCAGCGCACCACCTCACCCACGGTCATGCCCTGGGGATCGAGGTCGAAATCCAGATGAAAATCCAGATCGCGATCGTAGGCGACGGCCAGCTCGAACAGTCGACGAATCTGCGCGCCAGGGTCGCGATCCATGTAGGGGCAACCGCCGAGCACCGTGGCACCCTGCTCCAGTGCGGCGCACAGCAGAGCCTCGGTGCCGGGGTTGTCGAGCAGGCCTTCCTGAGGAAACACGCAAATCTCCAGGGTAAGGGCCCACGCGTAGTCAGCCTGCAGGCGGCGGATGGCCGCGAAGCCCGTCAGGCCTATCTGCGGGTCCAGTTCGACGTGGGTGCGCATATGGGTGGTGCCCTGCACGATAGCCATGTCCAGCACCTTGGCCCCGCGCGCGTACACATCCTGCTCGGTGAACAAGGCCTTGGCGGCGCGGGTCTGGGCAATGGCTTCCTGCAATGTCCCGGCCTGCAAGTGACAGCGCTCCAGAATGCAGGCTTTGTCCAGGTGGATATGGGTTTCGATCAAGCCAGGCAATACCAGGCCGCCCTGCAGGTCGACATCGTGCCAGGGCCCACCACTGCCGCCGGGCTCGACGAAGAAGCCCTGCTCCACCCACAGATCCGCGCCGGTGCCGTTGTGGTAGCGGGTCAGACTCATGCCAACGCTCCTTCGCCCAGATAGGCCGCTTCCAGATCCGGGTCGTCGCGCAACTGCGCGGCGCTGCCCGCCTTGACGATACGACCGTTCTCCAACACATAGGCACGGTCGGCGACCTGCAAGGCAAGGTTGGCCATCTGATCAACCAGCAGCAAGGTCACGCCTTCGTCGCGAAGCGTGGCCAAGGCGTCATAGAGTTCGCCAATCATGGCGGGCGACAAACCCAAGGTAGGCTCGTCCAACAGCAGAATCTTCGGCTTGGCCATCAATCCACGGCCCACGGCAACCATCTGCTGCTCGCCCCCGGAAAGCAGTCCGGCATGGCTGTCGATACGGTCACGCAGCCGCGGGAAACGCTTGAGGATGGCTTCGATCTCGGCGTCGGCATCGAATGCATCGCGACGCGAGTAGCCACCCAGCAGCAGGTTGTCACGCACACTCAACTGGCCGAACACCTGACGACCCTCCGGCACCAGCGCCAGGCCCAGCGCAGCGATGGCACTGGCATCGCTGCGCACGATCTCCTGGTCGTCCAGCAGGATGCTGCCCCCGGCAGCGCCGTGCAGCCCGGCCAGGCATTGCAGGATGCTCGACTTGCCCGCCCCGTTGGCGCCAAGAATGGCCACCAGTTCGCCCGGATTGACCACCAGGTCGACCCCCTCCACCACCGCTGCCGCGCCGTAGTCGATGGTCAGGCCCTTGACGAACAATCGAGCGTCTCGGCTGCCATCCCATTCCAGCGCCCTGGGCGTGGCCTGGTAGCTGGTTCCGCCCAGATAGGCGGCGATCACTTTCGGGTCCTGGCGAACCTGTTGCGGATCACCCCAGGCAATCGGCTTGCCGGCGTCGAGTACCAGAAGCCGCTCGGCCACCGCCATCACCAGCGGCATATCGTGCTCGACCAGAATCACGGTCAGGCCGAAGGCGGCCAGACGCTTGAACAATACCGCCAACCGGTCGGTGTCGACCCGGCCAAGGCCGGCCGCAGGTTCGTCGAGCAACAGCACGGCCGGCTGCCCCGCCAGGGCCCGAGCGATTTCGACCAGACGACGATCGACATGGGGCAATTCATCGGCCAGCAGCGTGACCGAGCCGCGATAGCCCACCAGCGCCAGCAAATCCAGCGCCAGCGTCTTGCGCACGACGTCAGCGCCAGCAAAAGGGGATTCCAGGCGACCGCGCTGCATGGCCACCAGCAGGTTCTCCAGCACCGTCAACTCGCCGAACAGCTGGGTGGTCTGGTAGGTACGGCCGATCCCGGCGCGGGCAATCCGGTACGCCGGCAGGCCCGCCAGCTCGGCACCCAGGCGAATGTGGCCCTGGTCAGGCGCATAGAAGCCGCTGATCAGGTTGAGCACCGTGCTCTTGCCGGCGCCGTTGGGGCCGATGATGGCGGTAATGCTGCCCGGCGTCGCCGTGAAACTCACCCCTTGCGCCGCCTGTACGCCACCAAAGCGAATACCGATATTCTCCACCGCCAGACCACCTGCCTGGGCGTTGGAAAAGAACGCCACGAGGCGCTGCTCATCGGCCTCGGCCGGCGCATGCATGCCAGGGGCCTTGAACCAGCGCCGCGCCAGCGCGCCGAGAACGCCACGCGGCGCTACCCAGAGCACCACCAACAGCAGCGCCGAGAAGATCAGCAGGCGGTACTCGGCGAAGTCCGAGAGCATCTCGGGCAACAGCACGATCAGCAACGCACCCAGCAACGGACCGAACAACATGCCGCTGCCACCGACAATCACTGCCAGCACGAACAGAATCGACTGGCTGAACGGAAAAGACTCAGGGTTGATGAACATCATCAGCGGTGAGACCAGGGAGCCGGCCAAACCGGTCAGCGCCGCCGACAAGGCAAACGCCAGGGTCTTGGTCTGCACCGGATTGAAGCCCAGCGAACGTGCCGCAATTTCAGTGGATTTGACGGCCTGCATGGCCAGCCCCCAACCACTGCCGCGCAGGCGCAGGAAGAACGCCAGCGCGACGATCATCAAGGCCACTGCCATCAACGCCAGCGTCACCGCAGGGTCTAGGCTGCCGTATTCGGGCATGGGCATGCCCATCAAGCCATTGGAGCCACCCGTAAGGTCTCGCCATTCGATCAGGCCATGGTGCACCACGAAGGCGAAGGCAATGGTGATCATCGCCAGGTACGGTCCTTTCACGCGCATCGCCGGAATGGCCAGCAGCGCGCCGACCACGCCATTGACCAGTGCCGCCGCGAGCATGCTTACGCCCAGTGGCCAGCCGGCCAGGGCCAGCAATGCCGAGACGTAGGCGCCCAGCGCGTAGAACGCGATATGGCCGAAGGAAATCTGACCACTGAGGCCAATCAGGATGTTCAGGCCTACGCCCACCACGGTAGCCAGGGCGCACAAGGTGAAGACCAGCAGCGAATAGCTGTCGAGCATGAAGGCCATCACGGCGCACACCACGCCCAGGCCCAGCAACGCCAATGGCGCGACGATGTTGCGCGCAGTACTCATACTTTCACCAATGTCTTGCGGCCGAACAGGCCATCGGGGCGAATGGCCAAGGCAACGATCACCAAGGCGAAGGTAAATATCTGGGTAAATGCCGAGCCGAAATACAGGGTGATCAACGCCTCGGCCAGGCCAAACAGCAGGCCGGCGGTGAAGACGCCTCCCGCGCTGGCGATTCCGCCGAGAATCGCCACGGCGAAGGCCTTGAGACCGAACAGCGTGCCCATGTCCGCGTTGACGCTGAACAGCGGCGCGATCAACAGACCGGCCACAGCGGCGAATACCGTGGATACCGCAAATGCCACCGCCACCACCCGCTTGACTCGAATGCCCATGAGCATGGCCGCGCGCGGATTCTGTACGCAGGCTTCCAGCACCTTGCCCAGACGGGTGTAGCGACGCACCAGAAACAGCGCCAGGGCCACCAGAGCGCCGACCAGCGGAATCAGCAATTGCAGCAGGCCGATGCTGGAACCGCCGATATCGAAGTTGTGGTGAGCCAGGGCGGTGACGAACTGGCGAGGCTCCTTGCCGAAGGTGAACATCACCAGGTTGTCCACCAGAATGCCGCCGGCAACCGTTGCCATGAGCCAGGCCTGGGAGCCGCGTTCATGGAATGGCCGCACCAGGAAGCGCTCGATGACCAAACCGTATACGGCAGCCAGCGCCAGGGTCGCCGGCAGCGCCAGCCACCAGGGCCAGCCCCAGCTGACGCTGAAGCTGTAACCCAGCACAGCGCCCACCATCATGGCGCTGCCCTGGGCGAAGTTGACCGTGCGAGACACCACAAAGGTGATGTGGAACCCCAGGGCCAGCAGCGCATACATGCTGCCCAACCCCAGCCCGGTGAGCAAAGTGGCGGTGATCATGGCTCAAGCCCTCAGGGTGCGACGGGTACGATCTGGTCGCCCACGAAATGAGTGAACACGTAATCGTTCGGGCCCAGGGCGTCGCGCTTGTCGGGGCTGAAAGGTTGCTTGTAGTCCTTGATCAGGCCGGCGTAGTCAGTGATGCCGTAGAAACCGTCGCGCACCGCCGTACCTTCGGTTTTACCCGCCTTGGCAATCGCCAGCGCCGCCAGGTGCAACGCGTCATACGCATTAGCGATACCCACCGCTGGGGTGACGTCGGCAAGCGATTTGATTTCCGGATAGCGTTTCTTCAAAGCGCCAAGCACCGCTTCGCCGCGGGCGCCGTTGTGGTCGGTGAAGACAAAGGTCTGGACGAAATGCACGCGTCCGGCGTTGGGCCCGGCCAGTTCCCCGAAACGGCCACCGGCCGGGCCCCAGTGCGAGACCACCGGCACGTTCCAACCCATGCGGTCCAAGGACTTGACCACCTGCGCCGAGGGGCCGACGTTGCCGACCATCAACAGGCTGTCGGCGCCGCCTTCCTTGAGGCGGGTCAGTTGCGGGACCACATCCAGATCGCTGTCCTGGATGCGCTCCACGCCTGCGTTGGGCAAACCGCGTTTTTCCAGGGCGCGCTTGAACCCGGCTTCGTTGGACTCGCCCCATGGGTTATTGATCAAGATCAAACCGGGTTTGGCCATCCCTTGAGTGCGCACGCCATAGTCCACCAGCGCCTCGTCCACCAGTTCGTCCACGGCCGAGACGCGGAATACGTAGTTATCCTTGGCGCCGTTCTCGGTGATCTTGGTGCCGGCGGCCCAGATGCCCATGAAAGGTACTTTCATCTGATTGGCCAGTGGCACGATCGCCAGTGACACAGGGGTGTCGAGACCGCCGAACAGTACGGTGACCTTTTCCCGCTGCACCAGTTCGCGAGCGGCCAGCATGCCCTTGGATGGGTTGCTTTCATCGTCACGGCGAACCAACTCCAGCGGCCGCCCCAATACGCCGCCTGCCGCATTCACTTCGTCGATGGCGATGGTCAGGCCACGGGTGAGCGCCTCACCGGATTTGGCGGACTGACCCGACAACGCTGCCACCAGGCCGACCTTGATCGGTTCGACCGCCTGCGCCAGCGGGCTCAACAGAAAACCGAACGCGATGGCGAGACCGGCCTTGGGCAACAGGCGGTTGATGCGGGAACGGGAAGCTGACATTCTTTTTCTCCTGATTGCTAGCATTTGTATGATCTTTGCTAGCAAACTGGATGCCAGAGTCGTCTACGCGTGTTTACGCGGTCTAGCGGGCTCGTATCCCCGAAAACCTGCACAACAAGCGTGCAGCCCGCACCGAATTGCGGCACCTACCATCCCTGAATCAACGGAGAAAAATCATGAGCGACGAAAATCCCGCAGTACAGATTGTTAGCAATTTTCTGGCAGCGTCCATGGCGCCGGACCCGGTCAAGGCGGCGACCTTCATGTCGGCCGACGTGCGCATTACCTTCACCGGTGGCCGAGCCATGCCCGACCCGCAAACCATCACGGCTTTCAACGGCTCACGCTATGCGTGGGTGAAGAAAGCCTTGGGCAACTTCGACTGGATGGACCGTGGCGAACACACCGTCGTCTATTCCAACGGCACGCTTTACGGCGAATGGCAGGACGGCCGCAGCTTTTCCGGCAACCGTTACCTGGATCGTTTCGAGGTGCGGGACGGCAAGATCACCCGCATGGATGTGTGGAACGACAGCGCCGAGTGGCTGCTGGAACCCGAGTTGAATCGGTCCTGACACTCACCTCGATCATCCCGGAATCAATCGTCCAGTGGCTGCGGCGCCTTGCTGGGCTTGGCGTTTTTGGCCGGCTTGGCGCCAGGCTCCTGAGCAGGCGCGGCAGCCGCAGCCGGGGCGCTGGCGTCTTTTTCGGTGGCCGGCAGTTGGTCGACGAGGCTGAATAACTGTGCGGGTTCGACATAGCCGCCCTGCTCGAGTTTTTTCTCGCCATCCTTGCCCACCAGCACGAACTTCTGGCTGGAGCCGGCGCCGAGTTTCAGCTCGCGGATCAGCGCCATGGTGGCCTGGGGATCGAGGTCCTTGCCATCACGCTGACCGATGGTGTTGATCACCGTGTAGAGCACCATGTTGCGCTGTTTGAAGCCGTCGCGGTTGGCGGGCTCTTCCAATGCTTTTCGCAGCTTCAGCAGGTTGGCATCGACCGTGCTGGGCGCGAACACGATCAGCGGCCGGGCGCGGCCACGGTCCTGAGCCAGTGGGCTATCGCCGTCTGCTGCCAGCAAAGGCGCAGCGAAGGCGAACAACGAGGCGAGGGTCAGCGACCGGATCAACATGCTCCATCTCCTTAACGTATCGATGCCCTAATGATTGCGCATCATGGCGAAAGGTCCAACCCGTGATGGAAATATTCTTGTGGATCATGCCGCTGACGCAGGTTCAGGCCAATGATTGCAGGTACTCACCGAAGCCTTCACGGCAGCGAAAATCCCGCCGCGCGCTGGTGATCACGCTGGTGGTGGCAGTCCAGATGATATTGGCGCCAACGCCCTGCAGATCCTTCACCAGATGCACGTCCTCATGTGCAGGCAGGGGTTTGAACCCTCCCACTTTGTTGTAGGCAATCGCACAGACGCCAAGGTTGGCACCGTGCACATGACGGTGGCCTTCGGTGTGCTGGTAGTGGGCATCGTAGCGGGCCTGAGCGGTGGGCGAATGATCGGCCCAGCTGTCCACGCGCACGGTGCCGCAGACGGCATCGGCCTTGAAGCTGACCTGGCGTTCCAGCCAGTTCGGCGACACCAGCGTATCGGCGTCTGTGAAGGCCAGCCAACGCGCGCCGGCGTCGAGCATGACTCGGGCGCCTGCGCTGCGAGCCCGGCCAACGTTGCGGTAATCCACCGGCATGATCATCGCGCCATGGCGTTGAGCGACGGAAGCACTGGCGTCGGTGCAGGCGTCGAGGACGACCAGCACCACCACCTCTTCGCTTTGCAGCCCGATGTGCAGTGCAGAGCGCAAGACCGAGTCGATGCAGGCGCCCAAGTGTTGTTGTTCGTTATGTGCAGGAATGATAACGCCGATCATTGTGTTGCTCCCTGGCGGTGCGCATGACCCACTCGTCATCAAGTCGCGAGTGGCAAGGAGTCGACCAAGGCATGTTGCAAATGGTTTCGTTGATATGCCAAGTGGTGTGGGGGGTGGGGGTATGGAGTGGGCGGATTGGGGCGGGGATCGGCGGTGAATAGTTTGAGAGGAGAGTGAGCTGTACGCGGTCTGCCTTTAGCTCCCTCTCCCCCAGGGAGAGGGCTGGGGTGAGGGGACCATTCACCGCCGATCCCCCTCCCCCTGCTCATCAGTCAGTCAGATCACTAGGCACAATCCCCCCATTGTCCTTGATCTTCTTGATCACTTCCTTGTGCAACCAGGTATTCATTTCCACCGAACCGTCTTTGGCTCCGGTATAGCCCAACTCATCAGCCAGCGCCTTGCGGTGTTCCAGATCGCTATTCATACCGAGCACTTTCAGCAAGTCGACGATGGAGGTCCGCCAGTTCAGCGCACCGGCCCCCGGCTTGGCGTCCAGCAACGCCGCAACGTCAACGGCCGGGGACGGTGCCTCAGTTGCCACCGGCGGTGCCGTGTCTGCCCCTGGCGCGGCGCTGGGCGCTGGCGGGGCGCCGGGCGTCAGGGGCGTGTCGGCGTCTTTGTTGCCGAAAATCTTCTTTAGGATGTCGCTGAACAGGCTCATATCCATCGCTCTCATGTCTAGGGTGGGCCCTCGCGCCAGGGCGACAGCTTTCACGCCGCGCTACAGGTTCACCCAGCATAGGTCACACGTGGGGTTGCGTCAGGCCGATCGGGCACTCATCACACGGCTGAGCATCTGCGGACCGAAAACGTTGACCAGCAGCCCGACCATCACCAGCGCACCGCCCCACCACTGCAGCGCACTCAGACGCTCGCCGAGTATCCAGGCCGAGGAGCTCAAGCCGATGACCGGCACCAGCAGCGAGAACGGCGCGACCTTGCCCGCCGGGTAGCGCGACAGCAACTTGCTCCACAGGCTGTAGCCCAGCATGGTGGCAACGAACGCCAGATAGACCAGGCTCAATACCGACTTCCAGCCGATGCCCAACAGCGATTGCTGAATCTGCGCCGGGCCCTCGAGCCAAAGCGACAGGGCGAAGAACGGCAGTGGCGGGATAAGGCCGCCCCAGACCACCAACGCCACCAGGTCGATGTTGCCGAAACGTCGAGTGATGATGTTACCCATGGCCCACATCGATGCTGCGCACAGGGTCAGCAGCACCGCGAACAGTGGCGTGGCCTGGTCGCTTTCCAGGCCAATCATGGTCAGACCCCCGGCGGCTACCAGCAGCCCCAGTACGCTGGCGGCACGTAGCCGCTCACCGATGAACAGTGCGGCAAAGATCAGGGTGAAGAACGCTTGGGCCTGCAATACCAGTGACGCCAGCCCGGCCGGCATGCCGTTGGCCATGGCTTCGAACAGAAAGGCAAACTGACCCAGGGAGATGGTCGCGCCGTAGGCGATCAACCAGCGCAGCGGGAGATTGGGCCGTTTGATGAAAAAGATCGCGGGAATGGCCACCAGGGTAAAACGCAGTCCTCCGAGCAACATCGGCGGAAGGCCATCCAGGCCATAGCGGATCACGACGAAATTCAAGCCCCAGGCAATGATCACGATCAGGGCCAACAGCAGGTCTTTGGGTGCCACGCTACCTCCAAGGGTTCAGGTCAGTACGCGCCGGTCGCCGTGCTGGCGCATGGGCGGAGCTTGCAACTCAGCCCCCATTCTTGCCCAAGGGCATGCCGTCGGGAAACCTGTTTCAAAACTTTTCTGCCTCCCCCCCCTACACCCCCACCCCCGTAGGAGCGGCGTAAAGCCGCGAAGGGGCCCTTCCTGCCGCAGCAAGTCTTAGGTTCATCACCGTACGCACCGACGCCTTCGCGGCTGCACGCCGCTCCTACAGGACCTGGGCTCACCGCCGTGTGCACCGACGCCTTCGCGGCTTCACGCCGCTCCTACAGGATTCGGATTCATCGCTGGATGCACTGGCGCCTTCGCGGCTTCACGCCGCTCCTACAAGGGATTGGGTACACCTGTAGGAGCGGCGTGCAGCCGCGAAGAGGCCCTTCCGGCCAACACAAAACCTGGATTCATCGCTGGACGGGCCGGCGCCTTCGCGGCTTTACGCCGCTCCTACAGGGGGGATGCGTGGGGGTGGGTATCGCCGGATGATTTGCTGAACTACAGTGGCGCAGGCCACCCCATTTCAAGGAAGTTTCGATGCGCCTGACCTGCACCGCCCTCGCCGTCCTGGCCCTGACCGGCTGTACCTCTTTTCGGGCCGACCCGGAAAACCTCAAACCCATTCCCCCCGACCGACTGCTGGGCTGGCAGCAACCTGGAGACGGTTTAAGTGAGCTGGTGGTGGATCGCGATATCGGCGTGATGGGCGGCGGCTGCTATGTGGCGTTCATGATCGACCGACGAGTGGCCGCGCGTATCGCCGTGGGCGAAGCAGCGTCGTTCCACGTGCCGGCCGGTGAGCATATTGTCGGCATCACCACCGATGCCCAGGGCGAGCTGTTCTGCAGCAAGGGGCGTTTGCAGCGGGAGCTGCGCATCGACGCAGCGCCGGGACAACGCCAGCACCTGCGCATCGTCAGCGAGGCGAAAAGCGGGTTCGGTATCCGCCTGGAGCCACGCTGAGCCTCAGTGCTGACCCCGCGCCAAACGCGAAAGACGCTGGATCAACGGTCGATACAGCTCCGCCGAAGTATTGCCGTAACCCAGTACCAGACCGTTGTCACGCGCCCCCGGACGCAGGTTGAACACCGACAGCGGTTGAGCGCCGATGCCGTAACGCTGGGCCTGGGCACAGATCGCGCGGTCCGGGTATTCAGCAGGCAAGCGCACCGTCAAGTGCATCCCGCAATGCCCGCCTTCGATCACGTGGGGCACCTGCAGATGCTCGGTGAGCGCCTCGCGCAAGGCGGTCTGGCGTTCGCGGTACAACCGGCGCATCCGGTTGAGATGGCGACTGAACTGCCCGCTTTCGATGAAATCGGCCAACGCCAGTTGCTCGTATCGATGCCCCCCGCGCAACAGCTCGTGCAACGCATCCCGAGCGGGCTGCGCCAACGAATGCGGTAGCACCAGGAACCCCAGGCGCAGCGAAGGGAACATGGTCTTGCTGAACGTCCCAACGTACAACACCGGTGCGTCCGCCACCAGCCCCTGCATGGCAGCGATCGAGTCGCCAACGTGGCGAAACTCGCTGTCGTAATCGTCCTCGATGATCCAGGCCTGGTGCCGGCGGGCCTGATCGATCAGCTCCAGACGGCGCGCCACGGAAAGCACCGCACCGGTGGGGTACTGATGGGAAGGCGTGGTATAGATCAGGCGCGGGGGCCGGCGCTGCCAATCCTCCTCGTGCCACACCATGCCTTCGGCGTCGACCGGCATGGGCTCTATGCGCAGGTCGCCGCCATTGAAGGCACTGCGCGCACCGCGGTAGCCGGGATCTTCGATCCAGGCAATCTCGCCGGGGTTGCTCAACAGACTGACGCACAGCGCCAGCGCTTCATGGGCACCTTCGGTGATGATCACCTGTTCAGGCTCACAACGCACACTGCGAGCGATCCGTAGATGTCGCGCGATGGCAGCGCGCAGCGCCGGCTCGCCGAGGGGGTTGCCATAGCCCAGGGCTGAAGGCCCGGCCTGGCGCACGGCGCTGTCCAGTGCACGGCGCCAGGCGGCCATCGGGAAGTGGATATACGACGGCATGCCAGGGCGTAGCGAGGCGGTGGCAGAGACCACCGGCAATGTCGCGCGAATCTGGCCGATCCGCTGAGCCAATACCGGCGGCGGGGTCGATCCGGACGGCTGATCCAGGTGGGCAGGTCGCGCCAGGGTCGCCACCAGCGTGCCCCGTCGATCCGGGTACACGTATCCCTGTGCTGCCAGCTGATCATAAGCGGCGGTCACGGTGTTACGGGAAATGCCCAGCGTCTGCGCCAGCTCTCGGGACGACGGCAGCCGAACGCCGGGGCCCAGCCGCCCATCCAGGATCGCATCCTTGAGCCGGTCATGCAGTTGCCGTTGCAAGGGGGCTGCACCCACATGGCGCGCCAGTGGTGTATCCAGGGAGACGTGCATCGGGGTCAGGGCGGTCATGGGCGTTCTCGGAACAGCGCTACGTGGCACCATAAAATACTCCAATCCTGGCGCTTTGTGAGGGGCCATTGTGCTCGTATTCTCACATCACCTCCCCCTTTCGCCAGGACACCCACATGCCTTTGAACAGTCACCAGCAACCGATTGGCGAAGCGCTGCCAGACTGGACTGCCCGCCCTCGCCCATCGCACAAGGTCATTGAGGGCCGCAGCTGCCGGCTGGAACCGCTCGATGTCGCCCAACATGCCGAGGCCCTGTTCAACGCCTATTGCCTGCTGGCCGATGGCAGCGATTGGACCTACCTTCCCGTAGGCCCATTCACCGATCTGGCGGCCTATACCCAGCATCTGCAAACGGCCGCCGCCAGCCAGGACCCGCAGCACTGGGCGGTGATCGACCTGGGTAGCGGCACCGCCGTCGGCACCTTGTCGCTGATGCGCATGGACCCGGCCAATGGCGTGATCGAGGTGGGTCACGTCACGTTTTCGCCACTGATGAAGCGCACGCCAGTGTCCACCGAAGCACAGTACCTGCTGATGAAGTTCGTGTTCGACGAACTGGGCTACCGCCGCTACGAGTGGAAATGCGATGCGCTGAATGCCCCCTCGCGAAAGGCTGCCGACCGTCTCGGCTTCAGCTTCGAGGGCATTTTTCGCCAAGCGCTGGTGTACAAGGGGCGTAATCGCGACACGGCGTGGTACTCGATCATCGACCAAGAATGGCCAGCGCTGCGCACGGCGTTCGAACGCTGGCTGGCCGCCGATAATTTCGATGCGCAGGGCGTGCAGAAGGCGTCTTTGACGGATCTGCGCCAGCCGCGCTGATTTCACGGCTATTCTTCTGAACGTGGCGCATCCCTGCGCCATGTTGCTCCCCATCCGCAGAAGAAGAGAGCCGCACCTTGAAATTCGAACCCTTGGCCAAGTCGCTGATCGCGACCGCCCTCCTCGTCGCAAGTACCTGTAGCTTCGCCGCCTTCCAGGCCCCGGTCGCCGCCGAAAACGGCATGGTGGTCACCGCTCAGCACCTGGCTACCCACGTAGGCGTGGATGTGCTCAAAGACGGTGGCAACGCCGTGGATGCCGCAGTCGCCGTGGCCTATGCCCTGGCGGTGGTGTATCCGGCCGCCGGCAATATCGGCGGCGGAGGTTTCATGACGCTGCACATGGCCGATGGCCGCAATACCTTTCTAGACTTCCGCGAAAAAGCCCCGCTGGCGGCCACCACCGATATGTACCTGGACAAGGCCGGCAATGTGATCCCCGGCCTGAGCACCGACGGCCACCTGTCCGTCGGCGTTCCTGGTACGGTCTCGGGCATGGAGTTGGCTCGCGAGAAATACGGCACGTTCAAACGCACCGATCTGCTGGCACCGGCCATTCGCCTGGCCGAAGACGGTTTCGTGCTCGGTCAGGGCGACGTGGACTTACTGGAAACCACCACCGAGGATTTTCGCAAGGATGCCAACGACTCGGGCAAGATATTTCTGAACAAGGGTGAGCCGTTCAAGGTAGGCGAGCGACTGGTACAGAAGGACCTGGCCAAGACCCTGCGGGAGATCTCGGCCAAGGGCAGCGACGGCTTCTACAAGGGTTGGGTGGCCAAGGCCATCGTCGATTCCAGCCAAGCCGGCAAGGGCATCATCGTCCAGGCCGATCTGGACAAGTACAAGACCCGCGAGCTGGCACCGGTGGAGTGCGACTACCGTGGCTACCGCGTGGTATCGGCACCGCCGCCCAGTTCCGGCGGTGTGGTGATCTGCCAGATCATGAACATTCTGCAGGGCTACCCGATGGCCGACCTCGGCTACCGCTCCGCCCAGGGCACGCACTACCAGATCGAGGCCATGCGCCACGCGTATGTGGATCGCAACAGTTACCTGGGCGACCCGGATTTCGTGAAGAACCCCATAGCGCATCTGCTCGATGCAGGTTACGCGACCAAGCTGCGTGACAGCATCCAGCCGAACAAAGCCGGGATCTCCGCTGAAATCAAACCGGGTGTCGCGCCCCATGAGGGCAGCAACACGACTCATTATTCGATCGTCGACAAGTGGGGCAATGCCGTTTCCGTCACCTACACCCTCAACGGCTGGTTCGGCGCACGCGTGATGGCCAGCGGCACCGGCATCCTGTTGAACGACGAAATGGACGACTTCACGTCAAAAGTCGGCGTGGCCAATATGTATGGGCTGGTGCAAGGCGAGGCCAATGCCATCGCGCCGTACAAAACGCCGTTGTCGTCCATGAGCCCGACCATTGTGACCAAGGATGGCAAGCCAGTGATGGTGGTGGGTACCCCCGGTGGCAGTCGGATCATCACCGCAACGTTGCTGACCATGCTCAATGTTATCGACTACGGCATGAACATTCAGGAAGCGGTGGACGCGCCACGTTTCCATCAGCAGTGGATGCCGGACAGCACCAACCTGGAGCCTTTCGCAGTCAGCCCCGACACTCGCAAGATCCTCGAAAGCTGGGGTCACACGTTCGGCGTCCCTCAGGACCCCAACCACGTAGCGGCCATTTTGGTGGGCGCACCTTCACTGGGAGGCAAACCGGTAGGCGCTAACCGTTTCTACGGCGCGAACGATCCTCGGCGTAACACAGGCCTGGCACTGGGGTATTAACCCCCACAGCACCGGACGCCCCAACCAATCCCCTGTGGGAGCGGGTTCTACCCGCGATGGGGCCAGTACTGGCGCTGCAAATGTCGGGCCTTGCAGCGCTCTTGCAGCCCCCATCGCGGGCAGAGCCCGCTCCCACAGGATCCCGTAGCACCCTCATACCTGTGGGAGCGGGTTCTACCCGCGATGAGGCCGATACTGGCGGTGTAAATGTCAGGCCTTGCAGCGCTCTTGCAGGCCCCATCGCGGGCAGAGCCCGCTCCCACAGGGTCCTACGGCACCGCCATACCTGTGGGAGCGGGTTCTACCCGCGATAAGGCCAGCGTTGGCGGTGTAAATGTCAGGCCTTGCAGCGCTCTTGCAGCCCCCATCGCGGGCAGAGCCCGCTCCCACAGAATTCTGCGGCACCCCCATACCTGTGGGAGCGGGTTCTACCCGCGATGAGGCCAGTGTTGGCGCTCTAGATGTCGGGCCTTGCCGCGCTCCTGCGGGCCCATCGCGGGCAGAGCCCGCTCCCGCAGAATTCTGCGGCACCCCCACACCTGTGGGAGCGGGTTCTA
>NZ_DFUE01000087.1:30263-30906 GCF_002379585.1 Pseudomonas sp. UBA4194
GCGGGTTCTACCCGCGATGAGGCCAAGACTGGCGCTGCAAATGTCAGCCCTTGCAGCGCTCTTGCAGCCCCCATCGCGGGCAGAGCCCGCTCCCACAAAGTTCTGCGGCACCGCCATACCTGTGGGAGCGGGTTCTACCCGCGATGAGGCCAGTACTGGCGCTGTAGATTTCGGGCCTTGCAGTGATCTTGCAGCCCCCATCGCGGGCAGAGCCCGCTCCCACAGGATCCCGTAGCACCGCCATACCTGTGGGAGCGGGTTCTACCCGCGATGAGGCCAGTGCTGGCGGTGTAAATGTCCGGCCCTGCAGCGCTCTTGCAGCCCCCATCGCGGGCAGAGCTCGCTCCCACAAACTTCTGCGGCACCGCCATACCTGTGGGAGCGGGTTCTACCCGCGATGGGGCCAGTGCTGGCGGTGTAAATGTCAGGCCTTGCAGCGCTCATGCAGCCCCCATCGCGAGCAGAGCCCGCTCCCACAAAGTTCTGCGGCACCGCCATCCTTGTGGGAGCGGGTTCTACCCGCGATGGGGCCAGTACTGGCGCTGTAGATTTCGGGCCTTGCAGTGATCTTGCAGCCCCCATCGCGGGCAGAGCCCGCTCCCACAGGATCCCGTAGCACCCTCATACCTGTGGGAGCGGGTTC
>NZ_DFUE01000089.1 GCF_002379585.1 Pseudomonas sp. UBA4194
ACGCCGCTCCTACGGGGGGGGTGTGGGGTGTGAAATAGTGCGAAAAAAATGCGGGTTTACCGACGTTTGTAGGCCAAAGCCAGCAAGGCATGGGGCATAATGCGAACGTTTCATCCGTAGTGGGGGCCTCCATCTTTTCATATGGCCCTCGTATTTCGTCACCCCTCGCCTGCAGGGTTCTTGCGCACATGATCAAATCTCTACGTCCGTTGTTGCTCGCTGGCCTGATGCTCCCTCTGGCCCTCCCCCTCGCTGCCGCCCCCCTCAACACCACGTTGCCGCCCAAGGTCCAGCAGGCCATCAAGGCCAGCAAGCTGCAGAACGATGCGCTGTCGCTGGTGATGCTGCCACTCAATGGTCCCGGCAGCCCGACCGTGTTCAATGCCGATGTGTCGGTGAATCCGGCGTCCACCATGAAACTGATCACCACCTACGCCGCCCTGGAAATGCTCGGGCCGACCTACCAGTGGAAAACCGAATTCTTCACAGACGGCACGCTGAGCAATGGCGTGCTCAACGGCAACCTGTATCTCAAGGGTGGCGGTGACCCGAAGCTGAACATGGAGAAGCTCTGGCTGCTGATGCGTGACCTGCGCGCCAACGGCGTTCGCCAGGTCACCGGCGATCTGATCCTGGATCGCAGCCATTTTGTGCAGCCACAGTTGCCGGCGTTCAACGATGACGGCGGTGATGAAAACGCGCCTTTCCTGGTTCGTCCGGACTCGTTGCTGGTCAACCTCAAGGCGCTGCGCTTCGTGACCCGCAACGACTCGGGCAAGGTGCTGGTATCGGTCGAGCCGCCGATTGCCACCATCCGCATCGACAACCAGGTCAAGGCGCTGCCCGGCAGCAAGTGCAGCGGCGACGTGCGCTATAACCCGGTGACCCAGGCCGATGGCATCACCGTGGTGGTCAGCGGCCAACTGGCCGAGGGTTGCAGCTCGCAGACCTACCTGTCGCTGCTCGACCACGCCACCTACGCCGCCGGTGCGGTGCGGGCGATCTGGTCCGAGCTGGGCGGCAGCATCCAGGGCGCCGATCGTGTAGGCGTGGTGCCCAAGCAGGCACGGGTGCTGGCCCGGGCCTTCTCGCCCGATCTGGTCGAGATCATTCGCGACATCAACAAGTACAGCAACAACACCATGGCCCAGCAGTTGTTCCTGAGCCTGGGCGAGCGCTACCGCACCGACGCCGATGGCGATGACGCCAAGGCCGCGCAGCGCGTGATTCGTCAATGGCTGGCGAAGAAAGGCATCACCGCTTCGCACCTGGTGATGGAAAACGGCTCGGGCCTGTCCCGTGACGAACGGGTCAGCGCGCGGGAGATGGCTACGCTGTTGCAGGCGGCGTGGAAGAGCCCTTATGCCGCCGAGTTCATGAGCTCGATGCCGATCGTGGGCATGGACGGCACCATGCGCAAGCGCCTCAAGCGTACGGCGATGTCGGGAGAGGGGCATATCAAGACGGGGACGTTGAACACCGTGCGCGCGATCGCCGGGTTCAGTCGCGACAGCAATGGCAATACCTGGGCGGTGGTAGCGATCCTCAACGATCCGCGGCCATGGGGCGCCTCTTCTGTGCTGGATCAGGTGTTGCTGGATCTGTACTCACAGCCGAAGTCGGCGGCGGCTACGGTGAGCATTCAGTAGCTGAGTGATTGTGCAGGCAGGACTGGCCTCATCGCGGGCAGAGCCCGCTCCCACAGGGGTTCGTCGTTGCGCATTCTCTGTGGGGCTGGCCTCATTGCGGGCAGAGCCCGCTCCCACAGGGGTTCGTCGTTGCGCATTCTCTGTAGGAGCGGCCTCATCGCGGGCAGAGCCCGCTCCCGCAGGGGTTTGTCGTAGGCATTCTCTGTGGGGCTGGCCTCATCGCGGGCAGAGCCTGTTCCCTCAGGGGTTTGTAGGTCTGGAAGCGTTGCGCGACCTCTGTGGGAGCGGGTTCTACCCGCGATGGCGTTGGGCCTGCCTGCTCAGTACTCAAGACAACCTCTCGACTCGATCGCGCCCGCCCTGCTTGGCTGCGTAGACGCCTGAGTCCGCCCGCAGCAGCAAGGTGTCGGCGCCCTCCCCCTGGCGCCAGGCCGCTACGCCAAAACTGGCCGTCACCACGCCGATGCCCTCCATGGGCGCACTGCGCAGTCCGCGCCAGAGCTCCAGGGCAAAATCATGGGCCCGGTCACCATCGCTACCGGGGCACAGCAGAATGAATTCCTCCCCGCCCAGGCGACACAACACATCGGATTCGCCCAAACGCCCGGTAATGTTGTCGCACACCCCTTGCAGCACTCGATCCCCTACCGCGTGGCCATGCTGGTCGTTGATCCGCTTGAAATGGTCGATGTCCAGCATGATCACCGCAAACTCCAGGCGCTCGGATTGGGCGCGTTCCAGCTCCACTTCCAGCCGCTCCTGAAAATAACGCCGATTGGGAATCCCCGTCAGCGCGTCGGTAATGGCAATGGTGCGCAGCTCATGCGTACGCTGCTCGACCAGCGCCAATGCCCGCTTGCGCTGACCCGAAAGGCTGTACAGCAAGGCGCTCACCAAGAGGCTCAGCAAACCGCCGAATACCGCCACCAACAGCGGTGTCCAGGAATGATTGGTGGTCATGAACAACGGGCTGGGGCGGATATCCAGACGATAGCCCCGGTCCGCCAACTGCAGCATTTCACTGGCCAGCAAGGCTGACGAGGCGGGTTGCTCGCTGGACTGGAACAACACCTCATGCGTGCCAGCCGTGGAAAGGTCGAGGATCTGCACACTGAGATTGTCCTCTTCGCTGCTCGGCAGGCCCTCGGCCATCAGCCGCCGCAAGCTGATGATGGCCACAACGAATCCTGTCACCGGGCTCCCTGCCGACGGCGCCGCCACTGGCGCCACCATCAGCAACCCACGGGCATAACCCGGCTCTATCCCCACTAGGGTCACCGGCGGAGAAACCGTGAGTCGGCGCTGTTCGCGGGAGCGCTCCAAGGTTTCCCGGCGCAGCGGCTCGGTGGCCATGTCAAATCCCAACGGCACCGGCAACGGACTTTGCGACTGGGTATAGAACACTGGGAAGTACTCATCCCGTTCTGGCGCAGGTGTCAGCTGCCCGCGCTCGCCCAGGTCACGAATACGGAAATCGGTGATGCCGTCGGCGTAGGCTTGCGCCTCGAACAGCGGCCGCTGCTCCCGTCGGATCACCGGCGCCCATGAATAAGCCTGGCTGCGGGTCAGAAGAGGTCTGGCATAGCCATCGAATTCTCGACGACTGACCTTCTCCGAATAGACGAAGAAACGCCGCAGGCTGTCCAGACGTTGATCCTGGTCCTGGAAGCGCTCGGCGATTCGGCTGGCGCGCTCGCTGGCCAACAGCTCGAAGCGTTGCGAAAGTTGCTGCTCATAGAGTGCCGAAGTCGCGAACGCCAGCAACGCCGTGACGCCGAACCCCGCCAGCAGAGCCGTGCCCGCCACCCAGTTTGTGGAGGCATCTTCGCGAATCAGACCGAGGATTTTCGGCGGGCTAGCTGAGACTGCCATAGCGATGACCCACATTGCCACGGTGCCAATTCCACGTGGACTCGCGATCACTTATAGCTATTTGCCAGCTACTTGCCTAGCCCTCTTCTCGTATCATTTCTGAAATGTCCGGCCCACAAAAAAGGGCCCTCCCGGACCCTGATTTGTCAGCTGTCAAACGCTAATCGCCAATTGGCTGGACCAACGTCCGCCTTATCGCGTCTGGATCTTCCACGCCCGATGAATCTTGGTGTTGCGGGCGAAATCCTGGTCGATGGTCTGCGCACTGATCTCTTCTACCGCATAGCGGTCGGCCAGATGTTCATCGAGCTGGAACTTGCGGAAGTTGTTGGAGAAATACACCACACCACCAGGCGCCAAGCGTGCCACCGCCAGGTCGAGCAGTTCGACGTGGTCGCGCTGGACGTCGAACACGCCTTCCATGCGCTTGGAATTGGAGAAGGTCGGCGGGTCGATGAATATCATGTCGAACTCATCGCGGCTGGCTTGCAGCCATGCCATCACATCACCCTGCTCCAGGCGATTCTTGTCCGAAAAGCCATTGAGCGACAGGTTGCGCCGCGCCCAATCCAGATAGGTTTTGGACAGGTCAACGCTGGTGGTGCTGCGGGCACCGCCCTTGGCCGCGTGCACGCTGGCGGTCGCGGTGTAGCAGAACAGGTTGAGGAAGCGCTTGCCGGCCGCTTCTTTCTGAATCCGCAGGCGCATGGGCCGATGATCCAGAAACAGCCCGGTGTCCAGGTAATCGGTCAGGTTGACCAGCAGCTTGATGCCCCCCTCCTGCACCTCGGTGAACTGGCCCTGAGCACTCTGACGCTCGTATTGACGCGTGCCGCTCTGGCGTTCGCGGCGCTTGATCACCACCCGGCTCTTGTCGATGCCCAATGCCTGGGGAATGGCCGCCAGAGCATCGAACAGACGCGCCGAGGCTTTTTCCGGATCGATGGACTTGGGCGCGGCATACTCCTGAACGTGTACCCAATCGTGGTACAGATCGATGGCCATGGCGTATTCAGGCATGTCGGCATCATAGACCCGGTAGCAGTCGATCCCTTCGCGCTTGGCCCATTTGCCCAAGGTCTTGAGGTTCTTCTGCAGCCGGTTGGCGAACATCTGCCCACCTTCGCTCAAACGTGCCTGCTCGACCACGGGCGCCGGGGCCGGCTTGATCGGATTGCCATTCTTGTTGACCCGCGCATACGGGTCGGCAGCCACCGGCGGCGCCGCTTCGAGCTGTTCGCGCTCGGCCTGGCGCTGCTCCGGTGTGCGTCGTTCGCCGGTGACGAACTGATCGGGCAGCACCTTGATCAGCAGCAGCTTGCAGGGCAAGGCACCGTTCCAGAACGAATACTGCTTGTGACTGCGGATGCCCATGCGCTTGCCCAGATCCGGGGCACCGGTGAACACGGCGGCCTCCCAGTTCAGGCAGGCCTGGCGCAGACGCTCGCCCAGGTTCTGGTAGAGATAGAGCAGGCTGGCTTCATCACCCAGACGCTCGCCGTAGGGTGGGTTGCAGATGACCAGGCCTTTCTGGTTCTGGTCTGGACGGGGTTCGAAGGTGGCCACTTCGCCCTGGTAGATCTTGATCCACTCGCTCAGGCCTGCCCGCTCGACGTTGTTACGACCGGGTTGAATCAGCCGAGGGTCGGCTTCGTAGCCGCGAATCCACAGCGGTGGCTTGGCCAGGCCGGCTTCGGCGCGGGCCAGTGCCTCGTCGTGAAGCTTGCGCCACAAGGCCGGTACGTGCCCCAGCCAGGCGCTGAAGCCCCAGCGCTCGCGCTTCAGGTTAGGCGCGATGTCCGCTGCAATCATGGCCGCCTCGACCAGGAAGGTGCCGACGCCACACATCGGGTCGGCCAGGGCGCCACCCTGCGCAGCGATGCGCGGCCAGCCGGAGCGGATCAAAATCGCCGCAGCCAGGTTTTCCTTGAGCGGAGCCGCGCCTTGCTGAAGGCGATAGCCACGCTGGTGCAGGCTGTGGCCGGAGAGGTCCAGGGACAGGATCGCTTCACCGCGATCCAGGCGCAGATGAACGCGCAGGTCGGGATTGAGCTTGTCGACGCTGGGGCGCTCCCCCGTCGGCGTGCGCAGTTTGTCGACGATGGCGTCCTTGACTTTCAGCGCACCGAAATGGGTGTTGTCGATACCGGAGCCGTGCCCGCTGAATTCCACCGCCAGGGTGCCATCCGGGAGCAGGTGATCTTGCCACTCGACGTCGTTGACACCGTGATAGAGATCCTCGGCGTCCTTCATGGGGAAACGCTTGAGCACCAGCAGTACCCGGTTGCCCAGACGCGACCACAGGCACAGCCGGTAGGCAGTCTCCATGTCGGCCATGCCCCGCACCGCAGAGGTGTGCTCGCGGGTTTCTTCAAGGCCCAGGGCGGTGGCCTCCTCGGCCAGCAATCCTTCAAGCCCTTTGGGGCAGGTTAAAAACAGTTCGAAACGGTCCGACATGGTACTTCCCAGCCTTTGCAGGCGTAGATGGTGCGGCAAGCGCATTGCCGCACCGAGGTTAAACCAGGCGCTTTACCGACGGGAGCGCCCGAGTGACACCAACATGGTGTCGGTCCGCCCCAGCTGACTACTTTCCAGTAGCGCTGGCTGTGGGCAGAACATGATTCTGCTGAAAAACCGTTTGCAAATGCGACCCTTCGTCGATTTTTTGATCAACAAAAGCGCGGCTCATTCGCAATGGCGAAATGGCGTCACCGCAGTGCCAAACTCCGCTCATACAGGGGTTGACGGCATTTTTCGGCGCGACACGCTTTTTTACTTATGGCCCATACCGCTGAATCGTTACGTCCTTATGACAAAACGATCATTCACATGGCTTGGCCCACCGTTTAGAAATCACCACAGGTTGTCGCCGCAATGGCGCCAACATCACTGCTCGCGACGCCGGCAGCGAGCGAAGCAAACCGGCAGAACGAATCTGCCCGGCCTCACACGAGGCCGACGGGACATAACAGTCAACAGACAGAGGGCAACACCCTATGAGAAGACTTAAGCGTGATCCGTTGGAACGAGCTTTTTTACGCGGATACCAATACGGTATCCATGGCAAATCCCGCGAGCTTTGCCCTTTTACTCTACCGTCGGTGCGCCAGGCCTGGATCAATGGCTGGCGAGAAGGACGCGGCGACAACTGGGACGGTATGACCGGCACTGCGGGGATACACAGGCTCAACGAGCTTCACGCCGTCGGCTGAACAACACCCTTTCGTTTAACCATGCACGCCCAACCAGGGCGGCGGGCTAGCGCCCAGGGGCCTCCACCGGAGGCCCTCTTTGCATCCAGGCCCGAGGCCTTTAGCGCATCGCGGCGATGGCGTCCACCGACTCGCGGATCAGCGCCGGGCCTTTGTAGATGAACCCCGAATAGATCTGCACCAGGCTGGCACCCGCCGCCATTTTCTCGGCCGCGTGACGGCCCTCGGTGATGCCCCCGGCAGCGATGATCGGCAACTTCCCGCCCAACTCCGACGCCAGCACCCGGACAATGTGAGTGCTTTGTTCGCGCACAGGCGTGCCGGACAGACCGCCGGCCTCGTCGCCGTGGACCAGGCCTTCGACGCCTACCCGGCTGAGGGTGGTGTTGGTGGCGATCACACCGTCCATACCCGTCTGCAGCAAGGTTTGCGCAACCAGTACGGTTTCGTCGTCGCTCATGTCGGGGGCAATCTTGATCGCCAGCGGGACCTGACGACCAGTCTCACGCGCCAGCACCACACGGCGCTCGGCCAGGGTCTCGAGCAATTGCTTGAGCGAATCACCGAATTGCAGACTGCGCAGCCCGGCCGTATTGGGTGAGCTTATGTTGACGGTGATGTAGCTGGCGTGGGCATAGACCTTGTTCAGGCAGATCAGGTAGTCATCGACTGCCTGCTCCACCGGGGTGGTCAGGTTCTTGCCGATGTTGATGCCCAGCACGCCTCGATACTTGGCGGCCTTGACCCGAGATACCAGGTTATCCACGCCCAGGTTGTTGAAGCCCATGCGATTGATGATGGCTTCGGCCTCGGGCAGACGGAAGATCCGCGGCTTGGGGTTGCCCGGCTGTGCGCGAGGCGTCACGGTGCCGATTTCAACGAAGCCAAAGCCCAGTTGCGACAAGCCGTCGATGGCGCCGCCATTCTTGTCCAGGCCGGCTGCCAACCCCACCGGGTTGTCGAACTGCAAACCCATGACGGTCACTGGCAAGCGCGCAGGGGCTTTGCTCAACAAGCCGTTCAGGCCCAGGCGGCCGCCTGCGCCGATCAGGTCCAGGGACAGATCGTGGGAGGTTTCGGGAGAAAGCTTGAACAGCAGCTGGCGGGCCAGATTGTACATAAGCGGGCTTGGCTCGGAGGAAACGGATAGGGGCGCAATTGTGCCAGAATTACGCAGTGTGCTGTTAGCTCCCTCTCCCCCAGGATCGCCGTATCACCCTGACGAAGCCATACGCGGTGTGCTTCTAGCCCCCTCTCCCTAAGGGCGATACGGCGATCCGGGAGGGCTGGGGTGAGGGGACCATCCCCCGCAAGTCCCAAAACCGAGCACACCACCCGAAATACCCACCCAAACCGCACCAAAACGACGCCCGCCATTGCATCCAACAACGCCCCACCCCCCTGAATCCCTACCCTCCCCCACCTGGCCTGAGACTTGCACCAGCATCATCACCAGGACTGCCAACCACACGGCACCCTAGCCACATACGACAAAGACGTCGCTCACCCCCTCGCCAACGCGAGCCGGGTGGCGACGTCTTTTGCGTTTCCGATCCCTGCCATTGCATTGCGCTGACGAGGTCTTCGATGAGTACGAGTTTCTGGAAATCCGGCCATGTGCCCACCCTGTTCGCCGCCTTTCTGTATTTCGACCTGAGCTTCATGGTCTGGTATCTGCTCGGTCCCCTGGCCGTACAGATTGCAGCCGATCTGCAATTGACCACCCAGCAGCGCGGGCTGATCGTTGCCACGCCGATTCTGGCAGGCGCCATACTGCGGTTCGTGATGGGTATCCTCGCCGATCGCCTGTCGCCCAAGACTGCAGGCCTGATCGGCCAGGTCATCGTTATCGTCAGCCTGTTCTGCGCCTGGAAGCTGGGCATCCACAGTTACGAGCAGGCGCTGCTGCTGGGCGTAGCGTTGGGCGTGGCCGGCGCCTCGTTTGCCGTTTCGTTGCCCCTGGCTTCGCAATGGTACCCCCCACAACATCAGGGCAAAGCCATGGGCATTGCTGGCGCGGGCAACTCGGGCACGGTGTTCGCCGCCTTGTTCGCCCCGCTGCTGGCCGCCGCCTTTGGCTGGAACAATGTCTTCGGTTTTGCGCTGATTCCGCTGATCCTGACCCTGGTGCTCTTCGCCCTGATGGCTCGCAACGCACCGCAGCGCCCCAAGGCCAAGTCGATGAACGACTACTTCAAGGCCCTCGGCGATCGTGACAGCTGGTGGTTCATGTTCTTCTACGCCATCACCTTCGGCGGCTTCGTCGGCCTGGCCAGCGCCCTGCCTGGCTACTTCAATGACCAGTACGGCTTGAGCCCGGTCACCGCCGGCTACTACACCGCTGCCTGCGTCTTTGGCGGCAGCCTGATGCGGCCCATAGGTGGCGCATTGGCCGACCGCTTCGGCGGGATTCGCACATTGCTGGGCATGTACACCGTGGCGGCAATCTGCATCGCTGCGGTCGGCTTCAATCTGTCCAGTTCCATTGCTGCCCTGGCGCTGTTCGTCAGCGCCATGCTGGGGCTCGGCGCGGGTAACGGCGCGGTGTTCCAGTTGGTGCCGCAGCGCTTTCGCGAAGAAATCGGCGTGATGACCGGGCTGATCGGCATGGCCGGTGGTATCGGCGGGTTTTTCCTGGCCGCAGGCCTGGGTGCGATCAAGCAACACAGTGGCGACTATCAGTTGGGATTGTGGCTGTTCGCAGCCATGGCGGTGGTGGCGTGGTTCGGCCTGCACAGCGTCAAACGGCGGTGGCGCACCACCTGGGGCTCGGCAGCGGTGACCGCGGCCCGAGTCTGAAGCCTTCATGGAGCTGCGACTGAATGTCGGCCAGTACAGCGAGCAGGGACCGCGCAGCGAGAACCAGGACGCCATGCGCCTGGTTACGCCTGGGCCCGCACTGGCGCTGTGCAAAGGGCATTTGATAGGGCTGGCCGACGGCGTCAGCCAGTGTGCCGATGGCGGCTTGGCGGCGCGCTCGACGCTGCAGGCCTTGGCCATGGATTATTACGCCACGCCGCAAACCTGGCCGGTAGCCCAGGCCCTGGATCGACTGTTGATCGCGCAGAATCATTGGCTGCGCGCCAATGGCGGCGGCCAACCGCTACTGACTACGCTTAGCGCTTTGGTGTTGCGTGGCCGGCGCTTTACCCTTGCCCACGTCGGCGATTGCCGGGTCTACCGCTACAGCGGCGGCGCACTCGCGCGCCTGAGTATCGACCACACCTGGGAGCAACCCGGCATGCAGCACGTGCTCAAGCGCGCGTTGGGGCTGGATCAGCATCTGATGGTGGACTACCAGGAAGGCGATCTGCAGGAAGGTGAGGTGTTTGTGCTGCTCAGTGATGGTGTGTGGTCGGTGCTCGAAGACGCCGCCATCCGCGCCACGCTGGGTGAGCAAAGCGATCCCCAGGCTGCGGCGACAACCCTGGTGCGCGCTGCACTGCTGGCAGGCGGGCAAGACAACGCAACTGCCGTGGTGGTGCGGATCGAAACATTGGGCCAGATCAGCCTTGGCGACAGTTTGCTGCAATTGGGCGACCGCCCATTGCCCCCGCCGCTCAAGCCTGGGCAATGCTTTGAAGGCTGGCGTGTCCAAAGCATGCTGGCGCAATCCCAGGCTTCTGTGCTGTATCGCGTGCTCGACGCCCAGCATCAACCCTGGTTGCTCAAGACCCTGACGGCTCGCCAGGGCGACGCGCCCGACGCGCAACAACATTTGTTGCTGGAGGAGTGGTTCATGCGCCGCGTCGCCGGGCGCTATTTTCCTGAACTGCATCCCCTACCCCAGCGCCAGCACCATTACTACGTGATGCGCCATTATCCAGGGCGCACCCTGGCCCAATGGTTTGACGAGGTGGGTCCGCTGCCGATGGCGCAGTGGCAAGACATCGCCAGCCGCCTGCTCAGAGCCGTGGGCATGCTGCACCGGCGCAATATCCTGCACCGGGATATCAAGCCGGAGAATCTGCTCTGGGGCGATGACGGCGAATTGCGGATGCTGGACTTCGGCCTCGCCCACTGCCCGGGGCTGTCGGCGCCGGCGACGGGAACGGTGCCCGGAACGCCGAGCTTTATTGCGCCGGAAGCCTACGCCGGCGCACCGCCGGATGCTCGGCAAGACCTGTATGCGGTGGGCGTTACCCTGTACTTTCTGTTGACGGGGCACTATCCCCACGGCGAAATCGAAGCGTTTCAACGACCGCGCTTCGGTGAAGCCATCGACCCGGGACGCTACCGACCGGACCTTGCGCCCTGGCTGCAAGCGATCCTGCTGCGCGGCGTTGCGGTGAAGCCCGAACAGCGATTCGAGACGGCCGAGCAGTGGCTGTTGGCGATGGACCAAGGCGAACTGGCGGAGATTGCGCCCAGGCGGCAACCGCTATTGGAGCGCGAGCCATTGAAAGTGTGGCAGGCGGTGGCGGCGGCATCGTTGCTGATCAATCTGGTGCTCGCGTGGTGGCTGTTGCATTGAGCAGACATCAGGCAGGCGCAGGCGGAGGACGCCGATAAAACGGCGACTACAGGGGAAAGAGGGATGCGCAGCAAATTACAGGCAAAGAAAAGCCCGGCCTAAGCCGGGCTTTTCATTGAAGCGGCAACCAATTACTTGGCTTGAGCTTCTACTTCAGCTTCTACGCGACGGTTTACAGCGCGGCCAGCGTCAGTAGCGTTGTCAGCTACTGGGCGGGTTTCGCCGTAACCAACCGAGTTAACACGGTTGGATTCAACACCGTACTGACCGGTCAGTACTTGCTTGACAGCAGCAGCACGACGCTCGGACAGCTTCTGGTTGTAAGCGTCAGGACCGACGGAGTCAGTGTGACCTTCAACAGTGGTGGTGGTTTGTGGGTACTGCTTCATGAAGTCAGCCAGGTTCTTGATGTCACCGTAGCTGTTGGTCTTCACGACAGACTTGTCGAAGTCGAATTTCACGTCCAGTTCAACGCGAACCACTTCGGCAACGGCTGGGCAGCCGTCAGCGTCAACGGTAACGTTGGCTGGGGTGTCAGGGCACTTGTCGACGTTGTCGCAAACGCCGTCGTTGTCGGAGTCGGAGCACACTTCAGCCACTGGAGCTGGAGCAGCAGCCGGAGCAGGCTTGGAGCCGCCACCGAAGTTCACACCAACGCCGACTGCAGGAGCCCACTCGGTGTCGCCCTTGTCGATGTTGTACAGAGCTTCAACGCCAGCACGGGCGTAGAAGTTCTCGGTGAAGTAGTACTTGGCACCGCCGCCCAGCTTGGCGAGGGTGGAGTGGTCACGACCACCACCGTCCTGGCCGATGCTCTGGTGAGCGAAGCCAGCGGAGACGTACGGACGCAGGCCAGCGCCTGGAGTACCGAAGTGGTAGAAAGCATCCAGGGCAGCGTCGGCGCCTTTGATGTTTTTGCCAGCGTCGCTACGAATGTTGTGGACTTCGTCGTAGGACAGAGCCAGCTCAACGTCGTCGGTCAGGAAGTAGCCAATCGAGCCGCCGAACAGGTTGCCGTCGTTCTTGTAATCACGGCTGCTGTCGGTCATGTATTTTTTGGCGAAGCCTTCCACCTCGACTGCGCCTTGGCCTTGTGCCAATACGCCGAACGAAGTCACGGCAACAAGAGAACCAATGGCAAGGCCCAAGGTGTTTTTCAGTTTCATCCGTTAAATCCCCATCTGGTGATTGTTAAGCGCCCCGGAATCCAGGGCAGCTCGACGGCAAGTCTAGCAGAACTTGCCGATACGTTAGAGACCTTTGCTCCGAACTAAGTTTCGGCCACATCTGCAAATTTCTCACGTAGCTTGTCTAGAGCACGTTTGTACCGCATTTTGGTGGCGCTCAGACCCATGTGCATGATGTCCGCGATCTCCTGAAACTCCAGCTCCGCGACGAATCGCAGCACCAGGATCTCCCGATCGATCGGGTTCACGAACACCAACCATCGGTCAAGCCCACCTCGCTCCTCCGGCTTCGGCGCTTTTTCTTCGGAGGCCTCCTCGAGCGGATCGAGACTCAAGGCATCCATCAAGCGGCGCTTACGCCTTTCCTTTCTATACTGCGTGATGCATTCGTTATAGGTGATGCTGTAAAGCCAGGTCTTGAACTTCGATTTACCCTCGAAATTCTTCAGCCCGTAAAGCACCTTCAACATCACTTCCTGACAGACATCGTCTGCATCACGATCGTTCCCTAAATATCTCGCACAAACGTTGAAGAGGGTTCGCTGGTAGCGACGCATCAGCTCTTCATACGCTCGTGTGACGTGGAACAGCTCCTCGTGCGAACGCGCCACCAACTCCTCGTCAGAGAGCTCGCGGGGGTCGTAGCGCACGGGCAGCGTATGTACTTTATTCAAAACAGGTCGGCCCGAGTGTCAGGTCAATGTCCGCCACAGCAAGATCACTCACGCTTTTTTGCGGCGGCATACATTAGCAAAAGGCCGACCTAACGGCTACTCACCCGCTGCTCCAGCATGACCCGATTGGACATCGACACCAGTTCGCCGTCGTCGGTCAACAACGTCGTCTTGACGGTGCCGATCTCCTCGATCTGGCCTTCGACCTCTCCAATCCGGACCTGTTGGCCCACTTGAAACATTTCCCGTACATAGATTCCCGCCAGGATCTGCCCGACGATCTCACGGCTGCCCAGGCCCATGGCCAGCGCAACGGCCAGACCAACGGTAATCAAGGCGATCACGATCACATGGTTGAGCAGGTCTGTCTTGACCTCCAACTGACTGATCGCTACCGAAATACTGATGACGATGACCAACCACTGCGCTACTCGCCCCAGCCCTGCGGAGTAATCCAGCCCCACCCCTTCGGCGGCGCCGCGGACCACGCCATTGACCAACTGGGCCAGCAGCACGCCGACCAGCAGCACCAGCGCCGCACCAAATACCTTGGGCAGGTACAGCGCCAACATGTCCAGCGTAGCCGATACGCGTTGCAGGCCCAGGGACTCGGCCGCCGATACCAGGAAAATCAACAGCACGAACCAGTACACGATCTTGCCGATCAGGGTCGAGATCGGCACCTTGAGGCCTGCGCGGCTCAACAGCTTGGTCAGGCCGGTGCCTGCCATCAAGCGGTCGAGGCCGAATTTGGCCAGCAGCTTGGACAGCAGCGTATCCAGCAGCTTGGCCACGACGAAGCCCAGCAACACCACCACCAGCGCCCCGAACAGATTCGGGATGAAGTTGGCGACCTTGGTCCACAACGCGGTCATCGCAGCCACAAGGCTCTGAGTCCAGGGGTCCAGTTCCATTGATCAATCAGCCTTATCCGCATCACGGGCGGAGCTTGTACGACGCGACACCGGCGCGATATGCGCCGAACCACTGTTCACCGCAATCATGAACGCCTGGCCCCAACGGCCCATCAGGCTGAACAGATCACCTGCGCCTACCTGCCGGTTGGCGGTTTTCAAGACACGCCCCAGTGCGGCTTTGTCGTCACGGCCGGACGACGATGCATTGAGCATGTCTCGCAAGGATTCTTCGAACGGGTCGTGCATGCGTACCTCACGAATTTCAATCAAAGACGAGACCCTCTGGGCACGAGTCACATGCGTCACCGTCACCCAGGCGAAAATCGGCTATCAAAGCCAACGCAATCGCCTGAACAACACCCACTGGCCGAAGGCGACAGCGACCATTATCGCGCACGCCACCATGAAACCATACGGGCTTTCGGAGCCCGGGATGCCCCCGACGTTGATACCCAGCAGGCCGGTCAGAAAACTCATCGGCAAGAATATCCCGGTGATCACGCCGAAGCGGTACATGGTGCGGTTCATGCGCTCGCTCAGGCGCCGGTCTTCGGCCTCCATCACCAGCCCCACACGCTCTCGGGCCAGTTCCAGCTCTTCCAGGTAGCGGGTCAGGCTGTTGTTCAGTTCGTTCCAGTAATCGCCGTCATCTTCGACAAACCAGGGCACCTTGTTGCGCGCCAGCTGCCCGTAGATTTCCCTTTGCGGCGCCAGAAATCGGCGCAGCCCGGCGGCACGTCGGCGGATCTGCAGGATGGCACCGTGTTCGGGTGTATACCGTTCGTCGGCATCGAGCTTATCTTCTTCCAGGTCGACGATTTCCGAGAGGTCGGCCACCAGCGCCTGGACCTTTTCGGTGAGATGCTGGGCCAGGTAAAGGATCAACTCGGAGGCGGTTCTGGGCCCTTTGCACGCTGCGAATTGATCGAGCAGGTCATCAGTGGCGCGCAGCGGGCGCAGACGCAACGAGATGATGCGCTGGTGCTGGGCAAAGATGCGAACCGACACCATGTCCTCGGGCTCGGCCCCAGGATTGAGGTTGACGCCGCGCAGGAACAGCAGCAACTCGTCATCGGGCAGGGGCACCAGACGCGGACGGGTATTTTCTTCCAGCAGCAGATCGCAGCTGAATTCGCTCAAGCCACTGCTTTTACGCAGCCACGTCTGGGTCTGGGGGTGACTGCGATCCAAGTGCAGCCACAGGCTCTGCTCCGGCCGCAACTCAAGGCCATCGATATCAGTACGAGCAATTGAACGCGCACCGCCTTTTCCGTCCAGCACCAGGGCGTGCACCAGCCCCCACTGCGCGTTTTCTTCCTCGAACATCGATACCCCGTGGTCGTGTGGATTACTCAGGCATCGTCAATGCACTGGCTGAGACGATGATGCCGTTATTGTCGGCGTATAAATAGTGGCCGGGGATGAAGGTCACGCCAGCGAAGCTGACTTTGACGTCGAGGTCGCCCAGGCCACGCTTCTGCGTGGGCATGGGATGACTGGCCAGGGCCTGGACGCCGACGTCGGTCTGGGCAAGTTGGTCGACATCGCGCACGCAACCATAGATGACGATACCTTCCCAACCGTTGGCAGCGGCCTTGGCGGCCAGCATGTCACCCAGCAGCGCCTTGCGCAGCGAGCCACCACCGTCCACCACCAGGACCTTGCCGGTACCGTTCAGCGCGACCTGCTCGCGAACCAGAGAGTTGTCCTCGAAGGTCTTGATGGTGACGATCTGGCCACCGAAAGAATCGCGGCCGCCGAAATTGCTGAACATCGGCTCCAGCACTTCGACGTCGGGGTAGGCGTCGCACAGGTCGGGGGTGAGGTAGTGCATGGGATGCTCCGTGGCTGGGTAGGTTGGCGGTGTCGGGGCGGGCCTGTTCGCGGCTCCACGCCGCTCTTGCAGGGGATCGCGCTTTGCTGCGCGCTGCGAAGAGACGGCCACCGACACCCAAGTCCAACAGCCTAGCCCAACCTCACGCCGGCGCCAACGCCGGGCGCTCCGGCAACAAGGGGCGATAGGGATCGGCCAACCAGGCGCCAATCAGTGGCCATACCTCTGCCTGAGCCTGGGCGCTGACCAGCATCTTCACGTGATCGAAGTCTTCGCTGAAACCCTGGCTTCTTCCCAAGGCGACGAATTGGTTATGGGTACCGCCAAAGCGCTCGAACAGCTTGCGACATGCCCAGGTGGGGTCCTGATGATCGCCCGCGGCGGACACCGCCAGCACGGGCAGCTTGACCTCGGCCAGGTCTTCCCACCAGTCGCGATCGGCATCGCGGAAGCGTCCGAACAGCCCCTGCCAGCGCAGTATTTCCAGGCCCAGGCCAATGGGTTCGTCCTCGGGGCCACGCTTGAATCGAGAACCGGAGATATGGCTGAAGCGCTTGAGCAGCCAGCGACTGCCCCAATTCAATGGAGGAATCTGCAACGGCCAGTGGCGGCGACTGACCTGAGCGCCGAACAGCGCAGCCGAGGCGACCAGGTTGCCCTGCAGGTAACCGCCACCCAGCGCCGCGGCCAGGGTGATGCCGCCCAGAGAGTGTCCTATCCAGTGGGGCGTTTGTGCGGTGATTTCGCCAACGAAGGCGCCAATCACCGGCAGATCGTAGCGGGCATAGTCGGCAACGCTGTTGCGTCGGTAGGCCTGATTGCGCGGTGACAGGCCATGGCCGCGCATTTCGGCGATCCACACATCAAAACCCAGGCGCGCCAGCCATGGCCCCAGGCCGATACCTTTGGGTGAATACCAGAAACGCCGATTGGAGAAGCTGCCGTGCACCAGGATCACCGGGGTTCCGCGGGCCTGGGGCTGATCGGCCAGGCCAAGGCGTGTCAACGCCAGCTCGACGCTGGGGTCGGGGCTGTTGGCGGCCTTGATGCGGTAAACGTCTTCACTGAGGTCGCCACGCCGCTCGGCACTGAGCAACGCGACGGGAAATAGGGCACTGCTGCTTTGCATAGTGTTCTTGCATATGAGTGGATGAACGTAGCAGCGGCGTGAGCCGCGTCGCTGTTGACCCCGAGCGCTGTACAGAACGCGCCGGGGTGAAAGGCGACGCGGCTTACGCCGCTGCTACGGGACGACTGGGTTAGATGGCGCCTTCTTTTTCGGCCAGGAAGAACCAGGTTTCCAGGACGGAGTCGGGGTTCAGCGAAACGCTTTCGATACCCTGCTCCATCAGCCACTTGGCGAGATCCGGATGGTCCGATGGGCCCTGGCCGCAGATGCCGATGTACTTGCCCGCCTTGTTGCAGGCCTGGATGGCATTGGCCAGCAGCTTCTTGACCGCAGGATTACGCTCGTCGAACAGGTGGGCAATGATGCCTGAATCTCGATCCAGGCCCAGGGTCAGCTGGGTCAGGTCGTTGGAACCGATGGAGAAGCCGTCGAAGAACTCCAGGAACTCATCGGCCAGGATGGCATTGGAAGGCAGCTCGCACATCATGATGATGCGCAGGCCATTGTCGCCGCGCGCCAGGCCGTTCTCCGCCAGCAGGTCGATGACCTGGGACGCCTCGCCCAAGGTGCGCACGAACGGCACCATGATCTCGACGTTGGTCAGGCCCATCTCGTTGCGCACCCGCTTCATCGCTCGGCACTCGAGTTCGAAGCAATCACGGAACGATTCGCTGATGTAGCGCGAGGCGCCGCGAAAGCCCAGCATCGGGTTTTCTTCCTCAGGCTCGTAAAGCTTGCCGCCGATCAGGTTGGCGTACTCGTTGGACTTGAAGTCCGACAGGCGCACGATGACTTTCTTCGGCCAGAACGCCGCCGCCAGCGTACTGATGCCTTCCACCAGCTTGTCGACGTAGAAACCCACCGGGTCGGCATAGCCGGCCACGCGCTTGTCGACGCTGTCCTTGATGTCCGGGGTCAACGTGTCGTAGTTGAGCAGCGCCTTGGGGTGCACGCCGATCATGCGGTTGATGATGAACTCCAGACGCGCCAGACCGACACCGGCGTTCGGCAACTGAGCGAAGTCGAAGGCGCGGTCCGGGTTACCGACGTTCATCATGATCTTGAACGGCAGTTCCGGCATGGCATCCACGGAATTCTGCTTGATGTCGAAGCCCAGCTCGCCTTCGAAAATGTAACCGGTGTCGCCCTCGGCGCAGGATACGGTCACACCCTGGCCGTCCTTGAGCAGTTGGGTGGCGTTGCCACAGCCCACCACCGCCGGAATACCCAGTTCGCGGGCGATGATCGCGGCGTGACAGGTACGCCCGCCGCGGTTGGTGACGATGGCGCTGGCGCGCTTCATCACCGGCTCCCAGTCGGGATCGGTCATGTCCGACACCAGCACGTCGCCAGGCTGGACCTTGTCCATTTCCGAGACGTCCTGAATGATCCGTACCTTGCCAGCGCCGATGCGTTGACCGATCGCACGGCCTTCGACCAGCACGGTGCCCTTTTCCTTGAGCAGGTAGCGCTCCATCACGTTGGCGCTGGAGCGGCTCTTGACCGTTTCCGGACGGGCCTGAACGATGTACAACTTGCCGTCGTCGCCATCCTGGGCCCACTCGATGTCCATCGGGCGGCCATAGTGCTTCTCGATGATCATCGCCTGCTTGGCCAGCTCGCTGACCTGCGCGTCGCTGAGGCAGAAGCGCGCACGCTCGGCCTTGTCGACGTCCACCACCTTGACCGAGCGACCGGCCTTGGCCTCGTCACCGTAGACCATCTTGATGGCCTTGCTGCCCAGGTTACGGCGCAGGATCGCCGGGCGGCCGGCTTCCAGGGTGTTCTTGTGCACGTAGAATTCGTCAGGGTTGACCGCACCCTGCACAACTGTTTCACCCAGGCCGTAGGCACCGGTGATGAACACCACATCGCGAAAACCGGATTCGGTGTCCAGGGTGAACATCACCCCGGCGGTGCCGGTTTCCGAACGCACCATGCGTTGCACGCCGGCCGACAGCGCCACCAGCTTGTGATCGAAGCCCTGGTGCACGCGATAGGCGATGGCGCGGTCGTTGAACAGCGAAGCGAAGACTTCCTTGGCCGCGCGGATGACGTTCTCCACGCCGCGTATATTGAGGAAGGTTTCCTGCTGGCCGGCGAACGAGGCGTCCGGCAGGTCTTCGGCAGTGGCAGAGGAGCGCACGGCAACGGCGATATCCGGATTGCCCTTGGACAACTCGGCAAAGGCCGTGCGGATTTCTTCGTTGAGCCGCTCGGGGAACTCGGCTTCCATGACCCACTGGCGGATCTGCGCACCGGTCTTGCCCAGGGCATTGACGTCGTCCACATCCAGGGCATCGAGCGCCGCATGGATCTGCTCGTTCAGACCACTGAGTTCGAGAAAGTCGCGATAGGCCTGGGCCGTGGTGGCAAAGCCACCGGGCACCGATACACCGGCACCGGCCAGGTTGCTGATCATCTCGCCCAGGGACGCGTTCTTGCCCCCCACGTGTTCCACATCATTATTACCAAGCTTATCGAGGGAAACTACGTACTCTACCAAGGTGATCTCTCCACTGACTGGGTTGGAAAAGCTCAGGGCGCCCGCGGCTGGTCAGGCCGGCGAGCGCTGTGGCCGGAGCCCTTGAAATAAGTGAGAATGCCAGACACTCGAGGCCGGCAAATCGGGCCTATCATATCCAAGAATCGTCACCTGCTTAAGGGCCAAGGCGCACAATGAAACGATCTGCATTCTTCATCTCCGACGGCACCGGCATCACCGCCGAAACCCTGGGGCAAAGTCTACTCGCGCAGTTCGAAAACATTACGTTCAACAAGTTCACGCGCCCCTATATCGACAGCGTCGACAAGGCGCGCGCCATGGTACAGCAAATCAACAATTGGGCCGAAAAGGACGGCGTGCGGCCGATCATCTTCGACACCATCGTCAACCAGGACATCCGCGAGATCCTGGCCACCTCCAACGGCTTCATGATCGACATCTTCTCGACCTTCCTGGCGCCGCTGGAAATGGAGCTCAGCGCCCATTCGTCGTATTCGGTGGGCAAGTCCCACTCCATCACCCATAACGCCAACTACATGGAGCGTATCGAAGCGGTCAATTTCGCCCTGGACAACGACGACGGCGCCCGCACCCACTACTACGACAAGGCTGACTTGATTCTGGTCGGTGTTTCCCGCTGCGGCAAGACACCCACCTGCCTTTATATGGCCATGCAGTTCGGTATTCGCGCTGCCAACTACCCCCTGACCGAAGACGACATGGAACGGCTGCAACTGCCCCCGGCACTTAAGGCCCACCAGCACAAGTTGTTCGGCCTGACCATCGACCCGGACCGCCTCACCGCCATTCGCCATGAGCGCAAGCCCAACAGCCGCTATTCCAGCTACGCCCAGTGTGAATTCGAAGTGCGCGAGGTGGAGGGGCTGTTCCGCCGCGAGAACATCCCCCACATCAACTCCACCCATTTCTCGGTGGAGGAAATTTCCGCCAAGATCCTCGTCGAAAAAGGCGTGGAGCGGCGCTTCAAGTAAAGCGCTCGCCACCCTGCCCCAGCACCGCGCAAATGGCCCGAAAGCCTTCGCGCAACAGGGCGTCATCGTTGGACGTGTTGCACACGCTGGCGCGTATGAATTGCGGCACCGCGCCGTGACCGACTGCAAACAGCTCCGCCGTGGCCACCAGGTACCCGCTGTGCTTGAGCTCGGCCTCGATCTCCGATGCGCGCCAAGGCTCGGGAACTTCGATCCAGAAGTGCGGGCAGTTGGGGTGGGTACGGTATTGCAGGCCTGCCAGCAGATCGACCACCTTGGACTTGCGCCGGGTGATCTCGCTCACCTGCTGACGCAGCAGATCCTGGGCGATGCCGCCTTCGATCCAGCTGGTGGCGATTTCCAGAGTCATGGGCGTGGCCATCCAGCAGGATGAGCGCACGGCGGCGGCCACCCGACTGACCAGCGCCGCCGGTGCATGCAGGTAGCCCACACGCAACCCCGCCGAGACCGCCTTGCTCATGCTGCTGATCAGGATGGTGCGCTCCGGTGCGAAGTAGCACAGCGGCGGTGGCCGGTCCTCCATGAGCACACCATGGGCTTCATCCTCGATGATCAGCAGATTGTGTTCCCGACACACCGCGACCAGGGCCTCGCGACGCTGTACCGACAACACCGACGTCGACGGATTCTGCAGGGTCGGCGTGCAATACACGGCAGACACCCTGTGGCTGCGACAGGCCTCGTCGACGCGCGCCGGAATGATCCCTTCCTCGTCCATGTCGATACCCACCAGGCGAATCCCAAGCATGCGCGCCACGGTGATCAGGCCCGGGTATGTCAAGTGCTCGGTCACCAGCGTGTCCCCGGGGCGCAACAGCGCCAGCAAGGTACACAACAGGCCGTGCTGACCGCCGTTGACGCAGATCACCTGATCGGGCCCCGGATTGAAATGGCTCTGCGCCAGCCAGCGTGCACCGGCTGCGCGGTAGCGCGGCAGGCCGACGTCGGGGGTATACAGGTTCATGTCGCGCAAGATCTGCGGATCACTGCCCAGGGCATGCAGGCTGCGGGCGAAGTAGGCCACCTCCTGGCCGGGAATGTTCATGTTGCGGCTCATGTCGAAACACTCGCGCGGCTCGTCGACGAAATTGCGGAAGCCTTCGTCGCGCTTGCGCTCCATGCCGCGCTGGCGAACGAACGTACCGTCGCCCACCCGCGCCACCACCAGGCCCAGCCGCTCGAGCTCACCGTAGGCGCGGCTGACCGTACCGATGGTCACGCCCAGGTTGTCGGACAGTATGCGATGCGGGGGCAATTTCGAACCCGCACCGATAGCACCATCAAGAATGCCCTTCTCCATGGCCTCAGCCAGACGCTTGTACTTCACGCCCTGCCCTCTATCCAGCGCTCCTCGGAGCATTGACACCGTGTCAATAATTGTTTTGACAGCCATCATTCGTCCTAATAACGTGTTTGTACGGGTTCATTTAGGGATTCAATCCTCTGACTATAGAGGTTAATTCAAAAAAAAAGGAGTCATTGTTACAATGAATGCACCAGCCGCCCTATCGACCCGGGTCAAAACGCAAAAACACTGGGTTGCTGCGCTGATCACCACCGTCATGTTCCTGATTGTCTGCCTGAGTTGGGGAACGACCTGGTTAAGTATCAAAATCGCCGTGGAAACCGTTCCGCCCTTGACCGCTTCCGGGCTGCGTTTTCTTATTGCTTTTCCGTTGTTCGTGATTTTTGCGCGCCTGAGCAAAGCGCCTATCTTCTTCCCCCGTGAACGTCGCGGCTTCTTCGTCTTCGTCACATTGGCTTATTTCAGCGTGCCGTATTACCTGCTCAACTACGGTGAACAGCATGTTTCTTCCGGGCTGACCGCTCTGCTGTTCAGTTGCATGCCGGTTTTTATTCTCTTGTTTTCCGCACTCTTGCTTAAAGAGCGTATTGCCCTGTCGCAACTGTTCGGTATTGGCGTGGGGTTTGCCAGTTTGTTCATGATCATCCGCAGCCAGGGTCTGCACATGGACCATGCCGAACTGTTCGGCGTGCTGGCGATATTGGCCGCGGCCGTCCTGCATGCATTCTGCTACATCAAGACCAAGCAGAAAGGCGCCGCCATCAGCGTGATCACTTTCAACACGCTACCGATCGGCATCGCCGGAGCGCTGTTGTTCCTGGCCGGACTAGGGCTGGAGAGACCGGCGTTCAGCGCCATCTCGGCACGCTCATGGGGCGCCCTCTTCTACCTGGGGCTGGTGGCCTCGGTGGGCGGGTTCATCGTCTACTTCGCCCTGCTCAAACGCCTGAGCCCGATCATCCTGTCCTTCGTATTCATCATCTTTCCGGTGTTCGCGGTGATCATCGGCGCCTGGTACGAAAACGTGCCGCTGTCCCAGGACTTGATGCTTTATTCCGCCTGCCTGTTGGCCGGCTTTGCCATCACCAAGTTACCCGCACGCAAAGTTCGCCTCTCGAACGAATGACCCTGGATGTATTGCCATGACGACAAAACGTTCATTACCGCTGGACACGGTGTACCGACATGCCGAACGGCTGTACCCGGAAGAATGCTGTGGTTTCATTCATGCCGACGGCCATGTTCACCAGGGCGTGAACATTCAAGGTCAGTTACACCAGCGTGAACCCGAACTTTATAGCCGCACCGCGGAGAATGGTTACACCCTGTCCATTGCCGACACCGTGGCTTTGAACAAAAGTTTCGCCAGCCCCAACCCGGCGCACATCATTTATCACTCCCACCCCGATGTAGGAGCGTACTTCAGCCGGGAAGACAAACATCGCGCGCTTTACATGGGCGAACCCATTTACCCGGTTCAACATCTGGTGATCGATGTGCGAAGCGGACGCGCACAGGGCGCGAAATTATTTGCCTGGGACGGTCACGACTTCATCTGCCTGGATGAGTTTGCTTAATCCCGTTACGCCACACTTTGGAGTTGCCGATGAAAACCTTACAGATTCCCGACGTGCTCGTGCGCGTCGCCAAGTTGGAGAGTGCCCAATTGGAAGGTGAAGGGACCACCTTGCAGGAAGTTGTCGAAGACGTCTGCTTGCGCCACCCGGTGCTGTCGGCCCACTTGCTCTACGACAACAATGATCTGAAGGAGCACTTTCTATATATCTGCTCCGGTGAATTGTTCGCCCCCGATGAACCGCTACCGAGTGACAGCAGAATCCAGATGATGATGGCCACTTCCGGTGGCATCGACATGGACACGTTGAGCAATGATGAAGTGCGCCGCTACGTGCGTCACATCACCTTGCCCGGCGTGGGCCGCAGTGGCCAATTGAACCTCAAGAAGGCTCGGGTGCTGATCATCGGCACCGGCGGCCTGGGCTCGCCCATCAGCCTGTATCTGGCTGCGGCGGGTGTAGGCACCCTGGGCCTGGTGGACTTCGACACGGTAGAAAGCAGCAACCTGCAGCGCCAGATCGTGCATGGCAACAGCACCATCGGCATGCTCAAGGTGAATTCGGCCAAGCAGCGGCTCACCGATCTGAACCCGCACATCGAAATCAATACGCACAACGCGGCGATCACCGCCGACAACGCACTGACGCTGATCTACGACTACGACCTGGTGATCGACGGCACCGATAACTTTGCCACCCGCTATGTGGTCAACGATGCCTGTGTACGCCTGGAGAAGCCGCTGATCTTCGGCGCCATCTATCGCTTCGAAGGTCAGATGAGCGTGCTCAACCACAACGGCGGCCCCTGCTACCGCTGCTTGTTTCCCAAGGCGCCGCCAGCCGAGCTGTCGCCCAATTGCAGTTCCGGCGGCGTGATCGGCGTGTTGCCGGGTGTGGTTGGCATGATCCAGGCCACTGAAGCCATCAAGGTGATCATGGGCATCGGCCAACCGCTGGTGGGGCGTCTGCTGTGCTTCGATGCCCTGGCCATGACTTTCAACGAGGTCAATTTCAAGCGTCGCGAGAACTGTGCCTCCTGCTCGGCCCAGGCACGCCAGGCGCCGTTGCAGGCACCGGCGGCGCAGGCGTGCGTGGACCAGCCCGGCGCCGGGCTGTCCAGCGACTTCTACATCCACGCCAAGGAACTGCAGCAGGTGCTGGATCAAGCATCCGCCAGCCACGTGTTGCTGGACGTGCGCGATGCCAACGAACTGGAGGTGTGCAAGCTGCCCGGCGCGCTGAACATCCCGCTCAACCATCTGCAGGATCGCCTGTCGACGCTGGACAAGGACGATACCCACTACGTCATCTGCTACGCCGGAACCCGCGCCGAACGGGCCGCGCACACGCTGCTGAGCGCCGGATTCACCAATACCTTCGTGCTTCAGGGCGGCATGAAGGGCTGGGCTCGCGAAGTCGAACCCGACATGCCGCTGTACTGAGGGCGCCACCATGACCACTGCTTATGCGATCAAAGACACGATCCTGGATGTCATCGGCGCCACCCCCGTGGTACGTCTGCCATGGCTGTCCGCGCAGCTTGGGCTGAGCATCCACGCCAAGCTGGAGTCGCTGAATCCGGGCGGCAGTCACAAGGCCCGCATCGCCCTGGGCATGATCCTGGAGGCCGAGCGCCGCGGCATTCTGGTGCGCGGCAGTCAGCAGACCATTCTCGAACCGAGCGGCGGCAACACCGGCATGGGTCTGGCGATGGCCGCCAACGTCCTGGGCTACAAGGTGCTGCTGGTGATCCCGGACAACTACAGTCCGGAAAAACAGAAGCTGCTGCGCTTGTTCGGTGCCCAGGTGGTGCTCTCCAACAGCCGCCGCGGCAACAATTCCCATGGCGAGATGGCCATGGAAATGGCCTTGGAAAACCCGTCCTACGTGATGCTCAATCAGCAGCGCAACCCGGCCAACCCGCAGACTCATCGCCTGACCACCGCCCTGGAGATCATCGAAAGCTTTGCCGAGCGCCCTGTGGAATGTTTCGTTGGCGGCATCGGTACCGGCGGCCATATCACCGGCATCGGTGAAACCCTGCGTGCGCAGTGGCCGCAGCTGCGGGTGTTCGGTGTCGAGCCGCAGGAGTGCGACCTGTTCAAGAACCAGCACGCGCCCCATCGCATCCAGGGCCTGTCGATCGGCCTGATTCCCGCCAACCTGAATCCCGATGTGCTGCACGGCATGGTCAAGGTGTCGCTGGACGAATGCCTGGCCATGGCCCGCCAGATCATGGCGCACGAGGGCATCAGCGTCGGCATTTCCTCGGCGGCCAATTTCGTCGCCATCAGCAAGCTGGCCGGCGAGCTGCCCAGGGATGCCTGTGTGCTGACCATGGTCTACGACGGCGTGGAATCGTACCTCTCCTATTTCGATTGATCACTACCGGGATTTCACCATGCAATGTCTCCTCGATGTCGCCCAACTGCGGGATCAACTGCATCAGCATCTGCGCCAGACCTTGAGCCTCGCGGAATTGGCGATGCTGGAACGTCATGTTGACCCGGTCATCGACCAGGCAAGCGAACGTCTGACGGGCGACTTGTTCGCCTACGCCGCCCGCGACCCGGCGTCCAAGGGCCGGGTGGACGTCATTCTGACCTGCTATGCAGCGTTCAACGCCGTGCTGTTCTATCGCCTGGCCCATTTGCTGTTGGGACTTGAAGCCTTGCCTGGCCCCAAGCGCATGGCCATGGCGCAGAAGCTGAGCAACCGCGGCAAGCTGCTGTCGGGTGCCGAGATCCATCCTGCCGCGATCATTGGCCAGCGCTTTGTGCTGGACCATGGCTACGGCACGGTCATCGGCGAGACCTGCCGCCTGGGCGATGACTGCTACATTCTGGGAGGGGTGACGTTGGGCGCCAGGGGCATTGCCAACAACCCGGGCGGCAAGCGTCATCCCACCCTGGGCAACAACGTGGAAATCGGCGCGGGGGTGAAGGTGCTAGGCCCGATCAGGGTCGGCGACAACGTGTTCATCGGGCCCTCGTGCGTGGTCACCCAGGACATACCCGACGACGCCTGCGTGAATATCGTCAATCAGCTGCAGATTCACAAAGGCTCGCCCCACAGCCAGCGTCGCATCATCAGCGCCTTTGCCATCGATGAGCGCCTGCATCTGGTCGGCGAGGTCAGCGTCGGCAACAACCTCACCGTCACCGATGGTGATCACCACCCCCTGGAGGAGCTGATCCTGGAACCGGTGGTTATCGAGCGCAACCACATCCAGTACGCCATCCGCCAAGGTGCCAACGCCGGCCGCGCCCTGACCTTTCCGATGAATCTGTCGGTGACCGGGCCGGAAACCCTGGCGGTGCTGCTGGCACCACCGGGGCTCAGCGATCTGGTGATCCAGACATTGCAGGCACATACGAGCGCGTGGGAGGTGAAGGTGTGTCAGTGAGGGGCGCGGTGCCCGTACGGGCCGCATCGCGGGCAGAGCCCGCTCCCACACTGCGTGCCGGACCCTGTGGGAGCGGGCTCTGCCCGCGATGGGGTCAGTAAAAACAACTCACATCCATGGCCTACCAGCGAACTATTGCCCGCAAAAACCATCCAACCCCACGCCCCTGCCGCGTGCGGCTGGCGCCAATAAAACAGCATGCTAGAATGCCGCGCTTTCATGCAAGGCCCCGCGCAGCGCTACTTACCTGCCGCTGTGCCTTTTATCGGTACCCATAACAACACTCCATGACACTCAAGCCCCTTCACCGCCTGCTCGGCCTGCTCTTCGTTCCCAGCCTGAGCCTGGCCGCCGACAAGACCACCTACGGCTTGAATGAGTACGCCCAGCTGGCGGACATCGACCTGGAGGTCGCCGCCAAGCTCGACACCGGCGCCAAGACCGCTTCGCTCAGTGCTCGCGACATCAAGCGCTTCAATCGCAACGGCGAGTCATGGGTGCGGTTCTACCTGGCCATCGATGCCGCCCACTCCCACCCCATCGAACGGCCACTGGCACGGGTCAGCAAGATCAAGCGCCGCGCCGGCGACTACGACCCCGACGAAGGCAAGCACTACACTTCAAGGCCTGTGATCGAACTCGATGTGTGCATGGGCCAGGCGCTGCGCACGGTGGAAGTCAACCTGACCGACCGCAGCGCGTTCGAATATCCCCTGTTGATCGGCTCCGACGCCTTGACGCGCTTCGATGCGCTGGTCGACCCCAGTATCAAATACGCTGCCGGCAAACCTGCCTGCGCCACTGTCGCTAACACCGCAGAGTAATCCGAATGCGTTCGCTCACCCTCCACCTGAAAATCCTGATCGCCGTGCTGGTGACGCTGGGGATCGCCATCACTGCGTACCAGATCCTGGTACTGGGAATTCCGGTGACCGAAGACGAGACTGACGACCTGTGGAATATCGACGCCAAAGTCGAGTTCGTCGCCAGCGCCAAGGACCCGGTCAAGATCCAGATGTTCGTGCCGCCATTGAGCCGTGACTATGTCAGCCTCAACGAGAGCTTCATTTCCAACAACTATGGCGTCAGCGTCAACCGCATCGATGGCAACCGCAAGGTCACCTGGTCGGCGCGGCGTGCCTCGGGCAACCAGACGCTGTACTACCGACTGGTCCTGACCAAACGCTACAGCGGCGAGAAAATCAAGATCAAAGGTCCGATCTTCCGCGACAGCCTGGCGGTGGAAGGCCCGGAAAAGATTGCCGCCGAAGCATTGCTGGCGCCGATTCGCCAGCACTCGGCGGACGTCGAGACCTTTGTCAGCGAAACCATCAAGCGCGTCAACAACCTGGCCGACGACAACGTCAAGCTGCTGCTGGCCGGTGACACCTCGACCGTGCACAAGGCGCGCATCATCGATCTGTTGCTGTCGATCGCCCACGTGCCCATGGAGAAGGTGCACACCGTGCGCCTGGTGGCTGACCAGCCACAAAGCCCGGAGTTGTGGCTGCGCAGCTTCAACGGCAATGACTGGCTGTATTTCAACCCGGACACCGGCGAGCAGGGCCTGCCCAGTGATCGCCTGCTGTGGTGGACCGGCGACGAAAGCCTGATCACCGTTGATGGCGGCAAGAAAGCGGCGGTGACCTTCACCCTCAACAACAGCGAAATGAATGCCATCCGCCTGGCCAAGCTGACCGACGAAAACACCGACGCCGATTTCCTGGAGTACAGCCTGTACGGCCTGCCGCTGCAGACCCAGCAGACCTTCATGATCATGGTGATGATCCCCATCGGCGTGCTGGTGATTCTGATCCTGCGCAACCTGATCGGCATCCAGACCCTGGGCACCTTCACGCCGGTATTGATCGCCCTGGCCTTTCGCGAAACGCAATTGGGCTTCGGCATCATCCTGTTCACCGTCATCACCGCCCTGGGCCTGTCCCTGCGCTCCTACCTGGAGCACCTGAAATTGCAGATGCTGCCGCGCCTGTCGGTGGTGCTGACGTTCGTGGTGGTGCTGATCGCCGCGATCAGCCTGTTCAGCCACAAGCTGGGGCTGGAACGCGGACTGTCGGTGGCGCTGTTCCCGATGGTGATCCTGACCATGACCATCGAGCGACTGTCCATCACCTGGGAAGAGCGCGGCGGCGGCCATGCCATGAAAGTCGCCATCGGTACCCTGTTCGCGGCCTCCCTGGCGCACTTGCTGATGAGCGTGCCGGAGTTGGTGTACTTCGTCTTTACCTTCCCGGCGATCCTGCTGATCCTGGTGGGCTTCATGCTGGCCATGGGTCGCTATCGCGGCTACCGCCTGACCGAGCTGATGCGCTTCAAGGCCTTCGTCAAGCAGGCCGACTCCTGATGTTCGGCCTCTGGAAAACCTGGAAGGCGCTCGAGGCCCGCGGCATCATGGGCATCAATCGGCGCAACGCCGACTATGTGCTCAAGTACAACCGACGCAGCCTCTACCCCATCGTCGATGACAAGATCATCACCAAGGAACGGGCCATCGCCGCCGGCATCCATGTGCCGGAAATGTTCGGGGTGATCTCCACCGAGAAAGAGATCGACAAACTCGACGAGATCATCGGCGCACGCAGCGACTTCGTGATCAAACCCGCGCAAGGCGCTGGCGGCGACGGTATTCTGGTGGTGGCGGATCGGTTCGAGGAGCGATTTCGCACGGTGTCCGGCAAGATCATCAGCCGCGAAGACATCGAGCATCAGATTTCCAGCATCCTCACCGGCCTCTATTCCCTGGGCGGGCACCGCGACCGGGCGCTGATCGAATACCGGGTGATTCCCGACCAGATCTTCAAAAGCATCAGCTACGAAGGCGTACCGGACATTCGCATCATCGTGCTGATGGGCTATCCGGTCATGGCCATGCTGCGCCTGCCGACGCGCCAGTCCGGGGGCAAGGCCAACCTGCACCAGGGCGCCATCGGCGTCGGCGTGGACCTGGCCACCGGCGTCACCCTGCGCGGCACCTGGCTGAACAACATCATCAGCAAGCACCCTGACACCACCAATGCCGTAGACGGCGTGCAACTGCCCAATTGGGACGGATTCATGCGCCTGGCTGCCGGTTGCTACGAGCTCTGCGGCCTGGGCTACATTGGCGTGGACATGGTGCTGGATCAGGAGAAGGGACCGTTGATCCTGGAGCTCAACGCACGGCCTGGCCTCAACATCCAGATCGCCAACGACTGCGGACTGACCCTGCGCACTCAAGCCGTGGAAAAACACCTGGAAGCATTGGCCGCCGAGGGTTTGGTGGAAACGGCCGAGGAGCGGATGCGCTTTGCTCAGGGCCTGTTCGGGCATGTGCCGGTCACGGTGGCGTAGTCGCCGACACCCCCACCACATCCACCGGTCCTTGCATTACAATCGCTCCCCCGCCATTGGCCATCCGATTCCCCATGCCGACCTGCACGCTGCACCCCCTGCCCTACCTGGCCGATCCCACCGGGTATTTCGCCGCGATCCGTCACGCGCCCGGCGCAGTCCTGCTGGACAGCGCCCGACCCATCGCCGAGCGCGGGCGTTTCGACCTGATGAGTGCCTGGCCGCTGGACACTTTCCGTAGTGCCGCTGCCGATACCGGCGAAGCGTACCTGCAGCGGGCCCGCACTGCCCTCGCCCGCCTGGGCGCGGCGCAACTGCCGGCCGATTGCGAACTGCCGTTCGCGGGAGGATTGATCGGTTACCTTGGTTACGATTTCGGTCGGCGCCTGGAACGGCTGCCCGAGCCCAACGTCGACGACCTGCACGTGCCCGACGCGAGCCTGGGCCTGTACGCATGGGCACTGATCAGCGATCACCAGCGCCAGACCAGCCAGCTGATGTTTCACCCCTGCCTGGAAACGTCGCAGCGCCAGCGCCTGATAGACCTGTTCAGCGCGACGGTCGAGGACGTACCGAACATCTTCAAGCTCAAGACGCCTATGGCTGCCGACCAGACCCCAGCCCAGTACCGCGCGGCCTTCGAACGCATCCAGCAGTACATTCAGGCCGGGGACTGCTACCAGGTCAACTTGACCCAGCGTTTCCGGGCAACCTGCGAGGGTGATCCGTGGACGGCCTACCAAGCCGTGCGCGCGGCATGCTCGACGCCGTTTTCAGGCTATGTGGCACTGGCCGATGGCGGTGCCATCTTGAGCTTTTCTCCGGAACGCTTCATTCAGGTCAGCGACGGGCAGGTAGAAACCCGACCGATCAAGGGCACACGCCCACGCAGTACCGACCCGGCAAGGGACGCCGCCAACGCCCAGGCGTTGCTGTCCAGCGCCAAAGACCGCTCGGAAAACCTGATGATCGTCGATCTGCTGCGCAATGACCTGGGTCGAAGTTGCCGCATCGGTTCAGTACGGGTACCGGAGCTGTTCGCCCTGGAAAGCTACCCTAACGTGCACCATCTGGTCAGCGCAGTGACTGGCGAGCTGGACATCGGCAAAGACTGCCTGGACCTGATCGCCAGCAGCTTTCCCGGCGGCTCGATCACCGGCGCGCCGAAAATCCGCTCGATGCAGATCATCGACGAAGTCGAGCCTACCCAGCGGTCCATCTACTGCGGCTCGTTGCTGTATGTGGATGTGCGCGGCCGCATGGACAGCTCGATCGCCATCCGTACCCTGCTGGTCAAGGATGATCAAGTGAGCTGCTGGGGCGGTGGCGCGATCGTGGCCGACTCCCAGTGGCAGGCCGAGCATGAAGAGTCGATCTTCAAGGTCAAGGTGCTGATGGATACCCTTGCAGCCTTGTAGCGGGGGCGCCAGCGCCATATTGCCTGGCACTTTTTGTTACCATTGCCCACCTATGAGCGCCAAAGCGCCACTTTGACCAGGAAGCCGCCTGATGAGCCAACCTTTCGACGTCGCTGAACTCGCGGCGACCTACGCGAACAAGTCCGCCCAGGACATTCTCAAGCTAGCCTTCGCGCACTTTGGCGATGACCTCTGGATATCCTTCAGCGGTGCAGAAGACGTGGTGCTGGTGGACATGGCCTGGAAACTGAACAAGAACGTCAAGGTGTTCAGCCTGGACACCGGGCGCCTGCACCCGGAAACCTATCGCTTCATCGATCAGGTTCGGGAGCACTACAAGATCCAGATCGAGCTGATTTCACCGGACAACAGCAAGCTCGAACCCTTCGTCAAGGAAAAGGGCTTGTTCAGCTTTTACCGCGACGGCCACGGCGAATGCTGCGGTATCCGCAAGATCGAGCCACTGCGGCGCAAACTGTCAGGCGTAAGCGCCTGGGCCACCGGCCAGCGCCGCGACCAGAGCCCCGGCACCCGCAGCCAGGTGGCCGCGCTGGAAGTGGACGGCGCGTTTTCCACGCCTGAGCGAACCCTGTACAAGTTCAACCCGCTCGCGCAGATGACCAGCGAAGAGATCTGGGGCTACATTCGCATGCTGGAGCTGCCGTACAACAGCCTTCACGAGCGTGGTTTCATCAGCATCGGTTGTGAACCGTGCACGCGGCCCGTGCTACCCAACCAGCATGAGCGCGAAGGGCGCTGGTGGTGGGAAGAGGCGACGCAGAAGGAATGCGGATTGCACGCGGGGAACTTGATCGGGAAGGGATGAGGCCTGGGACCTAGCGGGGGGGCGTTTTGTGAACAGCCCACACCCCAAAGCCCCCCGGAGTATCTGTCAATGCACCGGTAGCTCGACCCCTTCGAACAGCGCTTCCAGCTCCTGCTTGTTGTGACACTGGATCGCCTTGGCCATGACCTCGCGCGTCAGGTGCGGGGCGAATTTCTCGATGAAGTCGCACATGAAGCCACGCAGGAATGTCCCACGGCGGAAGCCGATCTTGGTCACGCTCGACTCGAACAGATGGTCGGCGTCGATCACCACCAGATCGTTGTCGAGCTTGGCGTCCACCGCCATCTTGGCGACGATGCCAACGCCCAGTCCCAGGCGCACGTAAGTCTTGATCACGTCGGCGTCGGCGGCGGTGAACACCACCTTGGGCGCCAGGCCGCGGCGCGAGAACGCCTCGTCCAGCTTGGATCGCCCGGTGAAGCCAAATACATAAGTCACGATCGGGTATTCGGCCAAGGCTTCGAGGGTCAGCTTCGGGATCTTGGTCAGTGGATGCCCCTGGGGCACGGCGATGCAGCGGTTCCAGCGGTAGCACGGCATCATGATCAGATCGCCGAACAGCTCCAGGGCCTCGGTGGCAATGGCGAAATCCACCGTACCGTCGGCAGCCATTTCAGCGATCTGCATTGGCGAGCCCTGGTGCATGTGCAGGGCCACGTCGGGGTACTGTTTGATGAAGTTGCTGATCACCGGCGGCAAGGCATAACGCGCCTGGGTGTGGGTGGTGGCGATGGACAATGTGCCCTTTTTCTCGTTGGAGAACTCCTGGGCAATCTGCTTGATGCTTTCGACCTTGCGCAGGATCTCCCCTGCCGTGGTGATGATCCGCTCACCGGCTGGAGTGACGCGAGTGAGGTGCTTGCCGCTGCGGGCGAACACTTCGACGCCCAGCTCGTCTTCGAGCAGGCGGATCTGCTTGCTGATCCCTGGCTGAGAGGTGTAAAGGCTCTGCGCTGTCGCGGAAACGTTGAGGTCGTGGTGCGCGACTTCCCAGATATAGCGCAGTTGTTGAAGCTTCATAGGTGTCCCTCACAGCAGGAAGACGGCCAGTCATCGGCGAATTGTTATAACTATATTAAAGGTAATAACAATAAATCTAGAACTTTTTATAATTCTGTGTAGGAAAAGTAACCAGAGATCGCAGAGTCAGGGTTTCGGCCGACCCTTGTGGTCGGTGAGGGGAACCATATACACCGGCACTGCGGCCAGTTGCAGCACCCGGGCCGCTGTTCGACCCAGGGGAATGTCGGCGCTGGAACCGTGGCTGTGACTGCCGAGCACCAACAGATCGACCGACAGGCGCTGGGCCTGGTCGAGAATGACTTCGGCAGGATCGCCCTGCACCACGCGCACGGCTCGAATCAGGGCAAGGTCCTGCTCGCCGTCGCCGAGATCGTCGCGAAAACTGTCCAGCACCTTGTCCTCGATGCCGGCCATGACCGTATTCAGCCCCTGGCTGTGCAATTGGTCGAGGGCGCTCTCATCCAGGTAGCTTTGCAGCACCGACTCGGCGAACAGGCCCATGGGTTCGACGGCATGGATGACATACAGCTCGGCGTTGAAGCTCCTTGCCAGCGCCAGGGCGTGCTGCATGACATAGGGTGAATAAAGACCCAGATCAGTGGCGTACAGCATGGAACGGATCATGCGGACCTCCGAAGCTGCCAACGCGGCAGGTCAAGATTGAGCTTAGCAGCGCCAACCGTGTCGCAATTCAGTGTCGATAATTTCCTTTTGTTACCGAGACTTCTGTAAACATAGCAGCTAGCCATCAGCGTGCCGGCCCCTGTTTGCGGCCATAAACCCATTGTCTCCCAACGCCCTAACGCGATAAGGTTCCGCTCCCCGCCGCTCATAATCATGCTGTGCACCGTCGCGCGGGGTTCGCTGGCGGCCGGCACCCGTGACCTGACGAGTAACACGATGGCTGATTTACCGATCGACGACCTTAACGTCGCTTCCAACGAAACCCTGATCACTCCGGCCCAGCTCAAGAAAGAGATTCCGCTGAGCCCTGCTGCCCACAAGACCGTGACCCAAGGCCGGGAAGTGGTACGCAACATTCTGGATGGCAAGGACCACCGTCTGTTCGTGGTGATCGGGCCTTGCTCGATCCACGACATAAAGGCTGCCCACGAGTACGCCGAGCGCCTCAAGGCACTGGCTGCCGAGGTCAGTGACACGCTGTACCTGGTAATGCGCGTGTATTTCGAGAAACCGCGTACCACCGTGGGCTGGAAAGGTCTGATCAACGACCCTTACCTGGATGACTCCTTCAAGATTCAGGATGGCCTGCACATCGGTCGCCAGCTGTTACTGGACCTGGCCGAAATGGGCCTGCCGACGGCGACCGAAGCGCTGGACCCGATCTCGCCGCAATACCTGCAGGATCTGATCAGCTGGTCGGCCATTGGCGCGCGTACCACCGAATCCCAGACTCACCGGGAAATGGCTTCCGGTCTTTCTTCGGCGGTCGGTTTCAAGAATGGCACCGACGGCGGCCTGACCGTCGCCATCAACGCCCTGCAGTCGGTTTCAAGCCCTCACCGTTTCCTGGGCATCAACCAGGAAGGCGGGGTCTCGATCGTCACCACCAAAGGCAACGCCTATGGCCATGTGGTGCTGCGCGGTGGCAACGGCAAGCCCAACTATGACTCGGTCTCGGTGGCGCTGTGCGAGCAGGCGCTGGACAAAGCCAAGGTCAAGGCCAACATCATGGTCGACTGCAGCCACGCCAACTCCAACAAGGACCCTGCCCTGCAGCCCCTGGTGATGGAGAACGTGGCCAATCAGATTCTGGAAGGCAACAACTCGATCATCGGCCTGATGGTCGAAAGCCACCTGAACTGGGGTTGTCAGTCGATTCCAAAAGACCTGGCCGACTTGCAGTACGGCGTGTCGATCACCGATGCATGCATCGACTGGACGAGCACCGAGAAAACGCTGCGCAGCATGCACGCCAAGCTCAAGGATGTGTTGCCCAAGCGGGCACGCTGAAGTAGCGCCCTCTCCCCGGAACCGGGGTGAGGGCCCCTTCGCACCGGACGCTAGAGCTTCGCGGCACGCCGCTGATGCCGCTCCATATAGCGCTCCACATAGGAGCATGACGGAATCACCGTGTAGCCCTGACTCTCGGCATAGGCCAGCGCCTGTTCGGTGAGTGCCGCAGCGATCCCGCGGCCGCGCAATGCGTTGGGCACGAAGGTGCGGTAGATGTCCAGCGTCTGCTTGCCCAGATCCATGTAGGTCAGGTAGGCGCGATGGCCGTCCACATTGGTTTCGAACTGGTGACCGGCCTGGTCGTGGTGGATCAACAACGCCTCGCTCATCGCAGCTCCTCGCGGGTCTTGGATTATGACCTCTACCTTACCGTTGTTTGTACGGCGAAGGAACCACTGCGCTAGTCTATGATGACTTCGACAGGCGAAACAGCAACGCCATTGTGTATCAACGCAGTCCGCTATAAAGAATAGGCGCTGGCGCCGAGATTGCTCGACCGCTCCCCAAAAGCCGGCTGATTTGGACGTAAGCTGTTCCGATTGGCGCCTACACTGCCATCATGCCGCGCTGTTGCCCAATAAGTGGCGTGACACTTCGAGTCAGTATTAGTTCAGCACAAACTGGAACTTCGCGCTTCGGCCGATCAGGCTGCAGGCCCACCCCTGTCTGCGTGACAAATACTTTTCAGAGCGCAGTACGGCAGCCGCAGGGCCGGTCTAGACCGCTGGTTTTTTTCAAGCTTCTTGCATAACGTCAGTTTACTTACTACAAGTAATGGGTAGTATGTACGCCGGCTAGTTTCTCATTCATGAGAGATGGCTACTAAAATAGAAAGTCCTTTGAAGGGGAACACGATGAACAACGTTCTGAAATTCTCTGCTCTGGCCCTGGCCGCAGTTCTGGCTACCGGTTGCAGCAGCGCATCCAAAGAAACCGAAGCTCGTCTGACTGCAACTGAAGACGCAGCAGCTCGTTCGCAAGCCCGTGCTGACGAAGCCTATCGCAAAGCCGACGAAGCACTGGCCGCCGCGCAGAAAGCTCAGCAGACTGCCGACGAAGCCAACGAGCGCGCTCTGCGCATGCTCGAAAAGGCTAGCCGCAAGTAATAGTCTTTCGGGACTGTTAAAAAAAAACCGACCCATTCACATGGGTCGGTTTTTTTATGGGCGCCTGCCAGGCCGATCAGTGCTGCTGCAGGCCCGCCGGAGCCGTGGAAACCATCGGTGCGTTGGGCACCGCGATTTCTACCGGCAGGCCGTCTTCGGCGGCCACCACGTCACGCACCATGTCCCAGTTCATCTGCAGGTTGTTAGCCAGATCCTGGCGCTTGAGCAGCGCATTGATGACAGCGGTGTGCTTGTCGACCGCCACCGGATCGCCTTCGTTGTCCAGCGGCGTATGGGCTTCGAGATACACCTTGCCGCCGCTCACACCGAATTTGTACGGTTCATTGAGGATGCGCACCGAGGTTCCCACGGGCACCATGGTGGCCAGCTCCAGCACGTTGTTGTTGTACATGCGGAAGCACCCGTGACTGGTACGCATGCCGATCCCGAACTGCTTGTTCGAGCCGTGAATCAGATAGCCCGGCAACCCCAGGGTGAACTTGAACGGCCCCAGCGGGTTGTCGGGGCCCGCCGGCACCACATTGGGCAGCGGGTCGCCATCAGCGGCATGTTCGGCTTTGATCGATGCCGGCGGTGTCCAGGTCGGGTTTGGCGTCTTGGCCACGACCTTGGTCACTGCGATCGGCGAACCCCAGCCTTCACGACCGATACCCAATGGGTAGGTGCGCACCACATTCTGCCCCTTGGGGAAGTAGTACATCCGATACTCGGCCAGGTTGATCACAATGCCTTCGCGAGGGCCCGGCGGCAGAATGAAACGCGTGGGCAACACGATTTCCGTGCCTGCACCCGGCAGCCAGGGATCGACCCCCGGGTTGGCCGCGACCATTTCCAGATAACCCAGGTCATTGGCTGTGGCGATGTCGGCGAAGGTGTCTTCGTACTTGGCGGTGAGCGTCTGCACCTGGCCGATGATGTCCTCACCGGGCGGTGGCAGCGCAAACTCCAGCGCCATGGCCGGACCCGTCGCAAAGACGGCCGCCAGTGACAGACAGCGAGTGAAGACGGAAAGGCTGGGCAACATCCGGGAAATCCTTCGTGAAACTGAACGGGATAGGCGCCGATTGTACGCGCACTTCCCCATCAGGTGTAGCAACGCCGGGCAGGCGCTGCTCGCGGCCCGACGTCGCAGCCCAAGCTCAGGGAATCGATTGCAGCTCGGGCCACACTGGGCGGGTGCCCTTGCGCTGGGCGAAGAGGATGGCGCGGCACAACTTGCACAGGCGCTGATCACGAAAGATCTGCTTGTGCACGCCCAACCACCGCGGTTGCGCGGGCAACAAGGTGCCGCAGAGGGTGCGGTCGACCGAGCCACCCAGCTCCAACTGACGCGCGACCAGATGCACCCGGCTTTCCTGGCAGGCGAACAGATCGAGCTGCTCGTCAGGCTCGATCAATTGATAGGCAAACAGGGACCAGGCGGGACGCGGCATCGGGGGCTCCAAACAGGGGGCGCCACATTAGCCGAAAGCCCGTCTGTAGAAAAGCGTCAAAGCAGCGGTTTCAGTGCCGGCCAGACATTTTCCAGCAACTTGCCCTGCGCATTGGCGGCCGGATGAATGCCATCGGCCTGCATCAGCGTAGGCACCCCGCCTACACCCTCCAGAAAGAACGGCACCAGAGGTACCTTCTTCTGCTGCGCCAGTTGCGGATACACATCGGCAAACGCCTTGGTGTAGCGCGCACCATAGTTAGGTGGCAGCTGCATGCCCAGCAGCAGGACCTTGGCCCCCGCCGCCTGGGAACGGTCGATCATCGATGCAAGATTCTGTTGCAATTGCGCGGGCGGCATTCCGCGCAGCCCATCGTTGCCGCCCAATTCGAGGATAACCAGCGCCGGCTTATGCTCGGCAAGCAGCGGCGCCAGCCGCGCGGAGCCGTTTGCCGAGGTGTCGCCGGTAATGGAGGCATTGACCACCTCGTCCTTGAAACCCTCGCGTTCAAGCCGCTGCTCAAGCAACGACACCCACCCGGCACGGGTATCCAGCCCGAAAGCCGCACTGATACTATCGCCAACGATCAGCACCGTGCCGGCTGCTGCATTCTGGGCCGCCAACATCAGGCCAAGGCCAGCACCTATCAACCACATTCGCATCGGACTCTCCATGGGCGCAAGCATTCTCACAGCGCGGAACCTTAGCAAAGTGGTCACCAGCGCGGAAGGTGAACTGACCATCCTGCACGAACTCTCCCTTGAATTGTTGAAAGGTGACAGCCTGGCCATCGTCGGCGCATCGGGCTCCGGCAAGTCCACGCTGCTGGGCCTGCTGGCCGGCCTGGATCTGCCCAGTGCGGGCAGCGTCACGCTCGCCGGCCAGGATCTTGGCGGGCTGGACGAGGACCAGCGGGCCCGGGTGCGGGCCGAGCATGTCGGCTTCGTGTTCCAGTCGTTCCAGTTGCTCGACAGCCTCAACGCCCTGGGAAACGTCATGCTGCCGCTGGAGCTCGACGGACGCCGGGATGCCCGCGAGCATGCCCGCAACCTGCTGGAGCGGGTGGGCCTGGGCCAACGCTTGAGTCATTCGCCGCGCCAGCTGTCTGGCGGCGAGCAACAACGGGTTGCCATTGCGCGGGCCTTCGCCGCCGAGCCAGACGTGCTGTTCGCCGACGAGCCCACCGGCAACCTCGACAGCCACACTGGTGAGCGCATCAGCGATCTGTTGTTCGAACTGAACAAGGAACGGGGTACCACGCTGGTATTGGTGACCCACGATGAACGCCTGGCGCACCGCTGCCACCGCCAGATCCGCCTTGATGCCGGGCGCCTCGTCGCGCCTCTGGAGCCCTGATGGCCGGTCTGCCCTTGCTGCGCCTGTGCACCCTCTCCGCCCGCCAGCTATTGCGCGACGCCCGCGCCGGCGAGTTGCGCGTGCTGTTCTTCGCCCTGTTGGTGGCCGTGGCCGCCAGCACCGCCATCGGCTATTTCGGCGCCCGCCTGAACGGCGCCATGCAACTGCGCGCCACGGAGTTTCTGGGCGCCGACCTGATTCTGCAGGGCAGCACCCAGGCCCGCCAGGAACAGATCGATGCCGGGCTGCAAGCTGGCCTGAGCCATGCGCGGATCGTCGAATTCGCCAGCGTCATTGCCACCGACAATGGCATTCAGCTGTCCAGTGTAAAAGCCGTGGACAACGCCTATCCCTTGCGTGGCGAGCTGAAAAGCGCCGGCGAACCCTACGGCGCGGAAACCGCCGGGGGCGGGCCGAAACCCGGTGAAGCCTGGGCCGAGTCGCGCCTGCTGGCGGCCTTGAACCTCAAGGTCGGTGACCCGGTGGACGTGGGCAGCAAGACCCTGCGCCTGGCCCGCGTGCTGACCTATGAGCCCGACCGGGCCGGCAACTTCTACAGCCTGACGCCGCGGGTGATGATCAACCTGGAAGACCTCAAGGCCGCCAATGTCGTGCAACCCGGCAGCCGGGTCACCTACCGGGAACTGTGGCGTGGCGAGCCAGGTGCCCTGGCCGACTACCAGAAGCAGCTGGAAGCCAATCTGGACCCCAACCAGCGCATCCGTGATGCTCGCGACAGCAACCAGCAGATCGGCGGCGCCCTGGGCAAGGCCGAACGTTACCTGAACATGGCCAGCCTGGTGGCGGTACTGCTGGCCGGGGTCGCGGTGGCGTTGTCGGCCAGCCGCTTTGCCGCCCGCCGTTTCGACGCCAGTGCACTGCTGCGCTGCCTGGGCCTGTCGCGCCGCGAGGTGCTACTGATGTTCTGTGTGCAGCTGGCCCTGCTGGGTGTGCTCGCGTGTCTGAGTGGTGCCTTGATCGGCTGGCTCGCACAATTGGTGCTGTTCCAGATGCTGGAAGGTCTGCTGCCAACCGTGATCCCCCATGGAGGCCTGATGCCCGCGGTCGCGGGCGTCGGCACCGGCCTGGTGGCCCTGGCTGGATTCGCCTTGCCGCCGCTCGCGGCGCTGGGCAGCGTGCCACCGCTGCGAGTATTGCGTCGCGACCTGTTGCCCGTGCCGCCGAGCACCTGGCTGGTGTACGGCACCGCGCTGCTGGCGCTGGGTTTGATCATGTGGCGACTGAGCCTGGACCTAGTGCTGACCTTCGCCCTTCTGGCCGGTGGGCTGGTGGCCGCGCTGGTATTGGGCGGCGTGCTGCTGCTGGGCCTGCAAAGCCTGCGCCGGCTGCTGGCGCGCTCCACATTGCCCTGGCGACTGGGCCTGGGACAGCTGCTGCGCCATCCACTGGCAGCGGCCGGTCAGGCGCTGGCCTTCGGCCTGATACTGCTGGCCATGGCTCTGATTGCCTTGCTCCGCGGCGAGCTGCTGGACAACTGGCAAAACCAGTTGCCCAAGGACGCTCCCAATTACTTCGCCCTGAATATCCTGCCCGCCGAGCGTGACGCCTTCGCCCAGCATCTGCAGGATGCCAGCGCCCGCGCCGCGCCGCTATACCCGGTCATGCCAGGGCGTCTGGTGGATATCAATGACGAACCGGTTAGCGAGCTGGTCGACAAAGACTCGCGCGGTGAGCGCGCCGTGCAGCGCGATCTGAGCCTGACATGGGCCGCCGACCTGCCCAACGGCAACCGCATCACGGCCGGGCAATGGTGGACCGGCGAGCAGACTTCGGACGTCCCGGGCGTGTCGGTGGAAGAAGAAGTGGCCAAAAGCCTGAAGCTGAAATTGGGTGACCGCCTGACCTTCAACATCGGCGGCTCGAACCGCGATGCGGTGGTGACCAGCTTGCGCACGGTGGACTGGAACAATTTCCAGCCCAACTTCTTCATGATCTTCCAACCCGGCACCCTGCAGGATTTGCCGACCACCTACCTGACCAGCTTCTACCTCGCGCCCGGCCATGACGCCCAGGTCGTGGAACTGTCCCGGGCGTTTCCGGCAGTGACCATCCTGCAGGTCGAGGCGCTGCTGGAACAGCTGCGCAGCATTCTGGCCCAGGTGACGCTGGCGGTGGAATACGTGCTGCTGTTCGTGCTCGCCGCTGGCATGGCGGTGCTGTTCTCCGGCCTGCAGGCGACGCTGGACGAACGCATTCGTCAGGGCGCGCTGCTGCGCGCGCTGGGAGCCGAGCGGCGTCTGCTGATCAAATCGCGGCGTATCGAGTTCGGCTTGCTGGGTGCCGCCAGTGGGCTGCTGGCGGCGCTGGGGACCGAGTTGGTGAGCCTGGTGCTGTATCGGTATGCATTCGACCTGACGTGGAGTCCGCATCCGTGGCTGCTGTGTCTGCCAGTGATCGGGGCGCTGCTGGTGGGGGGTGCCGGTGTGTTCGGAACGCGGCGGGCCCTGAACGCCAGTCCGTTGGCTGTATTGCGGGAAGGGTAAGGGTTTCCCCGGCGCGGCGGCGTGAGCGGCTTCCGGGGGCGCGAAGGTCATTAAGGTTAATTGTTAAACGGCGGACGCGGCTTACGCCGCTGCTACGGTGATTAGGCCTTGGCGCGCCACGCGGACCACGTGCCCGATCACCGCCGCGACATCGGCCCCTCGCGGTGCCTGGATCACCGCCAGCTCAAAACTGTCATCCGCCAAACCCGCCAACGCCGACGGCTCGGCAATGAACCGAGCGACAAAAGCGGTGGCCCTTCCGCCCCGCCGCGGCCAGCCGTCAAGGCAGCGCAACAGGGTCGGCTGATGATGACCCAGCAGAAGAATTCGAGGATGACGCAGTGCAGGACTCGCCGGAATCGGCGCAAGGCATACGATGGGGCGTGGGCAACTCATGATGGTGTTCTCAGCCTCACCCGCTTCATGTCAGAAGAGCTGGGCTTCAGTGGGAGGCGTCACCGAACCAGCGCTTTAGCGGTATTTCGAAGGCGTATGAACACCCCCAGGCGCCCCGCAAGTAGCTGTCTAAATCGGCGCATGAGCGGCAATCCTAGTGAATCACCCGGCGCACTGTCAACCGCACGCATTTGCACCCTGCCATACAAAAGCCCTTTCCTTTAGACACGCCCGGCCACGCGCTTTACAGGGCGACCCCATCCGGCACACCGCTTGCAGGCTCTCGACATCAGTGCGTCCAAAGGAAAGCGTGATGGAGCTCGAGATCTTTCGTACGTTGTGGGGCTACCAGGGCGATTGGCGGACCGCCATCCAGGAACTGCGGGCGCATGGCTTCGATGGCGTGGAGGCCAGGCTCCCGGCCACGCCCGAAGCGCGCGCCAATGCCGCGCGCCTGTTGGCCAGCGAGCAGGTGCCCTACATCCCCATTTTATTCACCGCCTACGACGTACTGCCCGATCAGAGTGCAAGCCCGGATGCTCACCTGGAGGACCTGCGCAGGAAGCTGGGCTGGGCAGACCCGTTCGAACCCGGCTTCATCAATGTGCTGGCGGGCAATGATCGCTGGCCCCTGCAACAACAGGTCGACTTCTTTTCCCGCGCTCTGGAGGTTGCCCACCACAGCGGTCATCTGTGCAGCTTCGAAACCCACAGGTCGCGCTCGCTGTATTCGCCGTGGGTCACGCTGGAGATCGCCCGGCAGGTTCCGCAGTTGGCGTTCACCACTGACATCAGTCACTGGGTTGTGGTCTGCGAACGTCTGCTGGACCACCCCACCGACGATTTGAGCGACTTCATTTCCCGGGTCCATCACATCCAGGCCAGGGTGGGCTACGACCAGGGCCCGCAAGTTCCACACCCCGCAGCCCCGGAGTACGCGGCCGCGCTACGCTTCCATCAGCATCACTGGGAACAGGTCTGGGCTTCGCAAAAGGCCCGAGGCTACTCGCGCACCACCTTGACCCCCGAGTTCGGCCCGGATGGCTACCTGCACCACGCGCCGTTCAGCAATGAACCGGTGGGTGACCTGTGGCAGATCAACAGCTGGATGGGCGCCACCGAGCGTGCCCATTTCGCTCACTTCATCGACTCGAACTAGCTTCAGGTGCCCGTCATGACCGCAAAGCCTTTTACCCGCATTCCCGTCGTCGATATCCGCGGCCTGTACAGCGATGATCTCGCCGAGCGCATGAAGGTCGCCACCGAGCTGGGGCAGGCAGCCAGCGATGTCGGCTTTCTGTACATCAAGGGCCACGACATCGACCCCAGGCTGATCCACGATCTGCGGGAGGCGGCCAGGGATTTCTTCGCCCAGGACATGGCGAGCAAGATGGACTACTACATCGGCACATCGAAAACGCACAAGGGCTATGTGCCCGAAGGCGAAGAGGTGTATTCCAAAAATGCCAGGCCCGATCACAAGGAAGCATTCGACGTCGGCTTTCCGGCCCCCGCCGACCACCCGCTGGTGCTGGCAGGTACGCCGTTGATTGGCAGCAACGACTGGCCGCCCCTGGCAGGCTTCGAGCCTCGCGTCAGCGCCTATTACCGCGCCGTGTTCGCACTGGGCAGCAAATTGTTCACCGGCTTTGCCCTGGCACTGGGTCTGCCCGAAGATTATTTCGCGGCGTTCGTGACGTGCCCACCGTCCAAGCTACGGCTGATCCACTACCCGTTCGACAGCCAGGCCCACGATGCCCCCGGAATCGGCGCGCATACCGACTACGAGTGCTTCACCATCCTTCTGGCGGATCAGCCCGGTCTGGAAGTCATGAACGACAATGGCAGCTGGATCGACGCCCCACCGCTGGAAGAAGCTTTCGTGGTCAACATCGGCGACATGCTCGAGGTCATGACCGCGGGCGCGTTCGTCGCCACCGCTCACCGAGTGCGCAAGGTCGCGCAGGAGCGCTATTCCTTTCCGCTGTTCTATGCATGCGATTACCACACCCAGATCGCGCCCCTGCCGCAGTTCGCCCAGAGTGCCGACAACTCGGCCCGATACGATGCCTTGGCGATCGGCGAGCACATGTGGTCGCAGGCACTGCAGACCTACCAGTATCTGGTGCGCAAGGTCGAGCAAGGCAGCCTGACGCTGCCGGAGCGCTCGCGCAAACCGTCAAGCTTCGGTCATCTCAAGAACCAGACGGCTGGCTAGTCCGCACCGCTAAGGTGGAGGGGTAGCTGATCGAATTGATGTACCACAACGCCTCGCCCTGAGGCGTCTGCACCACCACTTCGTCACCCTCCTCCTTTTTCAGCAAGGCTCTGGCCATGGGTGCATCGATGGAGATGTAGTCCAGGCGTCCGTAGATCTCGTCGTAGCCCACGATACGGAATTTCTTGGTATCGCCCTGATCGTTCTCGATCTCGACCCAGGCACCGAAGAACACCTTGCCTTCCTGTTCGGGGGCATAGTCCACCACCTGAATGTCTTCCAGGCGCTTGCGCAGGTAGCGTATGCGTCGATCGATCTCGCGCAGCAGCTTTTTGTTGTATTGGTAGTCGGCGTTCTCGCTGCGGTCGCCCAAGGAGGCCGCCCAGGTCACCTTCTGGGTGATTTCGGGACGGTATACGCGCCACAGGTGATCGAGTTCGCTCTTGAGCGCCTCGTGACCTTCACGGGTGATGATACTGGTAGCCAAAACATTCTCCTGACGCGCCCACCGAAGGGGTGGGCGGCAGGTTACACCAAAGCGGAGCCGCGTTCACACGTGCTTAGCGACGGGTGATGGCGCGATCCACCGAAGCCGGACCAGCACCTTCAATCAACACCGCCACTGCGCCACCCAGCAGCGCCAAGGCGAACTCGTAGCCGTTGTTGGCCATGAACAGACCGTTATGGATATGCACGGAGAAGATCGCCACCACCAGCGTGGCAATCAGCACCACTGCGGCAGGCCGTACCAGCAAACCGACGATCAATGCCACCCCACCGAAGAACTCGGCACTGCCGGACAACAGCGCCATCAGTGTGCCGGGGTGCAACCCCAGGCTTTCCATGTATTGGGCGGTGCCCGCCAGGCCGCCGCCGCCAAACAGGCCGAACAGCTTCTGCGAGCCGTGGGCGGCGAAGATGATGCCTACCAGCACACGCAGCGCGGTGATGCCGAAACCGGCGCGGGTGGCCATGACGCGTTGGACGAGTGTGTTCATGCTGCAATCCTTTGAGTTCAGTGCGGAAGTGATGGTCGCCATGATAATCGGATTGATGGATTATAAAATCGCAAAAAACCGCTTTGAAATATCGAAGGATACGATCACTTCAAAGAGGCAACCTTCCGCGTCTGAGGCTCCAGCGAGTCTCGCTCCCGGTCGAATGCCAGGTAGTATTTATTCACACTGTTAACATAGCTCACCGCGCCCATGCCCACCTGCTCCATGGCGATGCGCTCGGTCTGGAAGAACCACTGGTTGGGGTTCAGGCCGCGCTTTCGCGCCTCGGCGCGCATTGCCTGAACCCGCTCCGGGCCCATGTTGTAGGCGGCCAGGGTAAAGGCCATGCGCTCACGCTCATTGAGTTTGGGGCTGGAGAAGAACTTGCGGCGAATCAACGCAAGATACCTGGCGCCCGCCTGCACATTGTTGTCCACCTCCTGAATATTGCCCACGCCGACCCGCCGCGCCGCCGCCGGGGTGATCTGCAACAACCCGGTGGCGCCGCTGGCACCCTTGGCGGCAGGGTTGAGCTGGGATTCCTTGAACGCCAATGCGGCCAGGTTGAGCCAGTCCATCTTTTGCTCCCGCGCATGGCGCTGCAGCACCGGGCGCAGTTTTTCCAGGCGCTGGCGGTCGCTGCGGGCCAGGGGATAATGAACCTTGTACAGGCCTCGATAGACTTTCACGAACGCAGCGTCCTGGTTGGCCGGGACCTTATAGGCGGCCAGAAAGCGATCGACACTGGCGCCCAGCAGGGGTGCGTCACGGCGCACGTACCAGCTCAGCGAGCCCGGCGCGCTGAGCACCACCCGCCGATCGACGCGCAATTTGGGCATGACCTTGGCCCAGCGTTCGGCAATGGGCTGCTCCACCACCGTAAGGGGATAAATGCCGGCCTGGACCATTTCCATGACGTCTTCGGTGGCCAGGCTGGGGTCCACCCACTCGACGCTGATGGGGGCGAGCTTGCGCAGCGCCAGCTTTTGATTGAGGTTGTCGATGGCCACGCCCGCGGCGCTGCCATTGGCCAACGCCACGGTCTTGCCCGCCAATTGCTCGACCCGAGCGTAACGCCGCCCGCCCTTGATGCCGACCAGCACGAACGGCACATTGGCCACCACCGGATCGCTGGCCGCCACGGCCACCCCCGGGCGCAGCTCCATCAATTCACCTGGGGCCACCAGGTCGCCTTCGCCGCGCTGCAAGGCGCCCAGCAATTGCTCCTTGGCGCGGGGAATGATCTTCAGCTTCACCGCCTGGCCTTTGCCAGCGAAGCCGTTGAGGTAAGCCTCGAACGCCTGCAACCGGTGAAACTCCACCCCGATGGGTTGTCCGCGGACTTCGCCGGAGCTGTTGCGGCTCTGATTGACCAACACCCGTAGCACCTTGCTGGTACGGATCTGGGCGAGATCGCGGACCTTGACCTGATGGGCGGCCACCGGCGGTCCCGCCGGACGGGCGGCTGCCAACGCAGGCGCCAGCAGGGCGAAGCACAGCACAGCGATCAGCGTTCTAAACCCCATCCGGTCCCCGGCACAAAGTAGTGAGCAGTCGCTAAAGACCGCCATAACTTATTGAAGTTCTTGGCTTTCTTGGTCCTTGGCGAGTTCTGTTATGCTTTTCGGCCTCCTGCCTTGAGGTAGCACCATGCAACTCATCGACATCGGCGTCAATCTCACCAATGCCAGCTTCGAGCAAAAGCACGAAGCGATTCTGGAACGGGCCTACGCGGCGGGCGTTTGCCAACTGATGGTCACGGGCACCAGTGTCGAGGGCAGCGAGCATGCCTTGCAGCTGTGCCTGACGCTGGACGAGCGCGGCGAGCATCTGTTCGCCACGGCGGGCATCCACCCTCACAGCGCCAGCGAGTGGAATACCGACAGCGCCGCCCGCCTGCGGGCTCTGCTGAGTGAACCCAGGGTGCGCGCCGTGGGTGAATGCGGGCTGGACTTCAACCGCGACTTCTCACCGCGTCCGCAACAGGAGAAGGTTCTGGAAGAGCACCTGGCGTTGGCGGTAGAACTGGGCCTGCCGGTGTTTCTGCATGAACGCGATGCCAACCAGCGCCTGTTGGATATCCTCAAGGGCTACCGCGATCAGTTGGCCGGGGCGGTGGTGCATTTCTTCACGGGCGAGCAGAAGGCGTTGTTCAGTTACCTGGACATGGATCTGCACATCGGCATCACTGGCTGGATCTGCGACGAACGCCGCGGCACCCATCTGCACCCGCTGATGCGCAGTATTCCCCGTGGACGCCTGATGCTGGAGAGCGATGCGCCTTATCTGCTGCCACGCACCTTGCGGCCGAAACCAAAAAACGGTCGCAACGAACCCGCTTACCTGCCCGAAGTGCTGCGCGAAGTGGCCTTGCACCGGGGCGAAACGCCGGAGGTGCTGGCCGAGCACAGCACGGCGTGCGCCCGCGCCTTTTTCGATCTACCGAGCGTTCAATCGGCTCTATAGCCGTGATAGCAAGGCTTGATTCGCCGCCGTTGCGGCTGAGGCTTATTCTCGATTCCAAGCCACAAGCCACCTGCACTCAAGCTGCAGGTGCACCGGATCGAGGAGATGCACCATGAACAAGGCCAATCGTACTTCCCGCGCTATCGCCATACCGATGTTCATCCTGTCGGCGCTGATGGTGGCCGATTCGATGATCTGCTCAAGCTTCGCCGAAGCCGCCATCGGCGTGATCGGTTTGTTCGCTGCGCTGGCGTTGAGTCATCCCGAGCGCCACGTCAGCCAAACACCGTTACCGTCTGCCGGCTGATCGCAAGCAATTCTCCAGCCTCGTTCCACATGGCCGCAGCCGTGTGGCCGTAGCCATCGCGGGCGTGTTCGATCACCGCCTGGTAGCGACACCATTGGCGGGTGCTCAGAGCGGGCAGCGGCTGCACGAATTCAATGGTCCAGGTCAGGCTGCTGCCGGCCGCGGGCTTGGCCAGATAGGGCAGCAGTGCCGGTGGCCAGGCGTCGGCCAATACCAGCAGCAGCGCTTCGTCGACTGGCTGATCGCGGGTTTCGTTGCGCAGTTGCATCCAGCCTCCGATGCCCGCCACCGGGGTATTGCTGAACGGCATCGCGCCGATACCCCAGCGCATGTCCAGATGGCGAATGTATTCCGGTGTCAGGCCTTCGATGTAAGGCAGTGGTGTGGAGTCTTCCAGGCTTTTCATGGTCGGCAGCGGGACGGCACTGACGCTGACCGCCGAATCTCGTGACAGGCCGAAGCTGGCCTGGACCAGCGTCATCACTTCGCCTTTCTGCATGGCCTTGCCCAATACCGAGGTCACCGCGCGACCTTCGCGCAGTATCTCCACTTCGAAACTGATGGGTACCTCGAGCTCGGCCGGGGCGACGAAGGTGATCGCCATGGAGCGGATCGGGCGGCCGGGGACCTTGGCGGCCATGGCTTCATGCATCAGTGCCGCCATGAGCCCGCCGTAGCACGCACGGCCCTGGCTCCAATGGCTGGGCACGATGACCGCATCCGGGGTGAGACGTGCGCTGGCCAGCAGGTCGAAGAGAGTCATGGGATGGCCTTGGAAGTGAGAGTGGGCGGTGGGTGGATGGTAGCCAGTGGATGGGCGCGGTGCAGCATACAAAAGTGACAATGTTGGGGTGTGGGGGTGCCAAGGCGGGCCTCATCGCGGGCAGAGCCCGCTCCCACAGGGGGGGCTGGAGGTGGCACAGGGGATATGCAGTGCGATTGGGGCGATGGGGATCGCCCTGTGGGAGCGGGTTCTACCCGCGATGGGGCCGGGGCTGGCACACCGAGATCAATCCACCGTCTTGAGCAATTTCTTCAGCACCTTGTCTGCCTTCAGCTCGGCCTTGCGCAAACTCACCGTCCACCCGGCCACGCAGGGTTGCAGATCCTGTTCCTGCTCGGCCTGCAGCAACCACTGCCAGTGGTCATGCCAATCACCCAGCGCCCCCTGGGCCGCTTTCAGTTGCTTGACCGTGGCCGCCGGCAGCTTGTCCAGTTCGGGATAAGCTTCGGCGGCATAGCGCACTCGCTTGATCAACAAGCGCAAGCGATGCCGGTCGTGCGCTGGGTCCTTGAGCGCGGCCAGCAGTTGCTTCCACTGCTTGGCCAGGCGTTTCTCCACGCGCTGGCGCAACCCGCGCACCAGCTTCTGACGCTCGGCCGCACGCAGGAACCCAGGAAAGGCATCCAGTACCTGCATCAGCTGCGCCACCGGCTGCGATGCCGCGACCTCGGGAAACACCCCGCGCATGGCATCGACGCGGCGCTCTGCCGCTTGCTCGAAGCCCTGCCTGGCCAGCCTGGCTGCCAGTACTTCGCGGTCGCGCAACGGCGTGGTCAACTGCCCCACCGCCTTGGCCGCCTCCTCCAGTTCCTCTACGGCCGGCAAACCACGCAGCGGCCGCAGCAGGCTGCGCAGACGGCGCACACTGGTGCGTAGATCGTGCAGGGCTTCGGCATCGGTTTCGTCCTCGAGCCGTGCCTGGCAGGCAAAGAGTTTGATCTGCAACCCCAGCAGTCGAGCAATGAGCGGGTCCAACGTGGCGGACATGGTGCTACTCCGATGGTCTAGAGGGCGGCGCCGAGGCCAACTGCCGGCGCAGAGTACGCAAGGCCGTCTGCATCTGTTCACGCGATACGGCTCGGCCCGCATAACGTTGGGCGCTGAAGGCATAGGCAAAGTTCATGATCGCTTCGCGCTGATGGGGCAGGTGCGTGGCCGCACGCTCGGCAAACGCCACCGCGCCCTCCCCTGTTTCCCGCACCAGCCCACGGCGCCGCAGCAGGCGCTCGAACTGGGCGAAGTCCTTGAGCTGCGGGTCGACTCGGCGTTGCCAGGGCTTGAGCAGCCACAGCGCGAGCAACACCATCACGGCTACGCCACCCACCGGCAGCGCCAGGCGTTGCAAGCCTTTGAACCAGCGCTCGAGAAAGTCCACCTGGGTCTCGCCCTGATAACCCAGGACCCATCGTTGCCAGCCGTAGTTGAGGTTGTCCCATTGCAGGCGCACCTCGTTGAGCCAGGTCAGGCCGGGATAGCGCAAGGGCGAAAACGGGGAGCCGGCAAGGAAATTCTCGTCCTCGGACAACGCTTGCTGTAGCCCCTGCTCGACCCGCGCCGGCGCTACCGCCGCAGTGGGATCGACGCTGCGCCAGCCCGTCCCGCCCTGCCAGTACTCGACCCAGGCATGGGCGTCGAACTGACGCACGGTCAGGTAGTTACCCGCCGGGTTGATTTCGCCGCCCTGATAGCCGGCCACCACCCGCGCCGGCACGCCAGCAGCACGCAAGGCGAACACCATGGCGCCGGCGTAGTGGGCGCAGAAGCCGCGCCGGCTGTCGAACAGGAATTCATCGATGGCATTGGCCCCCAGAGTGGGCGGCTGCAAGGTGTAATGGAACGGCTGCTGGCGGAACTGACGCAGCATCTCGGCCACCAGCGCGTCGGCGCTGGCGAATCGAGCCTTGAGGTCGATAGCCCATTGGCGCGTGCGCGGATCGCCCTGGGCAGGCAATTGCAGAGCCATACGCTGGCCGAAGGGGGACAGTTCAGGCTCGCGCACCACTTCAGGCCAGGAGGTAACGGCATACATCAGCGGCTGATCCACCGGACGCCGGCGCTGCAGGCGCCAGTCGGCAAGCTGGCGCACACCGGGCAGCGAGGTGCGGGCCACATCGAGGCCGAACAGCCAAGGCCTGGCACTGGGTTGCTGAATGATCCGGTAGCTCAATGCCGGCCCGCTGGGCTGCCAGGCCGGTGCGGGCTGCGCCTGCACCCACGCCGATTGACTCCAGGTGCGACCGTCATAGGCATCCAGGCTCAGGGCGCGCCAGTACAGGTCGCGCTTGGCGGGCATGGCGCCATCGAAGCTGGCGCGAAACGCCACTTCGCCAGACTGGCCCAGATTGGCCATGTCGGCCGGGCTCATGCTGTCGGACAGCCCCGTCACGCCCTGTCCGGCATTGGGCAGCGGCAACGACCACAAAGGTTCCAGCCGCGGAAAGAACACGAACAGCAGCACCATCAAGGGCAGTGCCTGGCCAACCAGGCTCAGCGCCAGCTTCAATGTGGCTTTGGGCTGCGCAATCAAGGCCGTCTGCTGCAGACCGATCAAGGCAGACAACAGCGCGAGCAAGGGCAGCAGGCTATAGAGTGCCCACGGCAGGCTGGCATCGAACAGATACGCCACCGCCAGGCAGAACAGCCCCAGGAAGATCACCACCCGGGCATCCCGCGCACCCTGCATTTCCAGGACCTTGAGCACGAAGGCGGCGACCAGCAGCGCAGCGGTGGCATCCAGCCCGATCAGGCCGCCGCGGGACAGATAGACCCCGGCCGCCACGCCGACCATCAGCAGCAGCTTGACCAGGCGCCCCGGGTAGGCGGCGCGCATGCGAAACACCTGGACCCGCCACAGCGTGCAACCCAGCCACAGTGGCAACATCCACAACGGCACGTGCCACCACAGCGGCACCAGCACCAGCGCTTGAGCCACCAACAGCCAGGCCAGGCTGGCCCGCGGAATGGGCAGGACCGGCTTCATCGCTGCTCACCGTACAAGGCCAAGGCACGCAGGCAGGCTTCGCGGTGCGCCTCGCCGCTGTCGGTGTCCAGGCGCAGGCCAGGGAGCTGCAAGGCAAAAGGGCGCTGTTGTCGCGACAGTGCCAACACCCAGTAGCACAAGCGCGACAGGCGCTGCTCGACATCGCCGCCCAGGGCGAGAAAGTCCAGGCACAGCTCTTGACCGCGCAAGTCGGCGAAATCCTTGATCAGCAGGCCCTCGCCCCGCGAATACGCTTTCCAGTGCATGCGTCGCCAGGAGTCACCAGGCTGGTATTGCTTGAGGCCTTGAAAGTCATCGACACCCTGGCCGTGCAGACGCTGGGCCTGATCCTCGATATCCAGCGCCTCGCTGTGCAAGGTCGGCACCTCACCCTGCAACGGTTGCGGATACACCAGCAGCCGCTGCCCGGGATCGACCCAGGTCCAGGCCGTCAGCACGCCCAGCGGGAAGCTGGTTTCGACGCGCATACGCGGCGCCGCCAGCCAGCCACGGCGGACGGTCGGCAGGCTCAGCTCAAGCTCCTGCACATGGCTGGGCGCGACATCGATGCGTTGCAGCGCCTGCTTGTCCCAACCCACGCCGATGGCCTGATGTTCCTTGCCGGTGCTCTCTAGACGCAGGGCAAAACGTGCCTGTTCACCGACGAATACCGACGTGGTGCCATTGCCGCTGATGACCAGGCCACTGAGGTTGCGGTAGGTGTGCAGAATGGCCACCACGAAAATCGAGCCAAGCAGGAAGACCAGCGCATAGGCCATGCTGTTCTGGTAGTTGATCGCAGCCAGCAACACCAGCAACAGCACCACGAAGAACCCCGCGCCGCTGCGGCTGGGCAGGATGAAGATACGCCGCTGATTGAGCTCGATGCGTGGCGCCGACGGCAGCCGCCGCGTCTGCCAGTGCCGCCAGCGCTCGCCGAGCGCGCCCTTCACAGCGCCGCCACTTCCCGCAGCAGCCATTGCACCAGTGCGCCACCGCCCTGCCCGGTCGGATCGGCGCGCTCGCGCAGACGATGGCTGACCACCGAAGGCAATACCGCTTGCACATCTTCGGGAATCACATAGTCGCGGCCTATCAGCAACGCCCAGGCCTTGGCCGCTGCCAGCAGGGCCAGGCTGCCGCGCGGCGAAAGACCGTAGGCGAACTGCGGCTGGGTGCGGGTCGCCTCGACCAGTCGCAGCACGTAGTCGACCAACACATCGCTGACTCGCACCTGCCGCGCCTGCGCCTGCAGGGCGGCCAGTTGTGCGTGGTCCAGCACCGGACTCATACGTGGCAACAGATCGCGGCGGGCCTCTCCCATCAGCAAGGCTTTTTCTGCCGCCTTGGCCGGATAGCCCAGGGACAGGCGCATGAGGAATCGGTCGAGTTGGGACTCGGGGAGGGCAAAGGTTCCGCCCTGGGTCGTCGGGTTTTGCGTGGCGATCACGAAAAACGGTTGCGGCAACGGCCGTGTGGCGCCCTCGATGGTGACCTGGCCCTCCTCCATGGCTTCGAGCAAGGCACTCTGGCTTTTTGGCGTGGCGCGATTGATTTCGTCGGCCAGCACCAGCTCGGCGAAGATGGGGCCCGGGTGAAACACGAACTGCCCGCTGTCCTTGTCGAACACCGAGGTACCGAGGATATCGCTGGGCAGCAGGTCGGAGGTGAACTGGATGCGCTGGAAGCTCAGCCCCAGTACCTTGGCCAAGGTATGGCTGAGGGTGGTCTTGCCCATGCCGGGCAGGTCTTCGATCAACAGGTGGCCATCGGCGATCAGGCACGTGAGCGCCAGGCGTACCTGGGTCTCCTTGCCCAACAACACTTCATTGACCGCCTGCAGGCATTCATCGAGCTGGCTGCGCATGGTTGACGCTCCCTGTCAGTGCTATCAGTAAAACCGCAGGCACTCAGGGCGAGTGCCGCGACTGCGAGCCCTCAACGCCCGGCGCGAGACTCACGAATGTAGAAGCGGGCTTTTTCTGCCTTGCTGGTGCAACCTTCGAAGGCTTCGAACTGCTGCTGGGTCTTCGCGCCGGTGAGCAACGACAAGGCCTTGGAGTAACTCACGGTACCGGCAAAGCCTTCGGCCTTGGCCAGATCGAGTTCCTGCCAGGCAGCGTCGAGCTGGGTGCCACAACTATCACGGTAAGCGGTCTTGCCGGCACAACCGGTCAGAACCAGTGCCAACAACGGCAGGCAGATCCAGGCTTTCATCAAAGGCACCTCGAGTAAAACGACAGGGTAATGCTGGGTCAGACGATGCGCGAGGAAAAAAGTGCCCGTAGCAGCGGCGTAAGCCGCGTCGCTCTTCACGCCAAGCTTATCCAAACAACCCCTCCCCCCTTGAAGCCCCTTCACCAAATGGCGCATCCTCGATCTCGATACCCTCTTCGGACCCTGCCCCCATGAAAAAACGAGTCGCCTTGGTACTGGGCTCCGGCGGCGCCCGCGGCTACGCGCACATCGGCGTGATCGAAGAGATCGAGCGCCGCGGTTACGACATCGCCTGCATCGCAGGTTGCTCCATGGGTGCGGTGGTGGGCGGGATCTACGCGGCCGGCAAACTGCCGGTGTATCGCCAGTGGATCGAGAGCCTGGATTACCTCGACGTACTGCGCCTGGTGGACGTCAGCTTTCGCCTGGGGGCGATCCGCGGCGAGAAGGTGTTCGGGCAGATTCGCAAGATCGTCGGCGACGTGAACATCGAAGACTTGCGCATCCCCTACACAGCGGTCGCCACCGACCTTACCCATCAGCAGGAAATCTGGTTTCAGGAAGGCTGCCTGCATCAAGCCATGCGTGCCTCGGCAGCGATACCCAGCCTGTTCACCCCGGTGATGCAGGGTGATCGCATGCTGGTCGATGGCGGGCTGCTGAACCCGTTGCCGATCGTACCGGTGGTGTCCAGTCATTGCGACCTGATCATCGCCGTGAACCTCAACTCGACCCATCAGAATCACTACCAACTGCCGGTGATCGAACGGCCTGCGGCGTTCAAGATGCGCTTCGACAGTTTGCTCAATTCCCTGGGCTCGCATTTGCCCTTCCGGCGCAAACAGGCCGAGCAATTGCTGCGCCTGGAGCAGCAGACGCTGCAAGCGACCGCTGCGATCCTGCCCAACCCTTGGCTGGACAGCGCTTCGCCACAACTCAAGCCACCGCCTGCGGCCCCTGAAGAAGAAGGCGCGCCGAAATCGGCGACCGGTTCGGTGATCATCGACAATGTAGGGCCCGCGTCGCTGCTGGATCTGATCAACCAGAGCTTCGAGGTGATGCAGACGTCGCTGGCGCAATACAAGATTGCCGGGTATCCGCCGGATGTGTTGATCAATGTGCCAAAGCGGGTGTGTCGGTTTTTCGAGTTTTACAAGGCGCCGGAGTTGATTGCGTTGGGGCGGGAGATTGCGCGCGATACGCTGGATGTTTATGAGCGGGAGTCCTCTGACTCTGTCAGACGGCTGTAGCAGCGGCGTAAGCCGCGTCCGGGCGTTACGCGATTGACCTGGTTGGTGGGAAATGTGGGACGCGGCTTACGCCGCTGCTACAGGGTTGTTTCAGACCATCAGGCGGTATCCCACGCCCGCCTCCGTAGCGATATAGCGGGGCAGTGCGGGATCATCGCCCAGTTTCTGCCGCAAATGGCCGATCACTATCCGCAGGTAGTGCGTATCCTCCACATGGCTCCCGCCCCAGATATCCTTCAACAACTGCTGCTGAGAAATCACCCGTCCCGGATAGCGAGCCAGCAGCGCCAGCACGGCGTACTCCTTGCGCGTCAAGGCCACCGGCGCGTCCTCGAGCGTGACTCGGCGCATCGCCAGGTCGATGTGCAAGGCGCCCAATTGCAACGCCACCTCGCCGGCCTCGCTGCGGCTGGCCTGGCGCAGCAACGCGCGCACCCGGGCGAGAAATTCCTGGATACCGAAGGGTTTGGTCACATAGTCGTTGGCGCCATTGTCGAGAGCTTGCACCTTCTGGGTTTCGCTGGCGCGCACCGACAGCACCAGCACCGGCACGGCCGTCCATTCACGCAGTTCGAGCAATACCTGTTGGCCATCCAGGTCGGGCAGGCCGAGGTCGAGCACCACAAGGTCCGGTTTGGCCAGGGCGGCCTGGCTCAAGCCCTCGCCGCCGGTACCGGCTTCGATGACCTTGTAGCCTTGGGCGCCGAGGCTGATGCGCAGGAACTTGCGGATCTGCGGCTCGTCATCGATTACCAGGACAGTTGCGGCTTCGGTCATGCTCAGGCTTCCGGGTCTGCGCCGGGTTGGGCGCGCAGCGGCAAGCATAAGGCGATGCGGGTGCCATGACCATCGATGCCGCTGCCCACCTCGATGCGTCCACCGTGTGCGCCCATCATGCCCTGACAGATCGCCAGGCCCAGGCCCGTACCCTGCCCGCCTCGGTCACCACGGGCGGCGGTGTAGAACATGTCGAAGATCTTCGCCCGCTCGTCTTCGGGAATGCCCGGACCTTCGTCGCTGACTGCCAACACCAGGCTGTCACCCTGCTCGGTCGCCGACACTTGCAAGCGGCCCTGCACGGGGGAGAAGCGCGCGGCGTTCTCGAGCACATTGACCAGTGCCTGTTCGATCAAGGCGGCGTGCACGTACAGCAACGGCAACTCTGCCGCCACCTGCACCTGCACTTGCAAGGGCGCGAGTAACCCGCGCAGGCGGCCCAGGGCGCTACCGACTATATCGCCGGGCGCGACCCAGTCCCGGGCCAGCTTCAGGGCACCGTGGCCAAGGCGAGTCATGTCCAGCAGGTTCTGGATATAGCGGTCCAGACGCTCTGCTTCATCACGGGTGGTTTCCAGCAGGTCGATCCGGTCGTGGGGCGCAATTGCCTCGCCCAACGCCAGCAGGCTGTCGATGCTGCCACGCATAACCGTTAAAGGTGTGCGCAGGTCGTGGGACACCGATGCCAACAAGGCACTGCGCAGTTGTTCGGTCTCCCCGTGCAAACGCGCCGCTTCCAGATCATGGGCCAGGTTGGCCCGAGCCAGTGCTTGCGCCACCGGTTGAGCGAGCGCGTTGAGCAACCGCCGACGCTGAGGGTCGAGCCGGCTGTCGAGGCCTTCGGCCACTGCCATCAGGGCCAGCACCCGACCTTCGGTAGACACCGGCGTCCACCACCAGCGCCCGGCTGGCAGGGTGCTGGTGCCCAGCCCGGCAGGTTGATCATGCTGCCCGGCCCAATCGGCCGCGGCCAGTTCCGTGGCGGAGAACTGCACGGGGCCGCCGCTGGCCAGTGTCCAGCCACTGGGCGTGTGCTCCAGCAGACAGATATCCAGCCCGGACCAGCCTTGCAGGTGTTGAGCGGCCGCGCTGAATACCGCCTGACGGTCGGTGGCTGCCGCCAACCGGCGGGAAAGCTCCAGCAGTTGCGCGGTGTGCGCCTGGGTGTCGCGCAGCGCACTGAGTTGATGGCGCTGGCGTGCCGCCAGGTTGCCGGTCAGGCCTGCCATCAGCAGGAAGAACAGCAGGGTGAGCACGTCCTCCTGACGCTGGATGCTCAGGGAGAAATTCGGCGGGATGAACAGGAAGTCGTAGGCCAGGAATGACAGCGCAGCGCAGAGCAGCGCCGGGCCCAGACTGCTGCGCACCGCCACCAACAGCACAGCCGACAGAAACACCAGGGAAATGTTGGGCAGGTCCATGACATGGGCCACGGCCCAGGCCAGGCCGCTGGCCAGCAACGTGGCCAACACGGCCAGCCCATACTCGCGCCAGCGCCATACGCCACGGGCGCGCACCCGCGGCTGCGGGCGGGCTTCGCCGCGGTCGAGCACGTTGATTTCGAGGCCGTTGGTGTGGCGCAGCAGCCGCTCGGCCAAGCCGGCGCCAAACAGCCTTCGCCGCGACTGCCCCACCAGTACCAGGCTGGCGCGACGGTCACCGGCGTGCTGGATCAGGGTGCGCGCCACCTCTGCGGCGCGCAGCACCACCACTTCCCCACCCAGGCGCTCCGCCAATTGTTGCGCCTGGTGCAGACGCTGGCGTGCGGCCTCGTCGCGTACCGCGCCGCTGTCCACGTGCACTGTCGACCACGGCAAATGCCGACGGCGGGCCACCCGGCTGGCATGGCGCACCAGACGCTCGGCCTGGTCGTCTCCGTCGATGCCGACCAACAGGCGGCCCCGCACCGTCGGCGCGGCCTGGCCGAGGCTGCGGTAGCTCTCGGCCAGATCATCGTCGACCTGGGCGGCGGCGGTCTGCATAGCCAATTCGCGCAGCGCGCTGAGGTTGGTCTGGGTAAAGAATGCATCGATGGCGGCACGGGCTTGCTGCGGCACATAGACCTTGCCCTCGCGCAGGCGCTCGAGCAGTTCGCGTGGCGGCAGGTCCACCAGCAGCAACTCGTCGGCTTCTTGCAACACCCAGTCGGGCACGGTTTCGCGAACTTGCACGCCGGTGATGCCGCGCACCTGATCGTTGAGGCTTTCCAGGTGCTGAACGTTGACCGTGGTATAGACGTCGATGCCCGCGGCCAGCAGGTCCTGCACATCCTGCCAACGCTTGGCATGGCGACTGCCCGGGGCATTGCTGTGGGCCAGTTCGTCGACCAGTGCCAGCTGGGGAGCTGCCTGGAGCAACCCCGGCAGGTCCATTTCCTCGAGCGCGACGTCGCGGTAGACGCTGCGCAGCATGTCCTGTTGCGGCAGCCCGCCGAGCAGCGCTTCGGTTTCGGCGCGTCCGTGGGTCTGGATCACCCCGGCCAGTACGCGAACGCCTTGGCGCTGCCGCGCATGGGCTTCAGTCAACATGGCGTAGGTCTTGCCCACGCCTGGCGCCGCCCCCAGAAACACCTTCAGCCGCCCACGCCCAGAACGCGGCAAGGCTGCCAACAAAGCATCGGCACGCGCGGAATCACTCATCGAAGCAGCTCACAGTCATCGGAACCTCGACGTTATCCGATCCGCAGGCGCGGCGTACAGCCACGAGGAGACCGGTAGGCCTGGCATACAAGCCGGATAAGGCGGTGATCTTGCGGCCCCCTTCGCGGCTGGACGCCGCTCCTACAAGAGATCGCGCCCCCCCGTAGGAGCGGCGTGAAGCCGCGAAGGGGCCGGCACGCCTGGCGCACAACCCGGATAAGGCGGTGATCTTGCGGGCGCTTTCGCGGCTGGACGCCGCTCCTACGGGGGTCATGGGGTGAGGGTCATGAGGGCGGTGTTGAGGGCCTGGACGTTGATGACTGGGGGGCCGAAGAGCGGCGTTTCGGTGTGCGTGGAGACCAGGTCCTGCAGGGTTTCGACCGATATCTGGCGGGCGTTGGCTACCCGCAGCAGTTGATATCGGACCGCCGCAGGCGGCAGGTGCGGGTCCAGGCCGCTGGCCGATGTGGTCAGCAGCGCCAGCGGTACCGGGCCTTGCTCGGTAACGAACTGCTCGGCGGCGGCCTGCCGGATGCGTTCGGCCAGCGCCGGATTGCTCGGCGCCAGGTTGCTGGCGCCGCTGGCCACTGTTGCGAAATCAGCCGCCGAGGGCCGTGAATGAAACCACTGATCACCCGCGAAGCCCTGCGCCAGCAGCGCCGAGCCGCGCACCTGGCCGCGGTCATCGTAGACCAGGCTGCCATTGGCCTGGGCAGGAAACATCAACTGGGCAATCCCCGTGACGACCAATGGGTAAGCAATACCGGTGATCACCGTCATCATCAGCACCAGGCTCAAGGCCGGACGTAAAAGCGAGTTCATGTGTGAGGCTCCAGAAGGGTTCATACCAGGTTCAACGCGGTGAGCAGCAGATCGATGGCCTTGATACCCACGAACGGCACCAGCAGCCCACCCAGGCCGTAGATCAGCAGGTTGCGCCGCAGCAACTGCGCCGCACTGGCTGCCTGCACCCGTACTCCGCGCAGGGCCAGGGGAATCAGTGCAACGATGATCAGGGCGTTGAACACGATCGCCGACACGATGGCGCTCTGCGGACTGCTCAAACCCATGATGTTGAGCACGCCCAGTTGTGGGTAGATCGCCGCAAACAGGGCCGGCAGGATGGCAAAGTACTTGGCCACGTCGTTGGCGATGGAAAAGGTGGTGAGCGCGCCACGGGTCACCAGCAACTCCTTGCCGATGCGCACCACGTCCAGCAGCTTGGTCGGATCACTGTCCAGATCGACCATATTGGCTGCCTCACGAGCGGCCTGGGTGCCGTCGTTCATGGCCATCCCGACATCCGCCTGGGCCAGCGCCGGGGCATCGTTAGCGCCATCGCCACACATGGCCACCAGCCGACCTTCGTCCTGCTCCTGACGGATGCGCGCCAGTTTCTTTTCCGGCGTGGCTTCGGCAATCACATCGTCGACGCCCGCCTCGGCGGCGATCGCGGCAGCGGTCAACGGATTGTCACCGGTGACCATCACCGTGCGAATGCCCAACTGACGCAGCGCTTCGAAGCGCTCGCGGATCCCTGGCTTGACCACATCCTTGAGGTGAATCGCGCCTAACAACTGCTGATCGCAGCACACCAGCAACGGCGTGCCACCGCTCTGGGCGATGGCGTCGATCTCCCGAGCCAGCGCAGCGGGCAGATCGGTGCGGGCCATGCCCACGAACGCGAGCAACGAATCCACGGCGCCCTTGCGATAACGACGAGCGCCGTGGTCGATACCCGACAGCCGCGTCTCGGCGCTGAACGCCACCGGTGTCAGCTCGCCTGCAGCCGGCTCCGGCAGCCGATGCAACTGACGCAGAAACTCCACGATGGACTTCCCTTCCGCCGTATCGTCGGCCAGCGACGCCAGCAGCGCACCCTCGGCCAGTGCCATGGCACTCACGCCAGGGGCGGCATACAAGGCGCTGCACCGGCGGTTGCCGAAAGTGATGGTGCCGGTCTTGTCCAGCAACAGCACGTGCACATCCCCCGCCGCCTCCACCGCCCGCCCGGACTTGGCAATGACGTTCAGGCGCACCAGCCGGTCCATGCCTGCGATGCCGATCGCCGAGAGCAAGCCGCCGATGGTGGTCGGGATGAGCGTTACCAGCAGCGCCACCAGGAACACCAGCGGCAGGCTGCCGCCGGCGAAATGCGCGAATGGCTGCAGGGTCACCACCACCAGCAGGAAGATCAAGGTAAGGCCGATCAACAGGATATCGAGGGCGACCTCGTTCGGGGTTTTCTGCCGGCGCGCGCCTTCGACCAACGCGATCATGCGGTCCAGCGTCGACTCGCCGGGGTTGACGGTGATCTTCACCAGCAACCAGTCCGACACCACTTGGGTGTTGCCGGTCACCGCCGAACGATCGCCGCCCGACTCGCGGATCACCGGCGCCGATTCGCCGGTGATCGCCGCTTCGTTGACCGCTGCGATACCTTCCACCACCTCGCCATCGCCAGGGATCATCTGACCGGCTTCCACTCGCACCAGATCGCCTTTGCGCAAGCTGCTCGCGGGCACGGTTTCAAACAGCCCTTCGACGTTGCGCCGGCGCGCGTCCAGGCCTTGGCTGCCCGCCTTGAGGCTGTCGGCACGGGCCTTGCCACGCCCTTCTGCCAAGGCTTCGGCAAAGTTGGCAAACAACACGGTGAACCACAACCACAGGGCAATCTGCACCGCGACGCGGGTCGGCACGGCCGGGTCCGGGATCAGGCACAGCACGGTGGTCAGCAGGGCGGTCAGTTCCACCACCAGCATCACCGGCGAGCGCTTGAGCAGACGCGGGTCGAGTTTGACGAAGGCCTGACGCAGCGCCGGACGCCACAGCGCGCGCATGGACGTCTGGACGGCAGGTTGCACGGCCGGTTTGCTCACGGGAATTGGCATGTTCATCATCGAGGCCTCAGAAACCCATACTCAAGTGTTCAGCGATCGGCCCCAGGGCAAGGGTCGGCAAGAAGGTCAGCCCGCCCACCAGCAGGATGGTCACCGTCAACAGGGTGACGAACAGCGGGCCATGGGTGGGGAAGCTGTTGGCGTTGACCGGCGCGGTTTTCTTCAGCGCCAGGCTGCCAGCCAGGGCCAGCACCGGCAGGATGTAGCCAAAGCGGCCAATCAGCATGCCCAGGCCCAGCATCAGGTTGTGAAACGGCGTGTTCGCGCCGAAGCCTGCGAAGGCCGATCCGTTGTTGGCGCTGGCAGACGTGTAGGCGTACAGCAATTGACTGAAACCGTGCGCGCCCGGATTGCTCACGGCCGCCGCCGGCCCTGGCAGACTCGCCGCTATGGCGCCAAGCACCAGCACGCCGACGGGCATCACCAGCAACGAGGCAACCAGCAACTGCACCTCCCGCGCCTGGAGCTTCTTGCCCAGATACTCCGGTGTACGACCAATCATCAGGCCCGCCAGGAACACCGCAATCAGCACGTTCAACAACATGCCGTAGAGGCCTGCGCCGACGCCGCCGAAGATCACTTCACCCAGCATCATGTTGACCAGCGCCACCATCCCGCTCAGCGGATTGAGGCTGTCGTGCATGGCATTCACCGAACCATTGGACGCCGCCGTGGTGGTGACCGACCACAGCACACTGGCCGTGGTGCCGAAGCGGCTTTCCTTACCCTCCAGCGGCGCAGTCTGCTCGACCTGGGCGCTGACCACGGCGGGGTTGGGTTGATATTCGGCGTACAGCGACACCGCGCCGCCCATCAGGAACAACGCCAGCATGCAGGCGATGATCGCGCGGCTCTGGCGCAGGTCCTTGACGTAATGCCCGAAGGTGAACACCAGCGCCGCCGGGATCAGGATGATCGAGACCAGCTCGAACAGATTGCTCAGAGCGGTGGGGTTCTCGAACGGATGCGCCGAGTTCACCCCGAAGAAACCGCCGCCGTTGGTACCCAACTGCTTGATCGCGATCTGGCTGGCCGCCGGCCCCAGGGGGATGCTCTGCTGCGCCCCTTGCCAGGTCACGGCATCCACATAGTGCGCAAACGTCTGCGGTACGCCCTGCGCCACCAGCAGCAGGGCCAGCACGATGCTCAGCGGCAACAGGCCGTAAAGCGTGGCGCGGGTCATGTCGACCCAGAAATTGCCCAGGGTACTGGCCGAGCGCCGCCCGATGCCACGGCACAGCGCCACCAGCACGGCCAGACCGGTGGCGGCGCTGACGAAGTTCTGCACGGTCAGCCCGGCCATCTGGCTGAGGTAGCTGAGCGACGCTTCACCGCTGTAGGCCTGCCAATTGGTGTTGGCCATGAAGCTGACCGCGGTGTTGAAAGCCAGCGTCCATTCCTGCCCCGGCAGCTGCTGCGGGTTGAGCGGCAGGTAACCCTGCAACAGCAGGATGGCGAACAGCAGACCGAACCCGGCAAGGTTGAAGGCCAGCAGTGCGAGGGCGTAGCGTTGCCAGCTTTGTTCGGCCTTGGGGTCGATGCCGGCGAGGCGGTAGCAACCGTTTTCCACGGGTTGCAGCACGGGCGAGAGCCAGGTGCGCTGGCCTTCCATGACCCTGTAGTAGAAACGGCCCAGAAACGGTGCCGGGATCAGGACCAGGGCGAAGAAGGCGATGATGAGGGCGTAGTCGTAGAGGTGCATGGCGCCGTTACTCCTGGTCGGCGCGCAGGAGCGCCGTGATCAGGTAGAGGAACAGGCCGATGGCCAGGCATAGGGATAGCCCATCCAGAACACTCATGAAGATTTTCTCCGGGGACGGCGGGTGGTGGTGATGTGGGGAGATTGTTGGGGGTGGGGGCGTAAAGGCGCGAGATAGGGGCCGCACGCCTGGCGTAAAAAAACCGTAAATTCGTAGCAGCGGCGTAAGCCGCGTCCGGGGACGCCGCGATCATCTAGGTCAGTCGGATAACGGCTGGACGCGGCTTACGCCGCTGCTACGGGTTAAAAACCGTTATCATGCGCGCCTCCCCGCCTTTACCACCCAGGACCGCCAATGCGCCTGCTGCACACCTCCGACTGGCACCTTGGCCAAAGCCTCCACGGCCAGGAACGCGACTTCGAACATGCCAGCTTCCTGCGCTGGTTGCTCAAGCAACTCGCCCAACGCCAACCCGACGTGCTGCTGGTGGCAGGCGACATCTTCGACACCGTCAACCCCCCGGTCAAAGCTCAGGAGCGCCTGTACAACTTCATCGTCAGCGCCCACGAGCAACAACCCCACCTGACCATCGTCATGATCGCCGGGAACCACGACTCCGGCTCGCGCATCGAGCTTCCCGGTACGCTGATGAAACGCCTGCGCGCTCACGCGCTGGGGCGGGTGATGTGGCTGGAGGATGGCCGTCTGGACAGCGAGCGGCTGCTGCTGCCGCTGCCCGACGCCAGTGGGCAGATCAGGGGCTGGTGCCTGGCGCTGCCGTTCCTGCGCCCTGCGGAGGTGACCGGTGCGGTGCTCGGTGAGGACTACTTGCAGGGCATTGGCAAGGTCCATGAACTGCTGATCGCCGCGGCCAACGCCAAGCGCACGACGGGGCAGGCGTTGATTGCGGTCAGTCATGCGCACATGGCCGGGGGATCGGTGTCGATGGAGTCCGAGCGCAGCCTGGTGATCGGCAGCGCCGAGGCGCTGCCGGCCAGCCTGTTCGATGACACCATTACCTATGTGGCGCTGGGGCATCTGCACAAGCCGCAGAAGGTCAATGGCGAGGAGCGCATTCGCTACAGCGGTTCACCGATTCCCTTGTCGTTTTCGGAAATCGACTACCCGCACCAGATTCTGGACATCCACTGCGACGGCGAGCAGTTGGTCAGCGTCGAGCCGGTGCTGATTCCTCGTGCGGTGGACCTGCTGCGCATCGGCCCGGCGCCCTTGGCGACGGTGCTGGAACGGATCGCGGAGCTGGCGCCGGTGGACCTGCTGGCCGATCTGCTCGCCCACCCTTGGCTGGAGGTCCGGGTGGTGCTCGATGAGCCACAGCCCGACCTGCGCCAGCAGGTGGAAACGGCGCTGCAGGGCAAGGCCGTGCGGCTGGTGCGCATTGCTGCGGAGTACGCCGGTCGCAGAGGCGTGGATGACGATGAGCAAACCGAGCTGATCGAGCTCGATCAACTCACCCCACAGGAACTGTTCAGCCGTGCCTGGTTGGACAGCTACGGCAGCGAGGTGGACGCCCAGACCCTGGACGACTTCGCCCAGCTGTTGCAGGAAGTGCAGATGGAGGGCGAGCAGCCATGAAGATCCTGGCCATCCGCCTGAAGAACCTGGCTTCCCTGGCCGGTCCGTTCGAGCTGGACTTCACCGCCGAGCCCCTGGCCAGCGCCGGGCTGTTCGCCATCACCGGGCCCACCGGCGCCGGCAAGAGCACCCTGCTCGACGCCTTATGCCTGGCTCTGTTCGGCGCAGTGCCGCGCCTGAGCAACGCGTCGCAGAGCGCCAAGGTGCCCGATGCCGATGGCGAGATCGGCAGCTACGACGCGCGGACCTTGCTGCGCCGGGGTACCGGGGCTGGCTATGCCGAGGTGGATTTCGTCGGCATCGACGGCCGCCGTTATCGCGCCCGCTGGGAGGCCAACCGAGCCCGTGACAAGCCCACCGGCAAGCTGCAACACAGCCGGCAATCGCTGCGTGACCTGGACAGCGATCAACTGCTGGCCAGCCAGAAAGGCGAGTACAAGACCTTGCTCGAAGCACGCCTGGGCCTGAACTTCGAGCAGTTCACCCGCGCCGTGCTGTTGGCCCAGAGCGAGTTCAGCGCCTTTCTCAAAGCCGACGACAACGAGCGCAGCGAGCTGCTGGAAAAGCTCACCGATACGGCCCTGTACACGCGGCTGGGCAAGCGTGCCTTCGATAAGAGCCGCGAAGCGCGCGAGCTGCTCAAGCAGTGGCAGGATCAGGCCAGCGGGATCGCGCCCTTGGCCGCGGAGGAGCGCGAGGTCCTGGACCTGGAGTTCCAGGCCGCCAGCCAGCAGCTCAAGGCGCAGCAGGGGCACTTGAAACGGCTGGAGCAGCAACAGCAATGGCACGTCCAAAGCACCGTGTTGGCCAGCGATCATCAGGCCGCCGAAGCGCTGTTGCAAAGTGCCCAGGCCACCTGGCAAGCCGACGCCGATCACCGTTTGAAGCTGCAACGCCTGGATCACCTGGCGCCGCAGCGGCACCTGTTCATGAGGCAGCGCGAGTTGCTGGGCCAGTTGCAACCGCTGACCGAGCGCATTGCCGCACGCCAGCATCGGCAAAGCACGCAACTGAGCGAGCAGGTGCATGTGGATCAGCAACTGCAACAGGCGCAGCAGGCCCTGCAACAAGCCTTGGCGGAACAGACCGACGCCGCGCCGAAGTTGCGCCAGGCGTTCGATGAGCACAGCCAGCACGGCCGCCTGACGGCCGATCTGGAACCGTTGCGCCCGGCCCTGGCGAACGCCGAACAGGCCCATCAGCACAGTCGGCAAGCCTTGACCCAACTGCAGCAACAGCAGCAGGCGAGCACCGAACGCTTGCAGCAGATCGTCGGGCAATTGCAACGCAGCACCGATCTGGCCGGGCTGGCCGATGCCTGGGCGGCGTACCTGCCGCGTCTGCAACAGGCCGTGGCGGCAAGCAACCGCCTGAACCAAGGCCGCGCCGAACTGCCCGCCCTGGAAGCGCGCGCGGCCAAGGCTCAGACCGATCTGAAACAGATGCAGGCGCAACTGAGCGCCCTCTACCAGCAGGCCGACTGCCCCGCCGAACAGCTGCACGAGCGCCTGCAACAATTGACCCAGCGCCTGCAACACCAGCGCCAGCAGCAACGCAGCCTGCAAACGCTGGAGCGCGAGTGGCAGCGACGCGAGGAGCTGCAACAGCGCCTTGAGCAGTTGCACCAACAGCAACTGCAGATCACTCAGCAAAGAGAGCGGTGCACCGCTGAAGGCCTGCGCCTCAAGCGTGAGCACGAGCAGGCGGAACACACCCTGACGGTCACGTTGCAAGTGCTCGAGCGTCAGCGTCTGGCGCGCACCGCCAGTGTCGAGGAGCTGCGTAGCCAGCTTCAGGACGAGCAACCGTGCCCGGTGTGTGGCAGCCTCGAACACCCCTATCATCAGCGTGAAGCATTGCTCCAGGCGCTGTCGGCTGTGGATGAGAGCGAAGAACGCCAAGCCCGAGCGACGCTGCAGCAGCTTTCCGAGCGCCTGGCCGAACTCCGTGCTGAACTGGCGGGGTTGATTGCCCAGCACAAGGCGCTCAAGACTCAGGAAGAACAGTTGCTGGCGCAACAGCGCGACAGCCAGCTGGAGCAGCATGCCCTTTACCCGAGCCTGGCCGATCAAGCGCAACCTGGCCACTGGCTGGCGACGGAGCTGGCCCAGGTTACCGAGCAGATCGACAGCGACGAACAGCAACAGGCCGCCCTGCTGACCCTGCAGCAAACCGCATCAGGCCTGCAGCGGCAATTGCAGGAGGCTCAACAGGCCAGCCAGCAAACCGAACAGTTGCTTCGAGAACAACACGCGCACCTGCAGACTGATCAGCAGCGCCTGGACGATGAACTGCGGGACTTCACCGGGCTGATCCCGGCCCCGACCCTCGAAGCGTTGCGGCACCACGCTACCCAGACTTTCATGGTATTGGAGCAGGCGGTCAGCGAGCGCCTGGCATTGCTCGACCAGCAGGGTGACGAGCAACGCGACTTCGACGCCCGCGCCCGGCGGATAGAGGATCAACAGCGCGAACACACCCGCGAGGGGTCTGGGCTGCACGAATTGCAGACTCGAGCCAGCGCGCTGGGCGAGCAGTTGCAAGCCTGCCAGGCACGGCTGCGCGATCTGTTGGGTGTACACGCCGATGCTCAAGCCTGGCAGCAACATCTGCATGACCAGGTGGAAACCGCCCGCCGCGCTGAAGCCCATGCCCTCCAACAGCAACAGGACTTGCGTACGCAGGCGGTCCAGTTGAGCAGCGAACTCAACGCCGACCAGCAGCAACAGACTCAGTTGGAGCAGGCGTTGAGTAGCCTGAAAGCTTCGATCCAGCAGTGGCGCGAGCAGCACCCCGAGCTGGATGACGAGGCATTGGGCGGCCTGCTGGCGATCGACGATCAGCAGCTGGGCGCCCTGCGCGCGCGTCTGCAGAACGACGAGAAGGCCATGGGGCAGGCGCAGGTGCGGGTGCAGGAGCGCGGCCAGCGCCTGCGTGATCATCTGGCCCAGGCCAATGGCATCGCCGATGCCGAGCAACTGGCTGAAGAAGCGACAGCGCTGCAGGCACAGGCCGAGCAGAGCGAACATCGATGTGCCGAGTTACGTGCCCGGCAGATAGAGGATCAACGCCGCCAGACGGCCAATCAGGACCTGCAGCAACGTATGGCTGAAGCTGACGCGCAGTACCAGCGTTGGGCCCGGCTGGCAGCACTGATCGGTTCGGCAGAAGGTGATCGTTTCCGCAAGATCGCCCAGGCGTACAACCTGGACCTGCTGGTGCATCACGCCAACGTGCAATTGCGCCAACTGGTGCGCCGTTATCGGCTCAAGCGTGGCGGCAGCATGCTGGGTTTGCTGGTGCTGGACACGGAAATGGGCGACGAGCTGCGTTCGGTGCATTCGTTGTCGGGGGGAGAGACGTTTCTGGTGTCGCTGGCCCTGGCACTGGGGCTGGCATCGATGGCATCGAGCACCCTGCGCATCGAGTCGTTGTTCATCGACGAAGGCTTCGGCAGCCTGGATCCGGAGTCGCTGCAACTGGCCATGGATGCCCTGGACGGTTTGCAGGCGCAAGGTCGCAAGGTCGCGGTGATCTCGCATGTGCAGGAAATGCACGAGCGGATTCCGGTGCAGATTCAGGTGCGGCGCATGGGTAATGGTTTGAGCAGCGTGGAAGTCAGCGGGTGACGAGGCGTGAGGTGGTGGCCGCCGTCACCCGTGGTGCTCAGTGCTGGGCCTTGTGGTCCAGCGCGGCATAGAAGTTGGCGCTTTTCTGCAAGTATTGCTGGGTGTAGCTCTGTGGATTGGCTTTGCTTTGGTTGACGGCAGCGTGGGCGGATGTGGGCAGGGCCACGGTGGCGGAAACGGCAGAGGCGGCGATGATGGAGAAGAGGTTGAAGTTCATGGCGGTATTCCTCGGGATTCGTGGGTGTTTGTGTCGGTGCCTGTGAAGGCTTGACTCAAACTTACGCCCGAGGGCTGGTGAGCTGAAATTCATTGGCGCACTAGCGAATATCGATGCGGGTGATAGTTGTTTGCAAGACGGGCAACCGCGGCGCCGCCATCGCGGGCAGAGCCCGCTCCCACAAGAGACCGCGCACCGCCCCCGGCAGCAATACCCTGTAGGAGCAGGTTCTACCCGCGATAGGCCGGCCCTGACACCCCGCCCCCATCTGCCTGGCAACACCCCCCTGTGGGAGCGGGTTCTACCCGCGATAGGCCCCCACTGACACCCCGCCCCCATCTGCCCGGCAGCAACCCCCTGTGGGAGCGGGTTCTACCCGCGATAGGCCGGCACTGACACCCCGCTACTTCCCACCCAACAGAAACTTCACATCCGACGGCGAATCCATGGGGAATTTCTGTACGGTCTCGCCCAGCTTGCCGGTCTTGGCGTCGCGCCTGATCACCACGATCTGGTTGCTCTTCTGGTTGGCAATCAACACATAGTTGCCCGAAGGATCAAGCGTGAATTCCCTTGGATGATCGCCCTCGACCGTGCGGCGCTGCACTTCGGTCAGTTGGCCGTCTTGCGGATCGACGCTGTACACCAGCATCTGGTTTGCCGTACCGCGATTGCTCACGTACAGGAATTTTCCATCTGCAGACAGGTGCAGCGCTCCGCCTGCGCTTTCCTTGCCTGCTGAGCCCATGTCCAGCAACTGCTGCCGCTTGAGGTTGCCGCCGTGTACTTCGAACATCGCCACCTGGCCACTCATTTCCAGCGTCAGGTAGGCATGTTTGCCGTCGCCGCTGAATACCAGGTGCCGCGGTCCACTGCCATCGGGCAGTTTGATCGAGGCCGGGTTGGCGGCGACCAATGGCTGATCGGGCGTATCAGGCTGGTAGCGGTAGACGTAGATACGGTCGGCGCCCAGATCATTGGCGTAGACGTACCGTCCCGACGGCGGCATCGATACGATCGAATGCACATGGGGTCCCGCCTGCCGCTCCGGGTTGACCTTGCTGGCCACGTGTTTGATCTGCTGCACCACGGTGCTGAGCTTGCCGTCCTCGCCCACCTTGAACACGCTCATGCTGCCGCCGGGGTCGGGGCTTACTGCATAGTTGGAGACGAACAGGTAGCGCTCGTCGTTGCTCAGGCTCGAATGGGTAGGCTCGTCGCCCCGGGTCTCGACCTGGTTGACCAGGCTGATGTCGTGGCTTTTCGGGTCCAGGGTGAAGCTCGAGACCTTGCCCACGGTGTCCTTCTGTCCGGGGCCGTTTTCGTTGACCACGAACAGCCGGTGCTGATCGCGCGACAAGGTCAACCACGAAGGGTTGGAGCTCTTGAAGGTCTGCTGGGCGTGGGGGTCGATCAGGCCGGTGCGAGGGTTGAAGGGGTAGCGGTAGATGCCTTCGCTGGCCCCTTGTGTGTAGGTACCGACCAGCAGTTCGTATTGCTCGGCGGCGGTGGCAGCGGTGGCGATCAGGCCAAGGCTGCCGGCAGTCAATAAGGACACGAAAACTCGCTTCATAAGGCTCCTCCATAACCCATTATTGGAATGGCACTGCGAGGAAGCATGGGTCGAACACAAGAGACAGCCCTCACTCTGGATCGGTTTCATCTTCGTCGGCAGAAAACGCGCTCAAGCAGGTTAGCTGATGCGCGACGCCGTCGTGAGAAATGGAAAACGTGTGGGGCTGGTCGGTCGGCGTGGCGGCGTTCTGCTCGGCCAGGGTGAACTGCCAGCGCTTGAGTTCGCGGCCGTCCATACATTCGATGTGCAGGGTATCCTGTTCATCGAGGGAGAAATCGAAGGCATGCAGGGTGTCGATCAGCAGCATGTCGCAGGCTTGCAGCGCGGTTGGGAAGTCCATGATTCAAGTGTCTGGGTGATGAGTGATGCACCATCATACCTGTACTGGGCTGCCCCGGCCCCTTCGCGGCTGTAC
>NZ_DFUE01000046.1:0-7521 GCF_002379585.1 Pseudomonas sp. UBA4194
GCGGCGTACAGCCGCGAAGAGGCCATCCCAGCCGGTGCACCCTCTGAATCCTGCGCTGACCAGGCGTACGCCTTCGCGGCTTCACGCCGCTCCTACAGGTACCCCGCGCTTTTTGTAGGAGCGGCGTACAGCCGCGAAGGGGGCATCATAGTCGGCGCACCCTCTGAACCTTGCGCCGACCAGGCAGACGCCTTCGCGGCTTCACGCCGCTCCTACAGGTACCCCGCGCTCTTTGTAGGAGCGGCGTACAGCCGCGAAGGGGGCATCACAGTGGGCGTACCCTCTGGATACTGCGCTGACTGGGCGGGCGCCTTCGCGGCTTCACGCCGCTCCTACAGGTGGCGCGCGCCCTTTGTAGGAGCGGCGTACAGCCGCGAAGGGGGCATCATAGTCGGCGTACCCTCTGGATACTGCGCTGAGTGGGCGGGCGCTTTCGCGGCTGGACGCCGCTCCTACAGGTATCGCGCGGTCTTTATGGCGACGGGGCCAACATGATCAGCTACAAAAAAGGCGGCCCTAAGGCCGCCTCTTTCTTCACGCTTTTACAACCTATTCCGCCAGCTTGAAGGTAATGAAACTCGCCCTGCCCTGACGCAACACACGCATGGACACCGAGCGGTTCTTCGGTAGGCCCTTGGCGATATCGGCGAATTGCTTCGACGATTCGATGGCCTGATTGTTGAGGTGGGTGATGACATCACCCGGCTGCAGGCCGATCAGTGCGGCCGGCCCATCCTGGACCTCCTTGATTACCACACCGCCCTTGAGCTCCAGCGCCTTTTTCTGATCGGCCGTCAGGTCTGCCACGGACACGCCCAGGCGGTTGCTGCTCTGCTCGGCCTGTGCCTTGGCACCGGCGCCCAGGGTCTGGTCGTCATCGGGCATCGCACCCACGGTGACGTCCAGCGTACGGCGCTTGCCTTCGCGCACCACTTCCAGATTGGCTTTGGCGCCAGCCTTGAGGCCACCGACCAGGTGAGGGAGATCTGCGGACATCACGATCGGCTGACCATTCATGCTCAGAATCACGTCGCCGACTTGCAGACCACCCTTGGCTGCAGGGCCATCGTCCAGCACCTGCGCAACCAGCGCGCCAGCCGGACGCTCCAGGCCAAAGGATTCAGCGAGGTCCTTGTTGACCTCCTGGATCACCACGCCCAGCCAGCCACGGCTGACCTTGCCGTCTTTCTTCAGCTGATCGGACACATCCAGCGCCACATCGATAGGAATCGCGAACGACAGTCCCATGAAGCCGCCAGAGCGGGTGAAGATCTGCGAGTTGATGCCCACCACTTCACCGGCCATGTTGAACAGGGGCCCGCCCGAGTTACCAGGGTTGATGGCCACATCGGTCTGGATGAACGGCACGTAGGCATCGTTGGGCAAGGTACGACCCTTGGCACTGACGATACCCTTGGTCACGGAATGGTCGAAGCCAAAGGGTGAACCGATGGCCAATACCCACTCACCGACCTTGAGCTTGTCGGAGTCGCCCAACTTCACGGTAGGCAGGTTCTTGCCGTCGATTTTCAACAGTGCCACGTCGGTGCGCGGATCAGTGCCCACCAGCTTGGCCTTCAACTCGCTGCGGTCCGAGAGACGCACAATGATTTCGTCGGCATCGGCAATCACGTGGTTATTGGTCAGCACGTAACCGTCGGCAGAGATGATGAAGCCAGAACCCAACGACTGCGCTTCGCGCTGACGATCACCACGCTGAGGTGCTTTCGGACCGCCGCGCGGCATGTTGCGCTCGAAGAACTCGCGGAACATGGGCGGCAGACCTTCCAGGTCTGGCATCTGGCTGTCCGCCACGCCGCGATCAGGCAGCTTCTGGGTAGTACTGATGTTCACCACCGCCGGCGACGCCTGCTCCACCAGATTGGTGAAGTCCGGCAGCGCTTCGGCCTGGGCGGTCACAACCTGGCCCAGCATCAGTACGGCGGCAAACAACGATAGATAGGATTTGAAACGTGGTATCGACATACGGCTCCCGTTCGTCACGAGCATGGTTAAGCAATAGGGACCTGAACAGCACAAAACCCGTCCGGCGCCTTCGGCGTTTCGGTCGGGTCTGGCGCGTCTACGTTTCTGAGCCTGTAACAGCAGAATAGGCCAGCCCCCTGAGGCTCTGACCTATAAGAAAAAACGGCGGGATTTGCAACATGAATGAACCAAGTTTCACGTTCAACCGAGACGCGGCGGGCATTGTAGGACACGCTTTGCAGCGTGTCCGACGACCTGTATTTCAGCGTATTACTGCCGCGCCTGCGCATCTTGCAGGCGCATCGACAAGGCGATTCGCTCGGCCGTACCCATGGGGATTTCACCTACCACGGTCACCATCACTTCGCCCTTGGCCGTGTTCAGCCGGCGCGAAACAGCAACGGTCGGACCTAGCTGCGTACGGGTGTCGTTGGCCTGGGCACCTTCGAGTGGTTCGAGGAACACCGAGAAACGCGCCAACCCATCCTCGTACATCAGACTGGTCACAGTGCTTTTGCTCTGAGCCGATTTGCGCACGTCAGTGTTGGTCAGCTCAAAACCTGGCGGCAGCCAGTCCGACCGCCAACTGATAGGCGCATTGGCAGCCTTGGCGCCCGCCACCTGCAACACAGGCTTACAATTAGGGCTTGCCTGCAGCAACGAAGCCGACGGCGCATCCGTTTGCAGACGCGTGTACTGCAACCGCTCCAACAGGCGCCCATGATCATCGAGCAACAAAGACTTGAGAGGCAATCCGGTCTCTTTGTCCAGATGCAGCTCGAAGCCGTAGCGATATTGATCCTTGGGCGACAGGCTGATAACGACCGCATCGCGGCCCGCGACCCTGGAATCGCCCGCCACTGTCAGGTCGTACCACGACATCAATTTGAGTGGATCGAGTACCGAGGACGATGCATCAGGGCCGTCACCGACACCCGGCACCAGACTGCCACTGACGCAGGCCGTGCGGCCATTCACGCGCACGACTTCCTGAGCAGAGCCATCGAGCTGCAATAGACGCTCGCTGACCTTGCCATTCTCGGCTCGATGCCAGATGTCGTGGGTGGAAAAGCTGCCGTTGCGTTCGTAGACGAAGGTGCCTTGAAAGCTCTGCTGCTGCTCGGCCTGCGTCAGGCGGTTAAGCCATTGCGACGCGTCGGTTGCGGCGTGGGCCGGGATGGCGAGGCATCCACCGAGCATAAGCGTAACGAGAGGGAGGGAGCGCATGGTCCTCCTTAACGGTTTTCCAGGCTGGCAGCACGTGCGTACGGCAGTGCGCTTTCAGTCCCTTTGACCGCGGCTTCCTGAGCGTGTTGACGCAGGTAGCCAGGCAGACGCTGATCGTTCCAGCCGTCTTGGCCTTTCAACACACCATTGGCCATCGGGCCTGGCGCTTCGGAGCTCTCAGTGGTGTAGCCCGCCAGTACGGCCGGACCTTGCACCTGCGGCGCCGAAGGCGACTGCTGTTGCACAGGCTGCTGCTGCGCCAGCTCCGAACCAGTGATTTCGTCCTGGTTGTACAGGCGAACACCGGCCAGCACGGCAACGGTAACCGAAGCTGCAACGGCCAGACGGCCGAGGCTGCGCCATGGGCCGCGAGCCGCTTTGGCTGGCACGACTTCATCTGCAATGGCGGCCGATACGGCAGCCGACAGATCCAGGCGTGGGTCAAGCAGATCCTTGTGCATCACTGCGCGAGCCAGCTGGTAACGAGACCAGGTAGCGCGGGTTTCAGCATCATCCAGGGCACTCAACACCCGACGCAGTTCCAATTCGTCCGCTTCGTTATCCATCACTGCGGACAGCGATTCCTGCAGGGCTTCACGACTCATGGCGGTTCCTCTCTTGGCTATCGCCGCTGTCTCAGGACTCCTGCAGCAAAGGCTGCAGGGCTTTGTCGATGGCTTCCCGAGCGCGGAAAATACGAGAGCGCACGGTACCCACCGGACACTGCATGACGCTCGCAATGTCCTCGTAACTCAGACCATCGAATTCACGTAAAGTTAAAGCTGTACGCAAATCTTCCGGCAGTTGCTGAATGGTTCGATGGACGGTGCCTTCGATTTCATCCCGCAGCAATGATCGCTCCGGGGACTCGAGATCCTTCAGGCCGTGATCGCCATCATAGAATTCCGCATCTTCAGAACTTACATCACTATCTGGCGGCCTGCGTCCGCGGGACACCAGATAATTCTTCGCCGTATTGATGGCGATACGGTACAGCCACGTATAGAACGCACTGTCACCGCGAAAGTTGCCTAGCGCACGGTAGGCCTTGATGAAGGCTTCCTGCGCCACATCCTGGGCTTCATGGGTGTCGTGCACGAATCGCACGATCAACCCGAGAATCTTGTGCTGATACTTCAGCACCAACAGATCGAAAGCTCGCCGATCGCCGCGTTGAACACGCTCGACCAGCTGCTGATCCTCTTCCTGGGTTAGCATGAACACTCCTCATGGGTCCGGAAGGAGCGTTGCTTGAGCCACCGTTCAGGCTTGCAACCATAGACTCGGGCTTTTGGCAAAAGTTCTCCCCTCCAGGCAAGTTTCCTGCAGACCTGGATCCAGCCTGCACGAAAAACGCAGCGCGGACCTTGCCGGCTGCGCCGATAATCTTGTTGTCGATCGTGCACCCCTGGCCTGAGCCGAATGGGCGACGCGTCGACACTGTTCCCTTCTTATAGGCAACCTTCTATTGATTGCGCGGGCTTCGAGAAAGTTCCCACACAACCAAGGGGTTACTCCTACAGACAGTGAAAAACCGCGTGACACTGAAGGGTTTCAGCTTTATTTCCACGGCGAAATGCTTCATCACGCATGGCGTGGCCCGCATCACGACTGATATAAATGCTGCCCCGACTGGGTCCACAATGGTTTCGCAATGCCCGGAAGGCGGCGCTATTGTGCCGCCAGCCCCCTTTATATACCAGTGCCACGTGCCGAACACAGCACAGTTGGCACCAACGGCCAGCCGGTCGAATAACAACAATTTCGTTGCGCGGATTCCCCCTCATGACCCACCAGATGAGCCAGCAGTTTCAACACGACATATTGGTGATCGGCAGCGGCGCGGCGGGCTTGAGCCTGGCGCTCTCTCTGCCTGCACATTTGAAGATCGCCATTCTGAGCAAAGGCGAACTGGCCAATGGCTCGACGTTCTGGGCGCAAGGCGGTGTGGCAGCGGTACTCGACGGTAGCGACACCGTGCAGTCACACGTCGAGGACACCCTGGTTGCCGGCGGCGGGCTTTGTCATGAAGACGCCGTGCGCTTTACTGTCGAGCATAGCCGCGAGGCCATTCAGTGGCTGATCGAGCAAGGCGTGCCGTTCACGCCGGATGACGACCCCGCGCACAACGACAGCGGCTTCCAGTTCCATCTCACCCGGGAGGGCGGACACAGTCATCGGCGCATCATCCATGCCGCCGACGCAACCGGTGCAGCCATATTCAACACCTTGCTCGAACAGGCGCGGCAGCGGCCCAATATCGAACTGTTGGAACAGCGCGTGGCCGTCGACCTGATCACCGCGCGGCGCCTCGGCATGGCCGGGGAGGATCGCTGCCTGGGTGCCTATGTGCTGAACCGCGCAACGGGCCAGGTGGAAACCTTCGCCGCGCGGTTCACGGCATTGGCCACCGGCGGCGCGGCGAAGGTCTATCTGTACACCAGCAACCCGGATGGCGCCTGCGGAGATGGCATCGCCATGGCCTGGCGGGCCGGCTGTCGGGTTGCCAACCTGGAGTTCAATCAGTTCCACCCTACGTGCCTCTATCACCCGCAGGCCAAGAGTTTCCTGATAACCGAAGCATTGCGCGGCGAAGGCGCATTGTTGAAGCTGCCGAACGGCGAGCGCTTCATGCCGCGCTTCGACCCTAGGGCGGAACTGGCTCCTCGGGATATCGTCGCGCGCGCCATCGATCATGAAATGAAGCGCCTGGGCATCGACTGCGTGTACCTGGACATCAGCCACAAGCCGGCTGAATTCGTGCGTAGCCACTTCCCGACTGTCCATGAGCGTTGTCTGGGTTTTGGCATCGATATCACGCGCCAGGCGATTCCGGTGGTACCGGCGGCACATTACACCTGCGGTGGGGTCATGGTGGATGCGCAGGGGCGTACCGACGTGCAGGGTCTGTATGCCATCGGCGAAACCAGCTTCACCGGTCTGCACGGCGCTAACCGTATGGCCAGCAACTCGCTGCTCGAATGCTTCGTCTATGGCCGCTCGGCCGCGGTGCACATCAGCGAACAGCTGGACTCGGTGAGCATGCCGCCGAACCTGCCCGAATGGGACGCCAGCCAGGTTACGGATTCGGACGAAGACGTGATCATCGCGCACAACTGGGACGAACTTCGCCGCTTCATGTGGGACTACGTGGGGATCGTGCGCACCACCAAGCGGCTGCAGCGAGCTCAACATCGCGTTCGTTTGTTGCTGGACGAGATCGACGAGTTCTACAGCAACTACAAGGTCAGTCGCGATCTGATCGAGCTGCGCAACCTGGCCCAGGTGGCCGAGCTGATGATCATTTCGGCGATGCAACGCAAGGAGAGCCGCGGGCTGCACTACACCCTCGACTACCCTGGCCTGCTGGACGAGGCACGGGACACTATCCTGGCGCCGCCCACCTTCGTCGGCTGAATTTCAAGCGCAGGCGCAGGCGTCGGTGCATATCCGGCGCCAGGCTGTCGCTGGCAATGCACAGACCTCTGACGCGGCGTTGGCCAGCCAGACGAAACCGCAACACCACTGCCTGGGGCAATGCCAGGCTGTCGGGCCGCAGCTGGATGTTTTCCCAGCCACCGGCCTCGCTCCACAGCTGCCATCCAGCCGGGTCGCGGCGTAGGCCGGTGAAGGCGTGGTCGCTGGTGAGCAGCACGTGCCTGGGCAACACCCAGGCGCCGTGGCCGATGCACAGCAACCAGGCCAAGGCCTTGAGCGATGCGGACACGTCCAGGAAGAGGATCGCCAGCCAGGCCAGCCCCTGCGCGATGAGGTAGCAGACGAGCAGCCGCATTGACGGCTGCCAGCGGCACTGGAAATGGTTACTTGGGCTGGACACGGTCCAGGATCATGCGAACCATGCGCTGCAGTTCGGGGTCCTGGGATTCGTTACGCTCCATGAACCAGCCGAACATGTCCTGATCTTCGCATTCGAGCAGGCGCACATAGAGGTCGCGATCAGCCTGATCCAGATGGGGATATACGTCTTTCACGAACGGCACCAGCAGTACGTCCAGCTCGAGCATGCCGCGGCGGCTATGCCAGTACAGGCGGTTCAGTTCAACTTGTTCTACCATGGGGCGCTCCTCAAATAGGCGGGCAGTATACAGGCGCAGGTGCGGCGCGGCACGGGCGGTCGGGGTAGACATTTGGACAAGCGGTGTCCCGGCGGGCCCCTTCGCGGCTGCACGCCGCTCCTACAGAACACACTCACCATACAGCCAACAAGCCCCCCAACCCCCCGCAGGAACGCCGCACAACCGCAAAGTCGCCAGCAACCACACCCAAACCCTGTAGGAGCGGCGTACA
>NZ_DFUE01000046.1:7575-152255 GCF_002379585.1 Pseudomonas sp. UBA4194
AGGAGCGGCGTACAGCCGCGAAGGCGCCAGCAGGCCCACCTCATCCCCACAGGGATAGCATTCCCCCGCCCCGCCGCTCTATGATGACCTCCAGTCCTGCCACTTCTGCGATGCCTCATGTCTGATACCGCTTTTTTCTGCACCCTGGCCCACGAAGGCGTTCTGGCCGTTCGTGGCTCGGATGCCAGCAAGTTCCTGCAGGGCCAGCTGACCTGCAACCTCAACTATCTCAACGAAGACACCGCGAGCCTGGGTGCCCGCTGCACTCAGAAAGGTCGCATGCAGTCCAGTTTCCGCATCCTGCTGCAAGGCGACGGCTGCGTGCTGGCCATGGCCAGCGAGCTGATCGAGCCGCAATTGGCGGACCTGAAGAAGTACGCGGTGTTCTCCAAATCCAAGCTCACCGACGAAAGCGGTGCCTGGGTGCGCTTCGGTCTGCAGCACGGCGACGGCGCCCTTTCGGCGCTGGGCCTGGAGCTGGGGCTGGACGCCCACGCAGTGGCGCGCACCGAGCAACTGATTGCAGTGCGCGTGTCCCCTGCCCGCGCCGAGCTCTGGGCACCAGCCGAGCAGGCGGCCACCCTGGGTGAACGGCTGGCGTCCCAGCTCAGCGAGGGCAGCCTCGAGGGCTGGCTGCTGGGCCAGATCCGCGCCGGCATCGGCCAGGTGTTCGGGCCTACTCGCGAGCTGTTCATTCCACAGATGCTCAATCTGCAAGCGGTCGGCGGCGTCAGCTTCAAGAAAGGTTGCTACACCGGCCAGGAAATCGTTGCGCGCATGCAGTACCTGGGCAAGCTCAAACGCCGTCTGTACAGGCTGAGCCTGGACGCCCCAGCCGAGCCCGGCGCTGCGCTGTTCTCTCCCACCCATGGCAGCGCCATCGGCGAGGTCGCCGTGGCCGCCCCCAGCGAAAACGGCTATGAAGTACTCGCCGTGTTGCAGGCTGACGCCGTGGAAGATGGCCGGATTCACCTGCAAAGTCTGCAAGGGCCCGCCCTGCAGCTTTTGTCCCTGCCCTACGAACTGGACCGCGACCGCGAGATCCAACGTTAGACGATTGTGCCCCGCGGCGCCTGGCAGAAGGCGCCGTCCTACCTGTTGCAGAGGCGTCGAATGAATAAACTGGCGGACACTGTTCAACGCGATTTACTGGAGGCCATCGACAACGACGACCTGGTGCTGCCGACCTTGCCGGAGGTCGCGGTGAAGATTCGCGAAGCCGCCGAGGACGATGACATCAGCGTCATGCGCCTGAGTCAGGTGGTCAGCCAGGACGCTGCCTTGTCCGCGCGGTTGCTCAAGGTGGTCAACAGCCCATTGCTGCGCGCCAGCTTCGAGGTCACGGATGTGCACACCGCCATCAACCGCCTGGGGGTCAACTACAGCAGCAATCTGGCCATCGGCCTGGTGATGGAGCAGATTTTCCACGCCAGGGCGCCAGCCGTGCAAAGCCGCATGCGCGAGGTCTGGCGACGCAGCGTCGAGATCGCCGGCATGAGCTCGGAACTGGCCCGTCGCTACACGCTACTCAAGCCAGACCGGGCCGCCCTTGCCGGCCTCATGCATCAGATCGGTGTGCTGCCCATTCTCACCTACGCCCAGGAGCACAACGAACTGCTCTCCGACGGCGTTTGCCTGAACCATGTGATCGAGCATATTCACCCGGTCATCGGCGACCATATCCTGCGCAAGTGGGATTTCCCGCCCATGCTGGCAAAGGTGCCGGGGCAATATCTGGACCTGCAGCGAGGCAACACCGAAACCGACTACAGCGACCTGGTGATGATCGCGACCCTGCTCAAGCTGCCCAAGCATGATGGCGTGGACACTCTGATCGATCACCCCGCCTATCAGCGCCTGGGCATCAAGCAAAGCCCACTGCTGCTGGCAGAAGAATTGCTGCCGGCTCAGAGCCTGCTGGCCTAGACCGGAAAGTCCACTCGCACCTTCAGGCCGCCGTTGGCGCCGTCGTGCAGACTGATGCGTGCCATGTGCGCGCGGCAGATCTCGCCGACGATGGCCAACCCCAGCCCGGTGCCCGCGCTTTGCGCGTTGCGGCGGTAAAAGCGTTCGAATACGCGATCTCGCTCGTCAGCCGGGATCCCCGGCCCGTCGTCTTCCACTTCCAGCACGCCCGGCTCGATCACCCGCAGAATCACGTTGCCGCCCGAGGGCGTGTGCGCCAGGGCGTTGTCCACCAGGTTGCTGAGCAGTTCGTTGAGCAAGGTCGGCTCGCCCCGCAACCACACCTCGTGCTCGGCTTCCAGCGCCAGGGCGACGCCGCGGCCGTGGGCCAGTGGCGCCATGGCCATGCCCAGTTCCCTGGCCAGCTGGCTCAGATCCAGCGACTGCGCGCCGCCTTCGGCAATCGCCCGCGCGCCGTTCTCGATGCGCGCCAGGGACAGCAGCTGGTTGGCCAGATGGGTCAACTTGTCGGTGCCCTGAGCGGCCTGCTCCAGGGTATCGCGCCAGGTGTCGGGCTCGCGAGCGCGCAAACCCAGTTCGACCCGCGCCTTGAGCGCCGCCAGCGGCGTGCGCAGTTCATGGGCAGCATCGGCGATAAACTGAGCCTGGCGCTCGAACTGCACACGCAAGCGCTCGGTAAAATGGTTGAGCGCCTGCACCAGGGGCCAGAGTTCGCGTTGCACCTCCACCAGCGGCAAAGGCCGCAGGTCATCGGTCTGGCGGTCCTCGACGGCGTCGCGCAACCGCTCCAGGGGACGCAAGGCGGCGCTGACGGTGATCCACACCAGCAGCAGCGCGCCGCCGCCAAGCATGCCCAGCCGCAGCAGCGTATCGGCCATCAGGCTGCGAGCCATGTCCACACGCGCCTCTTCGGTCTCCGCCACGCGGATCTCCGCCATGCCATTCATGTTCGGTTCGCTGACCGGCTTGAGCAGGCTGACCACCCGCACGTCCTGGCCCAGGTAGCGACCACTGTAGAAGGTAGCCAGGGCCGGGTAATCGTCCGTGCGCGGAGTGCCCTTGGGCGGGCCAGGCAGGTTCTCGTAACCAGAGATCAGCTTGTGGTCAATGTCATTGACCTGATAATAAATGCGCCCGGCACTGTCGTAGGCGAACGTATCCAGCGCGACGTAAGGCACATCGGCACTCAGGCTGCCATCCCGCTGGGACAGCCCGGCAGCGATGGTTCGCGCCGAAGCGAGCAGGGTTCGGTCGTAGGCGGTGTCGGCGGCTTCACGGCCGTTCCAGTAGGCACTCAGACCGCTGGCCAGCATCAGGAACACCAACAGCATCGCCAGATTCCACAGCAGCCGCCAACGCAGGCTGCTGGGTTCATGCATCGCGGCTCTCCAACAGGTAGCCAAGACCGCGGAAGGTAACGATGGCGACCGACTGACCGTCGAGCTTCTTGCGCAGGCGGTGGACATAGATCTCGATGGCGTCGGCACTGGCCTCCTCGTCAAGGCCGAAGACCTGACTGGCTAACTGCTCCTTGCTCATCACCCGCCCGGGTCGGGCGATCATGGCTTCCAGGACCGCCTGTTCTCGGGAAGTGAGGGTCAGCAACTCATCGGCCAGGGTGAAGCGCCGGGTATCCAGGTCGTACACCAGTGGCCCGCAGCGCTGTTGCCGCTCGCCGCCCAGTACCGTGCGCCGCAACAGGGCCTTGACCCGGGCTTCGAGTTCGGTGAGTTCGAACGGCTTGGCCAGGTAATCATCGGCACCCAGATTGAGGCCGTGAACCCGGTCCTTGACGTCGCTGCGCGCGGTGAGCATCAGCACCGGCAGGTTCTTGCCGCGGGCACGCAGCCGGGCCAGCACTTCGAAGCCGTCCAGACGCGGCAGGCCGACGTCCAGAATGGCGGCCGCGTATTCTTCGCTGGCCAGCGCCAGATCGGCGGCGACGCCATCGTGCAGCACGTCGACATTCAGCCCCGTGGCCTTGAGCGCCTGGGCGACACTTTCGGCCAACTGCGGGTGGTCTTCTACAAGCAGGACACGCATGGGTGTTCCTCACGGGCAGGCTTATGTTTTTTTCGGGGTCTGCGGCGTTCGGGATGGCCTCATCGCAGGTAGAACCTGCTCTCGCCAGCAATCTTCGCCGTGGCGATGGTCCATCCCCCCCTTTATGCCTCAAGTCTACAGCGCCGAGGCCCGCTGTGAAGCGGTCACATCAAAATGACAGCTGACCGAAAGGCAATTGAAAGCTTGGTGAAAGGTTCGCGACATAATGTTTAACAACAGCTAGCTCGCAGAAGCTATGCCCCGTAAAACGTTCCAAGACGTTTTCGATAACAAGAACAACAATGGAGAGACCCATGATCCGCGCTATCCGTCCGCTCGCACTGGCCGTCAGTTGCCTGTTCCTGGCCACCTCGGCACTCGCCGCCGAAGAACCCAAACGCCCCGAATGTATCGCCCCGGCCTCCCCTGGCGGTGGTTTCGACTTGACCTGCAAACTGGTGCAGAGCGCCCTGGTCAACGAAAAGATCCTGTCCAAGCCGATGCGCGTTACTTACATGCCCGGTGGCGTGGGCGCGGTAGCCTATAACGCCGTAGTCGCCCAGCGCCCTGCCGATGCCGGCACGCTGGTGGCCTGGTCGAGCGGTTCGCTGCTCAACCTGGCCCAGGGCAAATTCGGCCGCTTCGACGAAAATGCCGTGCGTTGGCTGGCAGCGGTAGGGACCAGCTACGGTGCCATCGCGGTCAAGGCTGACTCGCCCTACAAAACCCTCGATGATCTGGTCAAGGCCCTCAAGGCCGACCCGAGCAAAGTGGTGATCGGCTCCGGCGGCACGGTCGGCAGCCAGGACTGGATGCAGACCGCATTGATCGCCAAGGCCGCCGGTATCAACCCGCGCGACCTGCGCTATGTAGCCCTGGAAGGCGGCGGCGAAATCGCCACGGCCCTGCTCGGCGGCCACATCCAGGTGGGCAGTACCGACATCTCCGACTCCATGCCGCATATCCTCAGCGGCGACATGCGTCTGCTGGCGGTGTTCGCCGACGAACGTCTGGACGAACCGGAAATGAAAGACATCCCTACGGCCAAGGAACAGGGCTACGACATCGTCTGGCCCGTGGTACGCGGCTTCTACCTGGGGCCGAAGGTCACCGACGACGAATACAACTGGTGGAAAGCCGCTTTCGACAAGCTGCTGGCCTCCGAGGAGTTCGCCAAGCTGCGTGATCAGCGCGAGCTGTTCCCGTTTGCCATGACCGGGCAGGAGCTGGACACCTACGTGAAGAAGCAGGTTGCCGACTACAAGACGCTGGCCAAGGAATTCGGTCTGGTCCAGTAATCGACGTCGGTTAGCGTCACGGCCTTCGCGGGCAGAGCCCGCTCCCACAGCGACCTGTAGGAGCGGCGTCCAGCCGCGAATGGCTAGCCCCCTGCTTCGTTCCCCCCCACGAAGGAACATGACCATGATCATGATCGTTCAACGTATCTTCGCGTTGCTCTTGCTGCTCGTCTGCGCAGGCCTGGCGTTGATGGCCTGGCCGTACCAGGCGCCGTTTTCCTATGAGCCGGTCGGCCCGCGCGCCTACCCGCTGCTGATGCTCGGGCTGATGAGCCTGGCCCTGCTGTACATGCTGATTCGCCCCACGCCCATCGTGCACAGCGAAGAAGAACCGCCGCTGGATCGTCCCACCCTGAAGAAGATCGGCCTGTGCGTTGTCCTGCTGCTGGTGTTCGCCGGTCTGTTCGAACCGCTGGGCTTCATCCTCAGCAGCGCCCTGATCGGCATTCCCATGGCCCTGCTCTACGGCGGCAAGCCGGTGCCCAGCGCAATCATCATTACCCTGATGAGCATCGCCCTGTACGTGCTGTTCGACAGGATCATGGATGTGCCCCTGCCCCTTGGTCTGCTCAGCGTTCTGGAGAACTGACATGGATACTCTCGGCTACCTGGGTCAGGGCTTCGGCGTTGCACTGACCCCTTACAACCTCATCACCGCGCTGTCGGGCACTTTGATCGGCACCGTGGTCGGCTTGCTGCCGGGCCTGGGCCCGATCAATGGCGTGGCTTTGCTGATTCCCATCGCCTTTGCCCTCGGGCTGCCACCGGAGTCGGCACTGATCCTGCTGGCGGCGGTGTACCTGGGCTGCGAATACGGCGGTCGGATCAGCTCGATCCTGCTCAACATTCCAGGTGAAGCGTCCACCGTGATGACCACGCTGGACGGCTACCCCATGGCTCGCCAGGGCCTGGCTGGCGTGGCACTGTCGCTGTCGGCATGGAGTTCGTTCATCGGCGCCTTCATCGCCACCTGCGGCATGGTGATGTTCGCCCCGATACTGGCCAAATGGGCGATTGCCTTTGGCCCGGCGGAGTACTTCGTACTGATGGTGTTCGCCATCGTCTGCCTGGGCGGCATGGCCGGCGACAGACCGCTGAAGACCTTCATCGCAGCGTTGATCGGACTGTTCCTGTCCAGTGTCGGCATCGATGCCAACAGCGGCGTCTACCGCTTCACCGGCGACAACATCCACTTGGCCGACGGCATCCAGTTCGTGGTGCTGGTGCTGGGTCTGTTCTCCATCAGCGAAATCCTCCTGCTGCTGGAAAAGACTCACCATGGCAGCGCTGCGGTCACCGCCACCGGGCGCATGATGTTCAACCTCAAGGAAGCCGCTTCGGTATTCTGGGTGAACATTCGCTGCGGCGTGCTGGGCTTCATCATGGGCGTGCTGCCAGGCGCGGGCGCAACCCTGGCCAGTGCTGTGGCCTATACCACGGAAAAGCGCCTGGCCGGCGCCAGCGGCAAGTTCGGCCAAGGCGACAAGCGTGGCCTGGCTGCGCCTGAAACCGCCATCGGCGCCACCGCATGCGGCGCGCTGGTCCCCATGCTGACCCTGGGCGTTCCGGGTTCGGGCACCACCGCCGTGATGATCGGCGCCCTGAGCCTGTACAACATCACCCCTGGCCCATTGCTGTTCCAGCAGCAGCCAGACATCGTCTGGGGCCTGATCGCCTCGCTGTTCATCGCCAACATCATGCTGGTGATCCTGAACATTCCGATGATCCGTATCTTTACCAAGATCCTCGCCGTGCCGAACTGGGCGCTGGTGCCGGTCATCGCCATCATCACCGGGATCGGCGTCTACGCCGTGCACGCCACCACCTTCGATCTGTTCCTGATGATCGGCATCGGCATCTTCGGCTACATCCTGCGCAAGCTGGACTTCCCGCTGTCGCCGATCCTGCTGGGCTTCATCCTGGGCGGTCTGATGGAACAGAACCTGCGCCGGGCACTGTCGATTTCCAACGGTGACTTGCACATCCTCTGGGCCAGCCCGATCACCCTGGGCGTGTGGATCGTGACCATTCTGATGCTGCTCTTGCCGCTGGTGCGCATCTGGCGCAAACGCGCTGCCCAGCGTCGTGCGATCGCCGATGTCTGAGCGGTTTCTGCATAGCTGGTGGGGCACCCCCTTCGTCGGTCTGGCTGGCGGCTACCTCGCCAGTCTGATCGGCTGGCCCCTGCCCTGGATGATCGGCTCGCTGCTGGCGATCATCCTGGTGCGCTGCCTGACCCCCTGGCAACTGGCCGAGATACCCAACGGTCGCAAGATCGGCCAGTGGATCGTCGGTATCGGTATCGGCCTGCACTTCACGCCGATGGTGATGGAGCAGGTGTGGGGACACTTCGGCCTTATTTTTTTTGCCGCGCTGATTACCAGCGTGTCGAGCGTCGTGGGTGTGTGGCTGATGCTGCGCACCGGCGAAGACCGGCCCACGGCTTTTTTTTCCAGCATGCCGGGTGGTTCCGGCGAAATGGTCAACCTGGGTGCCCGTAACGGTGCCGATCTCAGCCGAGTAGCCGCCGGGCAAAGCCTGCGGGTGCTGGCAGTGGTGTTATGCGTGCCGGCGCTGTTCAAGTTCCTGCTGGGCGAAGGCGTGCCGATCAGCCACGAAGGCGGGGTCGATTGGCTATGGCTGGCGCTGATCTTTCCTGCTGGCGGGCTGGTGGCCTGGGGTTGGCAGAAGCTCAAGCAGCCCAACCCGTGGCTATTTGGCCCCCTGCTGGTGAGCGCCATCATCAGCGTCAGTTTCGACCTGCACATCGGCCTGCCCGACGGCGGCAGCCAGATCGGCCAGTGGCTGATCGGCAGTGGCCTGGGTTGTCACTTCAATCGGGCGTTCTTCCGCCGCGCCCCGTCGTTTCTCGGTCGGACCTTGATCGGCACGGCGTTGACCATGGGCATTGCCGGGCTCTGCGCATTGGGGCTGAGTGCCCTGACTCAGTTGGACCTGCGCTCGGTGACCTTGGGCATGATGCCCGGCGGCATCGCTGAAATGAGCCTGACCGCCGAAGTGCTGCAACTCTCGGTGCCATTGGTGACCGCGATGCAGGTCATGCGCCTGCTGTTCGTGCTGTTCCTGGCCGAGCCGTTGTTCCGCACCTGGAGCCGGCGTCGACCGCAGCCCTAGGGCAGGCGCCAGTCGATGGGGGTCAGGCCGTTCTGCTCGAGGAACTTGTTCGCCCGGCTGAAATGACCATTGCCGATGAAACCCTTGTAGGCCGACAACGGCGAGGGATGCACGGAGGTCAGCACCAGGTGTTTGCTGCTGTCGACCAACGTCTGCTTGCTCTGGGCATGGGCTCCCCAGAGCATGAAGACCGTGCTGGGCTGCTGCTCGCTGACCACCTGGATGATGCGATCGGTGAAATGCTGCCAGCCCTTCTTGGCGTGGGAAGCTGCATTGGCACGCTCCACGGTCATGGTGGTGTTGAGCAACAACACGCCCTGATCTGCCCAGCTCTGCAGGCATCCGTGATTGGGGATATCGATGTTCAGGTCGCGCTTGAGCTCCTTGTAGATATTCACCAACGACGGCGGTGTGGCAATGCCCGGCTGCACCGAGAAGCACAGACCATGGGCCTGGCCTGGGCCGTGGTAAGGGTCCTGCCCCAGGATTACCACCTTGACCTGATCCAGCGGAGTCGAGTTCAGGGCATTGAAAATCAACGGGCCTGGCGGATAGATTTCCTTGCCGGCGGCATGCTCCTGACGCAGGAACTCGCGCAGTTGCGCCATATAGGGTTTTTCGAACTCATCGCGCAGGGCAGCTTTCCAACTGGGTTCGAGTTTGATGCGGTCGTCTGTGGTCATGGGTTCACCCGAGAATCAATGGGCGGACGGTAGGAAAGCGGCCACACAAAGTCAATCGCCAAAGCAAGTTCGCCAGCGCCAACCATACTCTGTTCTGCGGACATCCATTGCCGGCGCACCTTCAGCGTCACGGTACAGCCACCACCCCCCACCACCGATGAGGTCAGGATGGATCTACATTTCGAAGAGCTTACCGGTGTCGACGGTGCCCGCATCGGCATCGCCACACTGAATGCGGAAAAATCACTCAACGCGCTGTCGCTGTCCATGCTCGAGTCGCTGGGCAGGAAACTGGACGAGTGGGCGGCTGAAGATCAGGTGGTCTGTGTGCTGCTGCGCGGCGCTGGCAGCAAGGCGTTCTGTGCTGGAGGCGATGTACGCACGCTGGTCGAAGCCTGTCGGGCCCACCCCGGCGAAGTGCCGCCGCTGGCGGCAAAATTCTTCGCCGCCGAGTATCGCCTCGACTACCGCCTGCATACCTACCCCAAGCCGCTGATCTGCTGGGGCCATGGCTATGTGCTCGGTGGCGGCATGGGCCTGCTGCAAGGCGCCAGCATTCGCATCGTGACGCCCAGCAGTCGACTGGCCATGCCGGAGATCAGCATCGGCCTGTATCCGGACGTGGCCGCCAGCTGGTTCCTCGGGCGTGTGCCGGGCAAGCTGGGACTGTTTCTGGGCCTTACCGGCGCGCACAGCAATGCTCGCGACGCCCTGGACCTGGGCCTGGCCGACCGTTTCATGCGCGACGACCAGCAGGAAGAGCTGATAGACGGCCTGTTGCAACTCAATTGGCAAGAACAGACGCCGGTGCAGCTGAACAGCCTGCTCAAGGCGCTGGAACAGCAGGCATCGGGCGAGCTGCCCGAGGCTCAGTGGTTGCCCCGTCGTGCGCTCGTCGACCAGGCCTTGGACGTGTGCGACGCAGTGCACGCCTGGCAGGCCATCAGCCGCCTGCGCAGCCATCAGGACCCGTTGCTGGCCAAAGCCGCGCAGACCATGACCGAAGGCTGCCCACTGACAGCGCTGCTCCATTGGGAGCAGTTGAAGCGTGTGCGACCTCTGTCGCTGGCACAGATTTTCGAAATGGATTACACCCTGAGCCTTAATTGTTGCCGCCACCCCGAATTCGCCGAAGGTGTGCGTGCACGCTTGATCGACAAGGACCAGAAGCCTCATTGGCATTGGCCGGATATCGCGGCCATCCCGACAAACGTGGTGCAGGCGCACTTCAGCAAGGCCTGGGAAGGACGACATCCGCTGGCGGATCTGTCGGCGATTTGAGCGGATGCAAGAACGGCGCCCATGGGCGCCGTTTGTGTGTGCAGCGTTTCTACCGGTGCCAGCCGCGCCCTGGGCGGTCGCCGCGGTCACGGTCCTGACCCGAATAGCGGGAAGGTCCGCCCCGCCAGCGCGGGTCCGGGCCGCCTGGATGGCCACGATAGCCCGGCGGTGGTCCCGGACGATAATGGGGCCCTGGGGGTCCGCCGAAATAGCGCGGTGGCGGCGGCGCTACGTAGTACCGGGGCGCCGGCGCCACGTAATAGCGAGGCGGTGGTGAGTAGTAGCCTCGGCTGTAGGGGTAATAGCCACCGGCAGGGTAGCGATCGACCGTATAGACCTCGGTTTGATAGTAGCTCCCGCCTCCGTACGGTACGCACGCACTGGTCAGTAGACCCAAGACAACAACGAGCAGGATTCTTCTATACATAAGCGGCCTCCTGGACCGCGGGGCGGCTCGAACCAGCGGCGCTGGTCGGCATCGAGGGACGATACGGATCTCGACACAGGATCAGACATTGCAAAAGGTGCGGTATTCGAGCTTGTCATAAATTGATACAAACCGTGGTGACGCGATCGCGGGTAGAATCCGCTCCCACAAGGGGCTCCTCCGTGGGAGCGGGGTCTACCCGCGATGGCACCCAACCTGCCCACACAAGAATTACCTGCCCTGCCCGATCCAGTACACTACACACGTACCCACCACCTGCATCGACCATCATGGCCACCCCCGACACCCGCCTCTGCCCGGCCTGCGGCAGCCGTAACGACTGCACCCTGGCCGAACCCACAACCACCGCCCAGAATTGCTGGTGCTATTCGGTAAGCATCGACCGCGCCGTGCTCGAAGCCTTGCCCGACAACCTGCGCAACGCCGCCTGCCTGTGCCCCCGATGCGCCCAGGTGGACCATCAGCTGCGAAACAGCACCCATCCCGTTCAGCCCTGAGCCTCCATGCGCCTCGACCGTTTCCTCAGCAATCTGCCCCGCTTCAACCGCCAACAAGTCCGCCAGGCGCTGGTAACGGGCAACGTTCGAGTCGACGGGTTGATCACTCGCGATCCGCACCACCCTGTCCGCGAGTTCAGCCACGTCCAGATCCACGACGAAGTGCTGCAACAAGGCCGCCCCGCCCGCTATTTCATGCTGCACAAACCCATGGGCTGCGTCAGCGCCACCACGGACCCTGCGCACCCCACCGTGCTCGATCTGCTCGCCGCTCAGGATCGCACCGACCTGCACCTGGCCGGTCGACTGGACTTCAACACCTCAGGGTTGTTGATACTGACCAACGACGGCCAGTGGTCGCGGCGCCTGACTCAACCCCAGACCAAATTACCCAAGGTCTACTACGTCGAAACCGAGCAGGTCATCGAGCCGCACTACGTGCAAGTCTTCGAGCAGGGCCTGTACTTCGCTTTCGAAAACCTCACCACCCTGCCCGCCCAACTCGACATTCTGGGGCCGCATCAGGCGCGACTGAGCATCGTCGAAGGCCGCTACCATCAGGTCAAACGGATGTTTGGTCACTTTCAAAACAAAGTGATCAAGCTGCACCGCGAAAGCATGGGTCCGCTAGTACTCGACGAACGGCTACAGCCTGGGGAATACCGCGCACTCACGGCTGAAGAGATTCAGCAGGTTTAGACCCGCGACCACTCAGCCGAAAGTCACATCACGGTGCCCCTACGCCCCTTGCGGCATCCGCCCCCGCCTGCTTGAATGAATTCACCGGTCCTCATGTGACCGGCCGGTCATGCGTGCATACCAAGAAACTACCCGTTGTCGCCTCGCGCCAACAGCCCGCCTAGAACAACACCCGTCGGCCGCCTTCCCAGGATCGACAAGGGCCCCTCCCAGGCAGATGCCTACCTGTCATAAAAGACGTGCATGTTGAGTGCGCGGAACACTCGTTTTTTGCCAGGAGTCTATCGACATGAGGCCAGAAATCGCTGTGCTGGACATACAGGGTCAGTATCGGGTGTACACGGAGTTCTATCGCGCAGAGGCTGCCGCCAAGACCATCATCCTGGTCAACGGCTCACTGGCTACCACTGCGTCCTTCGCTCAGACGGTCCGCAGCCTGAACGCTGAGTTCAACGTGGTGTTGTACGACCAACCCTACGCGGGCAAATCCAAGCCCCACAACATTCACGAAAAAGCCCTGACCAAGGACGAGGAAGCGCACATCCTCGTTGAGCTGATCGATCACTTCGCCGCCGAGCACGTCATGTCCTTTTCCTGGGGCGGCGCCAGCACCCTGCTTGCCCTTTCCAAGCGCCCGCGACGTATCGAAAAAGCCATCATCAGCTCCTTCTCCCCTGTACTCAACGAGCACATGCGCGACTACCTCAACCGCGGCGTCACTCACCTGAGCGCCTGCAACCGCAACGAGGTCGGGCTTCTGGTCAACGACACCATCGGCAAACACCTGCCGTCACTGTTCAAGCGTTTCAATTACCGGCACGTGAGCAGTCTGGACCTGCACGAGTACGCACAGATGAACTTCCACATCAACGAGGTGCTGCGCTGCGACCTCGGCGATACCCTGGACCGTGCACGCGCGATCAACGTACCGGTGCTGTTCATGAACGGTGAATGGGACGAGTACACCACTCACCATGAAGCCCGATTCTTCGCCCGGCACGTGCAGGACAGTCACTTTGCCTGCATCCAGAGCACCGGCCATTTTCTCGACATGGAACACAAGGCCGCCTGCCGCGACACCCGCCTGGCAGTGATGGACTTCCTGCAACCCCATGCCCGCGAAACGCGCATTCGCTATCAGCATCACCATCAGGCGGGCCAGCATGCCCTGGCACTCTGAAGATCAGCACCTGCAGCACGCCGCTGCGTGAACCGCTGCGGGTGCCGCTGATTGCGCTGAAAAGTGAATAAGCGCTTCAAATTGCTGGTAGGTTCTGGTACAAAGTCAACCGCTCAGAGCGGGTGTCGTATAATGGCATTACTCCAGCTTCCCAAGCTGATAACGAGGGTTCGATTCCCTTCACCCGCTCCAATGATTTCAAGGGCTCCAGCCCTGTCCGCGCCTCGAGGCGCATCGCTGGGGGCCGTATTGGGGGCCGTATGTGCGAGCACGTGCGCATACGTGCCAGAACTGACGTAGCTGCAAGCGCGACACCATCTCACCCTCCCCCCCCTGATAGGTATCGGCGTTTTAGGTTGACCCATGGGAAAAGGGTAATAGAGGTAATGTTTTTCTCAATGCCACTAAGAAGCGCGTTGTGTAAGACATTGACCAAGTACATCAAGGTAATATTTAAGTAATTCCAAGTAATGCAATTACCTTTCAAGCAAGTGAGATTCTGAAAAAATAAAAGCCTTATGAATCAGGTAGTTACGAAAATATTACTTGAAGCATTACTAAATATTACTACCCAAAGTAATCATCCCACCCCGCATCGCACGGGGCGTCCAGCCTCATTCCCGCCCTCGATTTCCTCGATTACCTTTTTCCCGAGGGTCCTCCCAGAGTTGAAGCCTCAGAAACTGCCCCCCCATGCACGTCAGGACAGGCCTACCTTGCAGGGATCTGCAGGTGTCTGGCGGGACAATGACGCGAAGGAGAAGCCCAGCCTGGGCCGCCTCCCCATACTTGCAGGGTTGCAGAAAAAGCCCCCTATTTAGCCCGCAGGCGTGGCGGGGGGACGACGGCGCGCGCCAGGTGCTGACCCACTCCTCCCGGCCTCGGACGCCCCAAAATGGTGCGCGCAACGACCTGGGGACGGGGCCGCTGCCAAGCGCGGCCCTTGAGGCACCTGCAGGTCAGCCCGACAGCTGCCGAAGCCCAATGAATACGGGGGCCACAGGGTGTGTTTGAATGGACGGGACACTACCCAAATGGTATGTTGGACTGGGTTATTTTCGACTGGGCTGAGCCACATCTTTAGGGTCGCGGCCTGGCTATTCCAGCGCAGCGTTGTGGACCAATCGTCGGGTGAGTAAGGAAAGCTCAATGAATGCGCAGTTGATGCCAGTGCCGTTTCACGGTGACACCGTAGTGCTGGTCGGCAAGGACAACGAACCCTACGTCGCCATGAGACCCATCGTTGAGAATATAGGGCTGGGCTGGTCTGCCCAGCGAATCAAGATCGTTGAGCGCTTCCATTCAGTCGTGTCGGAGATCGACACAACTGGAGCAGACGGCAAGCAATACGGCATGACCTGCCTCCCGCTGCGCAAGCTCGCCGCTTGGCTCTACACGATCAATCCCAAGAAAGTAGCGCCTCAACTGCGCGACAAGATCATCCAGTACCAGGAAGAGTGCGATGAGGTTCTGTGGCAATACTGGACCAATGACACGAAGCAGCTCATCGCAACGCTGGAGGAGCGCGCCGCCCGGATCCTGCCGCTGCCTGGGGTCAAGCGCAGCGCGCGGGACGGCATCAACTTCAAGCAGCTGCTGATCCTCCAGGAGCAAGGGCGCAACCTCGCCCAACTGGTGGCCGCAGCGACGGATGGCTTTGAACGGCAGAGCCTGTACAACCAATTGCGCCAGGTAAACGATGCCTTGGGCTTGCCCACGCCGCCGCTGGATCCGCACCCCTTAGCGATCCAGCAAGGCTAGCCACTCTCGGGTCGGGATCTGGCCATTCCAATGGGCCGCACGACCAGCTGGCATTGCCACCGCACCAGTCGCAGTGCAAGAATACTGTTCACGCATACAGTATTTCAGGCGTTGCTATGGACAGTCCCTTTGACCCAGTCACCATCTCGATTGATGAGGTCCTGAAAATATCGGCGCCGTCCACGTACCTGGTGCGCTGCCATGGCGACAGCATGACTGGGGTGGGGATCCATTGCGGCGATCTGCTGGTGGTCGACCGCAGTATCGATGCCACCGTCGGACGGGTTGTGATCGGTGTGGTGAACTCCGAGCCCATGGTGAAGCTGCTCGATCGCCAGGGCGGCATGTACATCCTGCGGTCGTCCAACCCGGCATTCCCCAACCGCTATGTCCTGGAGGGCGATGAGTTTTCGGTATGGGGTGTGGTAGCCCATAGCATTCGTGCTCATGAGCGACAGCCATGAGGTACCAGGTGACCAGGCGCATGTGCCAGGGCAAACCACTTGCCCCTGCGGATGTACGCAACCAGGCGCCTGTCCTAGGCGATGTGCAGATCCAGGAGCAGCGATGCGAGCAACTGGGCAGGAACTCCAAGACCGCCACGCTGCAGGGCATTAACCCTATTGGCCCGCCCGACCTTCCGCTGCTTCATGACGTGGTCCTCTCTTGGATGGCACCCAACGGTCTGGTGCTCAGTGGTCTAGAGGTAGAGGGCGATCGGCTGTACGCCCAGTCCTGGCTGTGTCGCCCCGTTGACTGAGGCGTAACAACGTACTGTGGTACGAAATATTGTCCGCGGACTATTGATCCTCGGACCTTTACGGGCGTAAAGTGCGCCCGTTGCTGCAAATTCAGTGACCGGGCTTGGAAACCCGACAAGCAAAAGGCGCAACAGCGCCCCTTTCACAACAGCAGGCGCTTTTTTTGTGCCTGCCGTTCTGTGTTATGGCGGCTGTGCGTGGGAGGCCTTCGGGTCTGCCGGGTTCCTTTTGCCCCGGTTTTCCAACCTGCGTACAGCTGCCACCCATTCGCTTGGAAACGAACGTGGCAGCTCCATCAAGCAAAAGGAGCTCCACCATGACCACTCTCATTCCGTCCAAAATCCGTGCCCTCGCGCACCGCCGCATGGCCCTTGCCGCGCTGCACGCTGATTCATCCCTCCGCACCCGCCTGAATCGCTACAACCACCACATGAACCAGGTGCGCGCTCTGGAAGCGATCGGCGGTGCCGCGTGAGACGGCCGCACGGTCTCACCGATGCAGATCTGTACGACTTGGAGCGCGTCCGTGACTCGCTCGCCCTGGTGCATGCACTGGCGCAGCAGGCCGACCAGCCTGGGCTTTACCAGCCACAAATGCTGGCTGGGTTCCTCGATGGGATCTGCAATGATCTCAACGCCGTCATCAGCTCCGCGACTGGGCACCAGCCCCGCAACTGACACCCATGGGGTGTCGGCGAAGCCGAGCCCCTTGGCTACGCGATTCCAAGGAGATACAGATGAACACTCAATTGATGCCTGTGCCATTTCACGACGATACGGTGGTACTGGTCGACCAGGACAATGAGCCCTTCGTTGCAATGAAACCGATCGTCGCGAATATGGGGATGGACTGGCCGACCCAGTACGTAAAGCTCACTGAAAAGTTCGGATCAACCATTGGGGAAATCCCAACGGTTGCCGAGGATGGGAAATTGCGGCCCATGACATGCCTACCGCTGCGGAAGCTCGCGGCCTGGCTCTACTCGATCAGCCCCAATAAGGTAGCGCCCGAGCTGCGCGACAAAATCATCCAGTACCAGGAGGAATGTGATGAGGTGCTGTGGAAGTACTGGACGACTGGGGCAGCTGTTCGTCCAGGTGCGATCAGCATCCCCCAGCAGATCAGCATGTCGAAGCATCGGATCGCCTTGCTCAAGGAGCTGATGCGTACGCGCAATCGGGCGATGCGTGAGCTGCTGGGGCAAGAGATCCTGAAATTGTCAGGCGCCATGGGCATGCCAGCGCCAGATCTTGACGCGATAGGCATCGCGGAACCGACACGGCCCGACATCCTTGCAGACTTCTGGGCTGCAGTTTTGCACTTAGACGACAAGGGAATCGCCTACAACCATTCAATAAGCTCAGGCCTGATCGCACTCAATATCCCCCATCTCACAGAACTGTTCTCCACACATGGCCTGCAGATCGGAGTAGGGCCGGACGTTCTAGGCGCACTGAAGATCTGCAGCCGACCTGAATTCCTTCAGGTGAAGCCAGTATCCAGCGCACTAAAGGGGCGATCGGTGAAGTGCTGGGTATTCAGAAAGCCGCCCCAAGTGGGCTTGTGACCCCAGATTACCGACTAGGTAATCCAGTAACCACGGCTGAGGGAGGGTTGATATCCTTAGCCGCAGGTGAACGGCCTACACGATCCGGACCCCCTACAAAAACGATCGGAAACGTATATTTAGGAGAAGGAACAGCTATGGGACAGGCATCACAACGCAAAGCGTCAGATCCACACTACGGAAAGTACTCGAACCATATGCGCGGCTTGGTGTTATCCAATACTGTTGCCATCGAAGGTGACTCCGTACAGCTTTCCTCTGGACTAGATCCTCAGCAACTTCGATCGGCGCTCTTTTTCTGGGATCGACTCGCTTGGCCGAAAAACAACGTGATTTACTCAACCAACGGGCCCGATGAAGCGTTTCTGGTAACGGCTGGCATATTGCAAACCCCAGAGTTTCATTACCAGGTAGGCGGCCAATTATCAGCAGTCATCCAAGAAATCGAACGGCACTTTACAGAGCACTACGAAAGGTTGAATCCTGGGATGTGGAGTCTCGGTACCCCCACACCACGCAACCCTGACCATAAGAACGCTGCAGGACTAGCGATGGAGCTCTATAAATCTCTTCCGGTACCCAGTACCGACGTACCGTTGCAGGAAATACTTAGCTTCAAGCAGAAACGCAGGCCCGAGCTTCTGATGTTCAGGGCTCATATCGAGGCCATGGCCGCCGAAATCGCCAGCGGCGCAGATAGCCATGAAGCTCTGACGAGAAAGCTTGCGGAGCTAGATAGCGCTTGTTCCAACCTCATAAAGGTCTGCGCAGAGTGGCAATTTCCCGTCCACCTTGCGAATGCTAAATTCTCCATGAACTTCAGCATTTCTAAGACGATGTCTACGGCGCTAGACGTATTCGCTAAGGCAAAGGAAATTTCCATGGATGCCACTGCGGCAGCAGTCGCAGCTACGATAGCAGGGGTGTCGAGTAATTTTTCTCTCACTGGAGAACCGGGGATTAGGGACCTGAGACGTCCAAAATCGCCGTACAAGTATCTCTACCATGCCCAGAGAGAACTGCTTTGAATACCGCTCGCTGTAAGCACACGGACCCGACCTAATAGGCTACGGTTTGCTGCGTTTTAGCGTTTCAGACATACAAAAGCCCCGTACCAAAGATATCGGTACGGGGCTTTTTTGTGCCTACGATCAGGCGGCTACAGGCAGCGCGGCGAACTCGTCCAGAACAAGCCGCAGATCCGCGCCCACCGGTCCAGTGACCGAGTAACCAGGATGCGTGCCGTCTGAAGCACTGAGCTTACCCTCCTTCCAGTAATTCGAGTTCGGATCGGCGGTGTCCGTCGTGTAGCGACTGAACGCGTCATGGACGTAGAAACGATCCACCAGCGGGTAGGACTTGATGATGTTATGGAACTGCTCGACGTTCCCACCAGGTCCCCATTTCGGACCGTGCAGCTCTTGATCCGTGACCAACGGCCCAGTCGGTGGTTTGGTACGCGGCATCAACTTGAGGCGGATGATCGTGAATGGCCGAATACCGGAGCCGCTGACGGCGCTGGCCTTGATCGCGACATAGCTATCTTTGACCTGGTTGATGAGGTAGTTGAGACCGCTGTCGATTAGATTGGGTTGATCGTCAAAGTTGTTGGTGAGGATGCCGTCCAACAGATTGTTGCCGAGCTTCACCATGTCCAACAACGTCGGCTGATTGGCCCAGTTGAAGACATAGCCCCCTGGACGAGTGATGTTGCAAGCCGCGTAGGCAGTGGTCCAATCGTTGCCCATCGTGGCGCGTTCTGGGAACCCGAGGCCGCGTCCTGTCGGCCCGTTGTCGCCGGCACCAGCACCGATGGAGTCGCTGCCCGTCAGCACCACTAGTGGATCGCCGAACTCGAAGAACCCGGTGACCACTGGCGTCCATGGTTGGTAGACGCCAACCGTCTGGGCGTTGGTGAATGTCAGCGCCCCAGTGCCGCCAATGTTAGTGCAGGCGTTTTTAGTAGGGTCGAAGGCCGCGCACTGGAAACTTCCAATGCCCCAAGTCTCGACCGTAGGGTAGAACCCACCTGCAGGAACAGCCGCATGCCCGCGGACATAGAACAGAGTACCCACCTCGAATCGCTCCAACCCGAAATCGCCAGGCCGGATGACAACCACGCTGTGCTTGCGATCCTTCGTCTGCAGGACCACACCTTCACTTCCATCCCACAACACTTGGCGGCTGCCGATACCCGGGATCTCGAAGGAAGTGTGCTTGATGGTGAGATTGTTCGCAGGACCTTCGACACCAGTCGTCCACACGTAGTCGTTCGACACCCGCAGGCATAGCCCATTGACGTCGGCGCTACCTATGCGGTGTGGAACTCGGCTGACCAGTTCTGTTGCTACGTCCAGCAGTGGAGCACCGTTTGCCAGATCGCTGGGACGGGTGGGGCGGTTCATGTAGCGGTTGGCCGAACTGACCAGGCGACGGACGCCGGTCGACGCGCCAATACTGACGATGGTGCTGTTCTTCTTGCCGTTGGCAGTAGTGACCTCAATGGTCACTGAGTCGCCCAGAACGGCTGCCTCACCCTTGATCTGGCCAGACATCGACACAGAGATCAGTGCAGGGTTGCTGGACTTCCAGCTCACCAGCTGGCTCGCATCAGCGGGTAGAACCTGTGCTGTCAGTTGACGGGTGCCGCCGGCGGCGACCATCACCGCCTTTTGAGATAGCTGGACGCTGGTGGCCAGCGCTGGGTCCGTACTGACTACCGTACCGTCTTGCTTCCTCCACTGGGTTGGGAAGCTCTCGATGTAGGCATTCACCGTTGCGTCAATGCAGAACGCTTTCCCTGGGAAGTTATCGCGGGCGAGGTAGGTGGTGGTCAATTCGGCGAGGGTCTTCTTGGGTATCGACCCACCGTCACTGCTCGAGGCGCCAATTTTGAAGGTCATTTCGTCACCTTAAATTCAGCACCATCGTGGGCTTGGATCTGGACCAGTGATTTGCCCAGGTCGTACCAGTCACCGCCATCCTCGGTGATGGTATCTACCACCAGCCAATCGTCCGGACCACCGTCCGAGATGGTGACCTGACCCTGATTGGCTTTGACCAGTATCTTGACCCTGCCTAAGTTTTTTTCAGTTAACTCGGTTAAGTACATAGCGCCTCCAGAGGCGTGGTTGAAAGAGGCCTAACGTGCAATTACCCAAGCGGTAACCCAGCGGTAAGTCAGCCGGAAAAGTTATGGAAGTTGCTGTTATTCAAGGCTCGCTGCTTCGATGGGAGTGAATCGGATCACCTCCTCGCCCAGCCAATCATTCACCTGGCGCAGGCGCGACTGGATAGGCTCCAGCTCGTTCATGGCCCAGATCTGCGCCGCTTCCTTGATCGATCCGAAGCCACCAGCGTTCTGCGGCACGATGCCCATCAGCTGCGGAGGGATTCGCAGCGCCGCGAGCATGTCGTCGCGGCTGATGTTCTTGATCGAGGTGAATTCGTCCTTCGCAGCAACTTCACTGACGGGGATCAGCTGAATACCGTCCTTCTTCCCATTTGGGGCGTACATGAACAAATTCCGGAAGTTGCCCGGGCCTTTCGCTGACTTCAAAGCGGTGCGCAGCGCGTCGACATCGTTCTCGTTCTGGGCGGCATCGGTCATATACATGATGAAACCGGCGTGACTGCCGTTGTTGTAGTACTTGCGTCGGAACAACGTGGCGGACTCGTTCAGCAACGCGCTCTGCAGCGCCGGCAGCCACTCGGGCAGGCCGTAGATCTCCTGATCGATATCCGCCTCGCGGATGTGGCAGATCGATCCTTTCAGGAAGGCATGCTCGTCGCGCCAACTGCGCACCTGGTAGTAGCTCTCCAGGTCAGCGCCGCGGCGCATGTATTTGCCCAGCGCCGGTTTTAGGCCGAGCGTGTTGCGGAGCATGTTGTTCTGCTTCTCCAGGTAGCAGTTCCCCAGCCAGAGCCAATCCAGGGTGAACTGCTCGAAGGTTTGCCTGGACAGCAGCCGGTGGGGAATGAAAGTGCGGGCCAGCATGTTGCGCTTGAAGTTGAGCCCCGACTGCAAGAACACGCTGGCCTTGGACGATTTCGCTAATCCATCGAAGGATATCGGGGGCTCGTACCAGCGGCCGTTGGACCAGCACTCCAGATAGTCCAGGATGCCGCGCTCATCGAGAACAGGGGTCGGATCACCGAAGGTGAACGCCTCCATGCGCCCGGCCGGCGCCGGCACTGATAGCTCTGTGGTGTTTCCTGGGCTGTCGCTCATCAATAGATCTCCATGAACCCGGTGTTGGCGGCGGTCTGCCCCTCAAGCGGTTCGTTCTGCAGTGCGTGGAAAAGGGCCCAGGCCAAGTCGGCGTGGCCGGTCTCATCGGTGCGGCCGGCGGTGTAAGTGAACTGCCGACCGCTGGCGGTGACTGTCTTGCGGATAGCCATCAGGGACTGGGCCATGTCGATCCAGCCGGCATCGAACTCCAGGCGCCCCTTGTGAATAACGTCGTAGGCTTTCAGCACCAGCCGGGTTTTCACCTCGGGCGAGTAGCTGAAGGTGGTGAGGTTGGGGAAGAACTGGCGCACCAGCTGCGCCACGCCAGAGCCCATGCCGGTGACATCGATGCCGATGTATGTCACCCAGTAGCGTTTGGTGATCTGTCGAATCGACTCAGCCTGGGCGGCAAAGTCCATGCCCCTGAACTGGTGACGCTCGAGCACTCGGAACTTCCCCCCGGGTACCAGTGGCGGCGCAACGACCACCAGGCCGGAGCTGTCCCCAGTCTCTGCCGGGTCGTAGCCGACCCACACCTGCCGATCGGCGAACGGCCTGGCGGCGAAAGGCTTGTAGTCCTCGGACCATTCGATCCAGCTGTCGACCATGCAGGGCTGCAGCACGTTGAGCGGAAAGATGCTCGCCCCGTCGTCGACAAATTGGCACATGAGCAAGTTTGCGAAGGCGTCGGCGTTGTACTCCAGCCGTAGCTCCTCAAGGTCGAACAGATCGCACCCACGCTGCTCCGCGTCCAGGATCGTCACGATCTGCCGCCAGATCCTGTCCTCGCACAGGCGTCCCTGCTGCAGTGAATCGTGGGAGACATCCAGTTTGAGGCGCTGCGCCGCGGGCTTGCCTTTGTTGAAGCGTTCACCGGTCCAGAACGTATAGGCCTCGTGGGCCATGCTCGAGGGCGTAGAGAAGTACGTGCGCCGGTACTGCTTCTGCATCGCCATGCCGCTGGCGACCTTGTTCAGCTCGTTGAACTTGAACGTCCAGAAGAATTCGTCGAAGTAGAAATTACCGTGATAACCCTGAGCGGTTCGGGCGTTGGTACCAAGGAAATGCAGCTCGGCGCCGTTGCCCAGGATGATCGGGTCGCCAGTCAACTCGACGCCGCAAACCTCGCGGGCAAAACCCTGGATGTAAGCCTTGAAGATGTGGGCCTGGTTCTTCGATGCCGACAGGAAGATCTGGTTGCGGCCGGTGACCAGCGCATCGATCAGCGCCTCCCGCGCAAAATAGTAGGTCGCGCCGATCTGCCTGCTTTTGAGGATCGCCCGGGTGCGCTGGTTGCCGGCCCGGTACCAGTCCAGCTGATAACCGAAGCAACCATCGGTGAAGGCCTCGGTGAGCAGCTCGATCTGCTGTTCATCGAACTCGTTGCGCGCCGCCTTCTTCTTCGGCCCCTCGTTGCGCTTGGCCAGGTTCGGGTTGAGCTCAGCTTCGGTGCCGCCTGTTTTGAAGCGCTCGATGCGCGCCTGGCGCTCGAGCTGCCGGTGCAGCAGATCGAGCTCTTTGAAGTCACCGCCCGTTTTGCCTTCCTTGAGGATCAGCTGCACCAGCCTCGCCTCCAGCGCACCGCCGATCCGTTCGACGTTGTCGGCCCGATCCCACTCATCCCGGGTTTTCCAGGCATGCACGGTCTTTTCGTTCTCACCGAGCATTTCGGCGATCGCGGAGATCCGCATGCCCGTCCAGTAATGGAACTTGGCCTGGCGGCGGTTATCTCGGACGGGAGTGAGTTCAGTCGTAGTCATGGCGGCGATGCTGACGCCGCGCGCGCGTAGACACGTAGTCGTGCCGGATGTAGGGGAAACGGGTACAACCGCGCCCGATTGCTGCAATAGCATGCAGAATCGACGATGCACCTCAACGCAACGGCAGAACGCCGCCCCACGCATTGAGGACATCTCGAATGAAAAAGAAATTCCGCTCCAAGTGGTTTCGCGTCGCCACTGCCGGCGCAACTTCCGATGGCCGGAAGATCGAAGCCTCCTGGATTCAGGAAATGGCTGCCAGCTACAACCCCACCGTCTACGGTGCCCGGATTTGGATGGAGCACATCCGTAGCACCGTGGCCGACAGCCCTTTCCGTGCTTACGGCGATGTCGTGGCGGTGAAAGCGGAAGAGGTCGACGTCGGCGGCGAAAAGCGTCTGGCGCTGTTTGCCCAGATCGAGCCCACCCCCGATCTGATCAACCTCAACAAGGCCAAACAGAAGATCTACACCAGCATCGAGGTCTCCGAGAAATTCGCAGACAGCGGCAAAGCGTACCTGGTGGGCTTGGGGGTCACCGACAGCCCTGCCAGCCTCGGTACCGACGTGCTGTCCTTTGCCGCGCAGAACCCCGACGCCAACCCCTACAAATCCCGCAAGCAGCATCCGGACAACATGTTCACCGCTTCGGTTGAGGTAGAGCTGGACTTCGAAGAGGTCGACGACAACCCGAGCAAACTGGAAGGTCTGTTCGCTCGCGTCAACGATCTGCTCGGTCGCAGCAAGACCAAGGCTTCGAAGGACGATGCGAACTTCACCGAGCTGAACGAAGCGGTCGAGGCGCTGGCCACCCACGCAGCCGAGCAAGCCGAGGCGGCATCTACTCAGGCCACCTCCTTCAGGACCCTGCAGGAAAAGCAGGACAAGTTGAGCACCGACTTCGCAGAACTGCTCGAGCGCCTCGGTACTACCGTCGATCACAGCCAAACCCAGCGCCCGCCCGTTACCGGCGGCGATGGTGCCGTGCTGACAGCGTACTGATCCCGCGACCGCCCCCTATCGCCTTACCCGGAGAACACCATGCGTAACGAAACTCGAATTGCCTTCAACGGCTTCACCAAGCAGGTCGCAGCACTGAACGCCGTAGGCTCCGCCGCCGAGAAATTCACCGTCACCCCGACCGTCCAGCAAACGCTGGAAACCGCTATCCAGGAATCGAGCGCCTTCCTGCAGCAGATCAACATCATTGGCGTCGACGAGCAGGAAGGTGAGGCCATCCTGCTGAGCGTTGGCTCCACTATCGCCGGCCGTACCGACACCTCCAACAAGGCGCGCGATCCGCGCAGCGTCAGTTCGCTCAAGAGCGATACCTACAGCTGCAAAAAGACCGATTTCGACACCTACGTGAAGTACCAACTGCTGGATGCCTGGGCCAAGTTCAAAGACTTCCAGGCGCGACTGTCCAATGCGATCGTCGGACAACAGGCCCTGGATCGCATCATGATTGGCTTCAATGGCAAGTCGGTCGCGGCTGACACTGATCGGGTGAACAATCCGCTGCTGGAAGATGTGAATATCGGCTGGCTGGAGAAGTACCGCACGAAGGCCCCGGCACGTGTCCTGAGCAGCGGCAAGGTGGCTGGCAAAATCACCATCGGCCCAACCGGTGATTACAAGACTCTGGACGGCCTGGTCTACGACGCCATCCAGCTGCTGGATCCATGGCATCGCAAGCGCCCAGATCTCGTGGTCCTGGTCGATCGGAACCTGCTGCACTCCAAGTTCCTCGCCAACATCGAAGGCGCTGCGGACAACGAAAACGAGCTGGCCGCAGCCCGCATCATCGCGAACGGCACCCTGGGCGGTCTGCCGGTGGTCGACGCCCCATTCTTCATTGATGGTGGCGTGTTCATCACCACCCTGAAGAACCTGTCCATCTACTTCCAGATCGGCGCGCGTCGTCGCATGACCAAGGAAGAACCGGAACGCGATCGCATCGCCGATTACCAGTCCTCGAACGAAGCGTACGTCGTGGAAGACTTCGGTTTGGGCGCCCTGGTCGAAAACATCGAAGAGGCGGCGTAACCATGGGCCTCTCTCTCGCTCAACGTCACCAGCGCCGCGTGCTCGCGGCGGTGGAGGCCGCTGCCACTCCACCGGCTCTCACGATGGCGGGAGGGACGGCCTATGAACTGCAGCTGGCCCAGCTGCTGCAGGACCGCCTACGGCTCAAGCAGATCCAGTCCACCGAAGGCAAGTGTGCGCTGAAGCTTCAGCTTCTCCCCGCGTACGAGCCGTATGTCCAGGGTGTGCTCGAGGGCGGCAACGGCGCCCAGGACGAAGTACTCACCACCATCATGATCTGGCGGATCGATGCGGCGGACTACGCCGGCGCGCTCGACATCGCAGCGTATGTGTTGCAGCACAGCCTGCTGATGCCCGATCGCTTCGAACGCACCACGGGCTGCCTGATCGCTGAAGAGGTCGCGGAAGCGGCGCTCAAAGCTCAGAAAACCAATGGCGATTTCGACCTAGCCACCTTGCATCGCACCATGGAATTGACCGCAGAACAGGACATGCCCGATGAGGCACGCGCCAAGCTGTACCTGGCCACCGGCCGGGCCACAGTTACGGGCCTAACCGCTGAACAACCGGGCCAACCCGGGCAGGTTAGCGCCGGCATCGAGCTGCTCAAACGCGCCATCGAGCTGAACAACAGCTGCGGCGGCAAGAAAGATCTGGATGGCGCCGAGCGCCTCCTCAAAAAGATTGCTCCCCCTATTGGGAGCTGACAGAGCGTACCCCGCAACCCCGGCGGCCCGGAGCTGATCAGCAGGTTTCTCCTTTCCTTGCTGTGACGCCCCGGTCACCGCCGACTTTGGTGTGACATATGAGCGGATTCCTTGCCAACGGCAGCCCTACCAAGCCGTTTCCCATCACCAACGACGATTTCTGGCCCGATATCGACGGTAACAACTTGCGCGCAGCCATTCGTATGGACGGCAGCGTTTCGGACGTCCGGCTCGAAGTGGCCACCGTCAATGCGTTGATCGAGGTCAATGCCGAGTTGGAGCAACTGAAGGCTTCGCACCTGGTGAGCGGCCATATCACCCTGGCCGACGTGCCTGCCCCGCAAGTGCAGGGCCAGAGCAAGTGGGTCTGGCAGTACAAGCGGGCGATCTACTGCACCGCCGGCGCCGAGCTTGCCGAGCGGTACCGCAGCTACGACAGCACCGCAGAAGGCAGCAAGAACGCGGACGAACTGACTCCGTCCGTAGATGAATTCCGCCGCGATGCCCGGTTTGCGATCCGCAACCTGCTGGGCATTGGGCATTCAACGATCGACCTCATCTGATGGCCACTACCTTGGCCCAGCAGGGCGACACCGTGGACTTGATCTGTTGGCGTATTTACGGCCGCACCGCCGGCGTAACGGAAGCCGTGCTTGAGGCCAACCCTGGGCTGGCAGATCTGGGGCCCGTCTTGCCTCACGGCACGCTGGTGACCTTGCCCGAGGTCGCGCCCCAGGCAGAGCAAACCCAAATGGTGAATCTATGGGACTGATTCGCCTCGACCACACCCAGGCCAAGGACCGGACCCCAATCACCACCGGATATCGGAATGACGAAAATGCCTGACAAACCGGATACCTGGGCCTGGTTCGCGACCTGGCTCGAACACAACTGGCCGGCGATATACGCCGGGTTCCTCGCGGCGCTGATCGCAACACTGCGAATCATGTATGGCGGAGGCCGCTGGCGACGGGTGCTGCTTGAAGCGCCGCTATGCGGGCTACTAGCTGTTGCGGCGAGCAACGGTCTTTCGCTGATCGGGATCCCGCTCTCAACAGGCCCCTTCTTCGGCGGCGTCATCGGACTCCTCGGCGTTGAGGGTACACGGGCCATGGCCAACCAATTCTTCAAGCGCAAGGCGGAACAGGTATGAGCGCACTTCGACACGGCGACCGCAATCTGGCCGTAAAGCAGCTGCAGCACCGGCTCAACCAGGCCGGCGGGAACCTTTCGGTGGATGGGCAATACGGCGACGTCACTGAAGCCGCGGTGCGAGTATTCCAGGCGCAGGTCGGCCTCGTGGCTGATGGAATCGCCGGCACCAAGACGCAGGCCGCACTCGTCGGTGACAGCTGCTCGTCGCTACTGCGCAACGCAACGCTTGTTGCTGCAGCGGCCCGCCTGGGCGTAGACCTGGCCACGGTCCTCGCAGTCAACGAAGTGGAAAGCCAGGGCTCAGGCTTTTTGGATAACGGCAAGCCCAAGATCCTGTACGAGCGGCACATCATGTATCGCCGCCTGGCGGAGCCTCGTCACCCGGGCGACGATGTGGCCACGCTGCAGCAGCGTGCTGCAGCTCTGGCCATCGCCCAGCCCAGTCTCGTTAATCCGAAGCCAGGTGGTTACGTTGGCGGGACCGCCGAGCACCAGCGCCTGGCCAATGCCCGCCTCATCGATGACACGTGTGCTCTGGAGTCAGCCAGCTGGGGAGCCTTCCAGATCATGGGCTACCACGCCATGCGCCTGGGTTACGCCAGCGTCCAAGACTTTACACAGCGGATGGCCCAGTGCGAAAACGAGCAGTTCGAGGCGTTCGTCCGCTTCATTGAAGCGGATCCGGTGCTGCACAAGGCATTGAAGGCCCGGAAATGGCCTGTGTTCGCCAAGGGCTATAACGGGCCGGACTACCTGCGGAACCTGTACGACACCAAGCTCGAGCGCGCGTACGACCGTCACGCGGCCGCCGGCGCCACCTTGGAGGCGGCATGATCGATATCGACCACGTTCGCAAACTCAACCCCGCCCATGGGGATGTGTTCCAGCTCCCGGCCGGGACCATGCCGGAGGTGGCCAGGGCATTCGCTGAAGCGCTGGCAGTGGCCACACCGGGTATCAAAGCCATCGTGTTCATTGGCGAGATCCGCCATGTGGATAAAGCGGCGATGAACGCCGCCGGCTGGTACCGGGCATGAGCACCGTACGCCAAGTGCTTTACGGGCTCGCCCTACTCGGGGCGCTGGCACTCTTGCTCTGGGCCCAGAGCCAACGCATCGCAGCCGCGGACAAGAACACTGAGCTGGCTCAGCAGCGCGCTGACACGGCCACCACTGAGGCGGATCTGAGCACCGCCCGGGCGGTCATGCTCAGATCTACCCTGGACGACGAGCGCGCGGCCCAGGTCGGGCTGCGTAAGCTCCAGGACGAACTACGCACCGGCCTGGCCCGCCGCCAGAAAACAATCGAGGAACTGACCCGTGAGAACAAAGACCTTCGCGATTGGGCTCAGCAGTTGCTGCCTGACGTTGCTCGTGGGCTGCGCGAGCGCCCCGCCATCATCGGCGCCGCTGGTTATCGCGACTGGATGTCCGGCCGTGGTGCCGTGCACGCTGCCGGCGACGGCGCCACGCCTTAACGGCGAACTGCTCAACGACCAGGACCAGATCGAAGCAGCGTGGGCAGATTGCGCCGCGCAGATCGACACCGTTTACCGGTACCAGTTGAACGAGGCGGCCAAACCATGAACAAGCCCGCATCGCTTCGAGAGCACCTGCTGCGACTGGTGGCCGAGCTCCAACACGATCCCGATCGCCTACTTATCTTCATCGACAACGGGACGATGCGCAGCACTGCTGCAGAAGGACTGTCATTCGAGTACTCCTACACCCTTAACATCATTCTCACGGATTACGCCGGCCACCCCGATGCCGTCGCCATTCCACTGCTGGCGTGGGTGAAGGTCAACCAGCGCGAGTTGATGGAGAACCTCGACCGCGGGAAGGATGCCATCAAGTTCGAAGCGGACATCCTGGACAACAGCAAGGTCGACCTATCGATCAAGCTTCCGCTGACCGAACGAGTCATCGTGAAAGCCATGGAGACCGGCGCCCTCTCGGTCGATCACCCTGCCGAGCCTGAGGTAGACGAGGATCTGTTCCCCCTTGATACCCTCGCGCTCTACCTGAAAGGCGAGCATCTCGTACAGTGGGGAGCGACTTGAGCCGCGACCTGCAGGCGCTCGAAGAGTGGGCCGGCGCCCTGCTGGCCAAACTTGATGCGGGCGAGCGCCGCAAGTTGATGGGCAACGTGGCGCGCGACTTGCGCAGAAGCCAGCAGAAGCGCATCGCAACCCAGCGATCGCCTGACGGCACCCCCTTCGCGCCTCGCAAGCTCAAGGTGCTGCGTGAGAAGCAGGGGCGTATCAAAGCTCAGATGTTCACCAAGCTGCGTACCGCACGCTATATGCGTGTCCAGTCCACCAATGCCGGCGCCGCCGTCGAGTTTATAGGCCGTGTATCCCGCATAGCACGGGTTCATCATTACGGTATGAAGGATCGGCCAGCCCGAGGGCAGCCCGATGTTCGTTATGCCCCTAGGGAATTGTTGGGATTCGCCCTGCAGGATGCCAAGAACGTCAGTGACTTGTTGATGCAACATCTAAAAAGCTAACACATCATCCTGTCCCATTGCCTGTTCCCGCTGCCCACCTGATAATCCACTCATATCCCCTAAGCAACGGAAGCGAAAATGATCGAACTATCTGGTGAGCCATGGGCAAATGATCACATGGAACGCAAGGGCATCGCTAACTTTTTGACCTCGTATCTGGACGGTGATACTAGGGTGAAGGTTTTGAACATTAATGCCCCTTGGGGCACCGGTAAGACTTTTTTCTTGCGGAATTGGAGTCAGCAAGAGTTCCGCCAAGGCAGAGCCTGTATCTATTTTAATGCATGGGAGGCCGATTATTCAGGAGATGCGTTTGTATCACTAGTGTCGACGATTCGCGATCAACTCGAAGACATTATAGGATTTCAAAGCGACGCAGAACATGTGCTTAAGGATTTCACTAAAAAGGCTTCAAAAACCTTAGTAGCCGCGACGCCTGCTCTAGCAAAAGGGATCCTCAAGAAATTCACAGGTATTGAGCTCAGCATAATCGCTGATATCATTGATAACGACCAGTTGGGCGATGCTGCGGAAAAGGCCGTCGAGGAACTCATAAAATCCAATAAAGAAACGCTCGCAACCGTCAAGGATTTTAAGCACGTACTCAACAAGCTTCTGAGGCAGGCAGCAGAAAAATGCGCTACAGGCGGAAGCGTGAAGGTAGCGTATATCTACATTGACGAACTCGACAGGTGCAGGCCGACATTTGCTATTGAACTCCTCGAGCGTATTAAGCATCTATTCGACGTCGACAGTTGCCGCTTCATCATAGCCACCGATACTTCCCAGCTTGGCGAGGCAGTCCGCGCTGTATACGGTAATGGCTTTGACTCAGGAAAATATCTTAGAAGATTCTTCGACAGAGAATACAGCCTATCCAACATAGATTTCACATCGTGGATCAAAGCTAAATGTATACATTTTGAACGTGATAACATGGTCTCCTTAGGATTGCGCAAGCGATACACTAGGCTGGGTAGACCATCACACGCTTATAATTTACCAAACAGCATGCCCCACCCAGATACGGAGCTGGCTGCCGACATCGAGATCACTGAATCACAGCTTGTCATACTGTCCCTTGCCAATACCTTTAAGCCAAGTCTTCGAGACTTGGATAAAATCATCTGCCATCTAGAGGCGGTCCAGAGCGGGTTATCAAATCAGCCTTTTCATTTCTTCTGGGCAGCATACCTAGTCTTCCTTAAAATTGAGGCCCCAGATATATACTCTACCTCGTTTTCGGGCAGCTATGCGGGTGCTATTGCTGATCTCATGGATAGATACCCTGCGAGGTACCTATATTTTGGTTCGGTCAGTCGTTCCGTGCATGCAATCTTCGAAACTTATATAGGTCTGTATAGGAACGGTCGAAATAACGCGCAAGAAACTGCGCGGAGGTCAACTGATGAGGAACTGCAATACGTCACCACAGCGATCATGGAGTTTGCGAACGAGTTTGAGCGAATGAAGCTCTATCCAACGTTTGTTAATTTGGCTTATAGCATGGAATAGGCAGGCTTCTGTAGCAGATGTAACGGACCTGTTTACAGTTTAGATTTGGTGCAACCCGCACGCGCAAGCGTCACGCTCGATGCATGAACCAACTCACCGACATCCTCCGACGCCTTGAAAACCTGATCCGCGGCGGCACCATCGCCGAAATCGATCTGGAGCGGCCACGTTGCCGCGTGAAAACGGGGGGCCTGCTCACTGACTGGCTGCCGTTCTTCGCCCTGCGTGCCGGCGAGGACAGTGAGTGGGATCCGCCTAGCGTTGGTGAGCAGTGCCTGATCCTCTCGCCCTCTGGTAATCCGGCGACCGGATTCGTGATCTTCGGTCTGTACAGCGACCAGTTTCCTGCTCCTGACACCAGCGGTACCCGTCATCGGCGCCGCTACCGTGATGGCGCAGTTATCGACTACGACACCGCTAACCACACCCTCACTGCCACGCTGCCAGCCGGCGGGAAAATTGTGGCCACCGTACCCGGTGGCATGCGGCTGATCGGTGACCTGGATGTGGACGGGCTGATCACCGCCACCGAAGACGTGGTCGCGGGTCCAATGGCAATCAGCCTCACCAAGCACCGAACGTCCGGCGTACAAAGCGGCAACGGCACCTCAGATGGGCCTATCCCATGATCGGTATGAACGCCACAACCGGTCGTACCATCACGGACGACGAGCACCTCATTCAGTCCATCGCCGACATTCTCACCACCCCGATCGGCACCCGTGTCATGCGTCGCGAATATGGCAGTCAAATTGCGGACCTCATCGACTGGCCGCTTAACGACAGCACGCGCCTTCTGGCATATGCCGCCACTGCCATGGCTGTCATGCGATGGGAACCACGGATCCGCCTCAGTCGGATCCAGCTGAACCTGGGCGAACGCCCTGGTCAGGCTTACCTGGACATCGAGGGCAGCCGCGTCGACGGCAATGAGCCCCTTAGTTTGAGAGTGCCGCTGGCACTGGGAGCCACTGCATGAATACTTTCACGCCCATCGATCTAGCTCAGTTGCCAGATCCAGCCGTGGTCGAGCAAATCGACTACGAAACGATCTTGGCCGAGCGCAAGGCATACGCCGTTAGCCTCTGGCCAGCGGTGCAGCGAGCCAAAGTGGCAGCCACCTTGGCGCTGGAGTCCGAGCCGCTTACAAAGCTCCTGCAGGAGAACGCATATCGTGAGACCCTTTGGCGTCAGCGGGTGAATGAAGCGTCCCTGGCCATGATGTTGGCCAAAGCGCGGGGAACTGACCTCGAGCAGCTTGCCGGTAATGTGAATGTCTCCAGGCTGACCGTTACGCCGGCGGATCCCGCGGCTGTGCCTCCTATCGTTGCAGTTATGGAGTCTGACGATAGCTTGCGGGAACGAGCGCAGATGGCCTGGGAAGGACTCTCGACCGCTGGCCCGCGTAACAGCTACATCCTGCATGCACGCAGCGCTGATGGTCGCGTAGCGGATGCGACCGCAGATAGCCCGTCTCCGGCAGTAGTCGTCGTCACTGTGCAGGGACTGCTGGGTGACGGCAGCCTGGACCAATCTGTTCTGGATATCGTGTCAACGTATCTGAGTGACGACGACCGCCGGCCTGTCGCCGATCGGCTCACCGTCCAAGCGGCAACAATCTTGCCTTACGCAATCAATGCAATCCTCTACCCCGCCAGCTCTGGCCCTGAAGCTGACCCCATTCTGGCTGCGGCAGAAACCAGCCTAAAAGCATTCATCAGACAGCGTCGCCGGCTGGGCGTTGAAGTATCCGAATCGGCAGTGCATGCCGCGCTTCACGTTGAGGGTATGAGGAAAGTAGTGCTGGAAGGTTGGGTCGACCTAGCGCCGACAGCATCCCAAGCCGCCTATTGCACTGGTTATACGCTTACACCAGGTACATCCGCATGACAGCACTGTTGCCCCCCAACGCCATAGAGCTCGAGCGACTTGCGGCCGAGGCTGCGGCTCAGATCGAGCGCGTGCCAGTGCCAATTCGCACCCTCATCAACCCTGATCTGTGCCCTATCGAGCTGCTCCCCTATTTAGCCTGGGCATTCTCCGTCGACCGCTGGAATTCATCATGGTCGGAGGCAACCAAGCGCCAAGTCATCAAATCTTCTCACTTCGTTCATTCGCACAAAGGGACGATCGGGGCACTGAGGCGGGTGGTTGAGCCACTGGGCTACCTGATCGAGGTAGTCGAGTGGTGGCAAACAGTTCCTGAAGGTACCCCCGGCACATTTGCTTTGAAGGTTGGGGTGCTCGACACGGGCATTACCGAAGAGATGTACCAGGAGCTCTCCTGGCTGATCGATGACGCCAAGCCCGTAAGCAGGCAGCTCACTGGCTTGGCGATAAGCCTTGCCACCCAAGGCCCCTATTTCATCGGCGCCTCCATCTCAGAAGGCGACGAAATCGACGTGTACCCGCCAGTGCAGCACGACATTGTAGTGTCGGGCGTCATAGGCCGCGGTGGACGTGAACACACCATCGACAGCCTGGACGTATATTCATGATCGATCAGAACTCACAATTCTTTGCAACATTGACCGATATCGGCGCGGCCAAGCAGGCCAACGCAAACGCTCTGGGTATCCCTTGGAAAATCACGCAGATGGGCGTCGGTGACGCAAATGGCAATGATCCAGTGCCTTCGTCTGCACAGAAGGGCTTGATCAACGAGCGGCGGCGCGCGCCTCTTAATCAACTCAAAGTAGACCCCTCGAACGCATCAATAATCATCGCTGAGCAAGTGATCCCTGCAGAAGTAGGTGGATTCTGGATTCGGGAGATTGGTCTATACGACGAGGGCAACGATCTTGTCGCTGTTGCGAACTGCGCGCCTTCATTCAAACCCCTGCTCACTCAGGGATCCGGGCGTACCCAAGTTGTTCGGGTCAATTTGATCGTTTCGAACACCTCGAATGTCGAGCTCAAGATCGATCCGTCGGTTGTATTGGCTACCCGTTCCTACGTGGACCAGCGATTCCTGGATCTCCTAGCTACCGAGCAAGAAGCGAGTGCGGGCGAAAACAACTTGCACCTGATGACCCCGCTACGGGTCAAGCAATCCCTTCGTAAACTCAAGGGTATTCAACGCTATACGTCTAGCGGTACCTTCACTGTGCCTGCAGGCGTGACGACTATCTGGGCAAGTGGTTGCGCTGGTGGTGGAGGTGGTGGGGGCGGCGCAGGTGGTGATAACACCTTCTATGGTGGCGGTGGCGGCGGCGGCGGCGCAGGCCAGTCGATCCTGCGCGTACCGATTCCCGTGGTCGCCGGGGCCAATCTGACGATCACCCTAGGTGCTGGGGGGATCGGTGGGACGATGTCCGTAGCAGGTGGCGGCAACGGCGGCTCCGGTGGTAACTCAATGATCCTGGGAGCAACGTCCGGCTTGTTAGAACTCACGGGCGGCGGCGGTGGCTATGGGTCTGTGCCCGTGTCGTCGACGTATTCAGGAGGCGGCGGTGCTGGCACAGGTTACCCGGCGGGGAGCTACGGAAACGATGCAGGACAGGTCACTGCGTCGGGGTCGGGGGGAATGGGTGCGTCCAGTCCGTTCGGAGGTGGCGGTGGCTGTGGTCGACCGAGCACCGCCCATGGGGTCGCGGGTAGCGATTCGTTTGGATACGGAAGCGGCGGTGGCGGCGGTGGAGGCCATTACTCGACCAATACCGGAGGACCTTTCAATGGAGGCGCCGGCGGCGCTGGCTCGCAGGGACTAATTATTCTGGAGTGGTAAGCATGACAAACTACGCCGTAACAAACGCCAGCACTGGCAAGATCACCAACATCATTGTGTGGAACGGCGATGGCCAATGGGTTGCCCCCGAAGGAGCAATTGTGGTGCAGGCTCCGGACGATGCGATGATCGGAGGCAGCTACACCGATGGCGAATTTTTGCCGCCGCCGGTACCGGCTACCCCCCTACCTACACCTCAAGAAATTCTTGCCACAAACTCCGGTGTTTACGCTCAGCTATATGCTCAGGCTTCCCAGGCAATGACACCTCTACTGCTCTCGTTGCAGCTCGGGGATGCGGATGATGAGGAGACTCAGCAGGCAAAAGCGTGGCAGGCCTACTGCAGGCAATTGAAGGCGATCGATCTCACTACAGCTAAGCCCGAATGGCCCGAGCTACCTATCTAAGTTAAAGGCTCATCGCCGGAAGCCATACGCCCCAGTACCTTTGGGGCGTTTTTGTTCATGCGATGTAGATAGCTCTGCTACACACAACCCTCCTCGCCGCCACATCGCGCGCGCGTCACCCTGTGCTTTATCGCCACCAACGCGCAGGAAAACCCCCAATGGCTACTGACTATCATCACGGCGTCCGCGTCGTCGAGATCAACGAAGGCACTCGCCCTATCCGTACCGTCGCAACTGCTGTGGTCGGTATGGTCTGTACAGCTGAGGACGCCGACGTTACCGCCTTCCCTTTGAACAAGCCGGTGCTGCTGACCGACGTGCTCACCGCCAGTGGCAAGGCAGGTGTGAAAGGCACGCTGGCCAAGTCCCTCGACGCTATCGCAGACCAGGCCAACCCTGTCACTGTCGTAATTCGCGTGGCCGAAGGGGCCGACGCCGCAGCGACCACCAGCAACATCATCGGCGGCGTGACCGCTGGTGGTCAGTACACAGGCCTCAAAGCCTTGCTGGCGGCAGAAGCCCAACTGGGCGTGCGCCCGCGGATCCTCGGCGTTCCGGGCCTGGATTCACTGCCAGTTGCCACTGAGCTGGCGGCGATCGCACAGAAGCTGCGCGGGTTCGCCTATGCCAATGCATGGGAGTGCGAGACCGCCTCCGAAGCGATCGCATACCGCGAGAACTTCAGTGCACGTGAGCTGATGACCATCTGGCCCGACTTTGTCAGCTGGGATACCACCACCAACGCAGATGCCCCGGCGTCGGCTATTGCACGGGCCCTGGGCCTTCGCGCCAAGATCGATGAGCAAACCGGGTGGCACAAGACGCTCTCTAACGTTGGCGTCAACGGCGTAACAGGTCTGAGCAAAGATGTGTACTGGGATCTGCAAAACCCAGCCACCGACGCGGGCCTGCTGAATGCTGCCGACGTGACCACACTGATCCGCCGTGATGGGTTCCGCTTCTGGGGCTCGCGGACCTGCAGTGACGACCCGCTGTTCGCTTTCGAAAGTTATACCCGAACCGCACAGGTACTGGCCGACACGATGGCCGAGGCTCATTTCTGGGCGGTGGATAAGCCCCTGCACCCGAGTCTGGCGCGGGACATCATCGAGGGCATCAACGCTAAGTTCCGGGAGTTGGTGCGGAACGGGTACCTGATTGGCGCATCGTGCTGGTACGACGAAGCTGCCAACGATAAGGACACCCTCAAGGCCGGCAAGCTCTTCCTGGACTACGACTACACCCCAGTCCCGCCGTTGGAAGACCTCACTCTGCGCCAGCGCATCACCGATCGCTTTCTGGTCGACTTCGCCAGCCGCATTACTGCCTGATCCCCATTCACATGCGCGGCTGCGGCCGCGCCGTAGGAGTACGCCAACATGGCCCTACCTAAGAAACTCAAGAACATGGTTCTTTTCAACGACGGCAACAGCTACGTCGGCCAGTCGAAGAGCGTTACCCTGCCCAAACTGGGGCGCAAGCTGGAGTCATTCCGCGGCGGCGGCATGGACGGTCCTGTGAAAGTAGACCTTGGCCATAGCGATGACGGCATCCAGATGGAATGGACGCTGGGCGGCTGGGACCTTACCGCGCTGCGTCAGTACGGCGCGGTATCGGCTAGCGGCATCCTGCTGCGATGGGCCGGTTCGGTGCAGCAAGACGATTCCGGCGTCGTTTCGGCGGTGGAGGTCGTCGTCCGGGGCCGCCATGAAGAGATCGACATGGGTGACGCCGAAGCCGGCGAAGATACCGAGCACAAGTTCACCACCAGCTGCACCTACTACAAGCTCAGCATCGACAACAACGTCGAGATCGAGATCGATCTGCTGAACTTCATCTTCAACGTGAATGGTGAAGACCGCCTCGCTGAGCATCGCAAAGCACTCGGTATTTGACCCTTCTGCGCCGGCCAGATCCGGCGCTCCCCCTATTCGTGAGCGATATCCATGACCACCGAAACCACAGACACCTTAGTCACCAAGAATCCCAATCAGGAAGTCATTGACCTGGACACGCCGATCAAGCGCGGCACCGTAGAGATCACCGAGGTGACCCTGCGCAAACCTATGGCAGGCGAGCTGCGCGGTACCAGCCTCTCCGATCTTCTGCAGATGGATGTGTTGGCCCTGCGCAAAGTGCTGCCACGCATCACCGCTCCAGCCCTGACTGATCATGAGATTGGCCAGATGGATCCAGCGGACTTGGTGCAAATGGCCACTGCGGTGACAGGTTTTTTGTTGCCGAAGTCGGCGAAGGTGGATGCATCCCTCGTTGCGTAGACGACGCCATGGCGGACATCGCCGTGGTTTTTCACTGGGGGCCAGCAGCGATGGATCCGCTGTCCCTCACCGAGTTGATGGAATGGCGCGAACGCGCCAGGGTTAGAAGCGGGGCAAATGACGATGGATAAACTGCGGCTGGAAGTGCTGCTGTCAGCAGTCGACAAGGTCACCGCCCCGCTCAAGCGGATCAAGACCGGCAGCAGCTCGACCGCTACCGCTCTTAAGGCCACACGCGACCAGGTCAAAGCGCTGAATCTGGAGCAAGGCAACATTACCGGCTACCGCAAGGCAGCCATCGAGATCCGTCAGCAGAGCAACGCCATAAAGGCCTTGAAGGCCAATATTGACACGCAGACTCAAGCGCTTGATCAGCAGCGTGCGGCTCATGTGAACCTCACAGGCAACCTCAAGGCCTCGAAAACTCAGTACAACAAATTGTCCAAGGCATTGGTCGAGGGCAAAGGCACAACTGCTGAGTTCATGCGTGAATACGAGAAGGCTCAGATCAAACTGCAGACGGCGCAGCAGGCTTTCAACCGCTCGGCCACGTCTATCAAGACCCATAACGACCGCGTCCGCCAAGGCAATGAGCAACTTGGCAAGCTAAGCGAACGCCAGCGTATCGCCCAGGAACGTCTAGGCGGTCTGAGACAGCGGCTCGACAGTGCTGGTGTCAGCACGCAGAACCTGGGCCGGCGTTCCCGCGAGACCCGCATTGAGCAGGAGCGGCTCAACACGGTGCTCGAGCAGCAGAAACGCAAGCTCAGCGCCTTGAAGGTTCAACAGGACCGTGTCGCACGCGTCAAGAACGACTATGCAAAGGGCCGCGAGTTTGCCGGTAACGCCGCAGTCGCCGGGGCCAGTGGCGCGGCTACAGGTGCGGCCGTGGGCATGCCTATCCTGAGCATGATCAAGAACTACTCCAGCTTCGAAGATGCCATGGCGGGCGTGGCGAAACAGGTTGACGGTGCTCGGGACGACAACGGCCATCTCACCCAGACGTATTATGAGATGGGCGTTGCGATCAAACGCATGTCCGAAACTATCCCCATGGCCACCACCGATATCGCCGCATTGATCGAGGGCGGTGCCCGCATGGGGATCAAGGGGAAAGCTGACCTGCTGGAGTTCGCCCGGGTTGCTGCCACGGCCGCGACGGCATTCGAGCTGCCGGCAGATCAAATTGGCGAGAACCTGGCGCGCATTGCCGACCTCTACAAGCTGCCGATCAAGAACGTCAGCCAGTTGGGGGACGCGATCAACTACCTTGACGACAACTCGCTGTCCAAGGGTGCCGACATCATCGATGTACTGCAGCGCACCGCAGGCGTCACAGCATCGGTGAATATGTCGTTCAAGGATGCTGCAGCTTTGGGATCGACGTTTCTCACACTGGGGTCATCGGCTGAGATCGCTGCTACTGCCACCAATGCGATGATCCGAGAACTGGCGATCGCCACGCAGCAACCCAAGCGCTTCCAGGAGGGCCTCAAGGCGGTAGGCATAGAGGCGAAGGCGGTCCAGGACGGCATGGCCAAGGATGCTACGGGGACCATCCAGAAGGTACTGGCTGCAGTGAACAAACTGCCCAAAAGCGACCAACTAGGGGTCATGACCCAGTTGTTCGGTAAGGAGTACGGGGATGACGCCGCAAAACTTGCGAACAACATTGGCAAATATCGTGAGCAGCTTGAACTGGTGAATAGCGCAAGCGGTACTGGATCAATGAATAGGGAAGGCGCCATAAAGGCTGACCAGCTGTCTTCCCGTTGGCAGATGAACCAGAACCGCCTCTTCAACCTTTCAGCCTCACTTGGGGAAACTCTTCGGCCGAGATTGATAGAACTGATCGACGGCTTCAACGGCGTAGTCGAGACAGTCAATACCTGGGCAAAAGCCAACCCCGCTTTGGTAATGACCGTCCTGAAAGCAGCTGCGGGTATCGCCGCGCTATCTGCGGGATTCGGCGTGCTAGCACTGACGATGGCCGGAGCTCTCGGGCCGATATTGGTAGCCCGTACCGCGCTGTCACTGATTGGGATACGAATGCCCACGCTGATCGGCTTTCTCAGAACCCTGGCAACCAAAGCATTACCAATGGTGGGGTCTGCCCTGCTCTGGGTAGGCAGGCTTGCGCTGGCCAATCCTATCGGCGCCATGATTACCGCGATTGCAACTGCGGCGTACCTGATCTATTCCAACTGGGATCAGGTTAAAAGCTACTTTGGTGGGCTTTGGGACGAGCTTAAAAAGGATGCCGGCGACGGCATTGGCGGCATTTTGCGGATCCTAGTGAACTTCAGTCCTCTGGGCATTTTCACACGGGCATTCGCTGGTGTGATGAGCTACTTCGGCGTCGAACTCCCGGGCAAATTCTCCAGCTTCGGCGGGATGATCCTGGACGGTTTGGTCAACGGCATCACTGCAGGGATGGGCAAGGTGCAGTTGGCAATATCGAGAGTCGGCGACAACACCATCAGCTGGTTCAAAGAAAAGCTTGGCATCCACAGCCCGTCGCGGGTCTTCGCGCAGCTCGGCGGATTCACTATGGCCGGTTTGACCCAGGGCCTCACCAACAGTGAGGGTGGCCCTCTGCAGGCGATCGCCGGCATCGGCAAGCGCCTAGCTCAAGCCGGATCATTTGCGGTCGGTGTGGCAGGCGCCGGCAACGCGATAGCGATCGACACCCGGCCCGCGATATCGGCCCGTCCGGCACAAGTCATCCAGATCGCCGGTGACACCAACCACATCACAATTCCAACTGCTCCTGGCATGGATGCAGGCGCCATTGCGCGTGCGGTATCGGCAGAACTTGATCGCCGTGATGCCCTCAAGCGAGCACGCGCCCGCAGCTCCCTTTCGGACCAGGATTAACGACCATGATGATGTCCATCGGCATGTTCATCTTCAGCTTGGAGACGCTCGTCTACCAGGAGCTGCAACGCCAAACTGACTGGCGACACTCGGCCACGTCGCGAATTGGCACCAACCCCGCCCGCCAGTTCCTAGGGCGCGGCGAGGATGCCATAACACTGCCTGGCGTGCTGTTGCCGGCACTCAAAGGCACAGCCTTAAGCCTGGATACGCTGCGCTACATGGCCGATACGGGTAAAGCCTGGCCGTTGGTCGAGGGCACAGGTCGCATCCTGGGTGTATGGGTCATCGAAAGCCTCAGCGAGACCAGGACGCTGTTTTTTCAGGACGGTGCCGCCCGCCGGATAGAATTTACCATCGCACTCAAGCGCGTTGATGATGGTCGGGTCGACTTGCTCGGTACCGCTATCAGCTCGGCCGGGAATCTGCTGCGGGGCCTGCTGTGAGCGGCCAGATGCTTGACCAGATTGGTTCCTACCTCACCAACGCCGCAGACTCCTATCGTGACGCGACGGAATACCCACGTCCCATCTGCCGCCTGCTGGTCGACGGGCAAGATATCACTGCAGCGATCGAGCAGCGGCTCATCAGCATCGAGCTCACCGACAACAGAGGGCTTGAGGCTGACCAACTGGATGTCAATTTATCGGACCATGACGGTTTGCTGAGCATCCCGCCACGGGGAGCCAAACTGCAGTTGTGGCTAGGCTGGAGCAACACAGGCCTGGTCGACAAAGGTACCTATACCGTAGATGAGACTGAACATAGCGGTGCGCCGGACCAGTTAAGCATCCGTGCACGCAGCGCAGATTTGCGCGAAGGCCTAAAGGTAAAGAGGGAGCGCAGCTGGCATGGGCAGAGTATTCAGGCGATTGTCAGCGCGATTGCAGGTGCCTACGGCCTTGGACCCATGGTCAGTGCTGCGCTCAGCAGCATCCAAATCGCCCACCTCGACCAGGCCAACGAGTCAGATGCCAACGTACTGACACGACTCGGCCTCGAGCACGATGCGATCGCCACAGTAAAGGCTGGTCGAATGCTGTTCATGCCGATCGGGAAATCATCGACTGCCAGCGGACTGGCCCTCCCTCACGTGTACCTGACGCGGCTGGATGGTGATCAGCACCGCTTCCTGGAGGCCGATCGGGACAGCTACTCCGGGGTGCGGGCCTATTACTACGAGGTCAACAGCGCCGAGAAGAGAGAGGCTGTCGCCGGCGCCGGCGACAACTACAAGGATCTGCGGCACGTATACGCGAATCGCAGCAGTGCTTTGTCAGCAGCCCGGGCAGAGCTTCGCCGCTTGCAGCGCGGTACCGCAACGCTCTCCTACACGTTGGCTAAGGGCCGGCCGGAGCTGATACCGGAGATGACGTACACACTCTCGGGTATCAAAACGGAGATCTCGGCATTTATTTGGCTTGGCGGCAATGTTCGCCACAGCTTCACAAGCGACTCGTACGTCACCAGTTTGGAGCTGGAGTCCAAACTTCCGGATACCGATGATGTTGCCGATCTAGCGGTGGGCTTGCAGAAATACACGGGGGTGGTGGCGTACTACAGGGAGAAAGCAGGGGCCCAGAAGACCGTCATCCAAGGGGACCAGACGCAGCCGAAACGGCTCGTGCATCTGTACGCAACGAAAGCGAATGCGCAGCGGGCGGTAGAGCGAGAATTCTCAAGGCTGAAATTCGTTTCGTAGATAAAGCCCCAGCCGGAATGACTAGGCCGGGGCCACATTCATCGGGTGTCGTCATCCCCCATCAACGCAAGCGCCTCGGCAAGCTTTCGCAAGTAGCTCTGGTCCCGGTCCGACAGCTGTCGATACCTAGCCAGCAACAGTTGCTCCATCGGTGAAAGGCTTCTCAAATGACCGACAGTCTCGACATGACCCGTTGCAGTGTTTTCCATCAAGCGTTGATCCAGCATGCGTATAGCTCCTTAAAATGCACGACGGAATCGACATCTTTCAGGAATGCTGAAGCCCCCCGCAGCGCTCTGCGCTGGGGGTTTCGATGAACGGGAGAGGTTTGGCGCTAGCCGGCTTTCTGATCAACTTCGTCGAGACGCGCCTTGAAGGCATTGAGGCTGCTCGCCATTCGCGTGACCATGAATTTGTCACTCTCGCTCAACGAGCGATACAACTCCAGGATTTTGGCTTCGTCCACAAGAAGCTCGCCGGCGCAGACATCGCGCTGACCAAACAGGATGTAGTTGACGTCGGCCCCCGCTGCTGCGATTGCGAGCAGGTACGCGGTATCAGGGTTCTGCCGACCGCGCTCGTAATTACCCTGGGAGTTGCGCTTCACGCCTCCTGCATCAGCCATTTCGTTCTGATTAAGCGAAAGCCTTTCGCGCTCTTCCCGGAGCCGCTCGCCCAATGTTTTTTCCAAGGAAACTCCAGACACACAAATTCTTGGCAGCCTACCCTTTACACAGCCAAATTCTTGGGCATAATGGTGGCACCTGCAACACGAAACAACACAGAGAAACACTATGCCTAGCCTCCTCACATTAGAGCAAGCCCGCGCAGAACTTGACCGTCGAGGCGTGAGCATCGCCGAGTTCTGCCGGAAACATGAGTTGAACAATAATTTGGTCAGCGACCTCCTCAACGGCAGGAAGAAAGGTCGTCGTGGAGAAGCCCACCGAGCTGCTGTGCTGCTCGGGATCAAAGACGGCGTGATATCAAACTAACGGCACCGCTGCCAGGGATAAACCAGAACATGAAACGCACAGTCCTAGAGACCCGCCGCCAAGTCGTAAGCGCAGTCATCTGCGCTTACCCGGGCGGTCGTGAATGCGCTGCTGCCCGCCTGGGACTTCCCCTGAAAAAGTTTGATAACCACGCCTACGAAAGTGCCGGCAGCCGTCCGCTAACCGACGAGCAGATCCGCCTACTAGAGCAGGACGCCGGCACCACTCACCTGGTCGACTACGTATCGGGGCTGTATGGAGGTGTGTTTGCACCCCTGGCAGATCCGGAGCAGATGGACAACGTGGACCTCTACGCTCGAGCCGTTAATACGGCAGTAAAGCGTGGAGCAGTTGACGCGATCATCGCGGAAGCGTTGAAGGATGGGGTCATCGATGAGGCAGAGATTCAGAGGATCCTCCAAGCTCATCGCGCCCATGTTGCTGCACGTCATGAAGAAATTACCGCTGTGATCATCCTGCACCGGAATTAATCAGGTCGGGACTCAAAGGAACCGTAGTAGGCGCATGAAGCGCCGCCAATTCTCGGCCTCGGCCGAAGGTCGCACATTGCGACGGGGAGACAATTTGAGTACGTACAAGCTGGTGTGCCCGCATTGCGGCGGGTCGCTGCGCATTCGCACAAGCGTCGGTCAGCATATTTTCTTGCGGACGGCGTACCTGCAGTGCATCAACGAGGCCTGCGGCGCGACCTACCGCGGCCAGTTCGAGATCACGCACGAAATGAGCCCTTCGGGGATGCCCAACCCAACTGTGCAATTGCCCGTGGCGCCTGTATCCCTGCGCCGCGAATCGATGCGTACCGGGGATGAGCAACAGATGGACCTACTCGACCTGGAGATCGCTTGATGAAAAACCTGACCGACGTAAACCGCGACGCACTGGAATATCGGGAAAGCATGCAGCAAGCCGCGCTCGCATTCCTGGAACGCCACCAGGCCGAATACCTGGGTAACGATCAACTGCTGTTCACTCGCACCGTTACCCACTTGAAGATCGGACTGGGAGTGCCGGAGTACTTGGCGGAAAAACTCGCGGGAGTGGCCTACGCCGACCTTCGCAACAGTGCGAACAACCGCTGCTTGGATTTGAAGAACAGCACCCGCGCCCTCGCCGTGCTCACGGATCCGAACACGGGTGAGACCTTCACCATTCCCGTTGAGCTGATTTTTCAACACCTGGTCGACGTCCGCGATCGTCGATCACCGCCCCGCTCCCCCTATTGACCTGAAAACCTGACCAACCCGCTGCCAGTGGGTTTGGGTGAATTGCGCTCGAAATCCGGGATAACACCATGAAAACAGCCCTTTCCGTCCGTATGGAACTGCCTCAAAACCTCGCAACAGCGCTGCAAAAAGAGCTACGAGAGCGCTTGCGGTTGGGCATCCAGGAACTGTGGTACGCCGACGAATTCCGTCGGATCCCCGATGGGCTTCGTGCCGGCGCAATCCTCACTGCATACCCCGCTCTGGCGGCTCAGAAAAAGACACTCGGCGCGCTTCAAGCGGCCATCAAAGAGCAGGCGTAATCATGGAACACGCTATCCGGGCAGATGTGTTGACCCGACTGGAAAACGACTACGGCTTGCGTCATCGCACTGGCACCGAGTTCATGCGGGGCGGCCAATGCCCTGCGTGCGGCAAGAAAGAGCTGTACTCCAACTTCGAGAAGCCCTGGTTCATCAAGTGCGGCCGGGAAAGCAAATGCGGCCAGCAATGGCACGTCAAAGAGCTGTACGGCGACCTGTTCGACGACTGGAGCAGGCGGGCCCCGTCCACCAATGGCGACCCGATCGCCACAGCGCGGGCCTACCTGGAGTTTGCGCGCGGATTCAGGTTTGACCTGGTGCAAGGCACTTTCACCCAGGAACAATTCTTCGACCCAGACCTAGAGATCGGCTCCGCCACCGTGCGCTTCCCGCTGCCCAATGGCACCTACTGGGAACGGCTGATCGACAAACCCCACCGATTCGGCAAGAAAAAAGCTCGCTTCACGAAGGGTGGCGGGGCCAAGGGACATTGGTGGTGCCACCCCCGCGTATCACTGGCCGAGTCCAAAGAGATCTGGATCGTCGAGGGCATCTTCGACGCGCTGTCCTTGATCCATGCAGATATCGACGCCGTAGCGGCCATGTCATCAAATCTGTTTCCGCAGCAGTCCCTGCAGGAGCTGGCCACCGCACGCGCTGGCGATCTGCCGAAGCTAGTATGGGCCTTGGACAATGAGCCTGGCGCGCATCGATACACCCGCAAATGGGTAGCGATGGCTCGAGGGATGGGTTTCACCTGCGAAGCTGCCCAGATCCCCCAGCGCGACGGCCGAAAGGTCGACTGGAATGATCTTCATCAACGGTGGGGCTTTATTGAAGACCTGAGCGCTCGCGGCCGGCGGACTGATGCAGATCTGGAGGAAGCCCGTCATCACGGGGCCCTGCTGATCGCAGAAAGCGCATCAGAGAAAGCCATGCTCATGTACACCTGGCGCGAGCGCGAGGAGTTCCACTTCGGCTTCGACTCTCGGCTGTACTGGTGGAAGCTGGACATCAGCAAGTTCAACAACGCCATGCAGGCGCTCGAAACGAGCGACAACCACGAAGAGCAACTGCTGAACGAAAAGGCCATGCGGGAAAAGGCGCTGCGCATGTCCGGCTGCGTGGTCGAAATCGCCAACTGCTACCCGCGAGCCCTGTATTTCCAGCGCAACGAGATCACGGACGAGTCCTGGTACTTCTTCCGCGTGGACTTCCCCCATGACGGCGGGTCGGTGAAAAACACCTTCACCGGGGGCCAGGTCGCTGCGGCAAGCGAGTTCAAGAAACGTCTTCTCGGCATGGCCGCCGGCGCAGTGTTCACCGGCAGCGGCCAGCAGCTGGACAAGATCATGAAGGACCAGCTGTTCGCGATCAAAACCGTCCAAACCATCGACTACGTCGGGTACAGCAAGGAATACGGCTGCTATGTGTTTGGGGATCTGGCAGTGAAGGATGGCCAGGTCATCGAGGTCAACGAGGAGGAGTTCTTCGAATTCGGCAAGCTTCGCCTGAAGACCCTGCAGAAAGGCATCGGCATCCGCCTTGAGCGCGACCCAAAGCAGTACAGCGAGGAATGGCTCGATCTGCTGTGGCAGTGCTTTGGGGCCCAAGGCGTCGTGGCTTTGATCTTCTGGTTTGGCTCGCTGTTCGCCGAGCAGATCCGCAGTCGCTACCAGTCATTCCCGTTCCTCGAGGCAACTGGTGAGGCCGGCGCCGGCAAGACCACCCTGCTGAACCTTCTGTGGAAGCTGCTGGGGCGGGCCGGGTACGAGGGCTTCGACCCGTCCAAGTCCACAAAAGCTGGCCGCAGCCGATTGATGGGGCAGGTATCGGGCATGCCCGTGGTGCTGCTTGAGTCCGATCGGAGCGGCGATGACAAGTCTCACGCCAAAAACTTCGAATGGGACGAGCTGAAGGACTACTTCGGTGGCGGCACGCTGGCCACCAAGGGCGTGAAGACCGCCGGCAACGAGACGTACGAGCCGCCGTTCAGGGGAACGATCGCGATCAGTCAGAACGCGCCGGTGGTGGCATCTGAGGCAATCATGACCCGCATCGTGAAACTGCACTTTGTTCGGCCCAACGTCACTCCAGAGAGCCGCGCAGCCGCCGATCGGCTGACCGCCCTGGACGGCAACGAGCTGAGTCACTTCTTGTTGAAGGCCGTGCGCAAGGAGGACCTGGTGATGGAGACCATGTCCAGCCGGATCCCCCATCACGAAGGCAAGCTGCGCCGGCTGCATACCCATTGCATTGCATGCGATACCCCGTATCAGGCGCATAACGAGAAGGCTAGCTGCCAAGCGTGCGGCAACCAGCTGCGCGGCTATATCCGTGTCGAGCGGATCGTGAAGAACCACGCTCAGCTGCTCAGTCTTTTGGACAGCCTACGGCAGATCGTGCCCTTGTCCGACTACCAGGTCAGTGCGGTGCAACGCTGCATCGTCTCAATGGCCATCGAGCGTCAGGCGTCCATCAGTGCCGACCACCCCGTGGTTGCAGAATTCTGGGAGGTCTACGACTACCTGCAGGGGCTGGATGCTGAAGGCCCAGTGGTGAACCACAGCAACAACGAAGACCTGATCGCTATCAATCTCAACGAATTCGCCGAACGCGCAGCAGAGCACCGCCAGAAGCTGGCCGACGTGGCTGAGCTACGCGATCGCTTGCGTGAGTCCCGAGCCCACAAGTTCATCGAATCGAATAAGGCGGTGGCCAGCGCTGTGCGCGCCCATCAAGCCAAACGACACAACAGCACTATCGCGAAGGCGGTAACCGTGAAGTGCTGGATGTTCCAAGCGTAGGGCTGCAACCCGCGCTCAATACCGCTGAAAGGAGAGAACCATGACAGACAACAAGTTGCAGGACCTCGACATGCTCTTTGGCTTCGAGGACTGGGCGAAAGAACGAGGCTATGCGCTGGATCGCAGGGACGACGACACGATGTACACCAACGTTGAGACACAAGCGGCCTGGCTTGGCTTCGAGGCCGCCCATGGCCCCGCCGGCTGCCGCCCTCAAGGACAGCAGCTCTACGGCCTGATCAAGAAGAGCAGCGAATATTCCCATCAGGCAGACAAGTTGTTTCCAGTTCGAGTGTGCAAGGCCCCATACGACGACTACGTCGTGCACGGCGGACCAGGTGGTGTTTACCGCCTGCGGGACATGAACTTCTACGTGATCGAGGACGGTAAGCAATACCGCCTCAACTGAAGCCGGCTGCAACCGGCGCAACCTTGAAAGGAGAGAACCATGCGTGACAACAACCACATCCAGCAGCAGGAACGCAGCGCATTCATCGGCCAGCTAGCCGGTGCAGTGATTGCTGTCGCATTGCTCGGCGTGATCGGCGCCCAGGTGCCGGACCTGATGATCTGGATCCTTCAGTAAGGATCCGTTTGGAGTTGGCGCCGCGGGGCTGCAACCCCGCGACGCTTGCCACCCCCGAAAGGAGAGAACCATGCAGGACCAATCCAACAACGGCAGCGGTGCGGAGGCTACCACGATTGCGTACCCACCTTGCCCCTTTTACCCATGTGGCCAACAGACTGTGAAAACTTTATGAACCGCGATTATGATTCCCGTAGTGCAGACAAATTCGTCGTTCGCCTTCCCGACGGCTTGCGCCAAGCGATCGAGCAGTGCGCCTTGGATGACGACCGGAGCATGAACAGCGTATTCGTTCAGGCAGTGCGTCAGTATCTCGACGTCACCAACCGTCAGCAGGTACTTCTTGAAGCTCTTGCTTCGGCCGCACAGGCCAGTACCGCTGGAGGGAGCAATGTCTGAACAAACCATGCAACGCACCCGCCCTCCCCTTGCCTCGATGCGCCTGGTGCTGACAAACATCTGCGATATCTGCAACACATCGCGGTCGACACGAAAACATCAGAAGTGCAGCCGGATCCGGCAGGCGCGGAAGGCCGAGGAATGGGCGGATCGCCTTGCTGAAGTAGCTGCCGCTCGAGCAGCTCGGGAGAAACGCTATGCACGATGAGCAGACGATCAAAGTCCGCTATACCAGCGGCACCTATATCGCGCGGATCTCTGGCCTCAAATCTACGGCGAGCTGCACCATCAGTCCTGTCGACGCCGCCAGGGCGATGGCCCGGAAGATCGGCGCTGACCCTCACAGCGTTCGGCGGATTGCGGGACAGACCGGGGAAGTCTTCATCTGCAGACAATCAGCCTGCGACGACAGCAGCGAGCTCCTGCAGGAGGCAGACATATGAGATCGCTGGATCGCTTTCTGCGGGAGCGAGAGGTTCTGGGCGCCACGTCTCTATCTCACTCAACGCTATGGCGTGAGATCAAACGTGGCAACTTCCCGCGGCCTGTTCCAATCTCAGCTGGGCGCGTGGGTTGGAGGGAGTCGGCGATAGCCGCCTGGCAGGAAAACCCGCAGAAATGGAAAACCACCGAGGCCGCGTAAGCGGCCTCATTTATTCCAACTGAGCGTCGATCACGTTCGTCTGCAGCCAGCTCGCCCAGCGACTCAATCCGTCCTTTTTCTCGTGAAAGTAATCGTACCGGTCGTAATGCTTGGATGAGACATCGCCCTTCAGCGCATGCGCCTGGATTCGATCCCTGAGCTCTTTGGAGATCCGGGCTACGCCCATCAAGGTTTTGCATGTGCGGCGCAAGTCGCGCAGGGTAAAGGGGGAGTCAAACTTCTCAGGATGGCGCGCGCATAGTTTTGTTACCGCCCTGGAAAGCGAGTTTGTATGGAGCGACTGGCCTGGCACCTTACCTTCAAACGGGTACGCGCTGGTTTCACCTATCTCCCGCATGGTGTGCAGGATGTCCCGCATCAGCGCGTTATAAGGCACCACATGAACGCTCGGCTCGCCTTCCCGACCCTTTTTGTTCCTGATGACCAGGTGATCGTCGTGGTACTGCTTCCGCTCAACCGCAAGTAACTGTTCTGGCCGCTGGCCACCTGAAGCGATCAGGAACTTGATCAGCTCAGATGTCACCAAAGATAAGTTCTCGGGTAGCAACTGCCACAGGTGCGCCAGTTCCCGAGTCGTCAACGCTCGGTCACCAGCTCGCTCCCAATCGCTCTGCACCGGTACGCTCGCCACCGGATTGTTCACCAGCCCAAATTTCAGAGCTGCCTTCTGATAGCTCCGGGGATTGAACTGCTGCTCCACGCCCATCTGGAACGCCGCATGCAAGCGGGCTCTCACGCGGTTGCAATAGGTGGTGATGCCGGCGTCGATCATCCGCACGATGATGTCTCGAACGTCTCCAGGACCAATCAGAGCCGCTGGTCGGCTGGCAAGGTTAGGAAATGGCTCAGCAACGTAATGCTTGAACGACCATTCCACGTCGGAAGCCGATACCGCTCCTTCGCCTTCGAGCTTCGAAACGTATGCGTTGAGAAGATCCTGGAAGGTTCCAGCTTCGACCAACACCTCTTTCTCGACCCTGCACAGGTCGCGCGCGGCCGCCAAGCTGAGAGCGGGATAAACACCGAGCTTGCTCTTGATCTTGGTGCCACCGACCCGCCGTTGAAAATAGAACTCCTTGGTGCCGTTGACGCGGATGCGTACGAGCAGCACGCCTTCGCCTCTGACGCTGCGGCCATCCGAAACCTGGTATTCCTTTTCGCGCGGCTTCATCGCCTTGATTTGCTTTTCCGTGAGCATTTGGGGGCCGTATCTGGGGGCCGTTGGCCTGAACTATGGGGGTAAACAGTGAGACGACATGAAACGAGGGATCTTGCCCAACCCCTTGATTACTCGTGCCTATTGGGGTGCAAGCATACATCCTCGAACACGATGAAACACCATCCACGCCAGCTTCCCAAGCTGATAACGAGGGTTCGATTCCCTTCACCCGCTCCACTTTCTCCAAGGGTTTCAGTCCGCTTGTCACACTGCCAGGTGTGATGGCTGAGCCTTCTCAAGTACATCTTGCCCTCCCCTGAAAGCAAAAGAACACTAAGCACTCATATCCTGCCAATTTTCAAAAAACTCTGAATCCCAAGCGCCGATCCGGGTCACCTATATACGATGACCTAGAAGACGACAGGCAAAGGAGGCATTTCATGAGCCTTGCAATGATGATCTTCAGCATGATCGCGGCTTGGATGGCTGTAGCGTTGGCCATGCTTTGGGGCGTGCTGCGCATCGCGCGACGCCACCATCACCCTATGGACGTTGAAGCGGCGGCGGGTGTGGCGAAACTCAAGCCGCTGCGCCGTGCATCGCCCCAGCCAATGGTTCTGATTCGGATATAAACGGCGCGTTATCCGGCCCCTGTCACTGACCGGAGCACAGCATCTTGATCCGCACGCGCCTTACGTCCACGCAGCTGTTGCAGCTGGCTTTCGTCGCCATTTTCGTGACGCTGGGCTGGAATCCGGTTGATCGCCATACGTGGCTGATCGAGAACAGCCTGGTATTGGTGGGTGCCGCATTCGTTTGGTTCGCACGCCACCGGTTCTACTGGACACCTGTTTCCTGGGCACAGGTCGTGTTGTTCTTGTGCCTGCACCAGGTGGGTACCCACTACACCTATCCTCAGGTTCCTTACGATCAGGCGTTTGCAGCGCTTACCGGTATCTCCATCGACCAGACTTTCGGCTGGCAGCGCAATCAGTACGACCGCCTCGTACACCTGTTCTACGGGCTGCTGTGGGCGCTGCCTTTGCGCGAAATTCTGACGCGCCAGTGCGCTTTGAAAGGGGCTTGGGCTTCGCTGATGGCCTGGTCACTGGTGCTGTCCACGTCCATGCTCTACGAGCTGATGGAGTGGTTGGGCGGCAGTAATTCCTCATTTGTCGGGGCACAGGGCGACTTCTGGGACGCTCAGAAAGACATGGCCATCGCAGCGGCCGGCTCGCTGGTCGTGCTCATCTGCCGTGGGCATTTGATCAGGGAAAAAATTTCCTGGGTGCTGGGTAGACATAACGGCTGATGGGCCTAGTTTGAAAGGCAGGCAGGCGGCAGGTCCTGCCGCTTGGAGCGTCGCCGATGGAGGAGGGAAAATGCTCGGACGCAAACTGAAAGAACCCCAGCCCGATACGCCCACCGACAGCCTCGCGCTCGGCAGCGGTCGCACGGCGGCGCTGTTTCGGCTGACGGGTACCTTTATCCTCCTGGTCATCGTGATGTTCATCAGTGTGGAAGGCTGGCGAGCATGGCGCGACTACCGGCAGGCATACGCTTCAGCCGAGGACTCGGTCACGAACCTGGCCCGTGCTACGGCCCAGCATGCCGAAGATGCGGTACGCCAGGTCGATGTGCTGACCTCGGTCCTCAGCGAGCGCGTCGAGGGCGACGGCCTGGATCGCATGGACGTGCCGCGCATCCACGCCTTGATGGTCGAACAGGCGAAGATCATGCCTCAGTTGCATGGGCTGTTCATCTACGGTCCGGACGGTGAGTGGATCGTGACGGACAAGGAAGCCACCCCGGAGATCACCAACAACGCCGATCGGGACTACTTCCAATACCACCGCACCCACACCGACCGCAGTGTGCGGATTGGTGACGTGGTGAAAAGCCGCTCCACGGATGAGCCGATCATCCCCATATCGCGTCGCTTGAACAATCCAGACGGCTCTTTCGCCGGGGTTCTGCTGGGGACGATTCGGGTCAATTACTTCGTCAACTACTATGGCGATTTCAAGATCGACGATAAAGGCGCTCTGGTGCTGGCCATGCGCAACGGCACGATTCTCGTTCGCCGGCCCTTCGACGCCGACGTGATTGGCCGAAGTCTGGCCGACAGTGAGATTTTCACGCGTTATCTGCCGCGCTCCAACGAAGGGGTTGCCGACGTCAAGGCGGTGGTGGACAACACCCACCGGCTGTACGGGTACCGTGCCTTGGACAGCTACCCACTGGTGGTCGAGGCCGGCTTGTCGCGCGAGTCCTTCATCGGGCCGTGGCGACAGGATCTGATCAAGACCGGCCTGGTGCTGCTGGTGTTGATCGCAGGTCTGGGCTGGTTCGGCATCATCGTGCTCGGACAGTTGCGTCAGCGCATCGCCATGGAACGTGAGATCCGCCGGGCACACGAGACGGTTCGCGAAATGGCCCTGACCGATAGCCTCACCGGGCTGGGTAATCGCCGCCGGCTGGACATGGTGCTGGAGCTGGAAATGCGCCGGGCCAAACGCCAGGGCTCGCCGCTGGCGTTGATCATGCTGGACGTGGACCACTTCAAGCGCTTCAACGACACCTATGGCCACGCGGCCGGCGACGGTTGCCTGGAGCGGGTGGCGGGTGCCATCGGCAAGGCGCTGCGGCGGCCAGCCGACCTGGCGGCTCGTTACGGTGGCGAGGAATTCACCGTACTGCTGCCTGACACCGATGGGGCCGGAGCAGGCAACGTCGCCGAGTCGATCTGCCAGGCCGTACGCGCGCTGGCCATACCCCATGCCGATCACCCTGCGGGAATCGTCACCGTCAGTGCCGGCGTAGCCAGCACCTCTGCGGCTGATGAGGTCACCGCCGCAGGCATCATCAAGGCCGCTGACGCGTGTCTCTACATGGCCAAGAGCAGTGGCCGCAATCGCTGGTACGCCGTGCGCGAACAGCAGGAACCGCGAGAGTCGACAACGGTTGAGCAGGACTCCCCTGGATCTGGATGAACATCAAAAGAAGGAACTCACGCCCATGAGTGTGGCCGGAACTGGGGTACGCAACTGTTTCGATGATTAACCAGTGGAGGACAAGATGCCCGGTGTAGACGGAAAAATTCGTTATGCAGTGGTCGCAGGTGGCTCGATTTCACAGGGTGCGTTCATGCCCGGTGTAGGTCAGACGGAAAACTCCGTGATCACGGCGCTGGTGACCGGCGATCCGGTCAAGGCCGACAAGCTAGCCAAGCAATACGGCATCAAGAGCTATGGCTACGGGGACTATGCAACCCTGCTTGCCTCCGGCGAGATCGATGCGGTGTACGTGGCTACGCCCAATTTCCTGCACAAGGAGTATGTGGTCTCGGCGCTGCAAGCGGGCATCCATGTGTTGCTGGAAAAGCCCATGGCGGCGAGCGAAGACGACTGCCTGGCGATCAAGACGGCGGCCGAGCAATCCGATGCCAAACTGATGGTTGCCTACCGTCTGCACTGCGAGCCGGGCACGATCGAGATGATCGAGCGGGTCAAGGCGGGTGATTTCGGTGACCCACGGCTGTTCACCTCGACCTTCACCCAGACCGTCAAGCCTTCCAACCATCGGGTTCAGAATGGCTTCGCCGCCGGCCCTGTTCTGGACATGGGCCCCTACCCATTGAACATGGTGCGCCAGCTGTTCAATGACGAGCCGCTCGAAGTGACTGCAGTGGGTATAAACACCCCCGGCCACGGCCTGGATACGCCTGATACGGTGACGGTGGTACTGCGCTTCCCCAATGAGCGGCTGGCGCAATTCACCGTCAGCTACAGCCTGCCCAGCAGCGAACGCTTCCAGCTGATTGGCAGCACTGGTGAAATAGAGGCCTCGCCGTGTTTCGGCTACGGTGAAGGGGTGGGGATTACCTATCGCGCGATCATCGATGGCAAGACCCTCGAACATGCTCACCCGGTAGTTGACCAGTTCGCCGGCGAAACCGCCTACTTCTCCGATTGCATCCTCAATGACGTGGCGCCAGAGGCGGATGCCGATGAAGGCTGGAGAGATGTTCGAGTACTGGCGGCGGTCGAGCGAGCGCTGAGCACCGGGCAGGCCCAGAAACTGGAGCCACTGCCGGCCAAGCGCGTGCCAGACGCCAGGCAGCGCCGCCAGTACCCACTGGCCAAGGTACCCGAGTACATCAATACCGAATCGCCTACCCAGTAAACCACTCGCTCAGTGCGCATTGATCGATGCGCACTGAGCCTCCGTTGTTGCCACAACGGCTTTCGATCGCCTTTCAAGATACAGAGGGGCTGCCGGTAACCGCACAGATGTGGATGCAACCGCAGCACTCCACGCGCCGAGTAAAAGATAAAAACTCAAAATAATCAGCTACTTGCGATTATTCAACTGTAGTGGCCAGCCGTCGCTGGCCAGCCCATACCCCGCCATGTCTTGACCCCTCCGCTCGCTGGATGTCGTAGTACCCGCCACTTCACAACCTGATATGGACATCCTCATGGTCGTATTCGTGGCCGGTATTCACGGCGTCGGCAAAACCTGGCTGTGCGAGCGCTATGCCCGCCAATACGAGGTGCGGCACATCACCGCCAGTGCGCTGATCGAACAAGTACTCACCTCCTTCAATCTGAGCGCTGGCGAGCGTGTCAATGACAGTGACCTGGATCAGCAAGCGCTGGAACTGGCAGTAAACAGCATCGTCGCCAGCGGTAAATCACTGCTGCTCGAGGGCCAGCTGGTGCTGCGCGACAAGCATGGGCAACAGGTGGCGTCGAACACTGACGCGTTCGCTCGACTGAACCTTGCCGCCATCGTCCTGATCAGCTCAGATGTATCAGTCGTTGCCCAACGCCAGTCGAGCCGGGATGCAACCGCGATACCGGCCGATCTGGAAGCATTCCAGCGCCGCGAAATGCAGCATGCGGAGCAGATCAGTAAAGCGTTGGGGATTCCACTGCTGACCCTGCACGCTCCCGATACCCATACGTTCAACCAGGCGGTTGGCGCCTGTTTCGGCCACTCGTCGGTTGCGCGGCACCTGTTGCCCCCCGGTGTAGCCCAATGAACGTAATCCCTCATTGCGGAGATGCACCATGACGCTCACAAGAAAACTCGCTTCCCTGGCGCTGGCTGGGATGTTGTCGGCCTCTCCATTGGCCGCTTTTGCTGCCTCCAGCGATGCCAATCCCACTGCAACACCGGAAACCCCATCAGGCAAGCCTGCCATCAAGAGCCCTGAAACCGCGCCCAACGACGGCAACTCCAAAGGCATCGATGGCAAGCAGGGCTCCATGAGCAATGGAGCCGACAGCAGCACCACCGACGGCGGTCCAAGCCCACTCGGCGGTTCCAAGGGTGAAGGTGGTTCGGGCGACGGCGGTGGGAGCGGCAGCGGTAAGTAACGCTCTCATTTGCGGCGTTGTGTCGGGTTTTGGCGGTGGGGGCTTCCCCCTCACCCCAATCCTCTCCCGTGGGAGAGGGGCTCTGCGAAGGCAGCTGCCCGACTGCTTCAGCTCCCTGCCCCGTCTCTCACTACCCGCTAGAAACCCTGCGCCTGCAGAATCTGCTCTAGCGTCCTGTCCGGCTTGCGTCCGTTGAACTCCAGCAACGCTCCAGCGCGGTTGCTGAATATCCCGTCTACGCCCGCATCCATGACCTTCTTGAAGTCCACCTCGTCATCCACGGTGTAGACATGCACCAGCATGCCCTTCTCGTGGGTCAGCGTGTTCATCCAAGGCTGCACCAGGTCCATGTAGCTCTGATCTCCGCCGTGAGTCAGCGCGGCAGAGGGGCCAGTACCGATCGCGCCATTCGCCTTGGCAATGTCGAGCCAACGTTCGAACTCGGCACGGTCACGGGGCTGTTGCGTGGCGTAGTAGGCCGCCTTGTCCTTGAGGCCCGACTCGGCAAACGACACCCTGGACTTCGGTTCGATGCTGCCCTCCCCCACCCATAGCAGTAGCACTTTGGGCACGTCGGGCATTTCCTTGGCAAGCAATTGCAGACTGGATTGTTCGAAGGTCTGCAGCACTACGCGATGCTTGCCGTCGAGCCAGCCCCGCGACTGCAGTTTGGCCTTGAGGTCGCGCTCGATACCTGGGAATTGCTGAGGCACCTTGGTTTCGATGTAGACCCCTGGGTTGCGTTCGGGATTACCTTCGGCAATGTCCAGCACCTGGTCCAGCGTCAGGATCGGCAAGCCGACGTAGCTGGGGCGCGCACGGTCCGGATGGGCCTGATTGAACCAGCTACCGGCGTCCAGGGTTTGCAGTTCGGCCAGGGTGAAGTCGCTGACCGGGTTGTTCTTGCGTGCGGGAAATTTGCTCGCAATATCGGTGGTGCGCAGCAGCGTGTCGTCGTGCAGGGCGATCAGTTGACCGTCGCGCGTGCGCTGCACGTCCAGCTCCAGGTAGTCGGCACCTTGTTCGCGGGCCAGCAGATAGGCCGCACGCGTGGACTCCGGCGCATCGAACGACGCACCCCGATGAGCGATCACCGCCGGGTAGGGAATATTCGAGGCCTGCGCCAGTTGCGCCGGGGTCTGCGCGTATGCGGATGCGGCGCAGGAAAACAGCAGGCCCGCGCAGAGATGTTTGCTCCAGTTTGCCAACATGCGAAATCCTTCTGATGTCGAGAAAAGTGACGGCGACAAACGCCGATGAACCGAGCCAGCATAGACGGCGTCAGATTACAGGGCGATGGCGTGCTAGAGTTCCGCCCTTGTATCCAGACATGAGCAGAACGAATAAAGACCATGGCACACGACGCTTTCGATGCACAGCTGGATGACTGGCAAGCCCTGCAAACCCACCGTCCCTGCCACAGCCTGCTGCTGGGCAATGGCGCCAGCCGCGCGGTGTGGCGCAATTTCGCCTATGACTCACTGTTCGAGCGTGCGCAGAAGGTCCGCAACAAACCCCTGGGGCTCACTGATCTGGCGTTGTTCAAGTCGCTTGATACGCAGAATTTCGAGCAGGTGCTGGGAGTACTCAACAGCACCGTGCGGGTCAACGCCGCCTTGGCGATCAGTTCGACGTCGCCGCTCAACCGCTACTACGCGATCAAGGAAGCCTTGATCCATGCCATGCGCAGCGTGCACATTCCCTATCGCCTGGTCAGTGACGCGACCCTGGCGGCGCTCAATGCCGAACTGCGCCAGTACGCTGCGGTGTACAGCAGCAACTACGACCTGCTGTGCCCGTGGGCCGTCCGTCATGCCCCTGAAGGGCTCGACGAACTGATGGACGTGGACAGCGGCTTTGACATTCGACGCACCGAGCCTCAGGGCACCAGCGTTGTGTACCTGCACGGCGGCCTGCACCTGATCAAGAACACCGATGGCAGTACGCGTTTGCGTACCGCCCAGGGCAGTGCCCTGCTCGATGGTTTCGCCATCAACACCCCAGGCGACGTACCGCTGTTCGTCAACGAAGGCCGCAGCGAAGAAAAACGCCGCGCCATCCGAGGTTCCGATTACCTGAGCTGGTGCCACGCGAAGCTGAGCGGGGAGCAGGGAACGCTGTGTGTGTTCGGGCACAATCTGGACACCGACGATCTGCACATCCTTCAGGCACTGCGCGGAGCGCCGTTGCAGGCGCTGCACGTATCCGTATTCCCGCTGAGCGATGCCTGGGTCATCAGTCAGAAGCAGCGCTATACCCAACTGTTCGAGGGGAGCGGCAAAGCGCTGAGCTTCTTCAATGCCACCAGCCACCCATTGGGGCGACCGGGCTTGAACGTGCCGGTGGAAAAAGCGCTGAAGAAACGCCGCTGATCAGTGCAGGCAGATCAACCCTTTCTCAAGCGCGATGAGCACGGCAACGCTGCGCGAGCCGACGGCAAACTTGCGGCGGATATTGGCGAAGTGAAAATTCACCGTGGCTTCCGAGCACGCCAGTATTCGTGAAATCTCCCAGGATGATTTCCCCTTGCCACTCCATGCCAGCACTTCCTGCTCGCGCGGCGTGAGTCTGTATTCGCGCACCATGAGAACTCCGACCACTGATTCGTAGGATCAATGGTGGCCGGGCATCAGGCGGCAGACAACGCAGGCAACTTGTAGCGCCGTTGAGCAGAATACGCGTTCAGTCCAGCAGACCGTCAGCCCGCAGCAGCGTCTCCAGACGTTGCTCGCGAATGCTGTAGAACGCCTTGAGTGCGTCGATACGCTCCAGCAACGCGGCATTGGTTGGGGCGCTGTCGCGCTTGACCGCCAGGATCATCTTGTTCTTGTTGGTGTGTTCCAGGGAGATGAACTCGAACACCTTGGTCTCGTAGCCGCAGGCCTCGAGCAACAGCGCTCGCAGACTGTCGGTGACCATTTCCGCCTGTTGGCCCAGGTGCAGGCCGTACTGCAACATCGGCTTGAGCAAGCCCGGGCTCTGGATCTGCAGGCGAATTTCCTTGTGGCAGCACGGCGAGCACATGATGATCGAAGCGCCGCAGCGAATGCCCGTGTGCAGGGCGTAGTCGGTGGCAATGTCGCAGGCGTGCAGAGCGATCATCACGTCGATCTCGCTGGGCACCACCGAGCGCACGTCGCCGCATTCGAACACCAGGCCTGGATGTTCCAGCGCGCCGGCGGCAGCGTTGCACAACTCCACCATGTCCGGGCGCAGCTCCACGCCTGTGACCTGAGCCTGGCGCAGAAGCGTGTTGGCCAAGTAGTCGTGAATGGCGAAGGTCAGGTAGCCCTTGCCCGAACCGAAGTCGGCCACTCGCACCGCCTGGGCACTGTCGGCCAGGGGCGAGGTGCTGAAGGCGTGGGAGAACACCTCGATGAACTTGTTGATCTGCTTCCACTTGCGTGACATCGCCGGGATCAACTCGTGGCGCGCATTGGTCACGCCCAGATCCGTCAGGAACGGCCGGGTCAGCTCCAGGTAGCGTTTTTTCTCACGGTCGTGGGCCTGGGCCGGCGCCTCGCGCGGTTGTTGTTGCTTGTTGCGGTGCAGGCTGGCCTTGTTCTTCTTGCTGAATTCCAGTTGCAGCTCGTCGGTCAGGGTCAGCAAATGGGCGTTCTTGAAGGTGTCGGGCAACGCCTGCGCCACGAACTGCTGGCCATCTTGCAGGCTGAAGTTCTTGGTGATATCGCGGGTCTTGTAGCGGTACACGAACGACAGGCAAGGGGCGCCCTTGACCGTGGCCAGCTTGACGATGACACGCTGCAGCTCGGGCTCATCGCCGACGTGGCGTGCCAGCACCAGCTTGATGAAAGCGTTTTGCGCCAGGCTGGTGTCCAGCAGAGCGAGGAATTCGGCGCGTGGGTCGGTAACAGGCATGGCAAAGCAGATCTCGATGGGTCAGAACGGCATTTTAGAGGGTTGGCGGCCAACACGGTAAATTGATTGGATCGGCAACTTGCGCAGATCCATGCGGGGCCTCTGGCGCGTGCATTTGTATCAATCTCCGCACCCGACTGGATTGCCCCGCGCCAATACGTTAAAACACTCCCAACGAATGATAACAACACTGCCAACCTTTCCAGCCGCCGCGCTGTGTGCGGTCGGCCAAAGAGAAAAAACTCAATGAATAAGCTGTGTGTGCTGGGTGTAGTCGTGGGCCTGGCCTTTCAACCGGCGTTTGCCGATAGCCTCGCGCCTACCCCGCAGAACAAGGATGCGTTCATCAGCGACCTGATCAAGCGCATGACGCTGGATGAGAAGATCGGCCAGCTGCGCCTGATCAGCATCGATCATGACCTGCCGCTGGCAAAGATCAACGAGGAGATCGCTGCCGGGCGCATCGGCGGGACGTTCAACTCAGTCACTCCCCACGACAACCGGTCCATGCAGGACGCCGCTCAACGCAGCCGTCTGAAGCTGCCGATGTTCTTTGCCTACGACGTGATCCATGGTCACCGCACCCAGTTCCCGATCAGCCTGGGCCTGGCCGCGAGCTGGGATATGGACGCCATCGCCCTTAGTGCCAAAACCTCTACCCTGGAAGCAGCGTCCGATGGGCTGGACATGACGTTCGGGCCCATGGTCGATGTGTCCCGCGATCCTCGTTGGGGGCGTACCAGCGAAGGCTTTGGCGAGGACACCTACTTGGTGTCTCGAATCGCCAAGGTCATGGTCGACAATATCCAGGGACCGAGCCCGGCCAATCCAGATCGGATGATGGCCAGCGTCAAGCACTTCGCGCTGTATGGCGCTGTGGAGGGCGGGCGCGACTACAACACCGTCGACATGAGCCCTACGCGCATGTTTCAGGATTATCTGCCGCCCTATCGCGCTGCCGTAGATGCCGGCGCGGGCGGTGTGATGGTTGCACTGAACTCGATCAACGGAGTACCGGCCACCTCCAATACCTGGCTGATGCAGGATCTGCTGCGCAAGCAATGGGGGTTCAAGGGCGTGACTATCAGCGACCACGGGGCAATCTTCGAGTTGATCAAGCACGGGGTAGCCAAGGACGAGGCCGAGGCTGCCAAGCTCGCCATCAAGGCCGGCATCGATATGAGCATGAATGACAAGGTCTATGGGCAATATCTGCCGGAGCTGCTGCGTAGTGGCCAGATCAATCAGGCCGACATCGACAATGCCGTTCGTGAGGTGCTGGGCGCCAAATACGACATGGGCTTGTTCGCCAATCCGTATGTACGCATCGGCAAGGCAGAAAACGATCCGGCCGACCTCGACGCCGAGAGCCGGCTGCATCGCACCGAGGCGCGCGAGGTAGCGCGCAAGACCATGGTGCTGCTCAAGAATGACAAGCAGACCCTGCCGCTGGCCAAGGATACCCGCATTGCGGTCATCGGCCCGTTGGCCGATGCGCCCATCGACATGCTGGGCAGCTGGTCGGCCGCAGGGCGGTGGCAACAGTCGGTCACCCTGCTCGCCGGCCTGCGCAAGGCAGCCAGCGAGCCGGGCAAGGTGGTGTATGCCAAGGGCGCCAACCTGACCGATGATCGCTACGTGCTCGACTTCCTCAACCACATCATTCTGGATCAGAAGCAGGTCGAGATCGATCCGCGCTCCGATCAAGTGTTGATCGACGAAGCCTTGGCGGCCGCCAAGCAGGCCGACGTCATTGTCGCCGCCGTGGGTGAGTCCCGTGGTATGTCTCATGAGTCGGCCAGCAGGGTGAGCCTGGACCTGCCAAGAACCCAGCAGGCGTTGATCACGGCGTTGCGCGCCACTGGCAAACCGCTGGTGCTGGTACTGATGAATGGTCGACCACTGTCCATCGACGCCCAGCAGCGTCAGGCCGATGCCGTGCTGGAAACCTGGTACAGCGGCACAGAGGGCGGCAATGCAATCGCCGACGTACTGTTCGGCGATTACAACCCTTCGGGCAAGCTCCCGGTCACCTTCCCCCGCTACGTCGGGCAGATTCCCAGCTACTACAACCATTTGAGCATTGGTCGGCCGTTCGTTGCCGGTAAACCCGGAAACTATACCTCGCAGTATTTTGACGCCGAACCCGGCCCGCTCTACCCCTTCGGCTACGGCCTGAGCTACACCGACTTCACCCTGTCGGACGTCATCCTGTCGAGCAAGCAGATGCGCAAGGGCGGCAAGCTGACCGCCAGCATCAACGTGCGCAACATCGGCAAGGTGGCGGGCGAAACCGTGGTCCAGTTGTATATCCGCGATGTAGCGGCGTCCATGGCGCGGCCGGTGAAAGAGCTCAAGCACTTCAAGAAGCTGATGCTCAAGCCGGGTGAGAGCCAGACGTTGAGTTTCGATGTCAGCGAAGACGACCTGAAGTTCTACAACGCTCAGCTCAAGTACGCGGCCGAGCCGGGTCAGTTCAACGTGATGATCGGGTTGGACTCCGAAGACGTGAAGCAGGCGAGTTTCGATCTGTTGTAATTATCACGAGTTGGGTGACTTGACGGGCCTCATCGCGGGTAGAACCCGCTCCCACCATGGGGCACGCGCAGTCGCCCCACCTGTCCGGCCAGAGCCATGCCCACACCCCGCCGCCTTCGCCTTACCCTCATCGTGCTGCTGATCCTGGCCGGCACGCTGCTGTCTGCAGTCTGGGCGAGCCGTCATGCCCGACACCTTGCAGTGCTGGAGGAAGCCGGCCGCAGTCACGAACAGCTGGCGCTCTATACCAATGGCCTGCACACCCTGATCGAGCGTTATCGGGCGCTGCCGGCGGTGCTGGCTCTGGACCCCGAGCTGATCCAGGCGCTGGGCGGCCCGGTGGACACCGCCACCCAGGACGCGCTCAACCGCAAGCTGGAACGCATCAACGGCGCGGCACAGTCCTCCACCCTGGAGCTGCTGGACCGCGATGGCCTGGCCGTGGCCGCCAGCAATTGGCGGCTGCCTACCAGTTATGTGGGCCACAACTACGCCTTTCGCCCCTACTTTCGTCAGACCATCAGCCAGGGCAGCGGTCGTTTCTATGCGGTAGGCGTCACCAGTGGCATTCCCGGCTACTTTCTGTCCCGCGCCGTAACCGACGCTCAGGGCCGGTTCATCGGAGCCATGGTGGTGAAGCTGGAATTTCCCGAACTGGAGCGCGAATGGGCGCAAGGCCCGGATACCCTGCTGGTCAGCGATGCCCGTGGCATCGTGTTCATCGCCAACCAGCCCGGTTGGCGGTACCGTGAGCTGCAAGCGCTGAGCGAGGCCGACAGGGCCGAACTCGGCAACACCCGGCAATACGACAAGCAACCGCTCCTGCCCCTGGATCACAGGCCACTGGAGCGCCTGGACGCCCGCAGCCAGCGGGTGCGGGTCAACGGTCCCGACGGCAGTGCCGACTACCTCTGGGCCTCGCTGCCCATGGCCAGCGAAGGCTGGACGCTGCATCTGCTCAAGCGCCCTACCAGTGCCTCGGAGGACTCGCGCAATGCGGCGCTCGCCGCTGCGGGCGTATGGTTGAGTCTGGTCTTTGGCGGGTTGTTGCTGAATCAGCGTTGGCGCCTGGCCAAGCTGCGTCAGCGCAGCCGGGAGCAGCTCGAACAATTGGTGCAGGCGCGCACTCTGGAGTTGCGTGCAGCGCAGGATGGCCTGGTGCAATCGACCAAGCTGGCCGCGCTGGGCCAGATGTCAGCCGCCCTCGCCCACGAAATCAACCAACCCCTGACCGCCCAGCGCATGCAGTTGGCCAGCCTGCGCCTGCTGCTGGACCATGGACGGCACGACGAGGCTCGCCAGGCGCTGGTGCCCCTGGAGCAGATGCTGACCCGCATGGCCTCGCTGACCGCGCACCTCAAGACCTTCGCGCGCAAGAGTCCGGCCGGCCTGCGTGAACGCCTCGACCTCGCGACGGTTGTCGAACAGGCCCTGCAGTTACTGGACGCACGCCTGCGTGACGGCGGCGTGCAACTGGATCTGCACCTGGATCGACCCGCGTGGGTACGCGGCGACGCCATTCGCCTGGAGCAGGTGCTGATCAACCTGTTGCGCAACGCTCTGGACGCCGCTGCCAGCCAGCCTCGGCCGTGGCTCGGTATCGAGCTGCAGCGGCAGAGCGGCGCCTGGCGCCTGAGCGTGAGGGACAACGGTGGCGGCATCGCCAGTGAACATCTGGGCAACGTCTTCGACCCCTTCTTCACCACCAAACCCGTTGGTGAGGGTCTCGGCCTGGGGCTGGCGGTGTCCTATGCGATCGTGCATGAACATGGCGGCCAACTGATGGCCGGTAATCTGGAAAACGGCGCACAGTTCACGCTGTCCCTGCCAATGGACGAGGAAACCCCTTGAGCGACTCAGTGATAGTCATCGATGACGAAGCCGGCATTCGCAGCGCTGTCGAACAGTGGCTGAGCTTGTCCGGCTTCAACGTGCAACTGTTCAGCCGTGCCGAAGACTGTCTGGCCGAGCTGCCTGCACATTTCGCCGGCGTCATTCTCAGCGACGTACGCATGCCCGGCATGGGCGGCCTGGGTCTGCTCGAACAGGTGCAGGCCCGCGACCCGGAGTTGCCGGTGATTCTGCTGACCGGGCACGGCGATGTCCCCATGGCGGTACAGGCGATGCGCGACGGCGCCTACGACTTTCTGGAAAAACCGTTCAGCCCGGAAAGCCTGCTGAGCAGCTTGCACCGAGCTCTGGAGAAACGTCGGCTGGTTCTGGAAAACCGCCGCCTGCATGCCCAGGCCGATGCCAGGGAGCGTCTGCAGGCCACTGTGCTGGGCGTCTCTGCGGCCGTGGCACAGCTTCGCGCTCAGGTTCTGGAGCTCGCCCAGTTGCCGGTCAATGTGGTGATTCGCGGCGAAACCGGCAGCGGCAAGGAGTTGGTGGCTCGCTGCCTGCACGACCTCGGACCGCGCGCCGACAAACCGTTCGTGGCGTTGAACTGCGCGGCCATTCCGGAGCAGCTGTTCGAAGCCGAGTTGTTCGGCCATGAAAGCGGCGCCTTCACCGGTGCCCAGGGCAAGCGGATCGGCAAGCTGGAGTATGCCGATGGGGGCACTCTGTTTCTCGATGAAATCGAAAGCCTGCCGCTGGCGCAGCAGGCCAAACTGTTGAGGGTGCTGCAGGAGCAGAAGCTGGAACGCCTGGGCTCCAACCACAGCATTCAGGTTGACCTGCGCCTGATCGCCGCAACCAAGCCCGACCTGCTCGAGGAAGCCCGCAGCGGGCGTTTCCGCGAGGACCTGGCGTACCGCCTGACCGTGGCCGAGCTGCGCCTGCCACCGCTGCGCGATCGCCGCGAGGACATTCCGATGCTGTTCGAGCATTTCGCCCGGACCACGGCCCAGCGACTGGGCCGCAGCGCGCCGATCATCAGCGGTGCCCAGCTGGGGCAGTTGCTGAGCCACGATTGGCCGGGCAACGTCCGCGAATTGGCCAATGCCGCTGAACGCCACGCTTTGGGCCTGGCCTCGCCCTCCCGCGAGCCAGTGGTCCAGGGGCTGTCGCTGGCCGCCCAGCAGGAAGCTTTCGAGGCGCAGTGCCTGCGCGCTGCGCTGGCTCGGCACCAAGGCGACATCAAGGCCGTGCTGGAAGAGCTGCAACTGCCACGACGTACCCTCAACGAAAAAATGCAGCGCCACGGCCTGCAGCGGGAGCTGTTTCGCGGCTAGGCTCCATCGGCAAGAATCCGCCTATTACACGCGTATGAATAGGCAAAAAACCGCTTACCAACACCCCGGCACCCTTCTGGAATAGGCGTTTCGCCGCTGGCACGGCTCCTGCTATAGCCACTGCCAAGTGCCTTGATGCGCTACTAACAACAACTAGAAGGATCCACCATGGATAACTCCAACACCCTGCCGGTCGGGTCGGCCGCCGCGCCCGCCAAGGTTCGAACCACGTCCAGCCGCCTCAAGTCCATCTTCAGTGGCTCGGTCGGCAACATGGTCGAGTGGTACGACTGGTACGTCTACGCCGCATTCTCCCTGTACTTCGCCCAGGTCTTCTTCCCCAAGAACAGCCTCAATGCGCAACTGCTCAACACCGCAGCGATCTTCGCCGTCGGCTTCCTGATGCGCCCGATCGGCGGCTGGCTGATGGGCCTGTATGCCGACCGCAAGGGCCGCAAGGCGGCACTGATGGCCTCGGTACTGCTGATGTGCTTTGGCTCGCTGGTCATCGCCCTGACCCCGGGCTATGAAACCATCGGTATCTGGGCACCGGTATTGCTGGTGGTCGCACGCCTGATGCAAGGCCTGTCGGTGGGTGGCGAATACGGCACCTCCGCCACCTACCTGAGCGAAATGGCCACCAAGGAACGCCGTGGCTTTTTCTCGAGCTTTCAGTACGTCACGCTGATCTCGGGCCAGCTCATCGCGTTGGCGGTACTGATCGTGCTGCAACAGACCCTTACCGAAGAGCAGTTGCTCTCGTGGGGCTGGCGTGTACCGTTCGTGATCGGCGCCTTGTGTGCGGTGGTCGCGTTGTGGCTGCGTCGCGGCATGGAAGAAACCGAGTCGTTCACCAAACAGAAAGAGGCACCCAAGGAAAGCTTGATGCGCACCCTGATGCGCCATCCCAAGGAGCTGCTTACCGTAGTGGGCCTGACCATGGGCGGGACGCTGGCGTTCTACACCTATACCACCTACATGCAGAAGTACCTGGTCAACACCGTGGGCTTCAGCAAGGCGGACTCCACAGCGATTTCCGCGGCGACGTTGTTCCTGTTCATGTGCTTGCAGCCGATCATCGGCGCGCTGTCGGACAAGATTGGCCGGCGGCCCATCCTGATCGCCTTCGGCGTGCTGGGCACCGTGTGCACGGTGCCGATCCTGACCACGTTGCACACCATCGAAACCTGGTGGGGCGCGTTCTTCCTGATCATGGCCGCGCTGATCATTGTCAGCGGCTATACGTCGATCAATGCGGTGGTCAAAGCCGAGCTGTTCCCCACCGAGATTCGGGCGCTGGGTGTGGGTTTGCCGTATGCGCTGACCGTTTCGATCTTCGGCGGTACGGCTGAGCTGATCGCCCTGTGGTTCAAGGAGATCGGCATGGAGACGGGCTACTACTGGTACGTCACTGCCTGCATTGCCTGCTCGCTGCTGGTGTACGTGTTCATGAAAGACACCCAGAAGCACTCCCGCATCGAAACCGATTAACGGTCTCACGTAGCAGCGGCGTGAGCCGCGTCCGGGCCCCCGGTGCTTTTTCAGGCACATCGCGGGGCGGCCGGACGCGGCTTACGCCGCTGCTACATTTGATAATTCGATGGTTATTAGCGTTTATTTGCGCTTTTTAATCAAATTTTCAGGCGTAGTATCACTCCCACAGCAAGACACCTACTCAACGAAACATCCATTGCACCGGGAGCACTACCATGAAAACTCAACTGATCATCGCCCTCGCCTTCACCGCTCTGACCGCCAATGCCTTCGCTGCCGACGGCTTCGATCGCACCAGTTCGGCCACCTTCGCCGAAGACGGTTACAGCCGCACTCAATCGGCGACCTTCGCTGAAGACGGTTCCGACCGTACCCACTCGGCGACCTTCGCTGAAGACGGTTCCGACCGTACCCACTCGGCGACCTTCGCTGAAGACGGTTCCGACCGCACCCACTCGGCGACTTTCGCGGAAGACGGTTCCGACCGTACCCACTCGGCGACCTTCGCTGAAGACGGTTCCGACCGTACCCACTCGGCGACCTTTGCTGAAGACGGTTCGGCTCGCACTGGCTCCGCCGCCTTTGCCTGATCGATACGGCAATGCTGTACAGCCCGGCCCTGGCCGGGCTTAGTTGTTTCTGGGAGACGGGATTGCATCCACGCGCCGAGGCACAGCACACTGGCGTCATTGTGAACACCTGAGGAAAGCGCCGATGTCGGAAGATACCTACAGCTACGAGCCCGCCCAGGGCCATGGCTTGCCCCACGATCCCTTCAACGCCATTGTCGGTCCACGACCCATCGGCTGGATCTCATCCCACGATCGCCAAGGGCGGCTGAACCTGGCGCCCTACAGCTTCTTCAACGCCTTCAACTACATTCCGCCGATCATTGGTTTCTGCAGCGTGGGCCGCAAGGACAGCCTGAACAACATCGAACAGACCGGCGAGTTCGTCTGGAACCTGGCCACACGTCCGCTGGCGGAACAGATGAACCTCAGCTGTTCCGCCGTGGGCCCGGAAATCGACGAGTTCGAACTCAGCGGCCTGACGCCCAAGGCGTCGCGCATCGTGTCGGTGCCACGGGTGCTGGAGGCGCCGGTCGCGTTCGAATGCAAGGTGACCCAGATCATCCAGTTGCAGCGAGCCGACCAGGAGCGGGTGCCCAGTTGGCTGATCCTGGGTGAGGTGGTGGCCGTGCACATTGCCCGCACGCTGCTCAAGGAGGGGATCTACGACACCGCCGCCGCGGCACCAATCCTGCGCGGCGGCGGCCCCGCCGATTACTTCGAGATCGGCCCGCAAGCGCTGTTCAAGATGTACCGTCCGCAGGTCAAATGACGGTGAAGCTGGGCGCACCCTCGGCGTCGATGGCCTGCAGGGTCTCCAGCACTTCGGCGGCGGCCATGTCTGCCGCCAGCGCAGTCTTGAATGTCTGCCCTTCCAGCACTTTATGGAAACGTGGTGGGGTGCCGCCTTCGAGGGTTTTGATCGCTATCGCCGCGTGATAGCCCTCGTCGCTTGGAACGACCGCTGATACCGCTTCATGCTGTTCGAATACTTTGCGTGCCATGCGCCGGTTCCTGGACAGGTCAAAGGCGCGATTGTACCCGGCTCAGGCGGCGCTCGCAGCCCGCTCGATACCCGGTTCGCTGAAGGTATGCACGTCCAGACTGCTGACCAGCATGTCTTGCAACAAATCGCTGAAAACCTGCATGGAGGGCGACGTGAACCAGGCGCGCATGGCCTCCTGATCGCTCCATACGCCCGCCACCTGCCACAGGTGCTCGTCGCACTGACTGCGCTGTACCGAAAAATGCAGACAACCGGGCATACCGCGCGCGGGGACGACCAAGCCGCTAAGGCCGATGCCTACGGCGTGCGAAAACCCTTGGCGGGCGGTCACTAAAGCGCAATGACTGACTGTGTTGATTGACGTCATGGTCGGCTCTCCCTGGATGAACGTTGCGACGGGTACTAAGGTAAAGGGCGTCAGGCAATGGCGGTTAGACGATTCCTGTCGCGCTGTTGCCTGATCCTGCCGATCCGCAGTTTCAGGCAAGCCTCCCACCCTAAAGCCGCGTCGAATAACTCGCGCACGCTGTCACCCCACCCCATGGCCCGGCAGGCGTCAGCGCATTCTGTTACAAACGCGGGCAGGATCAGGCAAACATCCCGCAGTTATCGTCTACCTTGAACATTAACCGCCGATTATCCTGTGCTCATTCTGTCGCCTACGTCATGGAGCTTTCATGAACGCCCCCGAGCCTATCGCCAAGTTACTGGACCCGACCCTGGAGCAGCGCCGCGTAGAGCTGGCCGAGTGTATTGACCGCGGTGCCCGCACCCCTGGCAGCTTCGTGACAGCCATCGACGGCCTGCATCTGGTGCGCTATGAAGAATGCGTCCGATCGTTTCCCGCCCTGGCTCAGCCAGCGCTGTGCATCCTGGCTCAAGGCAGCAAGGAGGTGTGCCTGGGTGACGAGCGCTACATCTACGATCCGCTCAATTTCATGGTGGTCTCGGTGGCCATGCCGATCTCCGGGCGGCTGCTGGAAGCCACGCCGGAGAACCCGAGCCTGTCCATCCGCCTGGATATCGACCCGGCCGACATCAATACGCTGATCGCCGATGCCGGGCCGATGGGCGTGCCCTCGCGACCCAGCCAACGCGGCTTGTATGTCGAGCAGATGGACAACGGCCTGCTCGACGCTGTGCTCAGACTGGTTCGCCTGCTGGAAACACCCAAGGACATCGCGATGCTGGCACCGCTGGTACGCCGTGAAATCCTCTACCGTCTATTGCGCGGGCAGCAGGGCCATCGGCTGTACGAATTGGCGGTCGGCCACAGCCAGACGCACCGGGTCAGCCGCGCCATTGCCTGGATCAACCAACACTTTCAGCAAGGCTTGCGTATCGAAGACCTGGCCCGTGAAGTCAATCTCAGTGTCTCGACCCTGCATCACCGCTTCAAGGCGGTCACTTCCATGAGCCCTTTGCAGTATCAGAAACAGCTGCGCCTGCAGGAAGCGCGGCGACTGATGCTCAATGAAAGCCTGGACGCCTCCGAAGCCGGGTATCGGGTGGGCTACGAAAGCCCTTCGCAGTTCAGCCGCGAATACAGTCGTCACTTCGGCGCGCCACCCTTGCGCGACCTGACCCGGTTGCGCATGAGCATCTGATGCACCAAGAGACCAACGGCCCTCACTGAAGCAAAAGCTGACCTACGCTTATAGACAGTACTTGGCTGTCGTAAAGCGAGGTAAGCGTCATGACCACAAGAACAAGAAAATGCATGGTGGCGTTGTCACTGGTTGCCGTCACCGCCCTCTACGCCACTGCTGCCTGGCGAGCGGAGCAGGCTCGTATCTCACCGCAATTGCAAGGCGCCTGCACCTTGGCCATGTGCATGCAGCGCAATGCGGCGTTCAGCTATCTGCGCTGACACCGCTCGACCGCTGGCTCGCGGCACGAAAGGCTTTGGGTGACACGCCTACCAGCCGGCGGAAGAAGCGCGAAAAGTAAGCGGCATCGGCAAACCCCAGGCGATCCGCTATCTGGCTGATGCTCATGGCGGTATACAGCAGGTTGCGCTTTGCTTCGAGCAGGATGCGCTGATGCACGATCTGCAGCGGCGACTGACCCGCTAGCGCTCTGCAAAGGCTGTTCAAGTGGGCGACCGAAAGACCGATGCCATGGGCCAGCGCTTCGACGCTGGGTTGCCGTGCATAGTTGGCTTCCACTGCCTCCGTGAACCGCGACAGGTATTCGCGGCCGCGTTGCGCAGGTTGCTTGGCGGCGCGACGCTGCAGCGCCTGGCGTCCCGCCCAGATCACCGCCACATTGGCCAGCGAATGCAACAACACGTCGCGACCCGCCTCGGCGCCCTGATATTCACGTTGCAAGGCAGTGAACAGTGCATGGAGATAATCCCGGTCGTTGCCGGCCCGGTAGGTTGCCGGTGTATCCAGCACTCGCAAGGTCTCCCCCACCTGACGTTGCAGCTGGCTGACCAGTGGCGCGGCCAGTGTCAGCACATAGCCTTCGATATTCTCCGAGAATTGAAAGCCGTGAACGCACAGCGGCGGTACCACCTGCAGGGCCGCTTCTCGCAAGGTATGACGCTGACCTTCCACTTCGACCACTGCCTCGCCACTGTGCACATACAGCAACTGGCAAAGATCGGCATGCTGGTGCGGCTGGATTTCCCAGTGGTGCAGGCGACTGCGCTTGGGAATGGTTTCGCAGTGCAGCAGGTCCGGCGTGGGCCAGGCCACCCCTTCCCCGTACAGCTTGAACACCGGTATCGACATGATTGTGCTCCAGAGCGGCGTGTCGGCATGTTTCGCTGATCGCACGAATCCATGAAAAGTACCTGTATCGGGCGAAAAACTCCCTTCTTATTCCACCGCTGCCCGCGAAAAATACCAGCACTCCAATCATAAAAATACGCGGTTACATGCCCATGAAGACTCAAGTCGCCATTATCGGCGCCGGTCCGTCCGGCCTGCTGCTCGGCCAATTGCTCACCAATGCCGGCATCTCCAACATCATCATCGAACGACAGACGCCGGACTATGTGCTGAGTCGCATCCGTGCCGGCGTACTCGAACAGGGCATGGTAGACCTACTGCGCAAGGCCAGGGTGAGCGCGCGGATGGACGCCGAGGGCATCGTTCACCACGGTATCGAGCTGGCGTTTGCCGGTCGTCGCGAGCATATCGACCTCAAGGCACTGACGGGCAGCGCCGTCATGATCTATGGCCAGACCGAGGTCACTCGCGACCTGATGGCGGCCCGCGCTGCGGCCGGCGCAGAAACCCTGTATGAAGCCAGCAACGTGAAGCCCCACGACCTGCAAAGCGCCGCCCCTTTCGTGACCTTCGACAAGGACGGCCAGAGCCTGCGCCTGGACTGCGACTACATCGCCGGGTGCGACGGCTATCATGGGGTATCCAGGCAATCGATCCCCAGCGAAGCCATCAAGACCTTCGAGCGCGTCTACCCGTTTGGTTGGCTGGGCATACTGGCCGACACCCCTCCCGTGCACGAGGAGCTGGTGTATGCGAACCATGAACGCGGTTTCGCCTTGTGCAGCATGCGTTCGGCTACGCGCACCCGTTACTACGTGCAGGTCGGCGCGGATGAACAGGTCGAGGACTGGTCGGACGACCGCTTCTGGGCCGAACTCAAGAGTCGGCTGCCCGCCGACCTGGCCGAGCGGTTGGTGACGGGCCCGTCCATCGAAAAAAGCATCGCGCCGCTGCGCAGCTTCGTGGTCGAGCCCATGCAGCACGGGCGGCTGTTCCTGGTGGGCGATGCCGCCCACATCGTGCCACCCACTGGCGCCAAGGGCCTGAACCTGGCCGCCAGCGATGTCAGCACGCTGTTCGATATCTTCTGCCAAGTGTTCCACCATGGCCGCAGCGAGGCCACCGCTCAGTACTCGTCTGTGTGCCTGCGACGGGTGTGGAAAGCTGAACGGTTTTCCTGGTGGATGACCTCGATGCTGCACCGTTTCCCGGACACCGATGCATTTGGCCAGCGTATCCAGCAGGCCGAACTCGAATACCTGGTGGGTTCGCCTGCGGCGCGGCAAAGCCTGGCGGAAAATTATGTCGGTCTGCCTTACGAAGCCATCACCTGACCGATAGAAAAGATAGCTAGCTATCAAGTAGACTGAGCGGACCCAGCCTGCGGCCCATTGCCGCGGGCCTCCTGCCCGGGCCTTTGCCGTGAACAATCTCAGTCAGCCACAGCCGCCGGCAATCAAGAGCATCCTGGTGTCCTTGATGCTGGCCATCTTTCTCGGTGCTCTGGATCAGACCATCGTTGCCGTATCCCTGCCCGCCATTTCCGCGCAATTCAACGATGTCGAGTTGCTGGCCTGGGTCATCTCCGGATACATGGTGGCCATGACTGTGGCCACGCCGATCTACGGCAAACTGGGTGACCTGTACGGCCGGCGCCGAATGATCCTCATCGGCACCGGGCTGTTCACCCTGGCATCGCTGTTCTGCGGCCTGGCCCAGAACATGGAGCAACTGGTACTGGCGCGCATTCTTCAGGGCATCGGCGCGGGAGGCATGGTATCGGTCAGCCAGGCGATCATCGGCGACGTGGTGCCGCCCCGCGAGCGCGGCCGCTATCAAGGCTATTTCAGCAGCATGTACGCCGCCGCCAGTGTGCTGGGACCGGTGCTGGGCGGTTACATGACCGAGTACCTGTCGTGGCGCTGGGTCTTCCTGATCAACCTGCCGCTGGGCACCTTCGCCTGCTGGTACGCCAGCCGCAAGCTGGCCGGTCTTCCCGTGCCGCAGCGCACACCGGTGATCGACTACCTGGGCACGATGCTGATGATCGTCGGCCTGAGCGCCTTGCTGATGACCGTGACCGAAGTCGGTCAAGGCCATAGCCTGGCGGATGTGCAGGTATGGGGCGTGCTGCTGCTGGCGATAGCGATGCTGGTGGCGTTCGTCTGGCATGAGCGGCGCTTTCGCGAGCCACTGCTGCCAATGCGCTTGTTCGCTGTGCCGGCTGCAGTGCTGTGCTGGTGCACCGTATTTTTCACCAGCTTCCAGGCGATTGGGCTGAGCGTGATAATGCCGTTGCGCTTTCAGACGGTGACCGGGTCCGGAGCCGACGCCGCAGCACTGCATCTGCTGCCGCTGGCGTTGGGTCTGCCGATCGGCGCGTTTCTGGGCGGGCGACGCACATCGCAGACGGGGCGCTACAAGCCCATCATCCTGGCCGGCGCAGTGCTTACCCCGCTGGGAATCCTGGGCATGTCCTTCTGCCCACCGGACAATTTCCCCCTCAGCCTGACGTTCATGCTGCTGACCGGCTTTGCCTGCGGGTTGCAGTTCCCGACCTCGCTGGTGGGCGCGCAGAACTCCGTTCCACCACAGGATATCGGGGTAGCCACCAGCACCCTGGCGCTATTTCGCTCACTGGGGGGCGCCGTGGGGGTAGCGTGCCTGTCGGCACTGCTGCTGGCCATGTTGCATGGCGTGGACCTGGGCGCCGGCGGCTTGGAAGCGGCTTCGGGCAATGCTTTGCTGTCCGGCCTGAACGCCGCGCCGGGCCCAGCCCAGCAGGCGCTGCGGGCGGAGTTGGGGCAAACCTTCCAGCATTTGCTGTGGGCCAGTGCTGGCGTGTCGTTGCTGGGGGTACTGGTAGCCCTGGCATTGCCAAACCTGGAGTTGCGCGGGCGGGGGCATGGTGAGAAGTAGGTGGGGGCTTTGCAGGACCGACGCCATCGCGGGTAGAACCCGCTCCCACAGAGATCACCCTCAGCCTCAGACCCTGCCCCTGTGGGAGCGGGTTCTACCCGCGATAGGGCCCGTCCTGTCAACCACCTATCAAGCCAAACGCGGCCTACGTTGCGCCCATGCCACCGCCAATCCACTCAAGCTGATCACACAGATACCGACAATGCCGAACACATCCGGGGTGTGGTCGAAGATCAGATACCCATACATGCCGGCGAACAGAATCTGCCCATAGCTGAACGGGGCCAGCAACGCCGGCGCCGCATGCCGGAAGGCCTGGGTCAGCAACAGATGCCCCAGCATCCCGCAGGTGCCCAGCCCGATCATGAACAACGCATCACCCCACGTCGGCATTTGCCAGAAGAACGGCAGCACCGCGCTCATGATCAGACTGTTGAAGATGCCTGCCAGAAAGTTGCTGGTGGTCGGGCTGTCGACACCACTGAGCTTGCGCGTCAGCAACTGGTAAAGGCCAAAGAAGAACGCCGAGATCAACGGCAGGATGATCGCCGGGGTAAACAGCGCCCCACCGGGCCGGATCACGATCAGCACACCGACGAAGCCCGCAATGACTGCCGCCCATTGCGCCCGCGTCACGGTTTCCTTGAGCAGCGGCACCGACAAGGCAGTCACCAGCAACGGCGCCAGAAAGTTCACCGCCGTGGCTTCGGCCAGGGGGATGTAGCGCAGGCTCGTGGTGAAGAACAGGCTGGTGGCAACCAGACACAAAGCCCGCAACAGCTGCAGGCCGGGACGCTTGGTGCGAATTACCGTGGACAGGCCGGTCTGGGGCACGAAGATCACCAGCATCATCAGCGTATGCACCACATAGCGTGCCCACACCACCATGACGATGGGGTAGAAGCCGGAAAGGTATTTGGAGATGGCGTCATGACTGGCGAACAGCAGAGTGGCCAGGCAAATCAGCGCGATACCGCGCAATGGCTGGTCAGCCCCATTGAGCAACGGGTTTTGCAGGCTCATTCACACGCTCGCAACATGACAATGAAAAGGTACTCGCCGCCCTTTGAAGGTCGTCGCCTCGGGTCCGCTCAGATGATGGCGTGCCCAAGGCGGATGTTACAACGTGATTCAGAACTTTATTTGCGCAAGGCCGGCGACAGGCTGAGCATCTGCAAGCACACGTCGACCCAGCGTTCAGCTTCGGTGTACAGATCAAAACTCTCGGGCACCAGCAACCATTGGCCAATCATGCCATCTATATAGGCGTACAGCGCGGTGGCCGCGCGGAAGGTATTGAGGTCGGCAGGCAACTGGCCGCGCTTCACGGCATTGCTCAGGGACAGATCGATCCGAACATTGCAGTCCAGAATCGCCAGCTGGCGTTGCTGGCGCATGTCACACATTTCATCGGTGAACTCGCATTTATGATGCAGAATTTCGTTCAGGCGACGGGTTTTCGGGTCGATTGCAATCTGTTGAAACAAATGAATCAGCAACCGACGCATGCAACCCAAGGGGTCGATTTCGTCTTCGCTCTCGCTGGCGCGGGCCAATTCCTCCAGCGGTTCCTGCAGGCTGTCGAGCATCGCCTGGACCAGATCGGCCTTGTTGCTGAAGTGCCAGTAGATAGCCCCGCGGGTCACGCCGGCCAGATTGGCGATGTCGGCCAAGGTTGTACGCGCCACGCCGCGCTCGTAGAACGCCTGCTCGGCGGCTTCGAGTATCTGACTTCGCGTTTCCTGGGCTTCCTCTTTGGTACGGCGAACCATGGCAGTAGAACCTCAATCTTTGGTGAGCGCCCTTCGCTTCTCGAGGGCCGTGCTCAGGTCGGGCGCCTGTTGTTGGGGGCTTGTCCCGAGGGGTGATGGGTGTGCCGCGTGGTCGCAGGCGGGTGGCCATCAAGGTGTTTACAAACAACCGCGAATGTAAGTATATTCGTTAGTAAGCTATTAATCCAGTCGACCCGATTTTTTACCTTTCCACTATTCATGAGCCCCCTGCGCTCACGACCCGAGGATCTTCATGCAATTCAAGCCAGCTGTTACCGCTCTGGTATCCGCCGTCGCCCTGGCAACCCTGCTCAGTGGCTGTAAGAAGGAAGAAGCAGCCCCGCAGGCTCAGCAAGCTCCTCAGGTCGGCGTCGTTACCCTTCAACCCCAGGCTTACACCCTGACCACCGAACTCCCGGGTCGCACCACTGCCTACCGCGTTGCCGAAGTACGGCCGCAGGTCAACGGCATCATCCTCAAGCGCCAATTCAAGGAAGGCACCGAGGTGAAGGCCGGTCAGCAGTTGTATCAGATCGATCCGTCGGTTTACGAAGCGACGCTGGGCAGTGCGCAGGCCACCCTGGAATCGGCCAAGTCCCTGGCCGGTCGCTATAAGCAGTTGATCGACGAGCAGGCCGTGAGCCGTCAGGAATACGACAACGCCCGCTCCGAGCAGCTGCAGGCCGAAGCCGCCGTCAAGAGTGCCCAGATCGACCTGCGCTATACCAAGGTGTACGCGCCGATCTCCGGTCGCATCGGTCGCTCCGAAGTCACCGAAGGTGCACTGGTGACCAGCGGCCAGACCAACGCCATGGCCACCATTCAGCAGCTGGACCCGATCTACGTCGACGTCACCCAGTCTTCGGCGGAGATGCTCAAGCTGCGCCGCGACCTGGACAGCGGCCGGTTGCAGAAGGCCGGCGACAATGCCGCCACGGTCAAGCTGAGCCTTGAAGATGGCAGCGAATACGCGCAGGACGGCAAGCTGGAGTTCTCCGAAGTGTCGGTTGATCAGGCCACCGGTTCGGTGACGCTGCGCGCCGTGTTCCCCAACCCTGACCACGTGCTGCTGCCGGGCATGTTCGTCCATGCCAAGCTGCAGGCCGGCGTACGCAACGAGGCGATCCTGGCCCCGCAACAGGGCGTGACGCGTGACCTCAAGGGCACGCCAACGGCCCTGATCGTGAACAAGGACAACAAGGTCGAGCAGCGTGAGCTGGTCGCCAACCGCACTGCCGGTGCGTACTGGGTGATCGAGAAAGGCTTGAACGCCGGTGACCGCGTCATCACTGAAGGCCTGCAGTACGTCAAGCCAGGTGCCGATGTGACGGTCAAGGAAGCGGGCAACGTCAAGAACGATCAAGCCGCCCCTGCCGCCAACGGCAAAGGGGAGTAATCGATGTCCAGATTCTTTATCGACCGCCCCATTTTCGCCTGGGTATTAGCCCTGGTGATCATGCTGGTAGGTGGGCTGGCAATCCTCAAGCTGCCGATCAACCAATACCCGGCCATCGCGCCGACCGCCATCGATATCCAGGTCACCTACCCAGGTGCGTCCGCACAGACCGTGCAGGACACCGTGGTACAGATCATCGAGCAACAGCTCAACGGTATCGACAACCTGCGTTACGTTTCCTCGGACAGTAACTCCGACGGCAGCATGACCATCACCGTGACGTTCAACCAGGGCACCAACCCGGACATCGCCCAGGTACAGGTGCAGAACAAGCTCAACCTGGCCACGCCACTGTTGCCTCAGGAAGTACAGCAGCAGGGTCTGCGCGTTACCAAGTCGGTGAAGAACTTCCTGCTGGTGATCGGCCTGGTGTCCGAAGACGGCAGCATGAGCAAGGACGACCTGTCCAACTACATCGTTTCCAACATCCAGGACCCGATTTCGCGGACTTCCGGTGTAGGTGACTTCCAGGTGTTCGGTTCGCAGTACGCCATGCGGATCTGGCTGGACCCAGCCAAGCTCAACAACTTCCAGCTGACCCCTGTGGAAGTGAGCAGCGCGATCAGCGCACAGAACGTGCAGATCGCCACTGGCCAATTGGGCGGCTTGCCCGCCCTGCCCGGCACGCAGCTCAATGCCACCATCATCGGCAAGACCCGCCTGCAGACCGCCGAGCAGTTCGGCAACATCTTTCTGAAGGTCAACACCGACGGTTCGCAAGTTCGCCTCAAGGACGTTGCACGCATCGGCCTGGGCGGTCAGAACTACAGCATCGACGCGCAGTTCAACGGCAACCCGGCTTCGGGTATGGCAATCAAGCTCGCATCGGGCGCCAACGCCCTGGACACCGCCAAGGCCATTCGCGCCACGGTTGCCAACCTCGAACCCTTCTTTCCGCCAGGCATGAAGGTGGTGTATCCGTATGACACCACCCCCACCGTTACCGAGTCGATTTCGGGTGTAGTACACACCCTGATCGAGGCGATCGTGCTGGTGTTCCTGGTGATGTACCTGTTCCTGCAGAACTTCCGCGCCACGGTCATCACCACGATGACGGTACCGGTGGTATTGCTGGGTACCTTCGGCATCCTGGCGGCGTTCGGCTTCACCATCAACACCCTGACCATGTTCGGCATGATCCTGGCGATCGGTCTATTGGTGGACGATGCCATCGTGGTGGTGGAAAACGTCGAGCGGGTGATGGAAGAGGAGCACCTGTCACCCAAGGAAGCGACGAAAAAGTCCATGGACCAGATCCAGGGGGCACTGGTGGGTATCGCCATGGTGCTCTCGGCGGTACTGCTGCCGATGGCCTTCTTCGGCGGTTCCACGGGCGTGATCTACAAGCAATTCTCGATCACCATCGTTTCTGCCATGGGCCTGTCGGTACTGGTCGCGCTGATCTTCACCCCGGCGCTGTGCGCCACCATGCTCAAGCCGATCGATCCGGAAAAGCACGGCCAACCCAAGCGTGGTTTCTTCGGCTGGTTCAACCGTACCTTCGACCGCAGTGTGGTCAGCTACGAGAACGGCGTGAAGCGCATGGTGACGCACAAGTTGCCGGCCTTCCTGGTTTACCTGATCATCTTCGCCGGCATGATCTGGCTGTTCATGCGCATTCCGGCCGCGTTCCTGCCGGAAGAAGACCAGGGCGTGATCTTCGCTCAGGTCCAGACTCCGGCCGGTTCTTCTGCCGAGCGTACGCAGAAAGTCATCGACGAAATGCGCACCTACCTGCTCGACGCCGACAACGGCGAGGGTGCCGGGGTGAAATCGGTGTTCAGCGTCAACGGCTTCAACTTCGCCGGTCGTGGCCAGAGTTCGGGCCTGGCATTCGTGATGCTCAAGCCGTGGGGTGAACGCGACGCCGAAACCACCGTGTTCAAGATCGCCGAACGTGCGCAGAAACACTTCGCCAGCTTCCGCGACGCCATGGTTTTCGCCGTGGTACCACCGTCGGTACTGGAGCTGGGTAACGCTTCGGGCTTCGACTTCTACCTGCAGGATCAGGGCGGTGTCGGCCACGAGAAATTGCTGGAGGCACGTAACCAGTTCCTCGGCATGGCCGCGCAAAGCAAGGTTCTGGCGGGCGTACGTCCCAACGGCCTGAACGATGAGCCGCAGTATCAGCTCACCGTCGATGACGAGAAAGCCAGTGCGCTGGGCATCACGCTGTCGAACATCAACCAGACCTTGTCGATTGCCTTGGGCGGCAGCTACGTCAACGACTTCATCGACCGCGGTCGGGTGAAGAAAGTGTACGTGCAAGGTGAAGCCTTCGGTCGCATGACCCCTGAAGACCTGAACAAGTGGTACGTGCGCAACGACTCGGGGACCATGGTGCCGCTGTCTGCCATCGCTACCGGCGAGTGGATATACGGTTCGCCAAAACTGTCGCGCTACAACGGTGTGGCGGCAATGGAGATCCTCGGTACCCCGGCTCCGGGCTACAGCTCCGGCCAGGCGATGGCCGAGGTTGAAGCGCTGGCCAAGAAACTGCCGGCCGGTGTGGGCTACTCGTTCACCGGCCTGTCGTTCGAAGAACGCCTGTCCGGTTCTCAGGCCCCGGCGCTCTATGCCATCTCGCTGCTGTTCGTGTTCCTCTGTCTGGCGGCCTTGTATGAGAGCTGGTCGATCCCGATTGCAGTACTGCTGGTGGTCCCGTTGGGTGTAATCGGTGCCTTGATCGCCACCAGCCTGCGCGGCTTGTCCAACGACGTGTTCTTCCAGGTGGGCCTGCTGGTGACGGTGGGGCTGGCGGCCAAGAACGCCATTCTGATCGTCGAGTTCGCCAAGGAACTGCACGAACAGGGCAAGAGCCTGGTCGATGCTGCGGCGGAGGCCTGCCGGATGCGTCTGCGCCCGATCATCATGACGTCGCTGGCATTCATCCTCGGCGTGGTGCCCCTGGCCATCTCCAGCGGCGCCGGCTCGGGCAGCCAACATGCGATCGGTACCGGGGTAATCGGCGGTATGATCACCGCTACCGTCCTGGCGATCTTCTGGGTCCCGATGTTCTATGTCGCTGTGTCGTCCCTGTTCAAGAGCAAGTACGACAAGGAACACGAAAAGGACAACGGCAAAGCAATTTCACACGATGAGGCTGGCCAATGAGCAAGTCCCTGATATCCATCGCCGTCGCTGCCTTCGTGCTCAGCGGCTGCTCGATGATCCCCGACTACGAGCGCCCCGCGCTGCCCGTAGCCGAGCAATACCCGCAGGGCGAGGCGTACTCGCCTGCCCAGGCGGCTGATGTGGCCGCGGCCGAACAAGGCTGGAGGCAGTTCTTCACGGACCCTGCCCTCGAGCAACTGGTGCAGGTTGCCCTGGAAAACAACCGCGACCTGAAAGTCGCGGCCTTGAACATCGAAGCCTACCGGGCCCAGTACCGCATCCAGCGTGCGGACCTGTTCCCGGCGGTAAACGTCGATGGCACGGGTACCCGCCAACGCTCGCCGGCGGACTTGTCCACCAGCGGGCAAGCAGGCATTGGCAGTCAATACGCGGTGACCCTGGGCGTCAGCGCGTACGAGCTGGACCTGTGGGGCCGTATCCGCAGCCTCAACGAACAGGCCCTGCAGACCTACCTGTCCAGTGAAGAAGCCCGTCGCTCGACCCAGATCAGCCTGGTGGCCAGTGTTGCCAATGCCTATCTGACCTGGCAGGCCGACCAGGAACTGCTCAAGCTGACCCAGGACACCCTGGTGGCGTTCGAACAGAGCCTGAAGCTGACCAGCCGCAGCGCCGAAGTCGGCGTGTCGTCGGCCCTGGACCTGAGCCAGGCGCGTACGTCGGTGGAAACCGCCCGTGTCAGCCTGGCGCGCTATCAGCGCCAGGTGGCCCAGGACCGCAACAGCCTGACCCTGCTGCTGGGCACCAACATTCCGGTCGACCTGCCGGCTGCACGAGGCCTGGATGCCGATCTGCTCAGCGAAATGCCCGCCGGCATGCCGTCCGAGCTGCTCACCCGTCGTCCGGACATTCTGTCGGCCGAGCATAATCTGCTGGCAGCCAATGCGAACATCGGTGCCGCACGCGCAGCGTTCTTCCCCAGCATCAGCCTGACCGCCAATGCCGGCACCTCGAGCAGCCAGTTGTCGGGTCTGTTCGATGGCGGTTCGGGCAGCTGGCTGTTCTCGCCGAGCATCAGCCTGCCGATCTTCAACGCCGGTGCGCTGCGTGCCAGCCTGGACTACTCCAAGATCCAGAAAGACATCAACGTGGCCAACTACGAGAAGGCCATTCAGACGGCTTTCCAGGAAGTGTCCGACGGCCTCACGGCGCGCAAGACCTACAACGATCAGTTGCAGGCCCAGCGTGATTCGGTGCAGGCCAACCAGGATTACTACCGCCTGGCCGAGCGTCGCTACCGCATCGGGGTGGACAGCAACCTGACCTTCCTCGATGCACAGCGCTCGCTGTTCAGTGCGCAGCAGTCGCTGATCACCGACCGTCTGTCGCAACTGACCAGCGAGGTCAATCTGTACAAGGCACTGGGCGGTGGCTGGTATGAACGTACCGGTCAGGCCCAGGCTGCACAGCCAGCGCCAGCCACGGCGCCGAAAAGCTGATTGCAGCAGCGCTTGAATGAAAAGAACCCACCCTTTGCGGTGGGTTTTTTTATGAGGTCAGGCAGGGCCGACGCCATCGCGGGTAGAACCCGCTCCCACAGGGGATGGTTTTGGTGGTCGTGTAGACCGTCTAGGGGCGGGCTCTGCCTGCGATGGCGCCGGACCTGCAAAAGAAAATCTGCAACCCTATTGGCCTAAACCCCAATCATGGTCAATAGTGGTCAGGTGATCAGATAACTGATTTGTCATTAACCAGTTAGTTACTGTTCGTTTATCGCACGTTTTTAGGTGCGACCAATTGAACCACCCCAGCTGCGCAAGCACTATCCGCGCAACACGTAACAAAATGTCTGGAGCTTCAGACATTCGTGCATCTAAAAAACCAATAACAACAGGGTTACCCCATGCGCCAACACCCGCGTCGCCCCTCACGTCTGTTGCCCAACCTGATCGCCATGACCGTTGCCACCGCCGCCCTGCCCGCCATGGCCGCGGAATCCGGCTTTCTGGAAGATGCCAAGGTAGGTCTCAATCTGCGTAACTTCTACTTCAACCGCAACCACACCAACCCGGCGTTTCCACAGAGCAAGTCGGAAGAATGGACCCAGAGCTTCATCCTCGACGCAAAATCCGGCTACACCCAAGGCATGGTCGGCTTTGGCGTCGACGTGCTGGGCATGTATTCGGTGAAGCTCGACGGTGGCCGCGGGACCTACGGCACCCAATTGCTGCCGACCCACGATGGCAACAAACCAGCCGATGACTTCGGCCGGCTGGGCGTCGCACTGAAAGCCAAGGTGTCCAAGACCGTGGTAAAAGTCGGTGAATGGATGCCGGTACTGCCCATCCTGCGCTCTGACGACGGTCGCTCGCTGCCGCAGACCTTCCGCGGTGGTCAGGTGACCTCCCAGGAAATCGACGGCCTGACGTTGTACGGCGGTCAGTTCCGCCAGAACAGCCCGCGCAACGACGCCAGCATGGAAGACATGTTCATGCAGGGCCGCGCCACGGCAACGTCCGACCGTTTCAACTTCGTGGGTGGCGAATACACCTTCAACGAAAAGAACACCTTGATCGGCTTGTGGAACGCCGAGCTCAAAGACATCTACCAGCAGCAGTACCTGCAGATTCTGCACAGCCAGCCGCTGGGCGACTGGACCCTGGGCGCCAACCTGGGCTTCTTCCACGGCAAGGAAGACGGCAGCGCACTGGCCGGCGACCTGGACAACAAGACCTGGTCGGCGCTGCTGTCGGCCAAGTACGGCAGCAACACCTTCTATGTCGGCTTGCAGAAAGTCACCGGCGACAATGCCTGGATGCGCGTCAACGGCACCAGCGGCGGCACTCTGGCCAACGATAGCTACAACTCCAGCTATGACAACGCCAAGGAGAAGTCCTGGCAGTTGCGTCACGACTTCAACTTCGCCGGGGTGGGCGTGCCCGGGCTGACGTTGATGAACCGTTATATCAGCGGTGATAACGTGCACACCGGGACCATCACCGATGGCAAGGAGTGGGGTCGGGAAACCGAACTGGCCTATACCATTCAGTCGGGGACGTTCAAGAGCTTGAACATGCGCTGGAGGAACTCGACCATGCGCCGGGACTACAGCACCAGCGAGTTCGATGAGAACCGGGTGATTGTGAGTTATCCGTTGAGTATCTTGTAAGCGAGGATAGGGTTGGGGATTGGCGGCGTCTGGTCCCCTCACCCCAGCCCTCTCCCTGAGGGAGAGGGAGCTAAAAAGCATACCGCGTGGGGCTCCCCCTCCCCCAATCAATCCCTCACTCCTGCGACTCGACCCCCAACTCATCCCACACCGACTCCGCCAGGTGAAACGTCGCATTGGCCGCCGGAATGCCGCAATAGATGGCGCTCTGCATCACCACTTCCTTGATCTGCTCACGGGTCACACCGTTGTTGGCCGCGGCGCGCAGGTGCAGTTTCAATTCCTCGTTGCGGTTCATGCCGATCAGCATGGCGATGGTGATCAGGCTGCGGGTATGCCGTGGCAGCCCTGGGCGCGTCCAGATATCACCCCAGGCGTGACGGGTGATCATCTCCTGGAATTCGCCGTTGAACTCGGTGATGTTGCTCAGGCTGCGATCCACGTGGGCATCGCCCAGCACTGCGCGGCGTACCTTCATGCCTTCGTTGTAGCGTTCTTTCTCGTCCACGAACGGGCTCCTTGTCAGCTCAGCAGGAAATCGACGACGCGGCGGCTGAACGGCTCGCCCACTTCGACGTTGGATAAATGGGCGGCGTGGAACTCGGCGTACTGTGCGCCCACCACCCGCTCTTCGATGAAGTGACCGTCAGCCGGCGTGGTCACCGCATCCTCGGTGCCCACCACGACCAGCAGCGGCACCTGGATCGATACCAGCTGTTCACGGAAATCGGCATCGCGTACCGCCGCGCAGTTGGCCGCATATCCCTGGGGCGAGGTCGCCGCGAGCATGTCGGTGATGCGCTTGGCCTCACCGGGGTGCGCCTCGGCGAAGGCCGGGGTGAACCAGCGGGCGATGGACGCGTCACGCAGCGATACCATCGCCTGCTCGCCTTGGCTGAGCACCATCTCGATGCGCGGGTTCCACACATCCTGGCTGCCGATCTTCGCGGCCGTATTGCAGATCACCAGCTTGTGCAACCGGTGACCGGCGTTGATGCCCAGCCACTGACCGATCAAGCCCCCCATGGACAGCCCGCAGAAGTGCACTTTGTCCAGCTTCAGGGCATCGAGCAGGGCCAGCACGTCCATCCCCAGTTGCTCGATGGTATAGCTGCCCGGGGTGACCAGGGAGGCGCCATGGCCGCGGGTGTCGTAACGCAGCACCTGAAAGTGCTCGGTGAACGCGGCGATCTGGGTGTCCCACATGCCCAGGTCGGTCCCCAGGGAGTTGGACAGCACCAGCACCGGTTTGCCCTCGGCGCCATCGAGTGTGTAGTTCAGTTCGCCCTCGGCGAGTTGTACGCGTGGCACGGCAGTCTCCTTCAAGCGTTGAATTGATGGTGTTCGGCAACGGCGCGCTGTACCCAGGTCTGCGCCTGGCCCAGGTAGTGGGCCGGGTCCAGCAGGCGGTCCAGTTCGTCGCCACTGAGTTCGGCAGTGACGTTGGGCTCCTCGCCCAGCACCGCGCGCAGGTGGCGCTGCTGCGCCACGGCCCGTTTGCAGCACTGCTCCAGCAGATGATGGGCGGCATCGCGACCCAAGCGCTGGGCGAGCACGATGCTGACCGCTTCGGCCAGGACCAGGCCTTGGGTCAGGTCCAGGTTCTTGAGCATGCGCTGGCTGTCGACCTCCATGCCGTTGGCGATCAGCAAGGCCTGCTGCAGGGCGCCGGACACCAGGCAGCAGATCTCCGGCAAGGTCTCCCATTCGGCGTGCCACAAGCCCAGGCTACGCTCGTGCTCCTGCGGCATGGCGCTGAACAGTGTGGCCACCAGACCCGGCACGCGCGTCGCAGCGCTGATCAGCACGGCAGCGCCGACCGGATTGCGCTTGTGCGGCATGGTTGAAGAGCCGCCTTTGCCAGGCGCGGACGGCTCGAACACTTCCGCAGCCTCGGTCTGCATCAGCAGGCTGATGTCACGGCCCACCTTACCCAGGCTGCCGGCCACCAGACCGAGCACCGAGGCCAGCTCCACCAGACGGTCGCGCTGGGTGTGCCAGGGCTGTTCAGGCAGATTCAGGCGCAGCTCTTCGGCCAGCGCCTGGGCAATGGGCAACGCCTTGTCACCCAACGCGGCAAGGCTGCCCGAGGCCCCGCCGAACTGCAGGCTGGCCAGGCGCGGCTTGAGTTCGGCCAGACGCTGCCGGCTGCGGGTGACCGCGCCGAGCCAGCCGGCGATTTTCATGCCCAGCGTTACCGGCGTGGCGTGCTGCAGCCAGGTCCGCCCGGCCAGTGGCGTGGCGGCGTGGCGTTGCGCTTGCTGGGCCAGGGCGTCGCCCAGGCGGCTCAGGTCGGCTTCGATCAAGCTCAGCGCCGCCAGCAGTTGCAGCACCAGCCCGGTGTCCATCACGTCCTGGCTGGTGGCGCCCAGATGGACATAGCGCTCGGCACCAGCGTCGCTGGCGGCGATCTGCTTGCCCAGCATCTTGACCAGGGGAATGGCCGAGTTGCCCGCCGTGGCGATGGCCTCCCCCAAGGCTTGAAAGTCGTAAAGCTCGGCCTTGCACGCAGCCTCGATTGGCGCCACGGCCTCGCCGGGTATCATCCCCACACGGGCTTCGGCACGGGCCAGCCCGGCCTCGAAGTCGAGCATGCCCTGGACGCGGCCACGGTCGGAAAAGATTTCACGCATGTCGCGCGTGGTGAAGTAGGCATCGAACAATTGATTGTTCGGTCGTTGGCTCATGACACGCTCTCGTAGCAGCACGCCGGCAGCACCGGCGCGCCCGCAAGGTTAGTGATCGGAATGCAGATACGCCGGCTGCTTGGGTAAGCGCAGACTGAACAGGAAGGCAATCGCCATCATCACCGTGACATACCAGTAGAAGGCATTTTCATTGCCCATGTTCTTCAGGTTCAAGGCCACGAACTCCGCCGAGCCGCCGAACACGGCGTTGGCCACAGCGTAGGCCAACCCGACGCCCAGCGCGCGCACCTGGGGCGGGAACATCTCGGCCTTCACCAGGCCGCTGATGGAGGTGTAGAAACTGACGATGGCCAGGGCCAAGGTGATCAACACGAACGCCAGGAACGGGCTGGTGACGGTTTTCAACACCATCAGGATCGGCAAGGTGCACAAGGTGCCCAGGCCGGCGAACCAGAGCATGGACGTCCGTCGGCCTATCCTGTCCGCCAGCATGCCGAACAACGGTTGCATGCACATGTACAGGAACAGCGCGCCGGTCATGATCAGGCTGGCGGTCTTGGCGTGCATGCCGGCGGTGTTCACCAGGTACTTCTGCATGTAGGTGGTGAAGGTATAGAAAATCAACGAGCCACCGGCGGTATAGCCCAGCACGGTGATGAAGGCGGCGCTGTGGTTCTTGAACAATCCGGCGATGCTGCCGGCGTCCTTGTCGTTGCGGGTTTCGGCGGTGCTGGTTTCTTCCAGGGTACGCCGCAGCAACAACGAGATCACCGCCGCCACGGCGCCGACCACGAACGGAATCCGCCAGCCCCAGGCACGCAGTTCCTGCTCATCGAGAAATTGCTGGAGGATCACTACGGTGAGCACCGCCAGCAACTGGCCGCCGATCAGGGTGACGTACTGGAACGAGGCGAAGAAGCCACGCTGGCCGCGCAGGGCGACTTCGGACATGTAGGTGGCCGTGGTGCCGTACTCCCCGCCTACCGAGAGGCCCTGGAACAGGCGCGCCAGCAGCAGGATGATCGGCGCCCACACCCCGATGGTGGCGTAGGTGGGCAGGCAGGCGATGACCAGCGAACCGGCGCACATCATCAGCACCGAGATCATCATGGAATTCTTGCGACCGTGTTTATCGGCCACACGGCCAAACAGCCAGCCGCCAATGGGACGCATCAGAAAGCCGGCGGCGAACACCCCGGCGGTGTTCACCAACTGTACGGTAGGGTCATCCGAAGGAAAGAAGGCAGGGGCAAAGTAGATGGCGCAGAAGGCGTAGACGTAGAAGTCGAACCACTCGACCAGGTTCCCCGATGAAGCACCCACAATGGCGAATATGCGCTTCTTGCGCTCTTCACCGGTGTAATGAACTGTTGTCATGTTTTAGTTCTCAGTGAGGTCGGTAAGGCCTAGACATAACCTGTAACAACCTCATTCCACAAGTCGATTACCCTCCGCCACCCAACAATCAGCCGTTCACCTTGCGTGGAGGTGGTGGGTGATTGTTGAGTGGTAGTGGGTAAAAGGGCTGGTGGGGCGTGGATTTATGCGGTGGTAGTGGCGGCCTCATCGCGGGCAGAGCCCGCTCCCACAAGGATCCTTGCGACTACCGTTCCTTGTGGGAGCGGGCTCTGCCCGCGATGGGGCCGGCGCTACCTCCGCTAAACCCCAACCCCACCCACTATCAAACCCGTTCGATCGCCAACGCCAATCCCTGCCCTACGCCCACACACATGGTCGCCAGGCCGCGTTTGCCGCCGCTTTTCTCCAATTGATGCAGCGCCGTCAGCACCAGCCGCGCACCGCTCATGCCCAGGGGGTGCCCCAGGGCAATGGCGCCACCATTGGGGTTGACCTGCGGCGCGTCGTCGGCCAGGCCGAGTTCGCGCAGCACCGCCAGGCCTTGGCTGGCAAAGGCTTCGTTGAGTTCGATGACATCGAAGTCGGTGACCGCCAGGCCCAGGCGCTCCACCAGCTTGCGCACCGCCGGTACCGGGCCGATGCCCATCACCCGAGGTGCCACGCCGGCGCTGGCCATGCCCAATACCCGGCCACGTGGCGTCAGGCCGTGTTTCTTCACGGCATCGGCCGACGCCAGGATCATCGCCGCTGCGCCATCATTGACACCCGACGCGTTGCCGGCAGTGACGGTCTTGTCGGCGCCATTGACCGGCTTCAGCCGGGCCAGGGTTTCCAGGGTGGTATCTGCACGGGGATGTTCGTCCTGCTCGACCACGGTTTCGCCCTTTTTGTGAGCGATGCGCACAGGCACGATCTCTTCGGCGAAAAAGCCTGCTGCCTGGGCGGCGGCGGTACGCTGCTGGCTGCGTACGGCAAAGGCGTCCTGATCTTCACGGGAAACCTTGTAGTCGTCGGCCACGTTGTCAGCGGTCTGAGGCATGGCATCCACGCCATACTGAGCCTTCATCAACGGGTTGATGAAACGCCAGCCGATGGTGGTGTCTTCCAGCTTCATGTTGCGCGAAAACGCTGCATCGGCCTTGCCCATCACGAACGGCGCGCGGGACATCGACTCGACGCCGCCGGCGATGGCCAGCTCCATCTCACCGCTGGCGATAGCCCGGAAAGCCGTGCCCACGGCGTCCATACCCGATGCGCACAGACGATTCAGGGTGATGCCGGGAATGCTCTGCGGCAGCCCGGCCAACAGCAGCGCCATGCGCGCCACGTTGCGGTTGTCTTCACCGGCCTGGTTGGCGCAGCCGAGGAACACCTCGTCCACCTCATCCCACTTCACCGTCGGGTTGCGTTCGATCAAGGCCTTGATCGGGGCCGCAGCCAGATCATCGGCACGTACCGCAGCCAAGCCGCCGCCAAAGCGTCCGATAGGGGTACGGATCGCGTCACAGATAAATACGTCACGCATCATGCTTCTCCCGGGGCCTGGCCATGTGCAGCCGCAGTCCGCGCTTCGAGGTCGCGCAGGGCAGTCAATTCGGTCTCGTTGGGCTCGACGGTAGTCGCCACATCGTCGGCAAAACGGATGGCCCAGCCGGTGGCGGCAACGATCTGCTCGCGGGTCACGCCCGGGTGGATCGAGGTGACCACGAACTCGCGGGTGACCGCCTCGGGCTCCATGATGCACAGGTCGGTGATGATGCCCACCGGCCCACTGCCGGGCAGGCCGAGGCGTTTGCGCGAGTCGCCGCCTTCGCCGTGGCCGACCGAGGTGATGAAGTCCAGCTTCTCGACGAAGCTGCGGTGCGACTGTTTCAGAATGATCAGCACGCTCTTGGCCGAGCCGGCGATCTCCGGCGCGCCGCCGGCACCGGGCAGGCGCACCTTGGGGTGATGGTAATCGCCGACCACGGTGGTATTGATGTTGCCGAAGCGGTCGACCTGCGCGGCGCCCAAAAAGCCCACGTCGATACGCCCGCCTTGCAGCCAGTAGCGAAAGATCTCGCCGGTGGGCACCACGGTGTCAGCGGTTTCGGCCAGCTCGCCGTCGCCGATGGACAGCGGCAGCACGGTCGGCTTGGCACCGATGGGGCCCGATTCGTAGATCAACACCACATCCGGCGAGGAGGTCAGGCGAGCCAGGTTGGCGGCCTTGGACGGCAGGCCGATACCGACGAAGCATACCGAGCCATTGCGCAGGCGCCGGGCAGCGGCAACGGTCATCATCTCATTGGTGGAGTAAGTCATTATTTTGCCTCCGATGCGCTGGCCAGTTTCGCCTGGTACTCGCTGAAATCCTGGGTGCCGCGGATGTAAGTCTCGATCCAGCGGCTGAAGGTGTCACGGTCGCGACCGATCGGGTCCCAGGCCTGGTAGAACACGTTGTCGCGCTCGGTATAGCCGTGGGCATAGGACGGATGCGCGCCACCCGGCACGTGGCACACGGCGGCCAGGGCCCAGGTTGGCAGAACACAGGAGTTCATCGGCGCGTTGAGGTCATCAACGATCTCTTCCACCGTGACGATGCAGCGCTTGGCTGCCAGTGCGGCCTCTTTCTGCACGCCCAGGATGCCCCACAGCAAAACGTTGCCCTTGCGGTCGGCTTTCTGTGCATGGATCACCGTGACGTCGGGGCGCACCGAAGGTACGGCAGCCAGGACTTCGCCGGTGAAGGGACAGGTCACGGTCTTGATCAGCGGATTGACCTTGGGCAGATCGGAACCGGCATAGGCTCGCAGCACCGCGAACGGCAGGCCAGAGGCACCGGCGACATAGGCGTTGGCCAGGTCGGCGTGACTGTGTTCTTCGATTTCCAGCGGTTGCGGCCATTGTTTTTCGACGGCGTCACGCAGACGGTGCAGCGAACCTACACCTGGGTTGCCGCCCCAGGAGAAGATCAGTTTCTTCACGCAACCGGCGCCGATCAACTGGTCGTAGATCAGGTCAGGCGTCATGCGCACCAGGGTCAGGTCTTTCTTGCCTTGGCGAATGATCTCGTGGCCAGCGGCCGTGGGAATCAGATGGGTGAAGCCTTCAAGGGCAACGGTGTCGCCATCGTTGACGAATTGCTTCACCGCTTCTTGGAGAGACAGGATTGCAGCCATGATGAGCAGGACTCCTCGATTCTGTGAGCCATCTTGTTGGAATGTCTTGTGGTGACAGGTTATGCCCGTCCACCGAGCGGGACAATCCGATAATCGACTATTCGTTCGGTAATCGAACACGGTTTGAAGGGCGCTTGGTTACCCATAACGGCGCCCCCGGGCACGATGCAGCGCGACCCCTACGTCGCATCTGCGTGGCTGACCATGCCCTTGATCACCACGGCGGTGGTGGCCAGCGCGGCAGGTATCACCAGCGCGGTAAGCACCTGTTCGAAGTTCCAGCCTAGCCCAAGCAGCGTAGCGCCCATCCAGGCACCGAGAATCGCGCCGAAGCGACCGATGCCCAGCATCCAGGACACACCGGTGGCTCGCCCTTGCGTCGGGTAGAAGCGCGCGGCCAGCGACGGCATCGCCGATTGCGCGCCGTTGACGCACATGCCGGCGATCAGGACCAGGGTCGCCAGCAACGTGATGTTGCCCAGACTCTGGCCCACGGCGTAGGCAAATACGCCCGCCAGCAGGTAGAACGTGCCAATGACCTTGTGCGGGTTGAAACGGTCCATGGCCCAGCCCACACCTACGGCACTCAACACCCCGCCGAACTGGAACAGCGCACCGATGAAGGCCGCCTGCTCCATGCTGGCGCCGCTGTCGCGCATCAGCGTAGGCAACCAACTGGTCAGCAGATAGACGATCACCAGGCCCATGAAGTAGGTCAACCAGAGCAGCAGCGTGCCCGTGCTGTAGGTACCGGAAAAGATCACCGCGAAGACGTTGCGCGCCTTGACCGTCTTTTGCTCTGGAACGCTGAAGCTGCCGGCCTGAGCGACGATGGCGGGTGCTATCGGGGCCAGTGTGCGTCTGACACGGTCGGTGCCCTTGCCGCGCACCACCAGGTAGCGCGCCGACTCGGGCAGCCAGACCAGCAGCACTGCGGCCAGTATCAGCGGAAGTACGCCACCGAGCAGCAGCAGGCTGTGCCAGCCATAGGCCGGGATCAGCTTGGCCGAAATGAAACCCCCGCCGGCCATGCCCAGGTTGAAGCCACAGAACATGCTGGTAACCAGCAGCGAGCGGAAGCGATCCGGGGTGTATTCCGAAAGCAGCGTGGTGGCATTGGGCATGCCCGCGCCCAGGCCCAGACCGGTGAGAAAGCGCAGCACCAGCAACTGGTCGACGTTGGTGCAGTAGGCCGAGGCCAGGCTGAAAGCGCCGAACACGGTGACCGCGCCCACCAGTACCAGTTTGCGGCCGAAACGGTCGGCCAGCGGGCCGGAGCCCAGGGCGCCGAAGACCATGCCGATCAGGGCAGCGCTCATCACCGGGCCCAGGCTGGCGCGATCGATGCCCCAGTCCTGGGACAAGGCCGGCGCGATGAAGCCCATGGCGGCGGTGTCCAGGCCGTCGAGAAAGACAATCAGAAAACAGAGGATAACCACCCGCCATTGATAGCGTGACAGGGGTTGGGTGTTGATGAAGGCCTGGACGTCCAGGCAGCTTCCTACAGCAGCGTCGGGTCGGTTCATTATTGTTATCCGCGAAGCCGTGCGTGCACGGTCGGTTGCTCGATATTGCGGGGGCCGCAATCGATGCGGAAGACATTAATGAGGCAATGGATGGGTGGTCAATTGACCCGGAACGGATCTGTGCGGTGATCGCACAGCCGGTGCAGGGCAGGCCTGGCGCCATCGCGGGTAGAACCCGCTCCCACAGCAGCGGGTACTACCCTCAACGAGGCCGGACCTGCAAGGCGCGGTTCAGGCGAACAACTGGGCGCTCAGGTCACGGCTCGCCGCCAGCATGATCGGCATGAAGCGCTGTTCGAGTTCCGCCCGGGTCACGCGTCCGGCATGGGTGCTCACGTTCAGTGCGGCCAATACCTGCCCGGAAGCATCGTAGACGGGCACCGCGATGGACCGCAGCCCCTGCTCCAGTTCCTGATCGACGATGCACCACCCTTGCTGGCGGACCTCCTGCAAACACTGCAACAGCGCCTCGGTAGTGGTCAGGGTGCGGCTGGTCTTGGGCTTGAGATCCACATGCTCCAGGTAATCGTGCAAGGACGCATCGTCCAGCGCTGCCAACAGAATCCGCCCCATCGACGTACAGTAGGCCGGCAGCCTCCCGCCGACCGACAGGTCAACCGAGATCAGCCGCTGGGTGGTCGCCGACCGGGCGATATAGAGGATGTCATCGCCCTCCAGCGTGGCCATGTTGCAGGCCTCGTGCAACTGCTCGCTCATGCGATCCAGGTAGGGCTGTGCCGACACCGCCAGTGGCGTGGACGACAGGTAGGCATGGCCCAATGTCAGCACTTTGGGCAACAGCGAATACGTGCGCCCGTCGGTGGTGGCGTAGCCGAGCTTGATCAGCGTATGCAGGCAGCGACGTACGGCCGCTCGCGGTATCTCGGTACGATGACTGATCTGGGCTATGGTCAGATGGCGCTTGCGCTCCTGGAACGCCTGCACCACGGCCAGCCCGCGAGCCAGGGAGGTCATGAAGTCCGGATCGCCGGTGAATGCCTGGATACGCTTGGCGGGTGACGCCACGATAGGCGGCGCCAACGAGGTGAATGCGTGGCGCAGTTGCTCGTTCATGCCGCTGCTTTTATTTTCTTCACTCATGGCGTGCTGAAACCCTTCGTTGACGACCTAACTGCGTTCGATTATCGAACGACCGCGCGATAATCGCAAACATCCGTTACGATAGTCCCGCGTGGCTCGGAAGCCACCCGCGCATTTTGCAGGCGCGGGATAAAAACCCGACGCGCTTCAGCGGTAAACAAATAACTACCCGAACGACACTACACGCGCCGAAAACTTACGCCATTGAATGCGCCTGAAACTTATACAGCACCTCGTGCTCAAACCTTGGGTAAGCGGTTTGATACAAGTTGGGGCAACGATTGAGTGGGGTGTTCCCATCGCGTTATGTATTCATGGCGCTATAATGGTCCCGCCTGCCAGCAGCGGTCTTGCACCCGCAAACGCTGGCCGTCCCCTTCGCAACGATCACAACATGACAGGTAAGAAACTGTGACGAAAGATGAACTGCGTGCTCAACTAGAGCGCCAGGAACAACGTTACAAGGAAGTTTACGGTGGCGAAATCACCACCTATGCCGCTCAGCCCGAACCCGAGCGCAAGCCTTGGCGAAAACGCGAGAGCATTCGAGATCAGGCTTTCAAAGAAGAGATCCAGAAGATCGAAAAAGACCTGCAGGAACAACGCGCCTGACACGCCAGTGCTGGCGCCTTGGCTGACCTGCGCCCTGCAAGCGCCAGCCCGTGTACCGGGTCGGTAACGCCGGACGACGTCAAAACGCTTCATATTTGCGTCATCTCGGCGGAAATTTCATACAGGCGTTTTATTTTTTTCCGACTTGAGACGAGTCGGCAAACCTGACCGACAGCCCGGTTTTTCGGGCATCAGCCCCGTGCCCAGCGTCAGTTGTCGATACGGCGCCCCGTTCGTGCGCGACTGCGAAGTTGTAACCGGCTGGCACCTGGGGGCTCGAATTTCGGCATTTTCTGGCATAATCGCGCCCCCTCAATGGCCCGGTCACAAAACCTTCATGATCGAATTATTCAGCGGACTGGATGCGTGGGTGCTGGTCAGCCTGTTCCTGGCACTGGCGTTCGTCCTCACCTTCGAGTTCATCAATGGCTTTCATGACACCGCCAACGCGGTGGCCACAGTCATTTATACCAAGGCCATGCCACCGCACCTGGCGGTGTTCCTGTCCGGTATCTTCAACTTCCTGGGCGTGCTGCTGGGCGGTGTAGGGGTGGCCTATGCCATCGTTCACCTGCTGCCGGTGGAGCTGCTGATCAACGTCAACACCGGACACGGCCTGGCCATGGTGTTTTCGTTGCTCGCCGCGGCGATCACCTGGAACCTGGGCACCTGGTACTTCGGTATCCCCGCGTCCAGCTCCCACACCCTGATCGGCTCGATCCTGGGCGTGGGTCTGGCCAACGCCCTGATCAACGACATCCCGCTGGGCGATGGCGTGAACTGGCAGAAAGCGATCGACATTGGCGCCTCGCTGGTGTTCTCGCCACTGGCAGGCTTCATTGCAGCCGCGCTGGTGCTGATCGGCCTGAAGTGGTGGCGTCCTGCCTCGAAAATGCACAAGACCCCGGAACAGCGTCGCAAGCTGGACGACAAGAAACATCCCCCGTTCTGGAATCGCCTGGTGCTGGTGCTGTCGGCGATGGCGGTGAGCTTCGTGCATGGCTCCAACGATGGTCAGAAAGGCATTGGCCTGATCATGCTGGTGCTGATCGGTATCGTCCCTCAGCAGTTCGTGCTGGATCTGAGTGCCACGACCTATCAGATCGAACGCACCCGTGACGCGACCCAGCACCTGAGCCAGTTCTACCAGCGCAACGAGGCCACCTTGGGTGAGTTCCTCGCGCTGGGCAAGGCGCAGCAAGGCGACCTGCCAGAGAAGTTCAGCTGCAATCCCCAGCAGACCGAGCCGACCATCGCCGCCCTGCTGGGCACCCTGCAAGGCGTGTCGGATTATCACTCGCTGACGGCCGAGCACCGCATCGAAGTGCGTCGTTACCTGTTGTGCCTCGACGACACGGCAAAGAAAGTCGGCAAGTTGCCAGTCCTGGATGCCCGCGAGAAATCGGACCTGGAAAAACTGCGCAAGGACCTGACCGCTACCACTGAATACTCGCCGTTCTGGGTCATCCTGGCCGTTGCGCTGGCACTGGGCATCGGCACCATGGTGGGCTGGAAGCGCGTCGTGCTGACCATTGGCGAGAAGATCGGCAAGCAGGGCATGACCTATGCCCAGGGCATGTCGGCGCAGATCGTCACGGCCTGCGCCATCGGCGCGGCCAATGTGTTCAGTCTGCCGGTGTCTACCACGCACATCCTGTCCTCGGGTGTAGCGGGCACCATGGTCGCCAACAAGAGCGGCCTGCAGGGCGGCACCGTACGCACCATCATGCTGGCCTGGGTGCTGACCCTGCCGGCCTCGATGGGGCTGGCGGCCGGGCTGTTCTGGCTGGCCAGTCAGTTCGTGGGGTAAACGCCCCGCCGCAATGAAAAAGGCGCCTGTGCAGGGCGCCTTTTTTGTGCGTGTCCGTTCCGGCCTCATCGCGGGTAGAACCCGCTCCCACACGATGGGTCTAGCGCCGGAGAACACCTGTGGGGGCAGGTTCTACCCGCGATAGGGCCAGGGTAGAACCCGCTCCCACACGATGGGTCTAGCGCCGGAGAAGACCTGTGGGAGCGGGTTCTACCCGCGATAGGGCCAGCACTGCACCACACTGCACCTGCTTCACTTACGCTTGCTGCCCCCCAACAACGATCCCATCAACCCTCGCACCAGTTGCCGGCCAAACTGATTGGCGGCCTGGCGCATTGCCGACTTCAACGCCTGGCCCGCCGCGCCACTGAGAAATTCCCCCGCCTTGTCGGCGAACCCCGCCTCGGGCGGTGCGGATTTTTCCGCTGGGTTCGGAGCAACCTTGCGCGCCATCAGCATCTCGTAGGCCGACTCACGATCGATCGGCTTGTCATAACGTCCCGCCAATGGCGAGCGCTCGATCAGCGTCGCCCGCTGCGCATCGCTCAGTGGGCCGATACGCGACTGCGGAGGCGCGATCATCACCCGTTGCACCATGGCCGGGGTGCCCTTGTCCTGCAACGTCCCCACCAAAGCCTCACCCGTGCCCAACTCGGTGAGCACCGACAAGGCATCGAACGCCGGGTTGGGCCTGAAGCCATCAGCCACTGCCCTCAGGGACTTCTGCTCCTTGGCGGTAAACGCGCGCAGTCCATGCTGAATCCGCAAGCTGAGTTGGGCGAGCACGGCATCCGGTAAGTCACTGGGCGACTGAGTGACGAAGTACACACCCACGCCCTTGGAGCGAATCAGCCGCACCACTTGCTCCAGGCGATCCTGAAGCGCCTGCGGCGTGCCATTGAACAACAGATGGGCCTCGTCGAAAAACAACGCCAGCAGCGGCTTGTCGGCATCGCCGCGCTCGGGCAACTGCTCGAACAGCTCGGCAAGCAACCACAGCAGGAACGTTGCATACACCTTCGGCGCCTCGTGGACGAGGCGACTGGCGTCCAGCAGGTGAATCTGCCCGCGACCATCGGCCCCCGGTCGCAAGATATCCTCGAGTTGCAGCGCCGGTTCGCCGAACAGGGCTTCGGCGCCCTGCTGTTCCAGGGTTGCCAGGCGCCGCAACAACGCCTGGGTGGACCCAGTGGTCATCAAGGCGCTGTCATCACCCAGCAATTGCGGATTGTCCTTGAGGTGGTTGAGCAGCGCTTTCAGGTCCTTCAGGTCAAGCAGCAACAGCCCTTCACGGTCGGCCACCTTGAACGCTGCATACAACGCCGACTGCTGACTGTCGGTCAGTTCCAGCAAGCTGCCCAGCAGCAGCGGGCCCATCTCAGTCAAGGTCGTGCGCAGCGGATGGCCCGACTGCCCGTGGATATCCCACAAGGTCACCGGGCAGGCCTGCGGTGTGAACTTCAACCAGGGCATCTGGGCAATGCGCTCGGCGATCTTGCCCTCGGGACTGCCCGCCGCTCCCAGCCCGCACAGGTCGCCCTTGATGTCGGCAGCGAACACCGCCACCCCGGCTTCACTGAAGGCTTCGGCCAGACGTTGCAGCGTTACCGTCTTGCCGGTCCCGGTAGCGCCGGCAATCAGGCCATGGCGGTTGGCCAGGCGCAGATCCTGGCCAATGGGTTGACCGTCCGGATCGGCACCGAACCACAGTTTGCTGGCATCCGTCATAGCGCACCTCTGCTGGCGTTTGAGTCGAGTATGCCCAGCGTAATGCGAAACCGCTTTATCTGCCCGTAATTCACCCACTGCTGCCCGAGATGATGAGCGTGCGCACCTCCCCGTTGCGCCGGGTGGATAGAACGTCGCCTCGCGTCCATAGTCAATTCATGCAGGCACACCGAGGAACACCCCGTGCACATTGCTGACATCACCATGTTCTATGCCCCCGCCAGTGGCGGCGTACGTACCTATCTGGATGCCAAGCATCGCCGGCTGGGCGAGCGCCTCGGGGTGCGTCATAGCCTGCTGATTCCCGGTAGCGACTTCAGTTGTGAAGACGGTATCTACCATGTGCCGTCCCCTGCCCTGCCCTTCGGTCGCGGCTATCGCTTCCCTGTGCGTCAGGCACCGTGGCGCAATACGCTGCGCGAGTTGCAGCCGGACCTCATCGAAGTCGGCGATCCCTACCTGACGGCCTGGGCGGCGCTGGGCGCACGGCGACAGCTACAGGTGCCGGTGATCGGCTTCTATCACTCGGACCTGCCGCTGCTGGTGGCCAACCGCATGGGTCCGTGGTTCACGCCTAACGTGGAGGCCTACATCAGCAAGCTCTACGGTCACTTCGACCGGGTGCTGGCGCCCAGCCAGGTGATGGCACACAAGCTGCGCAAGCTGGGGGTGCGCAATGTCCACGTGCAACCTTTGGGCGTGGACCTGCAGCGTTTCCACCCACGGCGCCGCGACCCGCAACTGAGGCAACAACTGGGCATTGCCGAGGACAGTCGTCTGTTGATCTTTGCCGGCCGTGGCGCCAAGGAGAAGAATCTGCCGGTACTGCTGGACTGCGCCCGTCGCCTGGGCTCGCCCTACCACTTGCTGCTGGTAGGTTCCAACATGCCGCTGCAAGTGCCGGACAACGTTACCGTGCTGCGCCAGTTTCGCGATGGCGTCGAAGTGGCCAGGCTGATGGCCAGTGCCGATGCCCTGGTCCATGCCGGTGATCGGGAAACCTTTGGCCTGGTGGTCCTGGAGGCCATGGCCAGTGGTGTGCCGGTAGTGGCGGTGGCCGCCGGTGCTTTCCCCGAGTTGCTGCCCAGCCACTGCGGGATGCTCTGTCGGCCCAACGATGGCAAGGCCCTGGCCAAAGCCGTCGGCGAGTTGTTCGAGGCGGGGCCGGCCAGCTTCGGTGTGCAAGCGCGCGAGCACGCCGAGCGGCATTACGGGTGGGACACTGTGGTCGACGGCCTGCTGCAGCATTACCGCGCGGTGCTTGGGACGCAGGACTTTGCCCTGCGTGCCGCTCATGGATGAGCGCCATGTAATGCTGGTCCTGCACGATGTCTCGCCGCAGACCTGGCCCGATTATCAGCCGTTCGTGGAGGCAGTCGATGCCCTGGGGGCAATCCCTATGACCTTCCTGGTGGTCCCCGACTTTCACCACAACAATCCGCTCGAACACGCGCCGGATTTCTGCCGTTTGCTCGATCAGCGGGTCGCGCGTGGCGACGAATTGGCGTTGCACGGTTATTATCACGCCGACGATGGCCCTGCACCGACCAACCCGCGAGACTACTTCATGCGCCGCCTCTACACCTGGGAAGGTGAGTTTTACACGCTTGACCACACCAACGCCGCCGAGCGCCTGGAGGCGGGTCAACGCCTGTTCCATCGGTGCGGCTGGCCGCTGCACGGCTTCGTAGCGCCGGCTTGGCTGATGAGCCCCGGCACTCGCCAGGCTTTGCGCGAGTCCTCGCTGCTCTACACCAGCGATCCGCAGCATCTTTATCAGCTACCGGATTTTTCCCCCGTTAGTGTTCCAGGGTTGGTCTGGAGCGCTGGCAGTGCCTGGCGTCGTGGCCTTTCGAAAGTCTTCAGCGACTGGCGCGAAAGCCAACTGCAAGCGGCATCCTGTATTCGCCTGGGTCTGCACCCGGTCGACATGCGTCACGCCTACTCCCGCCAGTACTGGTTCGACACGCTGCAGCGCCTGATCCGGCAGGGCCGTCGGCCGGTGGTCAAGCACCTCTGGCTCAGCCAGCATGCATCCGCGCGGTCCGCCGCATGAGCCGGATGGTATGGCTGGTGATCGCCATCGTCGTTGCCGTGCTGATCCCCCTGGTACTGGGCGGCACCGACATGTTGCAGCAACTGCGCGGGTTCTCCTTGTGGCTCCTGCTGGGCATGTTCGGCATGATCTGCGTGGGTTGGGTGGTCAATGCCATGCGCCTGCGGCTGCTGCTGGCCGAGCAGGCCGCCAACATCGGGCGCGTGAAAACCGTGGGGGTGGTGATGGCCGCCGAATTCGCCTACTGCGCGACACCGGGCGGCAGCGGCGCGCCACTGACCCTGCTGGCGCTGCTGGGGCGGCATGGGATTCGCCCGGCCAAGACCAGTGCCGCATTCGCCATGGATCAGTTGAACGACCTGATGTTCTTCTTCTGCGCGCTGGTGGGCATCCTCATCTATGCCCTGTTCAATAACCTGAACCGCAACCTGGAGAGCATGTTGTTGATCAGCGGCTTGCTGATGGCCGGTGCCCTGGTGGGCTGTGTGTTATTGGCCAGGTGCCATCGGCGGGTGATTCGCGTCAACGGGCGCCTGCTGGCGCTGATGCGCGTGAAAGCCGATACGCGGCGGCGCTGGGCGCGCAAGCTGTTGCACTTTCTGGAGGCGTTCGCCGATAACTTCAAACTGCCCAGGCGTGTACTGGCGCAAGTGTTCGCCCTGACCTGCATCCACTGGACACTGCGTTACAGCGTGCTGTATTTCACCCTGCAAGGGCTCGGCAGCCAAGTGGACTGGGCGTGGAGTTTCCTGATTCAAATGCTGTCGCTCAGTGCCGGACAGTTCAGTCTGTTGCCGGGCGGTGCCGGGGCGGCGGAGTTGACCAGCGCGGCCATGCTGGCGCCGATGGTGGGCAAATCCACCGCCGCCGCCGCGATCCTGATCTGGCGACTGGTAACCTACTATTTCTACCTGATAGCCGGTGGACCGGTGTTCGTGGCGTTACTGGGCAAGCCGCTACTGAACAAGCTGTTGCGCACCCGGCAAGCCTGAGCCTGGATGCAGGCGCGGCTGCCAGCTGCCAAAGCCGTCCTGCATCACTCGGCGGGATCCCCACCCAGCTCCTGCTGCCACAGCGCCTCGGCACCCGGAAACTCGGTGCCGTCTTCCTCGTCCAGGGCCTCGGGATCGTACCGACTCGCACACCCCTCGCCGATCACCGGCGGGGCTGTGGAAGTGGCTTTGTCGAGGGGGTCGGCCATGGCGGATCAGCTGAACACGACAGTCTTGTTGCCGTGCACCAACACGCGATCCTCGAGGTGATAGCGCAGGCCGCGGGCCAATACCATCTTCTCGACGTCACGGCCGAATCGCACCATGTCCTCGATGCTGTCGCTGTGACTGACACGCACCACGTCCTGCTCGATGATCGGGCCGGCGTCCAGCTCTTCGGTGACGTAATGGCAGGTCGCGCCGATCAGCTTGACTCCGCGCATCGAGGCCTGATGGTAAGGCTTGGCGCCGACGAACGACGGCAAGAAGCTGTGGTGGATGTTGATGACCTTGCCGGCATAGGCCTGGCACAACTGCGGCGGCAGGATTTGCATGTAGCGGGCCAGCACCACCACGTCCGCCTGATGATGGTCGACCAGGCGCGACACCTCGGCGAACGCCGGCTGCTTGTCCTTGGGGTCCACCGGGACGTGGTAGTAGGGAATGCCATGCCATTCGACCATGCTGCGCAGGTCATCGTGGTTGGAGATCACGCAGGCAATGTCGCAATCCAGTTCGTCGCTGTGCCAGCGGTGCAGCAGGTCGGCCAGGCAGTGCGATTCACGGCTGGCCATCAGCACCACACGTTTTTTCTGTGCGGTATCGGTGACACGCCACTCCATCGCAAACTCTTCGGCGATCGGCGCGAACGCCTCGCGAAACGCGTCGATATCGAACGGCAGGGTGTCTGCGCGGATCTCGTGGCGCATGAAGAACCAACCGTTCTGATCGTCGGAGTGATGATTCGATTCAGTGATCCAGCCGTTGTGGGACGCCAGAAAATGGCTGACCTTGGCAACAATGCCAACGCGGTCCGGGCAAGCGGTCACCAGCCGAAAAGTGCGCATGTGTTGAAACTCCAGAAACTTCGCAAAGGCCGCCATTCTAGCGGCTGTCGGGCAAACCTGCAGTAATCATTGAAGGGTTTTGTGATTGCGGCCCGTGTGCGATTAACCCACGGCGTCCGGCGGCCCCTTTGTTGCGCCGATCAGCGAAAGGTATTAAATAAGGCTTGAGACAATCAGCAACATGAACAAGAACTCAGACGACCCTCACTTTATTGGGCGCAGAAAAAAACCCTACAGGCCGGTTAAATGTTTACTTGAACAAGGCGGAAGATTATTATTGGCCCACTGTTTCCATAAACACCCTGCATTCCTAAGGTAGCCTCATGTCCCTGATCAACGAATACCGCGCCACAGAAGAAGCCATCAAAGAGTTGCAGGCTCGGCTGAAAAATCTGTCGCAAGACGACAAACTGCAAACCGAGCTGGAATTCGAAGGCAAATTGCGCACCCTGATGGGCGAATATCAGAAATCTCTGCGCGATATCATCGCCCTGCTGGATCCTGAGGCCAAGTTGAACAAGGCACCGCGCAATGTTGCGGTTAAAGCCCCTGGCACCAAGCGCGCACGTAAAGTCAAACAGTACAAGAATCCGCACAACGGTGAAGTGATCGAGACCAAAGGTGGCAACCACAAAACCCTGAAAGAGTGGAAAGCCAAGTGGGGCGGTGACGTCGTCGAAAGCTGGGCAACGCTGTTGGGCTAATCGCTCGCCCGTTGTAGCTTGAAGAAAACGCCAGCTTGCTGGCGTTTTTTTGTGCCTGCCCATTTGTGTTTAGCGGGACATTCCCAAGCGCGCCTGTAATTGTTTGGCGTACATCTCCCACCGTTGCAATACCTGCAATTGAGTGGGCGTTGCCCTGGCAGCGCATTCCTGCAGGGCGGCCTCAAAGGCTTGCAGGGTATGGGGCGCTCCGAGGGCCGGATCGCGGAGGCGTTGCTGACAAAAGCTTGACCAGCGTTCGATCTCTGGTTGTTTCAACGTGTGTGGGAAGTTGCGAGCGCGGTAGCGAAACAAAAGTTCTGGCAAGCGTTCATCATCGAACATCCATTGTTCATTACCCAACTGCTCCGGGTCCAAGGTGCGCACACGTTCACACAGCAGCCGATCCCGATCATTGATAAAGCCTTCGTACAACTGCTGCTCTGGGTCTGCATTCGAGCCAAACTCGGCGTCGCCATACAACACCGGTATTTTTTCACGCCAGTGGTGTTGCGCATCGGCTAGACGCAAGGCGCGGGCTGAGTAGAGCGCTTTATCCATGCCCAAGCGTTGCCAGTCGCTGTCGCGCAATACCTTGAGCGGCGCAATCACCGGGCAGCGATTGATATGAATAAGTTTCAAAGGCACCGGCGTTTCATTCTCCAGCAGCGCGTCTCGGCGTTTGTACATACGCTGTCGCAAAGTCTCGGCACTTTCCTCGATGAACGACTGCGGATCGTCGTGCAGGTCACACACGATCAACGCATTACGATTTTTCGGGTGCCAGGCCAATGGCAGCACAACACCGGCATAGTGACGCGCCGCTGAAAAACGACCAGAGATATGCACCATCGGCGCTAACAGTTGGATATGTTCCATGACCTTGTGTTTGCTGCGCAGTTGAAACAACCACTCATACAGCCGTGGTTGCTTTTCACGAATCAACCGGGCAAGTGCAATGGTAGCCCTTACATCAGACAAGGCATCGTGCGCCTGACCGTGATCGATGCCATTGGCGGCGGTCAGTAATTCCAGGCGCATGCTGACGCGACCCTCCTGCTCGGGCCATTCGATGCCCTCGGGGCGCAGTGCATAGGCGGCACGAACGACGTCGATCAAATCCCAGCGGCTGTTGCCGCCCTGCCACTCTCGGGCGTAGGGGTCGAAAAAATTGCGGTAGAGGCTGTAGCGCGTCATTTCGTCATCGAAGCGCAGCGTGTTGTAGCCGGCACCGCAGGTACCGGGCGCCGCCAACTGGGCGTGCACCCGGGTCATGAAGTCAGCCTCGCTCAGCCCTTGCTCCTCGAGGCGCTGAGGCGTGATGCCGGTGATCATGCACGCCGCAGGATGGGGCAGGATGTCGTCGCTGGGCTGACAGTAGAGGTTGACCGGCGCATCGATTTCATTGAGCTGCAGATCCGTACGGATACCGGCCACCTGCAACGGCCGGTCGCAGCGCGGATTGATGCCGGTGGTTTCGTAGTCGTACCAGAAGATGCTGGAATTCACGGGCTTGTCCTGTGCGCATTAGCCCGCCAGTTTAGAGGCTGCCTGTGTAGAGGGCCACCGGATCAGCCGCGGCGTCGAAACAGCGCCACGCTCAACCGGTCGAGCCAGCCGAAGATACGCTGCTGGACACGCCGCCAGATCGGTCGGCGCTTCCAGTCCCCCAGACTGATCTGACGGCTGGCGTGAAAGTCGGTGACGAAGCTGCGCTCCACGGCCTGGGCCAGGTGTGGATCCACCGCCTCAAGGTTCGCCTCCAGATTGAAGCGCAGGTTCCAGTGATCGAAGTTGCACGAGCCTACGCTCACCCAGTCGTCCACCAGTACCATCTTCAGATGCAGGAAGCAGGGCTGGTACTCGAATATCTTCACCCCGGCCCGCAGCAGCTTGGGGTAGTAGTTGTGCCCGGCATAGCGCACCGACGGGTGATCGGTGCGCGGACCGGTGAGCAGCAGGCGCACATCGACGCCACGACTGGCGGCGCGACGCAATGAGCGGCGGACTTTCCAGGTCGGCAGAAAATACGGGGTGGCCAGCCAGATGCGCCGTTGCCCGCTGTTCAGCGCGCGCACCAGCGACTGCAGGATGTCGCGATGCTGGCGGGCATCGGCATAGGCCACACGGCCCATGCCCTCGCCCCGTTCGGGCATGGGCGGCACCCGCGGCAGGCCGAAATGGGTGGGCGGCCGCCAGGCAGTGCGGCGCAGGTTGGCGCGCCACTGACGGTCGAACAGCATCTGCCAGTCGCTGACCAGGGAGCCGCTGATCGCCACCATCACCTCATGCCACTCGCTGACCGCTTCCCCCGGCCGCCAGAACTGATCCGTCACGCCCGTACCGCCGACCATGGCCCATTCCTGATCGATCACCAGCAGTTTGCGATGATCGCGATAGAGGTTGCGCAGTCCGCGGCGCCAGCGGATGGGGTTATAGAAACGCAACTCCACGCCGGCCGTTTGCAACTGCTCACGCAACGCAGCGGTAAACGCCAGCGAGCCATAGTGATCGAACAGGCAGCGCACGCTGACGCCTCGCTGCGCAGCGGCCTGCAGCGCATCGACCATCGCCTGGGCGCAGCCGCCCGCCTCAACCAGATACAGTTCAAGATCGATATGGCGCTGGGCCTGGGCAATGCGTTCGATCATGCGGGGGAAGAACTGCGGACCGTCGATCAACAGTTCGAACTGGCTGCTGTTGCGCCAGGGGAATATGGCACCGGCCATCTCAACAGGCCTCGCAGGTGTGCAGGTCGGAATTCAGGCGAGGCATAGAGGGTCCTGGTGTCAAGGTGAAGGGACAGTAACTGGATGTTTCATGGTGGGCAACTGTTGTAGGAGGGTTGCCAATGTGGCCGTCATCGCGGGTAGAACCCGCTCCCACAGGGGCATATTTACCCCGCCAATTGCGGTGAGCAGTCGCCGCTCCACTGTGGGAGCGGGTTCTACCCGCGATGAGGCCCGCACCGACACCCCACCTCACCCGCCATCCCCCGGTATCAAACGGCACCCCTGGCGTGGCCCCACCCAGGCGGCCGTATTGCTTCGTCCCAGCCCCGAAGCCACGACACGACGCTGGTCCGCATCCTCCACGAGGCTGCTCAACGGCAGGTACTGCTTGACGTACCCCTGGCAGTATTCGCCGCTGTGCTCCATCACATAGCGGCACGAGCAATATTCCTTCGCCGAGTAGGCGCTCAGAATGTCCGGAAAGGCCAACAACTGGGTGCGTTCCTGCCACAGCCAGACCGTGGCCGCGATCAGGGCAACGAGGCTGATGCTCAACCAGGGATGCTTGCTCGGGTTCATGGCGCGCCCTTCCCGCCGAAAGCGAGCAACACCTGGCGCAGCAATTCGTCATGCCGATAGCTGCCGTCCCGGTCGTCGGCATAGCGCACCACCACCAGTTTCTGCTCGGGCAGCACATACAGCGCCTGGCCCCAATGGCCGAGCGCTGCAAAAGTGCTACGGGGTGCGCTCGGCCAGGCGCCGTTGCTGTTGAGCCACCAGTGCCCCCCAGCCGCGGCTTCGCCGGGTTGATCAGCGCTGGGGGCGAAAGGCGTGCGGTTGAACTCCACCCAGGCCCGGGGCAGCAGTTGCTGCCCTTGCCACTGCCCATCGCGCTGCATCAGCAGACCAACCCGAGCAAGGTCGCGGGCCGTGAGGTAGGCATAGGACGACGCGACGAAGGTGCCGCTGGCATCGGTTTCCCACACCGCACTGTGGATACCCAAGGGGTCGAACAGGGCTTGCCAGGGATAGTTGGGGTAATCGTGGATGCCGACCATGTTGCGCAGCGCCGCAGCGAGCAGATTGCTGTCGCCGCTGGAATAGAGAAACACCTTGCCTGGGGCAGCCGCGCGACCATGGCTGGCCGCGTACGCCGCCATGTCGCGCCGCCCCCGGGTATAGAGCATGGCCACCACCGAAGAGTCGAGCGGGGCGTACTCGTAGTCTTCCTGCCAGTCCAGACCGGACGCCCAGTGCAGCAGGTCCTGCAAGCGGATATCGCGGTGCTGGTTCAGCGGCTGGTAGTAGTCGGCCGCCGAGTCCTGCAGATGAAAGCGGCCCTCGCCAAAGGCTACGCCGAGCACGGTGGCCAACAGGCTTTTGCTCATGGACCAGGTCGAATGCGCGGTGCTCGCCCGGGTCGGCGCGGCGTAGCGCTCATACACCACCTGGCCATCGCGGACCACCAGCAGGGCGTCGGTGCGCACGCCCTCGCGGGTAGCATCGTTGCGTGCGGGAAAGGCATAGCGCTCCAGTTGCTCGATCGCCGGTGAAGTGGGCGCAAGTGCCTCGCTCCATTGCGCCTGCGGCCAGGACTCGGCACGGCTTACCGCGGTGGTCAGCAAGAGGGTCAGCAGGACAAGCAAACGCGGCATTCGGATGACTCATGAAAGGAACAGGAGCGAGTGTGCGGCGGGTGTATGACAGTCGATCGGACAAAGAGTTGTGCAGCCTTGCAGGCGACACCATCGGCGCGGGGGTGCCTGTTTCCCTGTCATACAAGCATCACTAAAGCGTAATGGTGATGACACCGGGTGTTCCTAGGCTGAGCTTGCCCAACACAGCTGACCGGCCGCTCTTCCCTGGCTGGTATTTGGAGACTTGCAATGACTCAGATCGCACGCGCTGGCGACACCCGTACCGAACGCCGTCTGCAAGCCGAACGTCTGCTCGGCCCGCAAGCCTTGCAGGAAGCCCAGGCGTTGCGCTTTGCAGTGTTCAGCGGTGAGTTCAACGCCAAGCTCAAGGGCGCCGAGCAGGGCCTGGACATGGACGACTACGATCTTCACTGCCAACACATCGGCGTGCGTGACCTGGCCACCGGCCGCCTGGTGGCTACCACCCGACTGCTCGACCACCAGGCCGCCAGCAGCCTGGGCCGATTCTACAGCGAAGAGGAATTCAGCCTGCACGGCCTGCGCCACCTCAAGGGGCCGATCCTGGAGATCGGCCGCACCTGCGTCGACCCGGCGTATCGCAACGGCGGCACCATCGCCGTGCTCTGGGGCGAACTGGCCGAGGTGCTCAACCAGGGTGGCTACAGCTACCTGATGGGCTGCGCCAGCATTCCCATGCAGGATGGCGGCGTACAGGCCCAGGCGATCATGCAGCGCCTGCGTGAGCGCTACCTGTGCACCGAACACCTGCGGGCCGAGCCGAAAACACCCCTGCCCTCCCTGGACATTCCCGGCAACGTCATTGCCGAAATGCCGCCGCTGCTCAAGGCCTACATGCGCCTGGGCGCGAAAATCTGCGGCGAGCCGTGCTGGGACCAGGACTTCCAGGTCGCCGACGTGTTCATCCTGCTCAAGCGCGACGACCTGTGTCCGCGCTACGCACGCCACTTCAAGGCGGCGGTGTAATGAAGCGCTGGCGCCTGTACGGGCGCGTCGTGCGGCTCTTGCTGGTGGTGGCTCTGGGGCTGGCCATGGCAGGCGTATTCAGCCTGTACGAGCGCCTCGGCCTGCGCAACCCCACCTATCGCCGACAACGTTGGTCGCGGTTTTTCATGGCACGGCTGAGCAACGCCCTGCCCTTCAAGGTCCATGTGCAAGGCGACATGCCCAGGGCGCCCATGCTGTGGGTCGGCAACCATGTGTCCTGGACCGATATTCCAGTGCTGGGGATGCTGGCGCCGTTATCGTTCCTGTCCAAGGCCGAGGTACGCACCTGGCCGGTGGCCGGTTGGCTGGCCCTGAAAGCCGGCACGCTGTTCATTCGCCGTGGCGCGGGCGACAGCCAGCACATACGCCGGCAAATGACCCAACACCTGCAAAGCGGCCACGACCTGATGATTTTCCCCGAAGGCACCACCACTGACGGTCGCTCGCTGCGCACCTTCCACGGTCGGTTGCTGGCCAGTGCCATCGATGCCGGCGTGCCTGTGTTGCCCATCGCCATCCGTTATGTGCGGGACGGTGAAGCGGACTCGATCGCGCCGTTCGTGGGCGAAGACGACCTGCTGTCGCACCTGCTGCGCCTGTTCGAGCAGGAGCGCGCCGAGGTGCGAGTTCAGGTGTTGACGCCGATTGCCAGTGTCGGCAAGGAGCGCGCGGCGCTGGCGTATGAAGCCCAGGAAGCGGTGCGCATGGCGCTGTTCGGCGAGGTGGAAGAGGTACGGCGAGCGGCGTGATCAAGGTGGACGCGGTGCCGGTCGGTCACCGCAAATCCGCCACGGCCTCCTGCAATACCGGATAGAACTCGCGAAAATCCTCGGTCAATGGCTCATACAGCGCCTGCACCTCATGGATGGCCCCAGCCAAGCCCTCTGGTTTGGACAAGCGTCGGGAAATGCCCTGCAATACCTGCCCTATCACGCGAAAATCCCGGTACGAGCCCAGCCAGTCATCGGCAATCATGTAGGGCGCAACCGCTGCCAGGCGGCCGGGCAATTCGGGCTCCGCAGCCAGTACGTCGTACACCCGCCCGGTAAATGCATCCAACGGCTCATCGACATACGCATGCCAGTGCCGGGCCAGGCAATGATCGAAGAACACATCCACCACGATGCCGGCATAGCGGCGGCGCTCGGCGGGGAAGCGGCCGATCGCGCGCTGAACGATGGGGTGGCTATCGGTGTAGGCGTCGATGCGCCGATGCAGTTGAATACCGGCCAGCACGGCGGGCGGAAAACGTCCGTCCAGCCGCCCTTTGACGAAGTCCCCATAAAGGCTGCCGAGCATTTGCTCGGGGGACGGGCCGCCCAGGTGCAGGTGTGCGAGATAATTCATGAGCGGCAGCTTAGCACCATTGGCAACGTATCGTTATAACCCGATATAGCGATTGACTATCGGATTAGCACGGATTCATATTTGTATATCGCGAACTACAGATATATATTTCGGTCCATACCGATATAAGCAATCGCGACAGACACCGAGCCGCTCATGCCCCTTGATCTCGACGACATAATAAAAGCCCTGTCCCACCCCGTACGCCGGGAGATTCTGGTCTGGCTGAAAGACCCTCAGGGGCATTTCCCCGATCAGTATCACAGCATCGAGAACGGGGTCTGCGCCGGTCAGATCGATCAGCGCTGCGGGCTCTCGCAGTCCACCGTGTCTGCTCACCTGGCGACTTTGCAGCGGGCTGGATTGATCAGCAGCAAGAAGGTGGGCCAATGGCATTTCTTCAGGCGCAACGAAGAGGTCATCCAGGCCTTTCTGGCGCAAATGAGCGAACAGCTCTGACTGGCGGTCGATGATCTTCACCTGCACCCGTTATTTCAGCCGAGCCTGCGTGGCTCTGGCGACCCTACTCACTGACAGAGGTTAGATAGATGACTACGCTTTTCGACCCCATAAAGCTTGGCGCCCTGGAGCTGCCGAACCGCATCATCATGGCCCCGCTGACCCGCTGCCGCGCCGATGCCGGCCGGGTGCCCAATGCCATGATGGCCGAGTACTACGTGCAGCGGGCCAGTGCCGGGCTGATCCTCAGTGAGGCCACCTCGGTGTCGCCCATGGGCGTAGGCTACCCCGACACCCCCGGCATCTGGTCCAATGACCAGGTGCGCGGCTGGGCCAACGTGACCAAAGCCGTCCATGCCGCCGGTGGCCGCATCATGTTGCAGCTGTGGCACGTGGGGCGTATCTCCCATTCCACCTACCTGGACGGTGAACTGCCAGTGGCGCCAAGCGCCATCGCAGCGGCTGGCCACGTCAGCCTGGTTCGGCCAATCACCGGTTTCGAAACGCCTCGCGCGCTGGAAACCGCTGAGATCGCGGACATCGTCGAGGCGTACCGCGTGGGTGCCGAGAACGCCAAGGCTGCGGGTTTCGACGGCGTGGAAATCCACGGTGCCAACGGCTACCTGCTCGACCAGTTCCTGCAGAGCAGCACCAACCAGCGCACCGACGCCTACGGTGGCTCGCTGGAAAACCGCGCGCGCCTGATGCTGGAAGTGACCGATGCAGTGGTTGAGGTGTGGGGTGCCGACCGTGTCGGCATGCACCTGTCGCCGCGCGCCGACCTGCACGACATGGGCGATCAGAACCGTGGCGAAACCTTCACCTACATTGCCCGTGAATTGGGCAAGCGCGGCATCGCGTTCATCTGTGCCCGCGAGAAGGAGGCCGATGACAGCCTGGCAGCGCAACTGCGTGACGCTTTCGGCGGCCCTTACATCGTCAACGAGAAGTTCGACAAGGCGTCGGCCAATGCTGCACTAGCCAATGGCACCGCGGATGCCGTGGCATTCGGTGTGCCGTACATCGCCAACCCCGATTTGCCGGAACGTCTGAAAGCCGATGCGCCGTTGAATGAGCCTCATCCCGAGACGTTCTACGCCAAGGGCGCGGCGGGGTATCTGGATTATCCGCGGATGTGATTCGCGTTGGCAGGTTTGGCCTATTCGCGGCTGTACGCCGCTCCTACAGGAACTGAGTCCCTCTGTAGGAGCGGCGTGAAGCCGCGAACAGGCCAACCCTGCCTACCAACAACCCTACTACTGACGCCGCTGATTGATCTGCTGCTGCAGATTCTGCACCTGGCTCTGCAACGTCGTCAGGCTGCGTGTGGTCTGCCCGCGGAACGCATCGAACTCGCCGTTGCTAGGCCCGCTGGCCGCCGCCGGGCGATTGTCCTGCTCGCTCTTGAGCACGATCAGATCCTGCTCCAGCCGCTCGATCTGGGCGCTGGGATTGCCCTGTTTCTTCAGCGCCGCCACGTCGTTGCCCAGGCTTTCGAAGCGGGCGTCGAGCTTGCCTTGGTCGAGCTGAGCGGACTTGAGGGTGGCGAAGTCCGTTGCCAGCGTCTTCAACTGGGCCTGCAACTGCTCATTCAGCGCCTGCTGGGCAGCCGCCTGGCTGACCGCCTGCTCGACACGACTCTGCAAACTGCTCTGCTGCCCTGCAACGCCCGTCTGCTGCTGGCTTTGCTCGTCAAGCCGGGTCTGCAACTGCTGCAACTGCAGCTTCAACGCCTCGCTGCCCGACATGGCACTGGACTGGGTATTGGCGACCTTGCCACTGATGTCCTGCAAGCGCCCGGCCGCTTCCTCGCTGATGCGCGCGAAGCTCTCCTGGGTGGCCACCAATTGCTGCTCCATCAGGTTGATCTGCTGGAAACTCCACCAACCCAATCCACCCAACGCTATGAACAAGGCGCCGATCAATGCCCACAAGGCACCGGTGCTCGGCGCCTTGACCCGCACCACCGGACTGGTCCGCGAATACACGGCATCCGGCTCACGATGACGCGAGTTGGCTACGGATTCGAAAGGGTCATCGTCATCGCGGGTATTGCCACGCAGGCTCGGCAAGTTATCGTCGAAGTCGTCTGAAGCATCTTTGCGCATGGGAAGAACCTTTGTGTTGCACGGTAATGGCCAGGTGCGCCGAGTATACCCTCGCAACAGCCTGCTCTGATCGCCTGCGCTCGGGCCAGACGGCACATCAATCAGTGACCGGTTGTGTCTTGAGCCTTCCACCAGGCGCAGAATTCGTCCACGGCCGACCATAGGCTGACACTGGGCTGATAGTCCAGATAATGCCTGGCCTGAGCAATGTCCAAGGTGAAATCCTTGTTCATCACCTGCACCCCCACCCGTGACAGGCTGGGCTCCGGGCGCCCCGGCCAGAGCAGGCACGCCGCTTCATTGAGCGCAGCGGCGCCGTACGCCAGGCCATAGGCACGATAGCGACGTACCTGGGGCAATTCCATCCGGCGCATCACGTAGTTGATCACGTCCCACAGCGGGATGGGTGCGCCGTTGCTGATGTTGTAGGCCTTGTACAGGGCTGAGTCATCCGCCTGCAGGGCACTGAACAAGGCCTGATTGAGGTTCTGTACGCTGGTGAAGTCGACCTTGTTCAAACCGTCGCCGACAATCGCCAGGCGCTGCTTGCGCTGCATGTTCAGCAAGCGGGGGAACAGGCTGACATCACCGGCCCCGGTGACGAAGCGCGGCCGCAAGGCAATGGTTTCCAGGCCGAACTCGGCGGCACCGAATACTTTCTGTTCGGCGATGTACTTGGTCTGTGCGTAGTGGCCGCGCAGACGCTTGGGCACTTCGGCTTCCTTGATGCCCAGATGGTCACGACCGTCGAAGTAGATCGAGGGTGTGGAAAGGTGCACCAGACGTCGCACCTGCTCCTTGAGGCAGGCTTCCACGATATTTTCGGTGACCTGAACGTTGCCCTGATGGAAGTGCTCACGCGTGCCCCAGGTGCCCACGGCCCCGGCGCAATGCACCACGGCGTCGACGCCGATGCACAGGCGCTTGGCCAGGTCGGCGTCCAGCAGGTCACCCTGGACGAACTGCGCGCCACGGCGTACCAGGTGCTCGACGCCTTCGCTGCGGCGACCATTGACCCGCACCTGCAAGCCCTGCTCCAGGGCGAAGCGCGCGAAGCGACCGCCTATGAAGCCACTTGCACCGGTGACCAGAATTTTCATCAGTTGCTCCGTCTTGCATCAATCGATTCGAGACCGCGGCGCGGCGTTCGCGGCTGCACGCCGCTCCTACAGGTACCTGCGGCGAGGCGTGGGGTTCGCGGCTGCACGCCGCTCCTACAGGTACCTGCGACGAGGCGCGGGGTTCGCGGCTGCACGCCGCTCCTACAGGTAACTGCGGCGACGCGCGGGGTTCGCGGCTGTATGCCGGGCATACAAGCGCCGCGCATCCCCTGTAGGAGCGGCGTGCAGCCGCGAAGAGGCCGGCGATGGCAACATAGACGCCGGCACCTGTCAAAGCGGCACCAACCAGGTGCCCGCATCGCGGCGCAGATGTTCGGTGAGCTTTTCCAGCAACTGCCCGCCATTGCGCCAATGGTGCCAATACAACGGCACATCGATGGGCCGGCCCGGCTGCAACTCCACCAGACTGCCCCGCGCCAACTCATCCTCAACCTGCAATTGCGGCACCATGCCCCACCCCATCCCCGCCTCGGCGAGCCGATTGAAGCCCTCCGAGGATGGACACAGATGGTGCAGGAAGCCCTCCGACAGCCCCTGCGCCGCCAGATAACGGTGTTGTAGAAAGTCGTCGGGGCCGAACACCAGCGCGGGCGTGCGCGGCAGGTGGTTCGGATCGAAGCCATCGGGAAAATGCCGCGCCATGAACGCCGGACTGGCCAACGCACGATAGCGCATCGCCCCCAACAACACGCTGCGGGCGCCGGCCACGGGTCGCTCGCTGGCGCACAGGCAGGCAGCCACTTCACCTGCGCGCATCCGCTTGAGGCCCACGTCCTGGTCTTCCACCACGTGATCGACCAGCAACTGTTCGCGGGCACAGAAATCACTCACCGCCTCTGCCCACCAGGTGGCCAGGCTGTCGGCGTTCAGAGCGATGCGCAGGCGCTCAGGCAGGCCCTCTTCATCCAGCGCCGGCACCTGGCCCTGCAAATCGCGCTCGAGCAGGCGTACCTGCTGAACATGATTGAGCAGGCGTCGGCCGATGTCGGTCGGCGAGGGGGGCGTGGCACGCACCAATACAGGCTGCCCCACCCGTGCCTCGAGCAGCTTGATGCGCTGGGACACCGCTGATTGCGACAGCCCCAGTACCTGAGCCGCGCGCTCGAATCCGGCCTGCTCGACGACGGCGGCCAGCGCGGCCAGAAGTTTGTAGTCGAACATAAGTTTTCCTAATGAGAGATCAGCACTATTGGTTTTTCTTATACGCCAGACACACCCACAATGGCCAGTCTGAAAAGGGAGAAACACTTCATGTGGCAAAGCTATCTCAATGGCCTGTTGGTCGCTCTGGGCCTGATCATGGCCATCGGCACTCAAAACGCTTTCGTGCTGGCGCAGAGCCTGCGCCGTGAGCATCACCTGCCCGTGGCGCTGTTGTGCGTGGTGTGCGACGCCCTCCTGGTGGCCGCCGGGGTCTTCGGCCTGGCCACGGTGCTGGCGCACAATCCGACGCTGCTGACGGTGGCTCGCTGGGGTGGCGCGTTGTTTCTGATCTGGTACGGCGCCAAGGCCCTGCGCCGCGCCTGCTCCCGGCAAAGCCTGGAGCAAGGCCGCAACGAAGGTCTGCGCTCGCGCAAGGCGGTATTGCTCAGCGCGCTGGCGGTGACGCTGCTCAATCCGCACGTGTACCTGGATACCGTGCTGTTGATTGGCTCGCTGGGCGCCCAGCAGACCATGCCCAGCGCCTATGTCGCAGGCGCGGCCAGTGCTTCGCTGCTGTGGTTCTTTACCCTGGCGCTGGCAGCGGCGTGGTTGGCCCCCTGGTTGGCCCGACCGGCTACCTGGCGCCTGCTGGACCTGTTGGTGGCGGCGATGATGTTCGCCGTGGCGGGGCAATTGATCCTGGGTTGAGCGCCACTGGTCCGTGGACGGCGAAGGCTCTGGAACCTCTATCCCACACAGTTGTTGCGTGGTTAAGGCCCTGCCCCGGTGCTATGATCCGGCCCTGCGCCGCAAAGAGTAAAAACTCGCCGGCGTATTATTGGCCGCCCGTGATCGGCCTTGCGCAAACCGCAACAGACCTGATTAGGAGAATCACCATGGCTTTCGAATTGCCGCCGCTGCCCTACGCCCACGATGCGCTGCAGCCGCACATCTCCAAGGAAACCCTGGAGTACCACCACGACAAGCACCACAACACCTACGTCGTGAACCTGAACAACCTGGTGCCTGGCACCGAGTTCGAAGGCAAATCCCTGGAAGAAATCGTTAAATCGTCCTCCGGTGGCATCTTCAACAACGCCGCCCAGGTCTGGAACCACACTTTCTACTGGAACTGCCTGGCCCCCAACGCCGGCGGTCAGCCTACCGGCGCCCTGGCCGAGGCCATCAACGCCTCGTTCGGCTCGTTCGACACGTTCAAGGAAGAGTTCACCAAGACTTCGGTCGGCACCTTCGGCTCCGGCTGGGGCTGGCTGGTGAAGAAAGCTGACGGTTCCCTGGCCCTGGCCAGCACCATCGGCGCCGGCAACCCGCTGACCAGCGGCGACACCCCGCTGCTGACCTGCGACGTCTGGGAACACGCCTACTACATCGACTACCGCAACGTGCGTCCAAAGTATGTCGAGGCGTTCTGGAACCTGGTGAACTGGGACTTCGTCGCCCAGCAGTTCGAAGGCCAGGCCTTCACTGCCTAAAGCACCTGCTCTACAAGAACCCGGCCCAGTGCCGGGTTTTTTGTGGGCGGGGTTTGTGGGGGACTCGGGTTAAGCGGGTGTTGCGGGGTTGGGTGGTTCTAGGAATGGCGGGGGCGGACCCGGCTTACGCCGGTGCTACAGTTTGGGGGATGGTTGCCGAAACACTGGCGTAAGCATCGCGCTCAAGACAATCCGTCCGGCGTGTGCTTAATTGTGCCTTTACCGCTCCCCTCTGATTGCCAATACTCATGGCAACATGATGCCACGCAGTTGAAACAAGGAATTGCCATTGAAGCTGGAACTCAAGAACAGCTTGTCGGTGAAGTTGCTGCGGGTGGTGCTGCTGTCGGCGTTGATCGTTGGCGTGGTGCTCAGCTGTGCGCAGATCGTGTTCGACGGCTACAAGACTCGCCAGGCCATCTCCAATGATGCCGAACGCATCCTGGCCATGTTCCGCGACCCCTCCACCCAAGCTGTCTACAGCCTGGACCGTGAAATGGGCATGCAGGTCATCGAGGGCTTGTTCCAGGACAACGCCGTGCGCCAGGCCTCCATCGGCCACCCCAACGAGACCATGCTGGCCGAGCGCAGCCGCCCGCTGCAACCGTTGGCCAGCCGTTGGCTGACCGACATGATTCTGGGCCAGGAGAGCAGTTTCAGCACACCGCTGGTGGGCCGCAGCCCCTATAGCGAGTACTACGGCGACCTGCGCATCACCCTCGACACCGCCACCTATGGCGAAGACTTCATCATCAGCTCGGTGATCATCTTCATCTCCGGCACCCTGCGCGCCCTGGCCATGGGTCTGGTGCTGTACCTGGTCTACCACTGGATACTGACCAAGCCGCTGTCGCGGATCATCGAGCACCTGACCCAGATCAACCCCGATCGGCCCAGCGAGTATCAATTGCCCGTACCCAAAGGCCACGAGCGCAACGAGCTGGGTGTCTGGGTGAACACCGCCAACCAGCTGCTGGCCTCCATCGAACGCAATACCCACCTGCGCCATGAAGCCGAGAACAGCCTTTTGCGCATGGCCCAGTACGACTTCCTGACCGGCCTGCCGAACCGGGTTCAGCTGCAGCAGCAACTGGACAAGATTCTGGTCGACGCCGGCCGCCTGCAACGTCGGGTCGCGGTGCTGTGCGTGGGGCTGGATGACTTCAAGGGCATCAACGAGCAGTTCAGCTACCAGACCGGCGATCAGTTGCTGCTGGCCCTGGCCGATCGGCTGCGCGCCCACAGCGGACGCCTGGGCGCGTTGGCGCGTCTGGGTGGCGACCAGTTCGCCCTGGTGCAGGCCGACATCGATCAGCCGTACCAGGCGGCGGAACTGGCACAGAGCATCCTCGACGACCTGGAGGCGGCCTTCGCCCTGGACCCTCACGAGATCCGCCTGCGCGCCACCATCGGCATTACCCTGTTCCCCGAGGATGGCGACAGTACCGAGAAGCTCCTGCAGAAAGCAGAGCAGACCATGACTCTGGCCAAGACCCGCTCGCGCAATCGCTACCAGTTCTATATCGCCAGCGTGGACAGCGAAATGCGCCGGCGACGCGAGCTGGAGAAAGACCTGCGCGACGCGCTCAAGCGCGAGCAGCTGTTTCTGGTCTACCAGCCGCAGATCAGCTACCAGGACCACCGTATCGTCGGCGTCGAAGCGCTGCTGCGCTGGCAGCATCCGGAGCACGGCCTGGTGCCGCCGGATCAGTTCATTCCCCTGGCCGAGCAGAATGGCAGCATCATCGCCATCGGCGAATGGGTGCTCGACCAGGCGTGCCGGCAGTTGCGCGAGTGGCACGACCAAGGCTTTGCCGAACTGCGCATGGCGGTCAACCTGTCCACAGTGCAGTTACACCACAGCGAGTTGCCACGGGTCGTCAGCAATATCCTGCAGATGCACCGCCTGCCCCCGCGCAGCCTGGAACTGGAGGTGACCGAAACCGGCCTGATGGAGGACATCAGCACCGCCGCCCAGCACCTGTTGAGCCTGCGTCGCTCCGGCGCGCTGATCGCCATCGACGACTTCGGTACCGGCTATTCATCGCTCAGTTACCTGAAATCACTGCCGCTGGACAAGATCAAGATCGACAAGAGTTTCGTCCAGGATGTGCTCGATGATGACGACGACGCCACCATCGTACGGGCGATCATCCAGCTCGGCAAAAGCCTGAACATGCAGGTGATTGCCGAAGGCGTGGAAACCCTGGAACAGGAGCGCTACATCATTGCCGAAGGCTGTCATGAGGGGCAGGGCTACCTGTACAGCAAGCCGTTGCCGGCCCGGGAAGTGACGTCGTTGCTCAAGCAGGCGCAGCGTAGTCGTGTGGTGAGCTGAGCAAGGTGTGGAATGTATGGTGGGTGATCCCCTCACCCCAGCCCTCTCGCTGAGGAGTGAGAGGACCCTTCTCCATCGATATCACCCCCTGCCCAAACCCGCCTCCCCCATGAAAGTTTTTTCACTTTCCGCTTTACAGAAAATGCAAATCTTTCGCATCATGGCGCAGTTTTGCGCGCCCAAAGCGCATCCTTTCGCCACTCTTGACGCAGGATTTCGCCATGATTCGTATGCCCCTGGCCACCGCTAGTCTGCTGGCCATCGCCATCTCTCTCGCCGGTTGCGGTGATAGCAAGGACAAGGAAAAGACCGCTGCGACTCAGGCGCCGACTCCTGCAACCACCGCCGCTACTCCAGCCGCTCCAGCCGCCGCCCCCGCTGCTGCCGGCACCCTGGACGAAACCGCCGCCAAGGCCGTTGTCGCTCACTACAGCGAAATCGTCTACGCCACGTTCAGCGATGCCCTGAGCACCGCGCAAACCCTGCAGAAAGCCATCGACGCCTTCCTGGCCGCGCCGAGCGATGCCACTCTCAAGGCTGCTCGCGACGCCTGGGTCGCTTCCCGTCCTTCGTACCTGCAGACTGAAACCTTCCGCTTCGGCAATACCCTGATCGACGACTGGGAAGGCCAGGTCAACGCCTGGCCCCTGGACGAAGGCCTGATCGACTACACCGACAAGAGCTACGAACACGCCTTGGGCAACCCCGGTGGCACCGCCAACATCATCGCCAACCCTGAGATCCAGGTCGGCGAAGACAAGGTCGACGTGAAAGACATCACGCCGGAAAAACTCGCCAGCCTGAACGAGCTGGGCGGTTCCGAAGCCAACGTTGCCACCGGCTACCACGCCATCGAATTCCTGCTCTGGGGCCAGGACCTGAACGGCACGGGCCCCGGCGCGGGTGCGCGTCCGGCATCGGACTACCTGGAAGGTGCCGGCGCCACCGGTGGCCACAACGACCGTCGTCGCGCCTACCTCAAGGCCGCTACCGAGTTGCTGGTCAGCGACCTGGAAGAGATGGTCGGCAACTGGAAGCCGAACGTGGCCGACAACTACCGCGCCACCCTGGCCAACGAGCCAGTGGACAGCGGCCTGCGCAAGATGCTGTTCGGCATGGGCAGCCTGTCGCTGGGTGAATTGGCGGGCGAGCGCATGAAGGTGGCGCTGGAAGCCAACTCGCCGGAAGACGAGCACGACTGCTTCAGCGACAACACCCATAACTCGGCCTTCTACAACGCCAAGGGCATCCGTAACGTCTATCTGGGCGAATACACCCGCACCGACGGTACCCAACTGACCGGCCCGAGCCTGTCCTCGCTGGTGGCCAAGGCCGATCCTGCCACCGACACGGCCCTCAAGGCCGATCTGGCGGACACCGAAGCCAAGATGCAGGTGATCGTCGACCACGCCAACAAGGGTGAGCACTTCGACCAACTGATCGGCGCCGATAACGCCGCCGGCCAGCAGATCATCCGTGACGCCATCGCCGCCCTGGTCAAGCAGACCGGTGCGATCGAGCAGGCAGCGGGCAAACTGGGCATTACCGACCTGAACCCGGACAACGCCGAACACGAGTTCTGAGTCACCGCACGATCTGTGCAAATCGCCTTGTAGCACAAGGCGCTTGTGGGAGCGGGCTGCACCCGCGATGAAGCCAGCGCGGTGTATCGGACGCGGGCTCATCGCGGGTAGCGCCCGCTCCCACTGTTATATGCGATACCCATAGACCGAATACCTGCACACCATGAAAGCACCCCAGCTCCGCTTTATCCCCCTGCTGCTGGCCGTCGGCCTGGCCGGGTGCGATGACGCGCCGCGTTTTACCCAGGCCGAGCCTGGCGAGGCGCAAAGCGCGGGCGACGCCACCGTGCGTAAATTCGATGTCAACGCCTACTCCATGCCCTCGGCCAACCTCTCGCCGGTTCGGCGCCTGGATTTCAGCGTTGGCAACAGCTTCTTCCGCAGCCCTTGGGTCATTGCGCCGTCCACCACCACCGCCCGCGACGGCCTGGGCCCGCTGTTCAATACCAATGCCTGCCAGAACTGCCATATCAAGGACGGCCGCGGCCATCCGCCCGAGACCGATGCCGTCAACGCCGTGTCGATGCTGGTGCGCCTGTCGCTGCCCGACAGCGAGCCCTACGCCCAGGTCATCGAACGCCTGGGCGTGGTGCCGGAGCCGGTCTACGGCGTCCAGTTGCAGGACATGGCCATTCCCGGTGTCGTGCCCGAGGGCAAGGTGCGGGTCAGTTATGAACCGGTGCCGGTGCGCTTCAAGGACGGCACTGTAGTGGAACTGCGCAAGCCGCAACTGCAGATCAGCCAGCTGGGCTACGGCGCCCTGCATCCGCAGACGCAGTTCTCGGCACGCGTCGCGCCACCGATGATCGGCCTCGGGCTGCTCGAAGCCATTCCCGAGCAAGCCATTCTCGACAACGCCAAGGCCCAGGCGCAAAGCAGCGGCCCGATCAAAGGGCGGCCCAATCAGGTCTGGGACGACGCCCAAGGCAAGACTGTGCTGGGCCGATTCGGCTGGAAGGCCGGGCAGCCGAACCTCAATCAGCAGAATGTCCACGCTTTCTCCGGTGACATGGGTCTGACCACGTCCCTGCGGCCTGCGGATGACTGCACGCCGAGCCAGACCGATTGCCTGCAAGCGCCCAATGGCAATGGCCTAGGCGGTGAACCCGAAGTCAGTGATAACATTCTGCGCCTGGTGCTGTTCTACACCCGCAACCTGGGGGTACCGGCACGTCGCGATGTCGACTCGCCACAGGTGCTGGCCGGCAAGAATCTGTTCTATCAGGCCGGTTGCCAGGGCTGTCACGTGCCGCAGTACGTGACGTCCAGCCAGGCCGCCGAGCCAGAACAGCGCAACCAGACGATTCGCCCGTACACCGACCTGCTGCTGCACGACATGGGCCCCGGCCTTGCCGACCAGCGCAGCGAATTCAAGGCCGGCGGGCAGGACTGGCGGACACCGCCGCTGTGGGGCATCGGTTTGAACGAGACCGTCAGCGGCCACACCCAGTACCTGCACGACGGCCGCGCCCGCAATCTGCTCGAAGCCGTGCTGTGGCATGGCGGCGAAGCGCAAGCGGCACAACAACAGGTATTGCAATTCAACGCCGAGCAGCGCGCCGCACTGCTGGCGTTCTTGAACGCCTTATAGACACTACAAGAGTCAGGAGCCCGACATGTTCCGTCCCAAGCTGCTTTTCACCGGCCTCGCCGCCCTGGCATTGGGCGCTTGCGCCCCTCAGGACCCACAGGCGGTGACCAGCGCGGCCATCGCCAAACAGGTCATCCTGCCCACCTACAGCCGCTGGGTCGAAGCCGACCGGCAACTGGCCGCCAGCGCCTTGGCCTATTGCGAAGGCAAGCAGGACCTGGAGGCCGCCCGCGGCGACTTCCTCAAGGCTCAGAAAGCCTGGGCCGAGTTGCAGCCGTTGCTGATCGGTCCGCTGGCCGAAGGCAACAAGGCCTGGTCGGTGCAGTTCTGGCCAGACAAGAAAAACCTCGTGGGTCGCCAGGTCGAACAACTGGTCAACGGCGACAAGCCGGTGGACGGCGCCAGCCTGGCCAAGGCCAGCGTAGTGGTGCAAGGGCTGTCGGCCTACGAATACATCCTGTTCGACAGCAAGCCGGAGCTTGCCGATCAGGCCCAGAAAGCTCGCTACTGCCCGCTGCTGAGTGCCATCGGCGAGCGTCAGAAGCTTCTCGCCGAAGAAATCCTGGCCAGCTGGAACAGCACCGACGGCATGCTTGCGCAGATGAGCAAGTTCCCCAACCAGCGTTATGCCGACTCCCACGAGGCCATCGCCGACCTGCTGCGTGCCCAGGTCACAGCCCTGGACACCCTGAAGAAGAAACTCGGCGCGCCCATGGGCCGCCTGACCAAGGGCATCCCTCAGCCGTATCAGGCCGAAGCCTGGCGCAGCGCCCAATCGATCCAGAGCGTGCGCGCCAGTCTCACTGCGGCCCAGGCCGTCTGGGTCGGCGTCGACAACAAAGGCCTGCGCAGCCTGCTGCCCAGTGACCAGAAGGCGCTGGCCGACAGGATCGACGCCGCCTACGCCGCATCGCTCAAGCTGCTGGACAGCAATGAGCGCAGCCTGGCCGAGTTGCTCGGCGACGACGCTGGGCGCCAGTACCTCAACACCTTGTACGACAGCCTGAACGTGGTCCATCGTATCCACGAAGGCGAACTGGCCCGCGCCCTCAACATTCAGTTGGGCTTCAACGCCAACGACGGTGACTGATCATGCTTGGACGCCGTGCCGTGACCTTGGGCAGCCTGGTGCTCAGCGCCCTTACCCTGGGCGGCTGGAAGCTGTCCGGGCAAAAGGACAGCGGCCCGCTGCTGCTGTCGGCCCGCGATGACGCCGACGGCAAGCACTACGCGGTGGGCTATCGCCTGGACGGCACCCAGGTCTTTGCCACCGAAGTGGGCCAACGTTGCCACGACATCATCGACCATCCACGCCTGCCGCTGGCCTTGTTCGTGGCCCGCCGCCCGGGCACCGAAAGCTATCTGGTGGACCTGCGTGATGGCGCGCTGGTGCAAACCATCACCTCGCAGCCCAATCGGCATTTCTATGGCCACGCGGTGATCCACAAGGACGGTGAATGGCTGTACGCGACCGAGAACGACACGACCGATCCCGGGCGTGGCGTACTGGGTGTCTATCGCTTCGTCGACGAGCGGCTGGTGCACGACGGCGAGGTGCCGACCCACGGCATTGGCCCCCACCAGGTGTCATGGCTGCCAGACGGCGAAACCCTGGTGGTGGCCAACGGCGGCATCCGTACGGAGGCGGAGAGCCGAGTCGAAATGAACCTACATGCCATGCAGCCCAGTCTGGTACTGATGCGGCGCGACGGCACACTGCTGAGCAAGGAAACCCTGGATCAGGCCATGAACAGCGTGCGCCACCTGGCCATCGGCAGCGACGGCACGGTGCTGGCGTGCCAGCAGTTCATGGGTCCCGCTCACGAGAGCGCGCCATTGCTGGCAATCAAGCGGCCCGGACAGGCCTTCGAGGCTTTTCCGGTGTCGGCGCAGCAACTGCAATCGATGGGGCACTACACCGCCAGCGTGGCGGTACACAGCGAGCTGCGCCTGGTGGCGCTGACTGCCCCCAGGGCCAACCGCTTCTTCATCTGGGATCTGGACAGCGGTGCGATAAAGCTGGATGGAACACTGCCCGATTGCGCAGGCGTGGGCGCCGTCAAGGATGGTTTCGTGGTGACGTCCGGACAGGGCCGTTGCCGCTACTACGACTGCCGCGCAGAGCAGTTGGTGGGCGTTCCCATGGCGTTGCCGTCGGGATTCTGGGACAACCATCTACATCTGGTGTGAGGCGGATGATGGCTTCCGTCCCCTCGATTGCGAGTAACATCGAGCAATACAGCGCATTGGTGTTTCAACCCCCAAACACCTAATGTGCCCGACCTGCCTCATGTCCAAGGAACCGGAATATGTTGCGCCGCCGCATGCTGATCATGTTGGGTGTCGTGTTGCTCGTCGTGCTGCTGCTCGGCGGTTACAAAGCCTGGTCGGTGTACCAGCAGATCCAGCAATTCAGTGCCCCTCGGCCCCCCATCAGCGTGGCCGCTGTCACTGCCGGCGAACGGACATGGCAGAACCTTCTGCCAGCGGTCGGCAGCCTCAAGGCCGCCCAAGGTGTCGACCTCAGCCTGGAAACGGCAGGCACGGTGCGTGCCATACAGTTTCAGTCGGGACAGAAGGTCAAGGCCGGCCAGCTTCTGCTGCAACTGGACAGTGAAGTCGAGACTGCCCTGTTAGGCACTGCCCAGGCCGATCTAGGCCTGGCCCAGGTCGACTACGGCCGCGGCGCGCGGCTGGTGGACGACCAGGCCATATCCCGAGGCGAGTTCGATCGTCTGTCTGCGGTGCTGCTCAAGAACAAGGCGACGGTGGCACAACTCAAAGCCTCCCTGGCCAAGAAAAGCATCGTTGCGCCTTTTGCCGGCACCATCGGCATTCGCCAGGTCGATGTGGGTGATTACCTGGCCAGCGGCACCGTCATCGCGACCCTGCAGGACCTGAGCCATCTCTACGTTGACTTCTACCTTGCCGAGCAGGCGGTGCCCAAGGTCGCCCTGGGCCAGGCCGTGCAGCTGAACGTCGCCGCCTACCCCGGTGAAACCTTTACCGGCCAGGTCAGCGCCATCAACCCCAAGGTCGAGGATAGCACCCGCAACGTGTTGGTCCGCGCCACCCTTCCCAACCCCCAGGGAAAGCTGCTGCCGGGTATGTTTGCCAATCTGCAACTGCTGCTGCCCGACTCGGGAAACAGGGTGGTGGTCCCAGAAAGCGCCATCACGTACACCCTATACGGCAACTCGGTGTACGTGGTCAGCGCGGGCAAGGATTCGGCAGGCAACGACACCCTGACGGCGCAGCGCCGGTTCGTCGAAACCGGTGAGCGCCGCGATGGCATGGTCGTCATCAGCAAAGGCTTGCAGGCAGGCGAGCGCGTGGTCAGCGGCGGGCAACTCAAACTCAGCAACGGCGCCAGCATCACTGCTGAGGAAGACGACACCCTGAACGCCGCCCCCCGCCCTGCCACGGGCTCGCCGCCGAACTGATCAAGGAACAGTCATGGCCTTTACAGATCCGTTCATCCGCCGCCCGGTGCTGGCCAGCGTCGTCAGCCTGCTGATCGTGTTACTGGGCCTGCAGGCCTGGAGCAGCTTGAGCATTCGCGAATATCCGCAGATGGAGAACGCGCTGATCACCGTGACCACCGCTTATCCCGGCGCCAATGCCGAAACCATTCAGGGCTACATCACCCAGCCGCTGCAGCAGAGCCTGGCCAGCGCCGAGGGCATCGACTACATGACCTCGGTCAGCCGTCAGAACTACTCGGTGATATCCATCTACGCCCGCATCGGCGCGGACAGCGACCGGCTGTTCACCGAGTTGCTGGCCAAGGCCAACGAGGTCAAAAGCCAACTCCCGCAGGACGCCGAGGACCCGGTGCTGAGCAAGGAGGCGGCGGATGCTTCGGCGTTGATGTACCTGAGTTTCTACAGCACCGAGCTGAACAATCCGCAGATCACCGACTATCTGTCACGGGTCATCCAGCCCAAGCTGGCCACCCTGCCTGGCATGGCGCAGGCACAGATCCTGGGCAACCAGGTGTTCGCGATGCGCCTGTGGCTCGACCCGATCAAACTGGCCGGGCACGGACTCACCGCCAACGACGTCAGCGACGCGGTACGGCGCTACAACTTTCTGTCGGCCGCTGGCGAGGTCAAGGGCCAGTACATCGTCACCAGCATCAACGCCACCACCGACCTCAAGACCCCGGAAGCCTTCGGCGCCATCACGCTCAAGGTAGAGGGCGACAGCCGAGTGCTGCTGCGTGATGTGGCCAGGGTGCAGATGGGCGCGGAGAACTACGACACCGTCAGCTCGTTCAACGGAACGCCTTCGGTTTACATCGGCATCAAGGCCACACCTGGCGCCAACCCCCTTGAGGTCATCAAGGAAGTGCGTGGGATTCTGCCCCAGCTGGAAAGCCAATTGCCACCTTCGCTCAAGGCCTCCATTGCCTATGACGCCACGCTGTTCATCCAGGCTTCCATCAACGAGGTGATCAAGACCTTGTTCGAGGCGGTGCTGATCGTGGTGATCGTGGTGTTCCTGTTTCTGGGCGCGCTGCGCTCGGTGCTGATTCCGGTCGTCACCATTCCCCTGTCGATGATCGGCGTGCTGTTCTTCATGCAACTGATGGGGTACTCGCTCAACCTGCTGACCCTGCTGGCCATGGTCTTGGCCATCGGCCTGGTGGTGGACGATGCCATCGTGGTGGTGGAGAACATCCATCGCCATCTCGAAGAGGGCAGATCGCCGGTGGACGCAGCCCTTCAAGGCGCTCGGGAGATCGCCATGCCGGTGGTCTCGATGACCATCACCCTGGCGGCCGTGTATGCACCCATTGGTTTCCTGCAGGGCCTGACCGGGGCGCTGTTCAAGGAGTTTGCGCTGACATTGGCCGGTGCGGTGGTGATTTCCGGGATCGTCGCCCTGACCCTTTCGCCCATGATGTGCGCCCTGTTGCTGCGCGCCGACACCAATCCCAGCGGCCTCGCTCACCGGCTGGACGTCATGTTCGACCGGCTCAAGCGCCGCTACCAGCGCACCTTGCACGCCACTCTGGACAGCCGCCCGGTAGTGATGGCGTTCGGCGCGATCGTGCTGTGCCTGATTCCGGTCTTGCTGCTGTTTACGGAGTCGGAGCTGGCGCCCGATGAAGACCAGGGCATCATCTTCATGATGGCCACGGCACCGCAGCCCACCAACCTCGATTACCTGAACGCGTACACCGACCAGTTCGTCGCGTTGTTCAAGACGTTCCCCGAGTACTACTCCTCGTTCCAGATCAATGGCTTCAATGGCGTGCAGTCCGGCGTCGGCGGCTTCCTGCTCAAGCCCTGGGACGACCGCAGCCGCACGCAGATGGAGCTGCTGCCCGAGGTCCAGGCCAAACTGGGCAGCATCGGCGGACTGCAGATCTTCGGTTTCAATCTGCCGTCGCTACCGGGCACCGGCGAGGGCCTGCCATTCGAATTCGTGATCAACACGCCCAATGACCATGCCTCGCTGCTGGAAGTGGCCGAGCGGGTCAAGCAGCGCGCCGAAGCCAGCGGCAAGTTCGCCTTTCTGGACATCGACCTGGCCTTCGACAAACCCGAGGTGGTGGTCGATATCGACCGTGCCAAGGCCGCCCAGATGGGTGTATCGATGCAAGAGCTGGGCGGCACCCTGGCGACGCTGCTGGGCGAGTCGGAGATCAACCGATTCACCATCGATGGACGCAGCTACAAGGTCATCGCCCAGGTCGAACGGGCTTATCGGGACAATCCGGGCTGGCTCGACCAGTATCATGTGCGCAATGCTCAAGGCCAACTGCTGCCGCTGTCGACCTTGATCAGCGTGAGCGACCGGGCCCGGCCACGTCAGCTCAACCAGTTCCAGCAACTGAACTCGGCAGTCATTCAGGGTATCCCCCTGGTGAGCATGGGGGACGCCATTGCCACAGTACGCGATATCGCCGCTGAGGAAGCCCCCGAGGGCTTCGCCTTCGACTACGCCGGGGCGGCTCGTCAGTACGTGCAGGAGGGCAGCGCCTTGTGGGTAACCTTCGCCCTGGCCATGGCGATCATCTACCTGGTGCTGGCCGCGCAATTCGAAAGTTTCCGCGATCCGCTGGTGATTCTGGTCACGGTGCCCTTGTCGATCTGCGGCGCGCTGATTCCCCTGTTCCTCGGCTGGTCGAGCATGAACATCTATACCCAGGTGGGGCTGGTGACACTCATAGGACTGATCAGCAAGCACGGCATCCTGATCGTCGAGTTCGCCAATCAGTTACGCCACGCGCACGGCCTGGGCGCACGGGAAGCGGTCGAACAGGCCACCGCGATTCGCTTGCGACCTATCCTGATGACCACTGCGGCGATGGTGTTCGGCATGCTGCCGTTGATTCTGGCGACCGGGGCCGGCGCGGTGAGCCGCTTCGACATCGGCCTGGTGATCGCGACGGGTATGTCGGTAGGGACGCTGTTCACATTGTTCGTGTTGCCGTGCGTCTACACGGTATTGGCGCGGGAAAGGTGGTGAAACGTTCGCGGCTGAATGCAGCGCCCGCAGGCGCGGCGTTCAGCCGCGAATATGCCCAGCCCACGTGCCGCCAGGGCTAGCCCTGGTTTCTGACACCCTGGCTCAAGCCAAGCATGAACAACAGGAAGTCCTTGTCCGGTGTCACGGACACCTGTGCTTTCTGAACCCGGGGCAAGGGGCAATTGCCCTCACCATGGATCGACGTCAGCACCGTAGAACGTGGTTGCTCCCACGCAGCGACCGCCGCCGTGGCCACACCCAACGCGCCTACCAGAAACAAACCTCGTGCTATTTCTAGTTTCATTACTCTAAACCCTTGATAGCGCTGCCGAACGCCGCCTCATAAAGGTAGAGCAACTTCTGCCAATCCGACGTACTGAACGACGAATGGCGCCGCAGTTGTTTCATGTCGTGAGCGGCGGCCTGATGCGCAGTCATCCGTTGCCGGCATTTCTCCAGGTCCAGCAAGGCCACCTCACCTCTCGCATCGGCACCCTCGCCCACTACGCGGACGAATACGTGCTTGATATAGATACAGCTGTGCTGCCAGCGACCGCGGTGCATCCGCGCCAGGTTCTGCGCCAAGCCCTGCAGAATCTGTTCGTAGACCATTTCGCCATGGCGTTCGCGACCGCCACTTTCCAACCACTTCTCGAATTCTTCAAAACCGTCCAGCGATTCGGTCACCAGCAGCGCTCGCCACTGGTTGTTCTCGTCGCGCTGGGTCCCGCAGAAAATCATCTTGGGCACTTTGACATTGAGCTGATAGAGCGCCGTCAGGGCATCACGCTCGCGCAGCACGGTTGGGCGGCCGAACGGATGCAACCAGCTACGATAGATGTGACCGACCTGGCGCTTGACGTAGATCATCTGGCCATTGTCGGCAAACAGGCGCTGCACACCGCTCTCTCCGCCGCGGCGCACGTTGGGCTCTTCCACCCAGACACCCTGCTGCTGCCAGTAATGCTCAAAATTCGCCTGGGTGCCGCGTGTGCCTGCTGTAATGCCCTCTACTGCCATACCGCTTACCCCTTACGCAAAACATATACGCGCCACATGGCGTACATCGGCAAAAAATCCAGCCGCTCCTGAATACGGAAGCCGGCCTTGATGAATTCCGCCTCGACCGTTGCCACCGGCAACACGAAACGGTTCTGATAACTCTCCTGGTCGGTCTTCAAGCGACGGCGCTTTTCCGCACGCTCGCGCTTCCAGGACTTGAAATTGCCGTCTACCCAAAGCGACAACACCACGCTGTCACGGGTGACCCGGTGAAACTGCTTGAGAATCGTCATGCGGTGTTCAGCCTCACCGATGTGGTGCAGCAGGCGCATACAGAAAATGCTGTCGACCGAATTGTCCGGCAGGCTGATATCGAACGCCGAGGTCTGCAACGGCTGTACGCGCTTCACTACGTCCACCGGCTGTGAAGCGCAGGCGGTTTCTACCATGGCACCGGAATTGTCCGCGCCGATGATCACCCGGTTCTGCTTTTCCGCCAGCAGCGGCCAGAAACGCCCCGCGCCGCACGGCAGGTCCAGCACCAGGCCGGGCTCCCCCACCAACGCCAAAGCCTTGCGCGCCAGCTGCTCGTCGCGCAGGTGAGACATGCGACGGGAAAAACTGTTGCGGTGTTTGTTGAAATATTTCTGCGCATGAGCGCGGTCATACTTCTCGGAAAACTCAAGCTTCACTGGACCTGGCATGCTTAACCTCCTGAATAGATGGCAGCACCTTATTCACGGAGGCGTCACGACAAGGTCATCTCATTGTGAAAAAAATGTTAATAAAAATTGAACTGCTACAAGACGTTACAAGCACGATGTTACAGCAAGCATCACGCCAGGTTTGCTTTCTCGCCGGCAAGTTCCACGGTAAACCGACACCCGTGCGGTTCAACCGGCGTCAATGCCACGCGCCAACCCTGGTCTTCGCAGATCCGCTGAACCAGTGACAACCCCAGCCCCAGCCCATCGCCGCGCTTCTCGGGCCCGCGTACGAAGGGCTGGAACATGGCCTCGCGCTGGGCCTCGGGAATGCCCACGCCACTGTCTTCGACGGTGAACCCAGTCGGGTTCAGGATCAGCCGAATGAAGCCTTCATCGGTGTAGTGCAAGGCATTGCGCAGCAGATTGCCCATTACCGCGTGTAGAAACGTACCGTTGTAGTGCACGTCCAGCGGCTCACCGCGGATGAACAGCAGCTCCAGGCCCTTCTTCTCGATGGGTCCACGCCACTGCATGACCAGATCGTCGGCCACCTTGCCCAGACTCGCAGGTTGCGCCCGCCCGCTGTCATCGCGCTGGGCACGTGCCAGCATGAGAAAGGTCTGCACCAGATCACGCATGTCTTCACAGGCCCGCGCAATGCGCTGCACTTGGCCGCGGGCTCGATCGGCCAGAGCGGGATTCTCCAGCAACAGCTCGCAGGAGCTGGCCAGCACCATCAGCGGCGTGCGCAATTCATGGCTGACATCGCTGGTAAACAGGCGCTCGCGGGTCAAAGCATCGCGCAGCCGGCCCAGCGTGGCGTCGAACGCCACTGCCAGTTCGCCCACCTCGTCGGCGGTGTAGTCAGGCGCCAGCGGCGGCGCCATGCCCAGGATCTGGTCCCTGTGCCGCACCTGGCGGGCGAGCCGCACCACTGGTGCCATGACCTTGCGTGCCAGTACCCAGCCCAGGAATATGGCCAGGGCCAGACTGAGCACGAAGCCCACCAGCACCACCGCGAACAGCACCCGCTCACGCTCTTCGAAATCGCTCTGGTCCTGCAACAGGGCATAGCGACGGCCGTCCACCACCTCGACCATAGCGTGATAAGAGGAACTGCCACGAAACACTTCGTGAAAGCCTGGGGACAGGTGCCGCAGATCCTGGGCCAACTCGAAATCGCCCGGACCGTCGGTGTAGTAGAACAACTGGTCGGGCTCGGGCCGATGGCTCCACTCGCTGGCGTTGTCCATCAGCATCAGGCGGCGCAGATCGCCCCCCAGTCCTGCAGAAATCAGCCGTTCCTCGACTAGGTGCACCGTGGCCACGATGCCGACTGCGAACGCGCCTGCCACCAACGCGCTCATCAGGGCAAAAGCGATGATGATGCGTTGCGCAAGGCTTTGCTTAAACTCCATCACGCCCCTCGGCAAGGCGGTAACCCACGCCATGCACGGTCTGCAGAAGCGGTTTGTCGAACGGCTTGTCGATCACCTGGCGCAACTGATGAACGTGGCTGCGCAAGCTGTCGCTGTCCGGGCAATCGTCACCCCACAGCGCTTCTTCAAGCACTTCGCGGCGCAGCACATGGGGGCTCTTCTGCATCAGCACGGCCAGCAGCTTCAGGCCCACCGGGTTGAGCTTGAGCATGCGCCCTTCACGGGTGACTTCCAGGGTGTCGAGGTCGTAGATCAGGTCACCCACCTGCAAGCTGCGCCGTCCTCCGCCCTGGGCACGGCGCAACACGGCTTCGATGCGCGCGGCCAGTTCCGACAGGGCGAACGGCTTGAGCAGGTAATCGTCAGCCCCTGAACGGAAGCCCTGCAGGCGATCATCCAGCTGGTCGCGGGCGGTGAGCATGATCACCGGCGTGTCGCGTCGGGCATCTTCGCGCAAGCGTTTGCACAGGGTGTAGCCATCGATACCCGGCAACATGATGTCGAGCACGATCAGATCGTAGTGTTCGGTGGCTGCCAGGTGCAGACCGGACAGGCCATCCTGGGCACAGTCGACGGTATAGCCTTTCATACCCAGGTAATCGGCCAGGTTGGCCAGGATGTCGCGGTTGTCTTCAACCAACAGGATTCGCATGGGCAGAGTCTCCGAGTGCCGCAGTCGCTTCATCGGGTGTCCGCGTGACTTTGGCGGACACCACCGAGCCCCGGCAGCTTATAGGCTGCAAGGGCATAAAAAAACCCCGACCATCACTGGCCGGGGTTTTCTTCACATCGGTGCCGGGCTGGCTTACATCATGCCGCCCATGCCACCCATGCCGCCCATGTCTGGCATGCCGCCGCCAGCTGGAGCGTCTTCCTTGATCTCGGCGATCATGGCTTCGGTGGTGATCATCAGGCTGGCAATCGACGAAGCCGCTTGCAGTGCCGAACGGGTCACTTTGGCCGGGTCCAGGATACCGAACTCGATCATGTCGCCGTATTCACCGGTAGCAGCGTTGTAACCGTAGTTACCCGAACCCTGCTTGACCTTGTCGACGACAACGCTTGGCTCGTCGCCGGAGTTGGCAACGATCTGGCGCAGTGGAGCTTCGACTGCGCGACGCAGCAGAGCAATACCCACGTTCTGATCGGCGTTGTCGCCTTTCAGTTCGCTGATGGCCTGCAGAGCGCGAACCAGTGCTACGCCACCGCCAGGTACCACGCCTTCTTCGACGGCCGCGCGGGTAGCGTGCAGGGCGTCTTCAACGCGGGCTTTCTTCTCTTTCATTTCAACTTCGGAACCAGCGCCAACCTTGATCACCGCAACGCCGCCGGACAGCTTGGCCAGACGCTCTTGCAGTTTTTCACGGTCGTAGTCCGAGGAAGTGTCGGCGATCTGACCACGGATCTGGCCAACGCGCGCCTGGATGTCCACTTCAACGCCAGCACCGTCGATGATGGTGGTGTTTTCCTTGGACAGGATCACGCGCTTGGCGTTACCCAGGTGCTCCAGGGTGGTGCTTTCCAGGCTCAGGCCGATCTCTTCGGAGATAACGGTACCGCCGGTCAGTACGGCGATGTCCTGCAGCATGGCCTTGCGACGGTCGCCGAAGCCTGGAGCCTTGACGGCTGCAACCTTGACGATGCCACGCATGTTGTTCACGACCAGGGTCGCCAGGGCTTCGCCTTCGACGTCTTCAGCCACGATCAGCAGTGGGCGACCCGCTTTGGCAACGGCTTCCAGCACTGGCAGCATTTCGCGAATGTTGGAGATCTTCTTGTCCACCAGCAGAATCAGCGGGCCGTCGAGTTCGGCGACCATGGTGTCTGGCTTGTTGACGAAGTAAGGGGACAGGTAGCCGCGGTCGAACTGCATGCCTTCTACAACCGACAGTTCGTTTTCCAGGCCCGAGCCTTCTTCAACGGTGATCACGCCTTCCTTGCCGACTTTTTCCATGGCTTCGGCAATGATGTCGCCGATAGCGCTGTCGGAGTTGGCAGAGATGGTGCCGACCTGAGCAATGGACTTGGAGTCCTTGCACGGCTCGGAGATCTTCTTGATTTCAGCAACGATGGCGATGGTGGCCTTGTCGATGCCGCGCTTCAAGTCCATCGGGTTCATGCCGGCAGCGACGGCTTTCAGGCCTTCGTTGACGATCGACTGAGCCAGAACGGTAGCGGTGGTAGTACCGTCGCCTGCGTCATCGTTGGCACGGGAAGCAACGTCTTTGACCAGCTGCGCGCCCATGTTTTCGAAGCGATCCTTGAGCTCGATTTCCTTGGCGACGGAAACGCCGTCCTTGGTGATGGTCGGAGCGCCGAAGCTCTTCTCGATGATCACGTTACGGCCTTTCGGGCCCAGGGTCGCTTTCACTGCGTCAGCCAGGACGTTCACACCGGTGAGCATTTTCTTGCGGGCGGAGTCGCCGAATTTAACTTCTTTAGCAGCCATGATCGTTTTCCTTGAATACTGGGTAGTAACGGGAGCTGTGCGGGATCAGCCTTCGACGACGGCGAGGATTTCGTTCTCGCTCATCACCAGCAGGTCTTCGCCGTCGACTTTCACGGTGTTGCTGCCGGAGTAAGGGCCGAATACCACCTTGTCACCCACTTTCACGGCCAGCGCGCGGACTTCGCCGCTGTCCAGGATCTTGCCGGTACCCACGGCGACGATTTCGCCACGGTTGGGTTTTTCAGCGGCCGAACCTGGCAGAACGATACCGCCAGCGGTTTTGGACTCTTCTTCGCTGCGACGGATAACGACGCGGTCATGCAGAGGACGAAGCTTCATTGTCGATCTCTCCTAATTATGGTTTTCATCGGCCGGTGTCATACCGGCGGCGTGGATCTTCCGGCGTAACCGGTCGCGGCTTGCACTGCAAGACGCGGAAACATGTGTGGCAGCTATGCCACAAACCTTGCGGTGACCCATACATAAGGTCGGCCAAGGAGATTACAAGGGCAGCGGCAAAAAAATTTGCGGCTGCCGACGGGCGTCAGCCGAGGGTTCAGTGCCGATAGACGACCCGGCGGGCGCCCCCCTGGAGCGGGTTCGGTGCCAGCCCTCGATACGTGGCCGCCGAAAATAAAGATGTCAGGCGTTAGTGAACATATGTGGAAATTTTCCAAGACAGTGCAGACAAAAAAAACGGCGCCCGAGGGCGCCGCTTTGCGGGTGCAGCAGGGGTGATCAACGATCGCGGTGCTCGAACTCTCCCTCGATGACTTCACCTTCGATCACCTCAGGCCTGCGCCCTGGAGCCGGCCCTTGGCGCGCCTGCAGGTCATCAGCGAACGCCCGCTGACGCAGAGCTTGCGCTTCGGCACGATCGCGCATCTTGCGGATCAGGAAGTTGCGCGTGAACGGCAACAGGCAGATCAGGCCGAGCACGTCGGTGATAAACCCTGGAACGATCAGCAGGCCACCGCCCATGGCGGTGATCAGCCCATGGAACATCTGCTCGGCGGGCAGTTCACCACGCTGCAGACTTTCACGGGTGCGCAGCACGGTGGCCAGCCCGGCCACACGCATGACCAGTACGCCCAAGGCGGAACCGGCGATGATCAGCAGCAAGGCCGGGAAGAACCCGATCGCTGTGCTGACCTTGAAGAAGACGTACAGCTCCAGCACGGGGAACAGTAGGAACAACAGTAAAAAAGCACGCATCAATGGTTTCCTCTACGGAAGAATGCCTTCCAGTAGACTCTAGATGACGTCAATAAATCGTTATTTCAAGCCTGCACTTCATCCACCGCTGGCCAGGATTGCGCATGAGCCAGGGAAACCAAGGCTTCGCGGACTTGTGTCGGCGTATTGCAAGGGTTTGGAAAAGCCAGCCAGAACACCCTGTGACCGATCAAAAGGTGCATGCCCTCGCTGTCTATCCCGACCAATTGCGCGGTCGCATCGTTGGGCAGACCACTCAAGGCCACATAGTGGGCAATGGCCTTGGCGTGGTCGGCATTCATATGTTCGACCATGGAGGTTTCCGCTTTGCCTGCGAACGGGTTGGCCAGCGTGAGGTGATCCAGCCAGTGAATCGCGCCGAAACCGCCGATGTAGCGATGGCGCACCGGTTCCAGTACCCAGAAATCGAAGGCATGGGCGCTGTGGTAGTTCTTCGATTCCGGGAAGAACCGGTAGTAGCGCTGCGCCGCAGCATCGATCTGCTCTGGGTCTTCGAGCTTGCGCGCCTGGGCAAGCAGGGTCAGCCGACCCACGGCCTGAACGTCTTCGGCATCCCGCTCGCCCACCAAGAGCGAACACTTGGGGTCCTTGAGCAGGTTGTGGGTGTGCTGGGCGATGCGACTGATGAGGATCAGCGGATAGCCCTGGGCATCCAGGCAATACGGCACCACCGAGCCGAAGGGGAAGCCGGGCATGGCCTTGGAATGGGTGGACAGTGTGCCGCGGTACTCCTTGAGCAGTAGCTCCCGGGCCTGGCGCTGGGTGTTTTCGCTCATCGAGACGTCCTTTCAGAAGGGAAACAGATGAACGCAAAATTACCACGCCGTAGCAGCGGCGTGAGGCGCGTCTTGCTGGGTGGTATGGAGTTTGGGGTATGGGTGGGGGGTAGGACGCGGCTTACGCCGCTGCTACGGGGATTGGTTCGCGGCTGGGGGGGCCGCGAACCTTGTCGCGTTACCAGGCGACGCCGAAGCCGGCGGTGTAGCGTGTGGTGTCGAGGTCGGCGTTGCTGGTGCCGCTGATCAAGTCTTTTTCGGCCTTGAGGTTCAGCGAAGCCCATTCGGTGACTTTGTAGCGCAGGCCGATTTCCGCATCCAGGCTGTAGTCGGCAACGTTGCCGATCGGCTTGCCGAGTTCGCCGTTGCTGAACAGTTGCACCGTCTTGCCGATCAGGTAGCGGTTGTAATCCCACTTCATGGCTACGGAGTAGAAGTTGTCCTTGCCGCCGTCCGAATACTGGTAGTCGGTACGGTTGATCAGGCCACCGAGCGAGAAGGCGCCCAGTTCGTCATCCCAGAACTGATAGCCCGGGCCGGTACCCACGGTACGCTGGCGCTCCAGATCTTCGATGTGGTCGCGTTTGAAATCCAGCCGCCCTTGCCAGAACCATTGCTCGGTGAGAAAGCGGTCCAGGGAGTATTCCAGGTTGTAGTTGTCGGTGGTGACCACGCTGTCCTGGGACTCGCGGTTGTATTCACCCGCGCCAATGTGACGCCACTTGCCATGGCGAGCGGTGGTCTTGAAGGCAACGTTGTAATCATCGGTGTCGGTCTCGGCGCGCTTGTAGTCCAGCGCCAGGTCGACGTTACCTTTGATCTGCAGGTCAGTGACCACCGGTTTCGGCTTGATAATCTGCTGGATGCTGGCCAGATCCACGGTCTTGGGCGCCTCACCATTTTCCAGGGTGACCTTGCCATCCTCGGCAGCCTTGAGCGACTTGGCTTTCTCGCCGGTGTAGGCATCCTGCTTGACCAGTAATTCCTGATCGCTTTCCAGCGTCTTGACCTTCTTCCAGTCCAGGGGAATCGAGCCGCCGTAGTCCGTCGTCACCATCAACTTGCCGCCGTCGAACACGGTAATCTTGCCGCTGATACGGTCGCCGTTCTTCAGCCAGACGGTGTCTGCCATGGCGGCAGTAGAGGCCGAAGCCACAGCGAAGCACAGTAGAGTTCTCGATAACATAAGCGAATTCAGGGCTCAAGTTCGTGGAAATTACGGCATTATCCCGTTGGACAAGACCTGAGCTAGCACAGACCCGCAGAGCATGGATGAGTTCAATTCCCAAATGCAAAATAACCCTGATGACCCTGCGGCAGTTCGTCGCACAGCGCTGTACACCGTGCTGGCTCAAGTGCCCGAAGGCAAAGTGGTGACCTATGGTCAGCTCGCCGAGTTGGCGGGGCTGGGGCGTGCAGCGAGATGGGTGGGCCGCACGTTGAGCCAACTGCCCGACGGTAGTCGCCTGCCCTGGCACCGTGTGATCGCCGCCGGTGGCCGCCTGAGCCTGGCCTGCGGGACGGTGGGTGGCGACGAGCAACGGGCGCGATTACGCAGCGAAGGCGTGCTGATCATGAAGAATCGCGTGGATATGGGGTGCCATGGCTGGCGCCCGGAGTCGCCATGCGGTTAGAGTGCGCGCTTTGTTTTCGTAAACTGAGGCAGATTCCAGCCCATGCCCCGTAAAACCTGGCGCGCCGCGCTCGCCGCTTATGCCAGCCCGTCCACCGTTGTGCTTCTGTTGCTCGGTTTTGCTGCCGGTCTGCCGTACATGTTGGTGTTTTCAACCCTTTCGGTGTGGTTGCGTGAAGCGGGTGTCGCCCGCGAAACCATCGGCTATGCCAGCCTCATCGGTCTGGCCTACGCCTTCAAATGGGTCTGGTCGCCGCTGCTCGATCAATGGCGCCTGCCCTTGCTGGGCAAGCTAGGGCGACGTCGCTCCTGGCTTGTCCTGGCCCAGTCGCTGGTGATCCTTGGCCTGATCGGCATGAGTTTCTGCGACCCACAAAAGCACCTGTCCTGGCTGATCGCGATTGCTGTCGTCGTCGCCTTCGCTTCCGCGACCCAGGATATCGCGGTGGATGCCTATCGCCTGGAAATCGCCGAGGATCAGCGCCAGGCAGCCCTGGCGGCCAGCTACATGGCCGGTTACCGCGTTGCTGCCCTGCTCGCTACCGCCGGTGCGCTGTACTTTGCCGAAGGCTTCGGCTCGACCGGATTCGCCTACCTGCACAAGGCCTGGGCGAGCACCTACATGCTGTTTGGCGTGCTGATGGTGCCCGCACTGATCACCACCTTGGTCATGCGCGAACCTCCGGTGGCCATGCGCACCCAACTGTCGGCGGCACGTTATGGCTTCACCCACCAACTGGCGTCGGTGTTCGTGTTGATCGTGCTGCTGGTGTCGGTACCGGCGATGTTCACGCAGTTGTACAACACCGACTTCGCCAGCGTGCTGTTCGGCAGCGAAAGCCTGGTGGATCTGTTGCTCGAAGACCGTGCCTTCCTGCGCGCCCTGCTCTATATCATCCTCACTGCCCTGTGCCTGTCCTCCATGGGCAGACGCGGCCTGGCGCCTGTGCTCACACCGGTCAACGACTTCATCCTGCGCTATCGCTGGCAGGCCTTGCTGCTGCTCGGTCTGATCGCCACTTATCGCATGTCCGATACGGTGATGGGCGTGATGGCCAACGTCTTCTACATCGACCAGGGCTTCACCAAGGATCAGATCGCCAGCGTCAGCAAGATTTTCGGCCTGATCATGACGCTGCTGGGCGCCGGCATGGGCGGGCTGTTGATCGTGCGCTTCGGAATCCTGCCGATCCTGTTCATCGGCGGCGTGACCTCGGCCGGCACCAACCTGCTGTTCCTGATGCTGGCGGACATGGGCCCGAACCTGAAAATGCTGGTGTTGACCATTTCCCTGGACAACTTCAGCTCGGGCCTGGCGACCTCGGCGTTCGTAGCCTACCTGTCGAGCCTGACCAACCTGAAGTTCTCGGCGACGCAATATGCACTGCTCAGTTCGATCATGCTGCTGCTGCCACGGCTGATCGGCGGGTATTCGGGGGTGATGGTGGAGAAGTTCGGCTATCACAACTTCTTCCTGATCACCGCGTTGCTGGGCGTGCCTACGCTGCTGCTGATTGCGCTGCACTGGAAGCAGGAGAATGCGCGGATTGCGCGCGAGGAAGCGGCGGGAGCGGACAGCCAGGTCTAGATCGGTGGTGAATGACCCCTTCACCTCAGCCCTCTCCTTCGGGGAGAGGATGTGGATGACTGGCAATCACCACCGCGCGTACACTTTCAGTCCCTTCTCACCCAGCGGCCACAAAAAAGCCCCGACCATCCAGGCCGGGGCTTTTTCATTGCCAGGGCAAGGCCTACTTGGCCTCGCCTTCCTGCATGACTCGAATCACCCGCTGCGGGAACGGAATGTCGATCCCCTCGGCGCGCAGGCGGTCACGGATCTCACCGTTGAGCATGTTGGTCACGCCGCCGAAGTCGCCAGTGTTCACCCACAACCGCAAAGACACGGTAATAGCACTGTCACCCAGCGCCGCCACCACCGCTTCGGGCGCCGGCGTTTGCAGCACTCGTGGGTCCTTGGCCAGGTCCAGGAGGATCTCCCGCGCCTTCTGCAGATCGGCATCGTAGTCCACGCCGATATCGAAAGTGATCTTGCGGGTTGGCTGGCGGTTGGTGTTGGTGATGATGCCGTTGGACAGATTGCCGTTGGGCAGGATCACCGTCTTGTTGTCGCCGGTGCGCAGCACGGTGTGGAAGATCTGGATCGAGTCCACGGTACCGCTCACACCCTGGGCTTCGATCCAGTCGCCGATGCGAAACGGACGGAACAACAGGATCAGGACGCCACCGGCGAAGTTCGCCAGGCTGCCTTGCAGCGCCAGGCCGATGGCCACGGTCGCACCACCGATGGCGGCGACGAACGAGGTGGTTTCAACCCCCACCGTCGAAGCCACGCTCACCAACAGCAGAATCTTCAGGATGATGTTGGCCAATGTGCCGATAAAGCGCTGCAGCGCCAGGTCAATGTGCCGCAGCGCCAACAGTTTCTGCAGACTGGCCGTGACTCTGTTGATCAGCCACCAGCCGACGCACAGTACGACCAAGGCCAGGATGACCTTGCTGCCGTATTGCATGACCATCGGAATCCAGGCTTGTGATGCCTGGACCAGGTGACCGACTTCAGCGTTCAAATCCATGGGGTTCTCCTACCTCCGTATTGCGTGTGTTATTGCGGGCTTCGGACGGCGCCCGACCGCGGCCGCAACAGGTCGGACGCCGCCTGGCACCCAAGGTTCATCAGTCGCGGAAGTTGTTGAACTGCAGCGGCATGCCGAATTCCTTGGCGCGCAGGGCCGCGATGGCCTCTTGCAGGTCGTCGCGCTTCTTGCCGGTCACCCGCACCTGCTCGCCCTGAATGGCGGCCTGTACCTTGAGCTTGGCGTCCTTGATATGGGCGACGATTTTCTTTGCCAGCTCCTTCTCGATACCTTCGCGCAGGATGGCTTCCTGCTTCATTTCCTTGCCTGAGGCGTAGGCGTCCTTGATCTCCAGGCACTGCACGTCGATCTTGCGCTTGACCAGTGCCATCTTGAGGATTTCGATCATCGCCTCAAGCTGGAACTCGGCTTCGGCGGTCAAGGTCACGGTCAGGTCCTTGAAGGCGAAACTGCCTTTTCCCTTCAGGTCATAGCGGCGATCGAGCTCTTTGATGGCGTTGTCGACCGCGTTGGTGACTTCGTGCTTGTCCAGCTCGGACACTACGTCGAACGAGGGCATGTGTTATCTCCGAAAAATAAATCGGCGGCTCGATGAAAGAAGGAGCACGCCTGGCTTGACGACTAAAATGCCGGGTCATTATAAGGGTGCCAGCATTATGAAATGCACCCGCTGCTTGAATTCAGGCGAGGGTCATCCTCCTTTTCCACACGAGCCACCCATGTCGAACCCCAATCTGAGTATTTTGCTGGTCAACGACGACCCTGCCTGGAGTGACCGGATCAGCGGTATCTTGCGCAACAATGGCTACATCAATATCCGGCAGACCTCCCCCGGCGAAGCGCGCACAGTGTTGGAGCAGCAATCGGCAGACCTGCTGCTGACCGCCGGTGACGCCGGGCTGGCGCTGGCATCGCGGGTGCAGCAACTGGACGAAATGGGCGACCACTACACCTACACCCTGCTGTTCACCGACCGCGATCCGCAGGTGCTGTTGGACGAGACAGCTGACAACGGTATCGACGAAGTGATCCATCCGGCCCAGCTGGAGTTGCAACTGCTGCCTCGTGTTTACGCCGCAGACCGCCTGTGCAGCTCCCTGCAGCGGATGCGTCAGGAAAACCGCCTGCTGCGTCAGAACATCGCCAGCCTGGAACAGCGCAACGTGGTGGATTCCCTGACCGGGCTGGGCAACGCCCGCTATCTGCGCCAGCGCCTGGCCGATGCGCTGCGTCAGGTACAAGCTCGCGGCGGGGCCATCTGCTATTTGTTGATCGGCGTGCAGAATGCGGCGCAATTGCAGCGTGAGCACGGTGGCGACTTCTATGACGAACTGATTCAGGCCGTGGGTCGGCGCCTGCAACAGATGGTCCGCCCACTGGACGTGCTGGCGCGTCTGGACGATCGCCATTTCGTGCTGGTGACGCTGCCCGCCGATCTGCAGGAGTGCGCCCCCAGCAGTTTCAAGCGCTTGCATGATGGGCTCAATCTCAAGGGCTTCATGACCACTGCGGGCGACCTGCGGATCACTGCCGGCATCAGTCTGGTAGGGCTGGATGCCAAAAGCCTGCCGCTGGAGGCCGATACCCTGTTCGAGGAAGCCAGCCAATTGCTGGCCGATTCCTACGCCACAGGGCTGGTGACCGCCAAGCGGATGCCGGCCAAAGGCTGATGGGCCGCACCTGGCACGTGCTCGGCGTGGGCAGTCTCGGCAGCCTGTGGGCGTGCAGGCTGGCGCGTGCCGGCGTGCCAGTGCAGTTGGTGTTACGCGATGCCCAGCGACTGCAGGCGTACCAGGCGGCCGGAGGCCTGGAACTGAGTGAGCCGGGGCGCTGCGAGCGTTACCCGATCGCGGCCCAGACCGTGGCCGACACCGGGCAGATTCATCGGCTGCTGCTGGCATGCAAGGCCTATGACGCCGTGGACGCGATCAAGGGGGTGATCCCGCGGTTGGCGCCAGGCGCGCAAGTCGTGCTGTTGCAGAACGGCATGGGCAGCCAACAGGCTGTCGCGGCCTTGCTGGGTCACTGCCGCTGCCTGTTTGCCTCCAGCACCGAGGGGGCGTTTCGCACGGCTGATTTCAAGGTGGTGTTCGCTGGCCAGGGCTTCACTTGGCTTGGCGCTGCCGACCCTTCGGCAAGCCCTGACAACAGCGGGCTGTTGGCCGACCTGGCGGGCGCTGGCATCCCTCATCAGTGGACACCTGACATCCTCGCCCGCCTGTGGCGCAAGCTGGCCCTTAACTGTGCGATCAACCCGCTGACGGTGCTGTATGACTGCCGCAATGGCGGGCTGGTGGAGCATGGGTGCGAAGTCGCGACGTTGTGTGCCGAACTGGCGCAGGTGCTGGAAAGCTGTGGCCAAGCGGATGCCGCGCGGGGCTTGCATGAGGAAGTGGAGCGGGTGATTCAGGCCACCGCGGCGAATTATTCTTCGATGCACCAGGATGTCAGCCAGGGGCGGCGGACCGAGATCGACTATCTGTTGGGCTATGTGTGCGATGCCGCAGCGCGGCAAGGCTGCGATGTGCCGCAGCTGCGCAGGTTGCGGGCGCGGTTGGTGGCGTTTTTGCAGCGCAAGGGTTGAGACCGAGGGGCGGCCTTCGCGGCTGTACGCCGCTCCTACAGGGGGTGGGTGTGGGGGATTGAAGGGGTGTGGGGTGCTTTTGTAGGAGCGGCGTGCAGCCGCGAAGGGGCCGGTACTGACACCCCACAACCGGCACGGCCAGTTTTGATACACTGCGCCCCTGCCCTGCCTTGAAAGCGAACCCTCGATGCCCTTGCGCCAGAGACTCGAAAACCTGCCGGTTGGCCAGAAACTGCTGGCTGCCCTGCTGGTGCTGCTGACCACCGTATTGCTGGTCGCCAACCTGACCTTCATCAGCGCTGCCTACTGGATCTCCCAGGAAAGCATGGCGCCCCAGGCCTTGCTGACCATCGGCCGTCTCGTCTCCAATCCGGGCCTGGCGCAGCAGGCGCTTCGTTCCCCACAAGACGCCGAAGCGCTGCTCAGCGAACTTAACAGCTACTCCCCCCTGCGCGCGGCCGCGGTGTACGACGCCGACGGCAAGTTGCTCTCGCAGTTACAGCACGGCGACCGCCTTAAGTTGCCCAACCATTTCTCCGCGATCCAGGACTGGCGCGCCAGCGAGTTTCGCAGCACGCAACTGGTGCCGCTGTCCAACTCGGGCCACCTGTTGCTGGTGGCCAGCAGCGAGCTGCCGGTGGCCTTCTACACCGGCACCCTCACCGCCAGCCTGGGGATTCTGGTGTTCAGCGTGTTGCTCTGGATGGTCATCGCCCGGCAGATCAAACGCCTGATCACCCAACCCATCTACCGCCTCGAAGAGCTGTCGCGCCAGGTCACCCGAGAAGAGAACTACGCCCTGCGTGCCGGACGCGGCAACCATGACGAAATCGGCAGCCTGGCCGAAGCGTTCAACACCATGCTGTCGCGTATCGAAGCCCGGGAGCAGCAACTCAAGCGCGCCCGCGACGAATCCCAGGCCGCGTACGATCAGGCCCAGGGCCTGGCCGAGGAAACGCGTCACACCAACCGCAAGCTGGAGCTTGAGGTCCAGGTGCGCAGCAAGATCGAAAAGAAACTCACCGGTTTCCAGAACTACCTCAACAGCATCATCGACTCCATGCCCTCGGCGTTGATCGCGCTGGACGAGCAACTGTACGTCACCCAGTGGAATCAGGAAGCCAGTGCACTCTCCGGTACGCCGCTGGACGAGGCACTGAACCAGCCGATCTTTCTGGCCTTCGAGCCGCTCAAGCCATTCCTGCCGCAACTCAAGACCACGGTAGAGCAGCACACCGTGGCCAAGATCGAACGCGTGACCTGGGTCAAGGACGACACCCCGCGCCACTATGCCCTCACCTTCTATCCGTTGATGGGCGGCGCCGGCCGCGGGGTGGTGATTCGTATCGACGACATCACTCAGCGCCTGTCCCTGGAGGAGATGATGGTGCAGTCCGAGAAAATGCTCTCGGTGGGCGGTCTGGCCGCCGGCATGGCCCACGAGATCAACAATCCGCTGGGAGCCATCCTGCATAACGTGCAGAACGTCAGGCGCCGCCTGTCAGCCGACTTGCCCAGGAACCTGGAGCAAGCCAGCGAGGCCGGTATCGATCTGGAAACGGTCAATGCCTACCTGCGAGGCCGCGAGATACCGCAGTTGCTGGACGGCATCCAGCAAGCCGGCGCGCGTGCGGCCAAGATCGTCACCCACATGCTCAGCTTCAGCCGCCGCAGCACGCGGGAGATGGCACCCTGCGATCTACCGGGTCTGATCGATCAGGCGGTGGAAATCGCCGGCAATGACTTCGACCTGGCCATCGGTTTTGATTTCAAGGGCCAGAATATCGTGCGTCAGTTCGACCCGACCCTGGGCCCGGTGCCGGGCACTGCCAACGAGCTGGAGCAGGTGCTGCTGAATCTGTTGAAGAACGCCGCCCAAGCCATTCATCAACGGCCCGACGGCTCCGAGCCCGGGCGTATCATTCTGCGCACCCGGCTCAATCCACCGTGGGCCGAGATCCAGGTGGAGGACAACGGCATCGGCATGTCCGAGAACGTGCGCAAGCGCACCTTCGAGCCGTTCTTTACCACCAAGGAAATTGGTCAGGGCACCGGCCTTGGGCTTTCAGTGTCCTATTTCATCATCACCAACAACCACAAGGGCCAGATGGAAGTGCATTCCACCCCAGGCCAGGGCACCTGCTTCACCTTGCGCCTGCCGCTGGCAAGCAACACCCTGCCGGCCCCGACCACGGAGATATGACCATGGGCTTTCGCCTGTCGAAGATTTACACCCGCACCGGTGACAAAGGCGAGACTGGCCTGGGTGATGGCCGCCGTGTGCCCAAGGACCATCCACGGGTGGAGGCCATCGGTGAAGTCGATACCCTGAACAGTCAGTTAGGGTTGCTGCTGGCCAATCTGGCTGATGACCCGCGCCTGGCAGAGGTGAGCGAAGTGCTTGCCCCCTGCCAGCATCGATTGTTCGACCTGGGGGGAGAGCTGGCCATGCCGGCTTACCATGCCCTCAATGCTGCTGAAGTCGAGCGTCTGGAAACGGCCATCGACACCTGGAATGAAGAACTCGGGCCGCTGGAAAACTTCATCTTGCCGGGCGGTTCGGCGTTGATCGCCCAGGCCCATGTGTGTCGTAGCCTGGCGCGCAGTGCCGAACGCCGCTGCCAACAATTGAATGCGCTGGAGCCGTTGGCCGGCGTGGGATTGGCTTACATCAACAGGCTGTCGGATGTGTTGTTCGTGGCGGCGCGGATCATTGCACGCCGCCAAGGGGTGGCGGAGGTGTTATGGGTGGCGGCGGTTAAGGGTTAGGTTTGGGTTGGGGGTGCCTGGCTTGGGGTTTGTGGTGGATGGTCCCCTCACCCCAGCCCTCTCCCTGGGGAGAGGGAGCCGATCACGGACAGATGAAACACCGCGTACTGCTTCTAGCCCCCTCTCC
>NZ_DFUE01000046.1:152299-157662 GCF_002379585.1 Pseudomonas sp. UBA4194
GGGTGAGGGGACCATCCACCCTCAATCCCCCGGCCAGAACGCCCGAATCCCGGCCACGCCCTGCGCCCCCACCTGCCACGCCCGCGCTTGATCCTGCGGCCCGACCCCACCCAGCAGAAACACGGGCTGATTGAACCCGGCAATCAACCCCTGAGCCTGTTCCCAGCCCAGCGGCTGCGCGTCGGGGTGGGTCTGGGTAGGTTGTACCGGCGACAGCGTGACGAAGTCCACGCCCATCTGCCGTGCCAGATTCAGCTCTTCAGCGTCATGGCAGGAGGCCGCCAACCAGCGTTCCTGAGGAAACGGTCGGCCCTTGCTGGCGTACTTGCGCAGTTGCGCCGAGGTGAGATGCCAGCCGGCCGCGGGGAAGTCGCCCAGCCACTCCAATGGGCCCTTGAGCATCAGTTGCGCCTTCCCGGCACACAGCCCTACTGCGTCTACGGCCAGATCGCGATACTGCGGGTCGTAGCCGTTGGGCGCTCGCAGCTGGACAAGCCCGATGCCGCCGGCGATGGCTTTCTGCAGCCCTCGCAGCAGGGTCGGATTGTCCAGCCCATCCGGCGTGATCAGGTACTGGCCAGGCAGGCTCGCCGCCGCGACGATGGGGCGGTTGGCCGCAGGAAACTCATAGCCTGGCAACTCGCGCGGTTTGACCCACGCCAATGGCTGGCCTTCGACGCCATGGGGTTGGCCGGTGAACTCGGTGACTTCCCAGACATCCAGCAGCACCTGCTTGTCGGCGTAGTCGTGATGCACCTTGATCAAGGGCCGCGCCTGGCCGACCTCGATGCCCAGTTCCTCGCGCAGCTCCCGCGCCAGAGCGGCCTCTACGGTTTCGCCGACCTCAACCTTGCCACCGGGAAATTCCCACAGACCGCCCTGATGCTGGGAATCTGCACGACGGGCGATCAGGATGCGATGGTCGGCGCCGCGGATCACTGCCGCTGCCACATGAACTCGTTTCACTCTTCCTCCAGACCAGCCTTTTGCCAGGCTTTGAACGCTGGCCACTGGTAGATGGTGTCAACGTACGCCGCTGCGTCAGCGGGTAACTCGACGTGATAGGTCCGCAGGCGGATCGCCACTGGCGCGAAAAAGGCATCCACCAGGCTTACCTGTCCGAACAGATACGGGCCTTGCTCGGTGCTGGCTGCCCGGCACTCGCGCCACAGCGCCAGCATCCGTTGGATATCGGCTTCGGCGTCGGCGGGCATGGCTTCGTGGCCGGCATCACGCTGCAGGTCCATCGGCAGGTTGCCGCGCAGGCCGAAGAAACCGCTGTGCATCTGTGCGCACGCCGAGCGGGCCTGGGCGCGGGCAGCGATATCGTGGGGCCAGAGGTGTTTGTCGGGGAAGCGTTCTGCCAGGTATTCGGCGATTGCCAACGTGTCGGCGATGCTGCCGTGTTCGGTCTTGAGCACCGGCACCTTGGCCGTGGGCGAATGTTCGAGCATGCGCTGGCGGCTGTCGGGTTGGTTGAGTTTGATCAGGTGTTCGGTGTAGTCGACACCGGCCAGGTCCAGCGCCAGGGCGGCGCGCAGGGACCAGGAGGAATAGCGTTTGTCGCCGATGATCAGGTGGTAGGACATGGCAATGCATCCTTGGACGATTGTTGTTGAATGTGCCGGCCTCTTCGCGGCTGCACGCCGCTCCTACAGAAGATCTATCGCCCCCTGTAGGAGCGGCGTACAGCCGCGAAACCCAGCGCCGCCACCCCTCAGATCGCAACCCCTGTGGGCGCGGCGTACAGCCGCGAAAACCAACGCCGCCGCCCCCAGATCACAACCCCTGTAGGAGCGGCGTACAGCCGCGAACAGCTTCACCACCGATGTCGGATCAGGTCCGGTATTCGGCGTTGATCTTCACGTACTCGTGGGACAGGTCGGTGGTCCAGATGGTCTCGCTGCAATCCCCGCGACCAAGCTCGATGCGGATGGTGATTTCTTCCTGGGCCATGACCGCCGAGCCCTGCTCTTCGGTATAGCTCGCGGCACGCGCGCCGCGGCTGGCGATGCACACCGGGCCCAGGAACACGTCGATCTTGCTGACGTCCAGATCCGGTACCCCAGCGCGGCCAACAGCGGCGAGGATACGCCCCCAGTTGGGATCGGACGCAAACAGCGCAGTCTTGATCAGTGGCGAATGAGCCACGGTGTAGCCGACATCCAGGCATTCCTGATGATTACCACCACCGTTCACCTCGACCGTCACGAATTTGGTCGCCCCTTCGCCGTCACGCACGATGGCCTGGGCGACGTCCATGCACACCTCGAACACCGCCTGTTTCAACGCAGCGAACAGCGGGCCGGTGGCTTCGGTGATCGGCGGAACATCGGCCTGGCCCGTGGCGATCAGCATGCAGCAGTCGTTGGTAGAAGTGTCACCATCGATGGTGATGCGGTTGAACGACTTGTTCGCGCCGTCGCGCATCAGATCCTGCAGCACGTCTGGCGCCACCTTGGCGTCGGTGGCGATGTAGCCCAGCATGGTCGCCATGTTCGGGCGGATCATGCCCGCGCCCTTGCTGATGCCAGTGACCGTGACGGTCACACCATCGTGCTGGAACTGGCGGCTGGCGCCCTTGGGCAGGGTATCGGTGGTCATGATGCCAGTGGCTGCGGCCGCCCAGTTATCCACGGACAGATCATCCAGCGCCGCTTGCAGGGCGCCTTCGATCTTCTCCACAGGCAACGGCTCGCCGATCACGCCGGTGGAGAATGGCAATACCGCGCTGGCGTCAACGCCGGTCAGCTCAGCCAGTTTGGCCGTGGTGCGTTCGGCAGCGGCCAGGCCCGGCTCGCCGGTGCCGGCGTTGGCATTGCCGGTGTTGGTCAGCAGGTAGCGAACAGCCCCGCCGACGCGTTGCTTGGAAAGAATCACGGGCGCCGCACAGAAGGCATTGAGGGTGAACACGCCCGCCACGCTGGAGCCTTCGGCGCAGCGCATGACCACGATATCCTTGCGCCCTGGGCGCTTGATACCGGCGCTGGAAATGCCGAGTTCAAAACCTGGAACAGGGTGCAGCGTAGGCAAGGGACCAAGACCAACAGCCATGTGAGCGCTCCTTTGGAGGAATCTGCGGCGTATCGTCGACGCCGCCAATAAATGGACAAACGCCGCGACGGGGCTGGCCTGTCGCGGCGCGATAGTGCTTCAAACCGGTGTCAGGCCTCGATCAGTCGATCTTGCCATGGCAGTGTTTGAATTTCTTGCCCGAGCCACACCAGCACAGCTCGTTGCGGCCCAGCTTCTGCTCGTTGCGCACCGGCGTCTGGGCAGTGGCGACCGCTACGTCCGCGCCTTCTTCAAGGGCTTCGGGCTGATCCAGACCCGGTGCTTCGGCATGCTCGAACTGCATGCGCGAGGCCAGTTCCTCGGCTTCGCGACGCAGACGCGCCTCTTCCTCGATCGGGTCTTCGCGACGCACCTGAACGTGGGACAGAACGCGGATGGTATCGCGCTTGATCGAATCCAGCAGTTCCTGGAACAGGGTGAACGACTCGCGCTTGTATTCCTGCTTCGGGTTCTTCTGGGCGTAGCCGCGCAGGTGGATGCCGTGACGCAGGTGATCCATGGTGGACAGGTGGTCTTTCCACAGGTCGTCGAGTACGCGCAGCAGGATCTGCTTCTCGAAGGTACGCAGGGCATCGGCGCTGGCCTGGTCTTCCTTCTCGGTGTAGGCCGACAGCAACTCGACCATGACCTTCTCGCGCAGGGTTTCCTCGTACAGCTTGTCGTCTTCGTCCAGCCACTGCTGGATCGGCAGACTCACGCCGAAGTCGCTCTGCAAGGATGCTTCCAGGCCCGGCACGTCCCACTGCTCAGGCAGCGATTGTGGCGGAATATGCTGGGCGAACAGCGAGGCCAGGGCTTCCTGACGGAAGTCGGCGATGGTGTCGCCCACATTCTCGGAGGCCAGCAGGCTGTTACGCATGTGGTAGATCACTTTACGCTGCTCGTTGGCAACGTCGTCGAACTCCAGCAGCTGCTTGCGGATATCGAAGTTGCGGCCTTCGACCTTGCGCTGAGCCTTCTCGATGGCATTGGTGACCATGCGGTGCTCGATGGCTTCGCCGGACTGCATGCCCAGGGCCTTCATGAAGTTCTTCACCCGATCGGAGGCGAAGATGCGCATCAGGCTGTCTTCCAGCGACAGGTAGAAGCGGCTGGAACCGGCGTCACCCTGACGGCCGGCACGGCCACGCAGCTGGTTGTCGATACGACGCGATTCATGACGCTCGGACGCGATCACGTGCAGGCCACCGGACTCCAGCACTTGCTGGTGGCGTTTCTGCCATTCGGCCTTGATCTGGGCGATCTGCTCCTCGGAAGGGTTCTCCAGGGTCGCGACTTCCACTTCCCAATTGCCGCCCAGCAGGATGTCGGTACCGCGACCGGCCATGTTGGTGGCGATGGTCAGGGCGCCGGGGCGACCGGCCTGGGCGATGATTTCGGCTTCCTTCTCGTGGAACTTGGCGTTGAGCACCTTGTGCTCGATGCCTTCTTCGTTGAGCAGACGCGACATGTGCTCGGAGGTTTCGATGGTCGCGGTACCCACCAGTACTGGCCGGCCCTGAGCCATGCTTTCCTTGATGTCGGCAACGATGGCAGCGTATTTCTCGTCGGCCGTCAGGTACACCAGGTCGTTGAAGTCTTTACGCGCCAGCGGCTTGTTCGGCGGAATGACCATCACGTTGAGGTTGTAGATCTGGGCGAACTCGAACGCTTCGGTGTCCGCGGTACCGGTCATGCCCGAGAGCTTGTTGTACAGGCGGAAATAGTTCTGGAACGTGGTCGAGGCCAGGGTCTGGCTTTCGGCCTGAATGTTCAGGTTTTCCTTGGCTTCGATGGCCTGGTGCAGGCCTTCGGACAGGCGACGGCCGGGCATGGTGCGGCCGGTGTGCTCGTCGACCAGCAGGATCTGACCGTCCTGGACGATGTACTCGATGTTGCGGTTGAACAGCTTGTGCGCGCGCAGACCGGCATAGACATGGGTCAGCAGGCCCAGGTTATGCGCCGAGTACAGGCTCTCGCCCTCGGCCAACAGGCCGGCGCGGGTCAGCATTTCTTCGATGTACTGGTGGCCAGCTTCGTTGAGTTCGACCTGGCGGGTCTTCTCGTCGACAGTGTAGTGGCCTTCCTGAGTCACCTGGCCTTCGACTTCCTCGATGTGCTGCTTGAGCTGAGGAATCAGGCGGTTGATCTCGGTGTACAGCTTGGAGCTGTCTTCGGCCTGGCCCGAGATGATCAGCGGCGTACGGGCTTCGTCGATGAGGATGGAGTCGACTTCGTCGATCACGGCGAAATTCAGCTCGCGCTGGAATTTCTCTTCCATGCTGAACGCCATGTTGTCGCGCAGGTAG
>NZ_DFUE01000058.1:0-83780 GCF_002379585.1 Pseudomonas sp. UBA4194
GGACCATTCACCACCGATCTCGAACCAGACCCTCACCTACCGCGCCATCTCCTCGCGCAACCTGCGCAACACCGGCCCGGTGTCCACCGCGACGCCGCGCCAGTAGGTGAACGCCTCCGCGGCCTGTTCCACCAGCATGCCGAACCCATCCAGCGACAACCTCGCCCCATGCTGGCTGGCCCAGCGGCAGAACGGCGTTGGCTCCTTGCCGTACATCATGTCGTAACACACCGTCACACCCGGCTCGATCAAGCTGCCGGCAATCGGCGGCAGATCACCCGCCAGGCTCGCCGAGGTGGCGTTGATGATGATATCCACAGGCTCTTCCAGCCAGTCGAAACCACTGGCCGCCACCGGCCCCAGGTCAGCGAAGATCTGCGCCAGATGCTCGGCCTTCTCCACCGTGCGATTGGCAATCACCAACGACACCGGCTGTTCCTGCAGCAACGATTCGATCACCCCGCGCACCGCGCCGCCGGCACCCAGCAGCAGCACACGCTTGCCGGTGAGACTGACCCCGGCATTGACCGTAAGGTCGCGCACCAGGCCCACACCGTCGGTGTTGTCGCCGCGCAGGCTGCCATCGGGCAGCAGGGTCAGCATGTTCACGGCGCCGGCACGCTCGGCGCGAGGGGTCAACACGCTGCACAGGCGGAAGGCCTCTTCCTTGAACGGCACAGTGACATTGGCGCCCAGACCTTCCTTGAAGAAGCCCAGCGCGCAGCTGGCGAAATCGTCGATCGGTGCCAGCAGAGTGCTGTAGTCCAACACCTGGTCGGTTTGCTCGGCGAACAGGCGGTGGATCGCCGGCGATTTGCTGTGGCCGACCGGGTTGCCGAACACGACGTAGCTGTCCATGGGGAAATTCCTGAATCCAGAGAAGTTAGTGAGCGCCGAGCCAGTCGCGGTCCTGCAGGAAGTACTCGGTCAGCCGAGCCTCTTCGGTGCCGGGCAGGGCTTTCCAATCGTAGCCCCAGCGTACTTGCGGCGGCAGCGACATGAGGATCGACTCGGTGCGACCGCCCGATTGCAGCCCGAACAGAGTGCCGCGGTCGTAGACCAGGTTGAACTCGACGTAGCGGCCGCGGCGAAACGCCTGAAACTCACGCTGCTGCTCCGTGTAGGGCTGCGCCTTGCGCCGTTGCACGATGGGCAGGTAGGCGTCGATGAAGGCGTCGCCGATGACCCGCATGAAAGCGAAGCTGGTATCGAAGTCCCATTCATTCAGATCGTCGAAGAACAAGCCGCCCACGCCACGGGGTTCGTTGCGGTGCTTGATGTGGAAGTAGCGATCGCACCAGGCCTTGTAACGTGGGTAGACGTCCGCCCCGAACGGGCGGCAGGCCTGTTCGGCGATGCGGTGCCAGTGCACGCAGTCTTCTTCGTTGCCGTAGTACGGGGTCAGGTCGAAACCGCCGCCGAACCACCATACCGGCTCCTCGCCTTCTTTTTCAGCGATGAAGAAGCGCACATTGGCGTGGGAAGTCGGTACGTGCGGATTACGCGGGTGGATCACCAGAGAGACGCCGAGCGCCTCGAATCCGCGCCCGGCCAATTCCGGCCGATGGGCGCTGGCCGATGGCGGCAGGCCGGTACCGTGCACGTGAGAGAAATTCACCCCGCCTTTCTCGATCAGCTCGCCGTTCTCGATCACCCGGGTGCGGCCACCCCCTCCGGCCGCACGGGTCCAGGCATCTTCGACGAAGCGAGCGCTGCCGTCCTCAGCCTGCATCGCACTGCAAATGCGGTCTTGCAGGTCCAGTAGATAGGCTTTGACGGCCTCGGTGCGGGTATTCATGGCATCACCTTGGATAGGGGCGAGCGCCGGCCAGCCTGTGGATAACGGCGGTCGGCGGCGAAGTCGGCGCGTAGCATAGCATTGCCATCCACGCGAGACAGTTGACGGCGATCACGCAAAAGCGTCCGATGGTGGCTTTCAGCCGAACGACAGCAGGAGAAAGCAGATGGCAAAGCGTATCCAGTTCAGCTCCAACGGCGGGCCCGAGGTCCTCGAGTTCGTCGACTACGAACCCAAGGACCCAGGTCCACAGGAAATTCGCGTGCGTAACCATGCGATCGGCCTGAACTACATCGACACCTATTTTCGCAGTGGCCTGTACCCCGCGCCTCTGCCGTCGGGGCTCGGCACCGAGGCCGCTGGCGTGGTCGATGCAGTAGGCAGCGAGGTGACCCAGTTCAAGGTGGGTGACCGCGTGGCTCACGCTGGAGGGCCGCTGGGGGCCTACAGCGAACTGCACGTGTTGCCCGCCGCCGCGGTCGTCAAGCTGCCCGACAGCATTACCTTCGAACAGGCCGCGGCCGTGATGCTCAAGGGCCTGACCGTGCAGTACCTGTTGCGCCAGACGTACCGAGTGGAAGCCGGCGAGACCATTCTGTTCCATGCCGCTGCCGGAGGCGTGGGCTCACTGGCCTGTCAGTGGGCCGCCGCTTTGGGCGTCAAGCTCATCGGCACCGTGAGTTCGGCGGCTAAGGCGCAACGTGCCAAGGCGCTGGGTGCCTGGGAAACCATCGACTACAGCCATGAAGACGTGGCCGCCAGGGTGCTGGAGCTGACCGGGGGCAAGAAATGCCCGGTGGTGTATGACGGCGTTGGCAAGGACACCTGGGAAACCTCGCTCGATTGTGTCGAACCACGAGGTTTGCTGGTGAGCTTCGGCAATGCGTCCGGGGCGGTGAGCGGAGTGAATCTGGGCGTGCTGTCGCAGAAGGGCTCGCTGTACGTGACCCGTCCGACGCTAGCGACCTACGCAGTGCCGGGCGCGCTGCAGGGCATGGCCGATGAGCTGTTCGAGATGATCGCCAGTGGCAAGCTGAAAGTGGAAATCAGCCAGCAGTATGCGTTGAAGGATGCGGCGCAGGCGCAGACGGCGTTGGCGGCGCGGGAAACGGTCGGGTCCACTATTCTGGTGCCTTGAGGGCATCGGGGGTTGACTGGGGGGCGGGGGTGAATGGTCCCCTCACCCCAGCCCTCTCCCTGAGGGAGAGGGAGCCGATCACCGCCAGCCGATCCGCCGCAGTCTGCCTTTAGCTCCCTCTCCGTGAGGCAGGGGGCCGATCACCGCCAGCCGATCCGCCGCAGTCTGCCTTTAGCTCCCTCTCCCTGAGGGAGGGGGCCGATCACCGCCAGCCGATCCACCGCAGTCTGCCTTTAGCTCTCTCTCCCCCAGGGAGAGGGGGCCTATCACCGTCAGCCGATCCACCGCAGTTTGCCTTTAGCTCCCCCTCCCCCAGGGAGAGGGCTGGGGTGAGGGGACCATTCACCACAACACTCAAGGCCGAATCACTTCGCCCGTCACCAGATCCCTGATCACACTCGGGCTCTTCCTGCCGCCCAAGGCACCCCCCAGCACCCAATCCACCTCCCCGCGAAAATACTGCTCCACCCGCAGCCGTGAGCGCGCCGCAGGGCGGCCGCTGCGGTTGGCCGAGGTCGACACCAGAGGCCCCACCAGGGCGCACAATTCCCGCACCTGGGGGTGATCACTTACCCGCAGCGCCACACTGTCATGCTGACCGGTGATCCACTCGGGCAGCAAATCCTGATGCGGCACCAGCCAGGTGTTCGGTCCGGGCCAGGTGGCCGCCATGCGGTCGATCCAATCTTCGGGGAAGTCTTCGAAGAGGAAGTCGAACTGACGGATATTATCGGCAATCAGGATCAAACCCTTGTCCACCGAGCGTTCCTTGATCGCCAGCAAGCGATAGACCGCTTCTTCGTCCCACGGATCGCAACCCAAGCCCCAGACAGCCTCGGTGGGATAGGCAATCACTGCGCCCGCTCGAATCTCGCGCGCTGCTTGCTGCACACGCCAACTGCTCACCATCTGCTGTCACTCCGCTAGGAAACTTGCGCCAGTGTACTTAGCTGACACGCGCAAACCAACGACCTGCCTGATTGATCACACGGCCTTCGAGCTCAAGTTCAGTCAGTTGCGTCATGACCTGGGGCAGCGACCAGCCAGAGGCCTGCACCAGCGCCTCTGTCGTGTGCGCCGCAGCGATCAACAGCTTCAACAACGGGTCGTCGTTGTACAACGGTGCCACCGGGACCTCCACCGGCACGTGTTTCCAGCCCTGCAGGCCTTCGAGGATGTGCTCGATGGTTTCCACCAGCTGGGCGCCATCGCGAATCAACTGATGACAGCCACGTGCGCCGGGATGATGAATGGAGCCGGGCAGGGCCCACACTTCCCGACCATGCTCGGCCGCCAGGCGTGCGGTAATCAGCGAGCCGCTGGCCGGGCTGGCCTCGATAACCAACACACCCAGGGACAGGCCGCTGATGATTCGGTTGCGCCGAGGAAAGTTGCCGGGTTGGGCTGAAGCGGTCAGGGGAAACTCGGAAACCAGCGCGCTGCCGTGGTCGAGCATGGCTTGCGCGAGTGCGCGGTGCTTCTGTGGATAAAATTTTTCAAGCCCTGTGCCAAGCACACCGATGGTTCGCCCATCCACGTCCAGAGCCGCCTGATGAGCCGCGCCGTCGATCCCCAACGCCAGCCCGCTGGTGATGACGAATCCGGCCTTGGCCAGGCTCCTGGCAAAGCTTCGGGCGTTGTCCAGGCCCGGCGGCGACGCCCGCCGGCTGCCGACGATGGCCAACTGAGGTTTGTCCAACAGGGCAGGCTCGCCGGCGACCCAGAGCAGCGGTGGAGGGTCGGCAATTTCCGCCAACAGTGCCGGGTACTCAGGCTGGTCCCACATCAGCAAATGCTGGCCGGAACGCTCTAGCCAGGCCATGGCAGCGGTGGCAGCACGGATGATTTCGGGATCGCTACGGGCGTTGGTCGCGCTGTTCGGCAGGCCAAGCGCGCGCCAGCCCGAAGCCGGCGCCTGGAGGGCATCGACCGCAGTGCCGAAGGCGGCGATCAGTTTATGAAAGCGCTGCGAGCCGATGTCCGGCACATGGTGCAGGCGCAGGCGGGCTTCAATTTCCGTGCAGCGGGTGAGGGCGGTATCGAAAAGCGGCATCCGATCATCCTTGAGTCGGCAGGCTCGCAAGCAGCAGGACAAGCTGTGGATAACTCTGTGCAAAAGTAGCAGCGGCGTGAGCCGCGTCGGCGTTTTCCCGTGGTTGAGATCGGGACCCGTTGGGATCAAGATCAAGATCAAGATCAAGATCAAGATCAAGGGCGACGCGGCTTACGCCGCTGCTACGTTAGGGGTTGCGTACTTTGTCCATTACTGCCAACGAGCGGTTGGCGTTGAGGATCAAACCATAGCTGAGCTTTTCATAAGTGCGGAACACCATGAGCAACCCGGAGCGCTCATCGGGGACTTTGATCTGCTCGCCAGTGATGCGATCACGCACCGTTTCGCCGGTCTTGTACACCGCCAGAACGTTGCCCTCGTTGAGTCCGTCGCGTTTTCCTCGGTTCAGGGTGACCACGTCGTACTTGCCGATCTGTGTAACACCCCGTGGCACATCTATGATCACGCCGTTGATGTCGGTGCTCGGTGGACTGGGGAAAAACGTCGAGTTCACCGCGCGCTGCTCGTCGCTGAACAGTCGGTCGCCCAACCGCACTTCTTCGCTGGAGCGCTGCAGCACCAGGGTGGAGATGTCGCCTTCGCTGGCAACGATCTCGCCCCCGCCGATATTGTCCGCGTTGATGCCCAGAAACTCCTGGGTGACCGGGTCGGTGTAGGTCTTGGCCTGACGGAAGATGCCGTACACCGACTGGCTCGGGTCGAAGGTGCCGCGTGCATAGATGCGATCGCCCATGCCACTGAGCACGCGCTCGGCATTGCCGGCGACGATGTACGGCGCCTGCTCGAAGTCTTCGGGTTTGTCCATGATGCGATTGCTGAGCAGGAAACTGTTGATCGACTCCAGCGGAATGCTCGGAATCGCATCGGCCACCGGCGTGCTGCGTACCCGTGGCGAGAGTTTGATGGTGCCGCGCGAGGCCCCGCGTTCGAGCATGAGCTGAGGCTGACCATCGACGAAGCTGAGCACCAGCGAGTCGCCCGGGTAGATCAGGTCGGGGTCGGCGATCTGCGGATTGGCGTGCCACAGATGCGGCCACTGCCAGGGCTGGCTGAGAAATTTTCCGGAAATGTCCCAGAGTGTGTCACCGCGAACCACCGTGTAACGCTGCGGGTAGCCATCCTTGAGCTGCACCTGCGCCTGCACCACGCTGGCGAACGCCACCAGTAGCAGGGCGAGTAGTGATTTCCTCATGCCGTGAATCCCTTTATCATGTGTGCTCACGCGAAATACCGACTTTACCTCACAGTGCAGCAAATACGCATATGGCTATTTTAAACATCCTCGAATTTCCAGACCCGCGTCTGCGCACCCTCGCCAAACCGGTGACGGTGGTGGACGACGAAGTTCGCCGGTTGATCGATGACATGTTTGAAACCATGTACGAAGCCCCTGGCATCGGTCTGGCCGCCACCCAGATCAACGTGCACAAGCGCATCGTGGTCATGGACCTGTCCGAAGATCGCAGCGAACCGCGGGTGTTCATCAACCCCGAATTCGAATCGCTGACCGACGAGATGGACCAGTACCAGGAAGGCTGCCTGTCGGTGCCCGGCTTCTACGAGAACGTCGATCGCCCGCAGAAGGTCAAGGTCAAGGCCCTGGACCGTGACGGCAAGCCCTACGAGCTGATCGCCGAAGGCCTGCTGGCGGTGTGCATCCAGCACGAGTGCGACCACCTCAACGGCAAGCTGTTCGTCGACTACCTGTCCACGCTCAAGCGCGACCGAATCAAGAAGAAGCTGGAAAAACTGCACAAGCAGCAGGCGTGATCCGCGCCTGCGGCACTCCATGCGCAAGCAGGCGGTAGCGGTGAAGGGGCTCGACCTGTAACACCGAGTCGCCTCTTTCACGGCTGTACGCCGCCCTTGCAGGTTTTGCGTTCGTCCCCTCTATCAGCGAGAACTCCATGCGCATCGTCTTCGCGGGCACTCCCGAGTTTGCCGCCGAACACCTCAAGGCCCTGCTGGCCAGCCCCCACGACATCGTTGCCGTGTACACCCAACCTGACCGTCCGGCAGGCCGTGGCCAGAAGCTCATGCCCAGCCCGGTGAAACAACTGGCCCTGGAGCACGGCATCCCGGTACTGCAACCCCCGAGCCTGCGTGCCCCAGAGGCCCAGGCTGAACTCGCGGCGCTGGCGCCTGAGTTGATGGTGGTGGTGGCTTATGGCTTGATCCTGCCTCAGGGGGTGCTGGACATACCCCGCCTGGGCTGCATCAACAGCCACGCTTCGCTGCTGCCACGCTGGCGCGGTGCCGCGCCGATCCAGCGCGCCGTGCAGGCTGGCGACGCCGAGAGCGGCGTGACCGTGATGCGCATGGAGGCAGGCCTGGACACGGGCCCCATGCTGCTCAAGGTCAGCACGCCGATCAGTGCCCAGGACACCGGCGGCAGCCTGCACGATCGCCTGGCGCAGATGGGCCCGGCCGCGGTGCTCGAAGCTATCGATGGGTTGGCCCAAGGTACGTTGGTAGGTGAGGTGCAGGATGACAGCCTGGCCAACTACGCTCACAAGCTGAACAAAGACGAAGCCCGCATCGACTGGACCCGCCCGGCCATCGAGCTGGAGCGCCTGGTGCGTGCGTTCTTCCCCTGGCCGATCTGCCACAGCACCTTGCACGGTGAAGCCGTCAAGGTGCTGGCCGCGCAGTTGGACGAGGGCACCGGCCAGCCGGGTGAAATCATTGCAGCCAGCAAGGAGGGCTTGACGGTGGCGTGCGGCGCCCAGGCCCTGCGCCTGACCCGCCTGCAATTGCCCGGTGGCAAGGCGCTCAACTTCAGCGACCTGTTCAACAGCCGTCGCGAGAAATTCCTGGTCGGCACGGTGCTGGGTCAATGAACCCGCGTCTAGCGGCGGCCCGCGCCCTGGCCGCAGTGTTGAATGGCAAGGCCTCGCTCAACAGCTCTCTGCCCAAAGAACTGGACAAGGTCGAGGCGCGTGATCGCGGCCTGACCCAGGACCTTGCCTTCGGCACCGCGCGCTGGCAACCGCGCCTCGACGCTTTGGCCGAGCGCTTGCTGCAAAAGCCTTTCAAAGCCGCCGATGCCGATGTGCATGCCCTGTTGCTGGTGGGCTTGTATCAACTGCTGTACAGCCGCATCCCGGCTCACGCCGCCATTGGCGAAACGGTCGGCTGCGCTGACAAGCTGAAAAAGCCGTGGGCCAAGGCATTGCTCAACGCGGTCCTGCGTCGCGCCCAGCGCGAAAGCGCCGAGATCCTGGCTGAGCTGGAGCGGGACCCGGTGGTGCGCACCGCTCATCCGCGCTGGTTACAGAAGGCACTCAAGGCATTCTGGCCCGAGCAGTGGGAAGCCATCTGTGCCGCCAACAATGCCCATCCGCCGATGATTCTGCGGGTCAATCGTCGCCACCATAGCCGTGATGCCTATCTGGGGCTGCTCGCCGAACAGAACATCGCCGCCCAGGCCAGCCACTACAGCCGCGATGGCATCGTTCTGGAGCAAGCCTGCGATGTGCACGGCCTGCCAGGGTTCATCGAGGGCTGGGTGAGCGTGCAGGACGAGGCAGCCCAACTGGCGGCCGACCTGCTCGACCTTGCGCCCGGCCAGCGCGTATTGGACGCCTGCTGCGCGCCCGGCGGCAAGACCTGCCACATCCTCGAAGCCGAGCCGCAGCTGGCGGGCGTGGTGGCGGTGGACCTGGAGGAGAAACGCCTGGTACGCGTGCGCGAAAACCTCCAGCGCCTGGGCCTGGACGCGCAGCTGATCGCCGCCGATGGTCGCGATACTCCCGCCTGGTGGGACGGCAAGCCGTTCCAGCGCATTCTGCTCGACGCCCCCTGCTCTGCCACGGGAGTGATCCGCCGCCATCCGGACATCAAGCTGACGCGTCAGCCGGACGATATTGCGGCCCTGGCCACCCTGCAGGGCGAATTGCTCGACGCGCTCTGGCCCACCCTCGACGTGGGCGGCGTACTGCTCTACGCCACCTGCTCGACGCTGCCGACCGAGAACACCGAGGTGATCGAAGCGTTCCTGGCGCGTACCTCCGGCGCACGCGAACTGGACCTGGCGACGACGGCCGGCGTCAAGCAGCCCCACGGTCGACAGCTGCTGGCGCAACAAGGCGGTCACGACGGCTTCTATTATGCCAAGCTGATCAAGATCGCCGCCGCACGCGGCCACTGAGGAGTAGCGGATGAAGATCATCATCCTGGGCGCCGGGCAGGTTGGCGGCACGCTGGCCGAGCACCTGGCCGGCGAAGCCAATGACATCACCGTGGTCGATACCGACCCGGATCGCCTGCGGGCGCTGGGCGACCGCCTGGATATCCGCACGGTGCAGGGTCGTGGCTCGTTTCCCACGGTGCTGCGCCAGGCGGGCGCCGATGATGCCGACATGCTGGTGGCGGTGACCAACAGCGACGAGACCAATATGGTCGCCTGCCAGGTCGCCTACACCCTGTTTCACACCCCGACCAAGATCGCCCGGGTCCGCGAATCCGCTTACCTGACCCGCTCCGGCCTGTTCGACAACGATGCCATTCCGGTTGACGTGCTGATCAGTCCCGAGCAGGTGGTGACCAACTACATCAAGCGCCTGATCGAATACCCCGGCGCCCTGCAGGTGATCGATTTTGCCGGCGGCAAGGCCCAGCTGGTGGCGGTCAAGGCCTACTACGGCGGCCCGCTGGTGGGCCAGCAGCTGCGCCAGATTCGTCAGCACATGCCCAAGGTCGATACCCGGGTGGCGGCGATCTTTCGTCGCGACCGACCGATCCTGCCCCGCGGCGACACAGTGATCGAAGCGGATGACGAAGTGTTCTTCATCGCCGCCAAGGAAGACATCCGCGCGGTGATGAGCGAACTGCGCCGGGTCGACCAGAGCAACAAGCGCGTAGTGATTGCCGGTGGCGGCCAGATCGGCGAGCGTCTGGCCGAGGCCATCGAGAGCCGCTACCAGGTCAAGATCATCGAGATGAATCCGGCTCGTTGTCGCTACCTGTCCGATACCCTGGACAGCACCGTGGTGCTGCAAGGCAGTGCCTCGGACCGCGACCTCATGCTGGAAGAAAACATTGCCCAGGCGGATATCTTCCTGGCCCTGACCAACGACGACGAAGCCAACATCATGTCGTCGCTGCTGGCCAAGCGTCTTGGGGCGCGCAAGGTCATGACCATCATCAACAACCCTGCCTATGTGGACCTGGTCCAGGGCGGCGAGATCGACATCGCCCTGAGCCCGCAGCTGGCCACCATCGGCACCTTGCTGGCGCATGTGCGCCGCGGCGATATCGTCAGCGTTCACTCTCTGCGCCGCGGCGCGGCGGAGGCCATCGAGGCGATTGCCCACGGCGATGCCAAGTCCAGCAAGGTGATCGGCAAGCCCATCGAGACCATCGCGCTGCCGCCAGGCACCACCATCGGCGCGATCATCCGCGACGATCAGGTGATCATCGCCCACGACGATACGGTGATCGAGGCAGGTGACCATGTGATCCTTTTCGTTGTGGATAAAAAATACATCCGCGACGTGGAAAAGCTGTTCCACGTGGGCCTGAGCTTTTTCTAAGGAGTCGACACCATGCTTGAGTCACTGGAAAAGATGCTCGCCAAGGGTGTGGATAACTCGCTGCTGCGCTTTGGTCTGGGCAAGGGCTACCTGGACCTGGGCGAGCACGCCAGGGCGGCGGAACACCTGGCGCGCTGCGTCGAGCTGGACCCTAAATATTCGGCAGCATGGAAGCTGCTGGGCAAGGCGCATGTCGGGGCAGGTGCGCCCGCACTGGCCCGTGGCGCCTGGGAGCAGGGTATCGCGGCTGCGCAGGCCCAGGGTGACAAGCAGGCGGAGAAGGAGATGGTGGTGTTCTTGCGCAAGTTGGATCGCTAGGCGTCACGGCGATCCGGGAAGGGAGGCCTGGCGGGTGTCCTGCACCGCCCAGCCAGGGCGCGAACACCCCTCACTTCAATACCACTTGGCCTCGCCAGCCGGACGCTTCTTGAACCGCTTCATGCTCCACATGTACTGGCTCGGGTACGCCCGCACATATTTCTCGATCACCCCGCTCATCGCGGCCACCGACGTCTCGGTATCGGTGCTGTACATCGCCTCGGGCGCTGCTTCCAGGATAACCTTGTAGCCCGAGCCGTCGGGCAGGCGCAGCGCATGCAGAAACACCCCCACCGCCTTGCCACCGGCCAGCATGTTGGGCACGAACTTGCTGGTCAGCGCCACGGTGCCCAGGAAGGGCACGAAGATACCGGCCGATTCCGCCGGTTCCGGGTCGGCCGGAATGCCCACCTGCCCGCCTTTGCGCACTTCCTTGATGACACTGAGGATGCCTTCCTTGGTGGAAGCGGCCACTCGATTGCCCAACTGCACACGCTGCTTCTGCAGCAGTTCGTCGACCGCCTTGAGCTTGGGCGGACGGTAGAAGATGATCGGCTTGCACTGGTTGCAATAGAAGTGGTTGAGCACCTCCCAGTTGCCCAGGTGGCTGGTGATGCCGACCACGCCCTTGCCCGATGCCAGCGCATCCTTGAGCACGTCCAGCCCCTCGACCTCGCGCACCAGATCGAGTGAGCGCTGAGCGGGCCAGATCCACGCGCAGGCACTTTCGGTCAGTGTCTTGCCGATGTCCATCAGGCTGCGGCCCACCAGCTTCTCGCGCTCGACCGGGTCCATGTCGGGAAAACACTTGGCCAGGTTGATGCGCACCACCTCGCGGGAGCGGTTGGGCAGCTTCCACATCAGCCAGCCGATGCCCGCGCCCACGCGCTGCACGGTGCGCCACGGCAACAACGCGAACAACCGCAAGGCCCCGACCATCAAGGCCCCTTTGAACTTATCCACAGATCACTCCTTATTGCGCCCCGAATAGCCAAGGCCGCCATTCTAGCCTCAGTGGGACAATTCGGCGTAACGGTCGCAGTCCTGGGTGTGGTCCATGACCATGCCCGACGCCTGCATGAAGGCATAACAGATGGTGGGGCCGACGAAGGTAAAGCCGGCTTTTTTCAAGGCTTTGCTCATGGCCCTGGCTTCTTCGGTTTCAGTGGGGATCTCGCTGCGATCTCGCAGGTGGTTGATCTTTGGTTGCCCACCGACGAACGACCAGAGAAACGCCACCGGGTCTTCGAGCTGCAGCCACGCGCGAGCATTCTTGCGCACGCCATTGAGCTTGAGCCGATTGCGCACGATACCGGGGTCCTGCATCAAGACTTCGATCTCCTCGTCGCCGAGCTGCGCCAGCCGCTGGGGGTCGAAGCCGAACAGCACCTGGCGGTAGCGCTCGCGCTTGCGCAACACGGTTATCCACGACAGGCCGGCCTGGAACCCTTCGAGCAAAAGCAACTCGAACAGGGCGCCCGCCTCGCGCAGCGGCACGCCCCATTCCTGGTCGTGATAAGCCTGGTACAACGGGTCTTGGGTACACCAAAAGCAGCGAGGCATTAGGGCTCCATGGGTAGAGGCGCCGCGGATTCGCGGTATACTCCCGCTCTTTATATTCGCAGCCCTAGAAACAGGTGAATTTCGTGAGCCAGCCTACGCCAGCCGTGCGTACCTTCCAAGACTTGATCCTCGCCCTGCAACAATACTGGGCCGAGCAAGGTTGTGTGGTGCTTCAGCCCTACGATATGGAAGTGGGCGCCGGCACTTTTCATACCGCCACGTTCCTGCGCGCCGTGGGCCCGGAAACCTGGAACGCCGCCTACGTACAGCCCAGCCGCCGCCCGACTGACGGCCGCTACGGCGAGAACCCCAACCGCCTGCAGCACTACTACCAGTTCCAGGTGGTTCTCAAGCCCAATCCGGACAACTTCCAGGAGCTGTACCTGGGCTCGCTCAAGCACATCGGCCTGGACCCGCTGGTCCACGACGTGCGCTTCGTCGAAGACAACTGGGAATCGCCGACGCTGGGCGCCTGGGGTCTGGGCTGGGAAGTGTGGCTCAACGGTATGGAAGTCACCCAGTTCACCTATTTCCAGCAGGCCGGTGGCATCGAGTGCTACCCGGTCACCGGTGAAATCACCTACGGCCTGGAACGTCTGGCGATGTACCTGCAGGGCGTGGATTCGGTCTATGACCTGGTGTGGGCCGACGGCCCGTTCGGCAAGGTGACCTACGGCGACGTGTTCCACCAGAACGAAGTGGAGCAATCCACTTATAACTTCGAACACGCCAATGTCGACAAGCTGTTCGAACTGTTCGATTTCTACGAGAGCGAGGCCAAGCGCCTGCTCGAACTGGATCAGCCATTGCCGCTGCCAAGCTACGAGATGGTTCTGAAGGCTTCCCATACCTTCAACCTGCTTGATGCCCGCCGCGCCATCTCGGTCACTGCACGCCAGCAGTACATCCTGCGGGTACGCACCCTGGCTCGCGCCGTGGCCCAGGCCTACCTGATGGCCCGCGCCAAGCTGGGCTTCCCCATGGCGTCACCCGATCTGCGAGATGAAGTATTGGCCAAGCTGGAGGCTGCGCAATGAGTGCTCAAGATTTCCTGGTTGAACTGGGCACCGAAGAGCTGCCACCCAAGGCCCTGAACACCCTGGCCGACGCCTTCCTGGCGGGTATCGAGAAAGGCCTGCACGCTGCCGGCCTGAACTTTGCCGCCAAGAACGTCTACGCCGCACCCCGTCGCCTCGCCGTACTGATCACCGGCCTGGACATCCAGCAGCCGGACCGCAGCATCAACCTCGACGGACCGCCCTTGCAGGCCGCGTTCAACGCCGAAGGCGAGCCGACCCAGGCGGCGCTGGGCTTCGCCAAGAAATGCGGTGTGGACCTCAGCGAAATCGACCAGAGCGGTCCCAAGCTGCGTTTCAGCCAGAACATCGTCGGCAAGCCCACGGCCAGCCTGCTGCCGACCATCGTCGAAGACTCGCTCAACGACCTGCCGATTCCCAAGCGCATGCGCTGGGGCGCGCGCAAGGAAGAATTCGTACGGCCAACCCAATGGCTGGTGATGCTGCTGGGTGACGATGTCATCGACTGCACGATCCTGGCGCAGAAAGCCGGTCGTCATTCCCGTGGCCACCGCTTCCATCACCCCCAGGACGTGCGTATCGGCTCCCCCGCCAGCTACCGCGAGGACCTGCGTCAGGCCTACGTTCTGGCCGACGCCCATGAACGCCGCGAACTGATCGCCCGCCGCACCACGGAACTGGCCACTCAGCAGGAGGGCAGCGCCATTGTGCCGCCAGCCTTGCTGGAAGAAGTCACCGCGTTGGTCGAATGGCCGGTGCCGCTGGTGTGCTCCTTCGAGGAACGCTTCCTGGAAGTGCCTCAGGAAGCACTGATCACCACCATGCAGGACAACCAGAAATACTTCTGCCTGCTGGACGCCGACGGCAAGCTGCTGCCGCGCTTCATCACCGTGGCCAACATCGAGAGCAAGGATCCGCGCCAGATCGTCGAGGGCAACGAGAAAGTCGTTCGCCCACGCCTGACCGACGCCGAGTTCTTCTTCAACCAGGACAAGAAGCAGCCGCTGGAAACCTTCAACAACCGCCTCGAGAACGTGGTGTTCCAGGCGCAGTTGGGCAGTGTCTACGACAAGGCCGTAAGGGTTTCCAAACTGGCCGCCTTCATTGCCCCGCGTATCGGTGGCGACGCCCAGCGTGCGGCCCGCGCTGGCGTGTTGTCCAAGTGCGATCTGGCCACCGAGATGGTCGGCGAGTTCCCTGAAATGCAAGGCGTGGCGGGCTACTACTACGCCCTCAACGACGGCGAGCCGGAAGATGTGGCCCTGGCCCTCAACGAGCAGTACATGCCCCGTGGTGCAGGCGCTGAGCTGCCCAGCACCCTGACAGGTGCGGCCGTGGCCATCGCCGACAAGCTCGATACCCTGGTCGGCATCTTCGGTATCGGCATGCTGCCCACCGGTAGCAAGGACCCTTACGCCTTGCGCCGCGCAGCGCTGGGCATCCTGCGTATCCTGATCGACAAGCAGCTGGACCTGAACCTGAACGATGCCGTGGCCTTCGCCGTGTCGGCGCTCGGCACCCAGGTCAAGTCCGCCGGCCTGGCCGACCAGGTGCTGGAATTCATCTTCGACCGCCTGCGTGCACGCTACGAAGACGAAGGCACCGATGTCGCGACCTATCTGTCGGTACGCGCCCTGAAGCCAGGTTCGGCGCTGGACTTCGACCAGCGCGTGCAAGCCGTGCAGGCTTTCCGCCAGTTGCCGGAAGCGGCAGCTCTGGCGGCGGTGAACAAGCGTGTGTCGAACCTGCTGAGCAAGGCGGATGGCAAGATCGCCAGCACCGTGGAACCGAAGTACTTCGACAACGCCAATGAGTTCTCCCTGTATTCGGCCATCACCCAGGCCGACCAGGCCGTGGGCCCGATGGCGGCCGAGCGTCGCTATAACGAAGCGCTGACCCGTCTGGCTGCCCTGCGCGAGCCGGTCGATGCGTTCTTCGAAGCGGTGATGGTCAATGCCGAGGACGCCAACGTACGGGCCAACCGGTATGCCTTGCTGGCACGGCTGCGCGGTCTGTTCCTGGGCGTTGCCGACATTTCGTTGCTGGGGTAAGCCTTGAAACTGCTGATACTCGATCGCGATGGGGTCATCAATGAGGATTCCGACGCCTACATCAAGTCGGTTGCCGAGTGGTTGCCACTGCCCGGCGCGATCGAGGCCATCGCGCAGTTGAGCCGAGCCGGCTGGACGGTGGCCGTGGCCACCAACCAGTCCGGCATCGCGCGCGGATACTACGACCTGGCTACCCTGGACGCCATGCACGAGCGCTTGCGCGCGCTGGTGGCGGAGCAGGGCGGCGAGGTCGGCTTGATCGTCTATTGCCCCCACGGGCCAGACGATGCCTGCACCTGCCGCAAGCCGCGGCCAGGCATGCTGGAGACCATCGGCCAGCACTATGGCCAGCCCCTGACCGATATATGGTTCGTGGGCGACAGCCTGACCGATCTGCAAACCGCGCTGTCCGTGGGCGCCCAGCCGGTGCTGGTGAAAACCGGCAAAGGCCTGCGCACACTGGCCAAGGATCTGCCGACGAACACGTTGATCTTCGACGACCTGGCCGCAGTCGCCAGCCAACTTATCCACCCCTAACGGTATTAGCCGCCATGTCGACCTTGCGGGCGATCAGAATCTTTCTTTTTTACCTGCTGCTGGGCAGTACCGCGTTGCTGTGGTGCACCCTGAGCTTTTTCATTGCGCCGTTTCTGTCGTTCAAGGCGCGCTATCGCTTCATCAACGTCTACTGGTGTCGCTGTGCACTGTGGCTTACGCGGGTCATGCTGGGCATCGATGTGCAGGTCAAAGGCGCCGAGCACATCCCGACAACCCCTTGTGTGATCGTCTCCAATCACCAGAGCACCTGGGAAACCTTCTTCCTTTCCGCCTATTTCCAGCCACTGAGCCAAGTGCTCAAGCGCGAGCTGCTGTTCGTGCCGTTCTTCGGCTGGGCCATGGCCATGCTGAGGCCCATCGCCATTGACCGCGACAATCCCAAGGCGGCGCTCAAGGAAGTGGCAAGCAAGGGCGACGCCCTGCTCAAGGACGGTGTGTGGGTGTTGATCTTCCCTGAGGGGACCCGTGTGCCTTACGGCAAGATTGGCAAATTCACCCGCAGCGGCAGCGCGCTGGCGGTGAATGCCGAGCTACCGGTATTGCCCATCGCTCACAACGCCGGCAAGTACTGGCCCAAGGAAGGCTGGGGCAAGCACGCAGGCACGATCAAGGTGGTCATTGGCCAGCCGATGTATGCCGAAGGCACGGGGCCGCGCGCCATTGCGGCGCTCAATGATCGGGTTCAGGAGTGGAACGAGCAGACCCAGAAGGCCATGGGCGCATTGCCGGAAAACCCGGAAATAGAGCCCACGCCGGTGGTCTGATTTCTGTGGATAACTTGTGTATTGTTTTTCCAGTGGATTATTCAAAAGTCGTGTAAGTCATTGGATTAACGGCTTATTTTCTTTTGTGACGTTTTTGTGATTCTGGTGCATAAGTTTTTCAGGACCGGCGGTGGATGGTTCCCTTTCCCCTAGGGTAGATACGGCGGCCCAAGAGGGGCTGGGGTAGGGAGACCATCCATCGCAACGCTGATCCTCAAGCCTCACACTTTATCCAGATCCACGTTCTTGGTTTCCTTCAAACACAACATCCCCACCACGAAGCTCACCCCTGTCACCAGCACGGGGTACCAGAGCCCGTAGAAAATATCCCCCGTATACACCACCAGCGCGAACGACACTGTCGGCAGGAACCCCCCGAACCAGCCGTTACCAATGTGATAGGGCAGTGACAACGAGGTGTAGCGAATACGCGTGGGGAAAAGTTCGACCATCACCGCCGCCAGTGGCCCATAGGTCATGGTCGCAATCAGGATCATCGCGACGATGATCACCACCACCATGGTCTTGTTCACCAAAGTGGCATCGGCCTTCGCGGGGTAACCCGCCTGAGCGATCGCGGCACGCAGCGCGGCCTCGTCGTAGCCATTGATACGCTGCTCACCGACCGTCACTGCCACATCAGTGCCATCGCTTGGCGCCGCCGAGCTGTACGGCACGCCTGACTTGACCAGCAAGGTTTTGACCTTGTCGCAGGGGCTGTCGAATTTGGCTTTGCCCACTGGGTCGAACTGGAAGGTACAGGTGGCCGGGTCCGCCATCACGGTGACCGGGGCAGTGCGCGTGGCCTGGTCGATCTGTGGGTTGGCGTAGTGGCTCAGCGCTTTGAACAGCGGGAAGTAGGCGAACGTCGCCAGCAGCAACCCCAGCATCAGGATCGGCTTGCGGCCGATTCGATCCGATAGCCAGCCAAAGAACACGAAGAAGGGAGCGCCAATGACCACGCTGATGATCAGCAGCTGATTGGCCAGCGCCGGGTCCATCTTGAGCATCTGCGTCAGGAAGAACAACACGTAGAACTGCGCGCAGTAGAAGGTGACGGCCTGCCCGGCGTTGATGCTGAACAGCGCAGTCAGCACGATCTTCAGGTTCTGCCACGACCCAAAGGACTCGCGGATCGGCGATTTACTGGTCTTGCCTTCGGACTTCATCTTGGTGAAAGTCGGCGACTCGCTCAGGCTCATGCGGATCCAGGTGGAAATACCCAGCAGAACGATGGAAAGCAGGAACGGCAGGCGCCAGCCCCAGACTTCGAACTGATCACCACTGATGTAGCGGCAACCCAACACCACCAGCAGCGACAGCAGCAGGCCCAGGGTGGCGGTGGACTGAATCCAGCCGGTATGGAACCCGCGCTTGCCCGGTGGTGCATGCTCGGCCACATAGGTGGCGGCGCCGCCGTATTCTCCGCCCAGGGCCAGCCCCTGCAGCATGCGCAGGATCACCAGAATGATAGGGGCGGCAATACCAATGCTTGCGTACGTGGGCAGCAATCCCACGGCGAAGGTCGAAATACCCATCAGGATGATGGTCATGAGGAAGGTGTATTTGCGTCCGATCATGTCGCCCAGACGGCCAAACACCAGGGCCCCGAATGGCCGGACGAGGAAGCCGGCGGCAAAGGCCATCAACGCGAAGATGAACGCCGTGGTGTCGTTGACCCCGGCAAAGAACTGCTTGCTGATCACTGCGGCGAGGGCGCCGTACAGAAAGAAGTCGTACCACTCGAACACTGTGCCCAGCGAAGACGCGAAGATGATCTTCTTCTCATCGCTACGCGCCGCCGGTGCCGCTGCCGCGCCCTGCCGTTCCAGATAATCCGCCATGCTATCGTCCTTTGGCCCCGGTGGGGCACAGTGATTATTGTTGTTATCCGTAACAGGGCGTGAGCCGCGTCGCCTTTGATCCTGATCTTGCTTTTGAATGTCCTGCGCGAGATCAAGGGCAAGATCAAGATCAAGATCAAGATCAAGATCAAGATCAAGATCAAGATCAAGATCAAGATCAAGATCAAGATCAAGGGTGACGCGGCTTACGCCGCTGCTACAGTGGTGCGGGGGGTTGTGGTGGGTGTTGCGGGATCTCCTTCGAGGATCATCTGTGAAGCTTTTTCGGCAATCATCACCGTCGGGGAGCAGGTGTTGCCCGAGACGATCTGCGGCATGATCGAGGCATCTGCCACGCGCAGCCCGTCTATGCCATGGACCTTGAGTTTGGCGTCCACCACCGCGAGCGGATCGGCGCCCATGCGACACGTGCCCACCGGATGAAAGATAGTCGTTCCTATGCGTCTTGCCGCATCGCGTAGCTGATCATCGCTTTGCAGGTCGACGCCGGGCAGGTATTCCTCCGGTGCGAAACCCTGCAACGCCGAGCTCTGTACGATACGCCGGGTCAGGCGAATGGCATCGGCGGCCACTTGCAGATCTTCAGGATCACTGAGGTAGTTGGGATCGATCAGCGGTGCCACGTCCGGGTCGGCAGAGCGGATGTCTACCCGGCCACGGCTTTTCGGACGCAGGTTGCACACCGATGCGGTGAAGGCGGGGAAACTGTGCAGCGGCTCGCCGAAACGCTCCAGCGACAAGGGCTGCACGTGATACTCGAGGTTGGCCGTCGCCTGCGAAGGATCGGATTTGACGAACGCACCCAACTGGCTTGGAGCCATGGCCAAGGGTCCACTGCGGTCATAGAGATAGCGCACGCCCATGCCGAATTTTCCCCACAGGCTGTTGGCGACCTGGTTCAAGGTCCGGGTCTTGCTGACCTTGTAGACCAGGCGCAGCTGCAAGTGATCCTGCAAGTTGCCGCCCACGCCCGGAAGCTCATGCTGCACCTGGATACCGAGGCGCTCCAGCAGCGGCCGTGGGCCAATACCGGAGCGCTGTAGAATGCTCGGCGAGCCGATGGCGCCGGCACACAGGATCACTTCCCGGCGCGCGCGGAACTGATGTTCCACGTTTTGCCAGCGTCCCAGCACCGCCGTGGCCCGACCAGCCTCCAGCACCAATCGGTCGACTCGCACGCCGGTGTGGACGGTCAGGTTGGGGCGCTTGAGGGCAGGGCGCAGAAAGGCCTTTGCCGAATTCCAGCGAATACCTGCCTTCTGGTTGACCTGAAAGTATCCACAACCTTGATTGTCACCCGTGTTGAAGTCGTCCACGCTGGCAATTCCGCTCTGCTCTGCAGCGTCGCGGAAAGCCTCGAGGATCGGCCAGCGGTAGCGCTGCTGCTCCACGCGCCACTCACCCTTGGCGCTGTGATGCTCCGTATCGCCGGCGTAGTGGTTCTCGCTCTTGCGAAACAGTGGCAATACATCCTTCCAGGCCCAGCCCGGGTTGCCCAACGCTGCCCAATGGTCGTAGTCCGCCGCTTGGCCGCGCATGTAGATCATGCCATTGATCGACGAGCATCCGCCCAGCACCTTGCCGCGAGGATAGCTCAGGCTGCGGCCATCCAACCCGGGTTGAGGTTCGGTCTTGAAGCACCAGTCGGTGCGCGGATTGCCAATGCAGAACAGATAACCGACGGGAATGTGTATCCAGGCATAGTTGTCCTGCCCACCGGCTTCAAGCAGCAGCACGCTCACGCTGGGGTCGGCAGACAGACGATTGGCTAACAGACAGCCAGCGGGGCCAGCGCCGACAATGACGTAGTCATAGGAGGGTAGGGCTGATGGCATGGGGACCTCGCGCCGTTTTATTGTTCTTGTCCCGACCCATGTTATTGATTAGCTTCGTGTTGAAAACAACAAATTTCGCCCACCTGCTGTGCGTTTTCGAGCAACGGGCATGAGCGCTTGATTCCCAAGGGAAAAACCATGTTCGACTGGAACGACCTGCGTTTCTTTCTGGAGCTTCAGCGCAGCGGGCGATTGCTCACCGCTGCCAAACGCCTGAATACAACCCATAGCACGGTGGCCCGGCACATCGAAAGCATCGAGAAACACCTGGGCACACCGTTGTTCGTTCAGCACGCCCAAGGCTATGAATTGACGCCCGCCGGGCACTCCTTGCTCAAGCACGCCGAGGCCATGGAGAACCTTGCATTGCTGGCTCAGGAGGACATTACCCAGTCCTTCAACCCCTTGGGCAAGATCCGTTTGGGCGTCACAGAAGGCATTGGCATCGCCTTCATTACCCCGCGCATCGGCCAATTGTTCGACCGCTACCCTGGCCTTGAAGTGGAACTGGTAGCGGTGCCGCGCTTCGTCAGCATTCTCAATCGCGAGGCCGAGATCAGCGTACACCTGGAACGTCCCAGTGCGGACCTGCTCATCACCCGCAAGCTCACCGATTACCGTCTCGCCCTCTATGCCAGCCGCGATTACCTGGCCAGGAGCCCCGCGCTGGAAACCTGTGACGATCTGGCTCGGCACCAATGGATCGGCTACGTCGACGACCTGCTGTTCAGCCAGGAACTGCTGTTTCTCAACAGCTTCTGCCGGGCGCCCAGCGTCGCTTTTCGCAGCACCAGTGTGGTCGCCCAGCAGGAAGCGGCGAGGATAGGCCTGGGCATCGCCGTGCTGCCCATCTATATGGCGGGCAACGATCCCGGATTGGTCCGGGTGCTGCCCGGCGAAACCATACAGCGCAGTTACTGGATCAGCACGCGTCGTGAGCTGCACAAATCAGTACGGCTCAGAGTGGTCTGGGATTTCCTCCTCGAACTCTGCGCCAGCGAACAGGCCGTGCTGCTCGCCCCCTGACCCACAGCTACGATGACGTTCAGATCGCTACCGCGCGATGTCCCTCGTCACCCACACCTTCGTCGCCATGCAGCGAAATCTTCGACGTCTCCGGCAGCGCCAGACCGCCCGCCAACGCCAATACCGATACCGCCACCAGATAGAACGCCGGCGACAGGTTGCTCCCGGTCACCCCGATCAACCAGGTTGCCATCAGTGGGGCGGTACCACCGAAGATCGTATAGGCCAGGTTGTAGGTGATCGCCGAAGCGGTATACCGCGTGCGCGTTGGGAACGTCTCGGATAACAGCGCCGCCGTGACCACGCCACTGAGCACGGCACCGATCGCCAGCAGCATGACGCCAACTACCGATGCGGCGAACGATCCGGAACTGGCCATCAGGAACGATGGATACACCACTACGATCAACAGCACGCCCGTGGTCAGCACCGTCATGCGCCGCCCGACCTTGTCGGAGAACGCACCCGCCACCGGGCACATCAGCGCCGCAAACACCAAGGCAATAACCGAAATCAACAAGGCTGTGGCGCGACTCAAACCGCCCGCCACCTGAAGGTACGTCGCGAAGTAGGTGGTGAACATATAGAACGACAGCGCGGTCAGGGAGACGAACGCACCCAGGCACAGAATTGCCCGGCCATGGCTGCGCAGGGTTTCCTTGAGCGGGGAGTGGGCTACATCGTGCTCCTGGGTGACCGCCTGGAATGCCGGCGTTTCGTCCAGCCGCCAGCGCAGGTACAAGCCGACCAGCCCCAGGGGCGCGGCAATCAGGAAAGGCACCCGCCAGCCCCAACTCGCCATGGCTTCAGGCGACAGCGAGGCGTCAAGCGCGTAGGCCATGACGGCAGCACAGGCGAAGGCGCTGAACGTAGACACCGGAACGAAGCTGCCATACGAGGCGCGCTGGGTGCGTGGCGCATGCTCCATCAGGTAGGCACAGGCACCGGCATACTCGCCCCCGGCAGAGAAGCCTTGAGCACAGCGAATGATGGTCAGCATGATCGGCGCTGCGATACCGATGGCTGCATAGGTGGGCAGCAGACCGATCAATGTGGTTGCACCAGCCATGAGCAAAATTGTCATCGCCAGCACCCGCTTGCGCCCTATGCGATCACCCAACATGCCGAACACGATGCCACCCAAGGGTCGGAAAGCGAACGCCACGGCAAATACCGCAAAGGTTTTCAGCAAGCCGGTGGTGGCGTCGCCACTGGGGAAAAACTGCTGGGCAATGGCGGTGGCCAGGAAGCCATACACCGCAAAGTCGAACCATTCCACGAAGTTACCAATGGCCGCCGCGCAGATCACTTTCTTCAACGTCGCGGGGGAGACCCGCTGTTCCACTGTCCCGTTTGTCATGCTGACCTCACTGCACCGTTATCGATGATCGATTATCAGGCGGGTAGCAATACGCGAAGGCCGGAAAGCGGCATTCACATATTCCTGACCGCACCCAGGGTTGCGGTAGGAGGTCGCAGGAAGTGTGCCAGTGGGCTCTGGCGCCATGGCAGGCAAAAAAAAGCCCCGGGCATGGGTGCCCAGGGCTCGTTGCAGCTATCGCTTTCGAACGTCAGAAATCCAGGTTCGATACCGCCAATGCGTTGCTCTCGATGAACTCGCGACGCGGTTCCACCGCATCACCCATCAAGGTATTGAAGATCTGATCGGCACCGATCGCGTCCTCGATCGTCACTTTCAGCATGCGGCGCACGGTCGGGTCCATGGTGGTTTCCCAGAGCTGGTCCGGGTTCATTTCGCCCAGACCTTTGTAGCGCTGGATGGTGTGGCGCTTGGTACTCTCTGTCATCAACCAGTCGAGCGCTTCCTTGAATTCCACCACGGCTTTCTTGCGCTCACCGCGTTTGACGTACGCACCGTCGTCCAGCAGGGTCGCCAACTGTGCGCCCAAGGCGGTCACAGTCTTGTAGTCGTTACTGCCGAAGAAATCGCGATTGAAGGTGATGTAGCTGGCCAAGCCATGAGAAGTGATTTCCACTTCCGGCAGCCAGACATTACGTTCGCGGTCCTCACGCAGGCTGGCCTTGTACACCAGACCGGACTTCTCGCTGGTGCGCAGGCGCACGTTCAACTTGGCCAGCCAGGCTTGCATGGCTTCATGGTCACCCAGTTGCTCCAGCGACACCGGCGGCAGGTACACGAAGTGCTCGGTGAGCTCTTGCGGGTACAACCGCGACAGACGCTTGAGGGTCTTCATCACCATGCGGAAATCGTTGACCAAGCGCTCCAGCGCCTCGCCCGAGATACCCGGCGCCGAGTCATTGAGGTGCAGGCTGGCGTCTTCCAGGGCCGACTGCGTCATGTACTCTTCCATGGCGTCGTCGTCCTTGATGTACTGCTCCTGCTTGCCTTTCTTGACCTTGTACAGCGGCGGCTGAGCGATGTAGATATAACCGCGCTCGATCAGCTCCGGCAGCTGACGGAAAAAGAATGTCAGCAGCAGGGTACGGATGTGCGAACCGTCGACGTCAGCATCGGTCATGATGATGATGTTGTGATAGCGCAGCTTGTCGATGTTGTACTCTTCGCGACCGATGCCACAGCCCAACGCAGTGATCAGCGTGCCCACTTCCTGAGAGCTGATCATCTTGTCGAAACGTGCTTTCTCGACGTTGAGGATCTTGCCCTTGAGCGGCAGGATCGCCTGGGTCTTGCGGTTGCGACCTTGTTTGGCCGAGCCCCCTGCAGAGTCACCCTCCACCAGGTACAGTTCGGAAAGGGCAGGGTCTTTTTCCTGGCAGTCAGCCAGCTTGCCCGGCAAGCCTGCGATATCCAGCGCGCCTTTGCGGCGGGTCATCTCACGCGCTTTACGCGCGGCTTCACGGGCACGGGCTGCGTCGATCATCTTGCCGACCACGGCCTTGGCTTCGTTCGGGTTCTCCAGCAGGAAGTCGGAGAAGTACTTGCCCATTTCCTGTTCGACGGCAGTTTTCACTTCCGAGGAAACCAACTTGTCCTTGGTCTGGGAGCTGAACTTCGGATCCGGCACCTTCACCGAAATGATGGCGGTCAGGCCTTCGCGGGCATCGTCGCCAGTGGTGGAAACCTTGTTCTTCTTGGCCAGGCCTTCCTGCTCGATGTAATTGTTCAGGTTGCGCGTCAACGCCGAACGGAAACCTACCAGGTGCGTTCCGCCATCGCGTTGTGGAATGTTGTTGGTGAAGCAGAGCAGGTTCTCGTTGAAGCTGTCGTTCCACTGCAGGGCGACTTCAACGCCTACACCGTCATCACGCTGCACGTTGAAATGAAACACCTGGTTGACCGGGGTCTTGTTAGTGTTCAGGTATTCGACGAATGCACGCAGGCCACCTTCGTACTTGAACAGCTCTTCCTTACCACTGCGCTCATCCTTCAGCAGGATGCCCACACCAGAGTTGAGGAACGACAGTTCACGAATTCGCTTGGCCAGAATGTCCCAGCTGAAATGAATGTTCTTGAACGTGTCGGCCGATGGCTTGAAATGAATCTTGGTACCTGTGGTTTCGCTGTCGCCAACGATCTTCATGGGCTCCTGAGGAACACCATGAACGTAGGTTTGCTCCCACAGCTTGCCAGCGCGGCGCACGGTCAGCTGCAGATTTTCGGACAGGGCGTTAACCACGGACACCCCTACACCGTGCAAACCGCCGGAGACTTTGTAGGAGTTGTCATCGAACTTACCGCCAGCGTGCAGCACGGTCATGATGACTTCCGCTGCGGACACGCCTTCTTCTTTGTGCACGTCTACCGGGATGCCGCGGCCGTTGTCCGTGACGGAAATAGACTCGTCAGGATGGATGGTGACGGTGATCTCGTCACAATGGCCGGCGAGGGCTTCGTCGATGGAGTTATCCACCACCTCGAACACCATGTGGTGCAGACCGCTACCATCATCGGTGTCGCCAATATACATACCGGGACGTTTGCGTACGGCATCAAGCCCTTTCAGCACCTTGATGCTTGAGGAGTCGTACGTTTGGTTTTCGCTCATGCCTTCACTCCCGATGATCGTGGGTCTGGGTGATACGGCCCTGTTCCACGTGGAACAAAGCAACTGGCGTTTCCGTCTGCCAGCCTTCCCTCAACAATTCGTGATCTACACAGGTAATGAATACCTGGCAGTGTAAGTCTTCCAACAACCTGCATAACGCTCGCCGGTGCTGTTCGTCCAGTTCTGATGGCAGGTCGTCCACCAGATAAATGCATTGGCCTTTGCGCGCCTGGCTCACCAGATGTCCCTGGGCAATACGCAACGCACAAACGACCAGTTTCTGCTGGCCCCTTGAAAGGATGTCTGCAGCATTGTGAGCGCCAAGGCGCAAACGGAGATCCGCTCGTTGCGGGCCCGCTTGTGTGTGGCCCATCTGCTGGTCGCGGAACAACGAGCCGGCAAGAACTTCGCTGAGTTCCCGATCTTTATCCCAGCCTCGGTAGTAGCTCAGCGTCAGCCCGTCCAACTCAACCAGTTCACTCAGGGTCTGCTCGAAAACGGGTTTCAAGGCCTTGATGTAGGCGCGGCGATAATCGTCGATCTCGACGCTGGCAGAGCACAGCTCGCGATCCCAAGCAGCCTGAGAAGCGGCATCAAGTGTACCATGCCGAAGCCACGAGTTACGTTGCTTCAAGGCCTTCTGAAGGCGCTGCCACGTTCCCATGAATCGAGGTTCCACGTGGAACACTCCCCAGTCCAGGAACTGGCGACGAATCTTCGGCGCACCCTCCAGTAATCGGAAGCTGTCAGGATTGATCAGTTGCAGCGGCAGTATCTCTGCGAGTTGAGCCGCACTGCGCGCGTTCTGACCGTCGATACGAATAGTAAAATCGCCCTGGCGTTCTCTTGAGATACCCAGATTGCTGTGGCCGCCTTGATTCAGCTCCACCTGCCCGAACACGGTGGCCGCCGCCTGCTCGTACTGAATGACAGGCATCAGTCGGGTGCTGCGAAACGAACGTGCCAGCCCCAGCAAATGGATGGCTTCAAGCACGCTGGTCTTGCCGCTGCCGTTGGCACCGTAAAGGATGTTGATACGCGGGGAGGGGGAGAAGGTCACCGGGTGCAGGTTACGCACCGCGGTGACTGTGACGCGGCTGAGGGACATTGAGGTCTGCTGTTAGAGGCGCATCGGCATAACGACGTAGGCGGAGTCATCGTTGTCCGATTCCTGCACCAGGGCGCTGCTGTTCGAGTCGGACAGAATGAGGCGAACCTGTTCGGTCGTCATGACGCCCAATACGTCGAGCAGGTAGCTGACGTTGAAGCCGATCTCCAAGGAGCCGCCATCGTAGTCAACACCGACTTCCTCTTCAGCTTCCTCCTGCTCCGGGTTGTTGGCCTGGATCTTCAACTGGCCAGCGGCCAACTGCAGGCGAATGCCACGGTACTTCTCGTTGGACAGAATCGCGGTGCGGCTGAATGCTTCACGCAGGGCCTGGCGGTCGCCCAGCACGGTCTTGTCACCACCCTTGGGCAACACGCGCTCGTAGTCCGGGAACTTGCCGTCGACCAACTTGGACGTGAAGGTGAATTCGCCGGTGGTGGCGCGGATGTGATGCTGGCCCAGAACGATGCTGACGTTGCCGTCCGGCTCGGTCAGAAGACGCGCCAGTTCCAAGATACCCTTGCGCGGGACGATCACCTGGTGTCGGTCGGTCTGGCCGATATCCGCTTGCATCGAGCACATGGCCAGGCGATGACCGTCGGTGGCTACGGCTCTGATGACTCCTGCCGAAACTTCCAGCAGCATGCCGTTAAGGTAGTAACGGACATCCTGCTGGGCCATGGCAAAGCTGGTCCGCTCGATCAACCGGCGCAACTTGCTCTGGGAAAGGCTGCAGGTCAGAGAACCTGGGCCTTCCTCGACAGTGGGGAAGTCGTTGGCAGGCAGGGTCGAAAGCGTGAAGCGGCTGCGTCCGGCCTTGACCACCAACTTCTGCTCATCGACCTTGATGTCGATAAGGGCATCGTTGGGCAGGCTCTTGCAGATGTCCATCAGCTTGCGCGCCGGTACGGTGATTTCGCCTTGCTCGGCGGGCTCTTCAAGCTGCACTCGGCCCACCAGTTCCACTTCCAGGTCGGTACCGGTAAGGGACAGCTGCTGCCCCTCGACCACCAGCAGGACGTTGGAGAGCACTGGCAAGGTCTGGCGGCGCTCGACGACGCCGGCGACCAGCTGCAGAGGTTTCAACAGGGCTTCGCGTTGAATGGTGAAGTGCATGGTCTAGTCCCTTGCCTTAAAAGCTGCGCCGAAAGTCATCACGTTGTCAGCGTGCGCAGCAGGTTCTTGTAGTCCTCGCGGATATCCGCGTCGGATTCCTTGAGCTCATTGATCTTGCGGCAGGCGTGCAACACGGTGGTGTGGTCACGACCGCCAAATACATCACCGATTTCCGGCAAGCTGTGGTTGGTCAATTCCTTGGACAGCGCCATCGCCACCTGCCGCGGCCGTGCCACCGAACGCGAGCGGCGCTTTGACAGCAGATCGGAAATCTTGATCTTGTAGTACTCGGCCACCGTGCGCTGAATGTTATCCACACTTACCAGCTTGTCCTGCAGCGCCAGCAGATCCTTCAAGGATTCGCGAATCAACTCGATGGTGATCTCGCGACCCATGAAGTGCGAGTGGGCGATGACCCGCTTCAATGCACCTTCCAGCTCACGCACGTTGGAACGAATGCGCTGAGCGATGAAGAATGCAGCGTCGTGAGGCAGCTCCACCTTGGCCTGATCGGCCTTCTTCATCAAGATGGCGACCCGGGTTTCCAGCTCTGGCGGTTCCACCGCAACGGTCAGGCCCCAGCCGAAACGCGACTTGAGACGTTCCTCAAGCCCTTCGATTTCCTTGGGGTAGCGGTCACTGGTGAGAATGACTTGCTGCCCGCCTTCGAGCAAGGCATTGAAGGTGTGGAAAAACTCCTCCTGGGAGCGCTCCTTGCGAGCGAAGAACTGGATGTCATCGATGAGCAAGGCGTCTACCGAGCGGTAGAAGCGCTTGAATTCGTTGATCGCGTTCAGCTGCAGGGCCTTGACCATGTCTGCCACGAAACGCTCGGAGTGCAGGTACACCACTTTGGCATTCGGATTCTTCTTGAGCAGGTGGTTACCCACAGCGTGCATCAAGTGAGTCTTACCCAGGCCGACGCCACCATAAAGGAACAGCGGGTTGTAGCCGTGCTTGGGGTTGTCGGCCACCTGCCAGGCGGCGGCGCGCGCCAGCTGGTTGGACTTGCCCTCGACGAAGTTCTCGAAGGTAAACGTACGGTTCAGATAGCTGGTGTGCTTGAGCGCACCCTCGACCTGGACATTGCGCTGCTCGGCGCGCACTGGAGCGGGCTGCGAACTGGCGCCGGCCATCGAATCGAAACTGTCGCGAGACGGCTCGTTGCTGGCGGTCGCGGCGGCAGTGCTGGGTGGCGGTTCAGCAGCGGCAGCCGGCGCAGCGGTGGCAGCGACAGGCGCCGGCGCTGCAGAGGCTTGGCTGGCGGCTACAGAGGCCGCGAGCGGCGCATTGGGGGCCGCACGCGGTGCTGAGCTGCGACGGCTGCCTATTAATAAGGACAGCGCGGGCGCCAGCCCATTGCCATGTTCACCCAGCAGTTCGAGCAGCCGCGTCAGGTATTTCTCGTTGACCCAATCCAACACGAAACGATTGGGCGCGTAGACGCGCAGTTCGTCGCCTTCGGCTTCGACCTGTAACGGACGGATCCAGGTGTTGAATTGCTGGGCAGGCAGTTCATCGCGCAGGAGTTCCACGCACTGCTGCCAAAGTTCCACTGACACAGGTATCCCCTGAATTGAAAGCCGGTGAGGCAAAAACAGCCGCCATTGTACCGACGCGCCGCACACTTATCCACATGAAGGTCGCCCCAGGCCAGGAGATTTGCGTCATGCACGGGTAGAAAACGATCTGTCCACCGCTGGCTAAGCACTGTGGATAACCCGCCTTGAGATCTATGCACAAGTGGGGGTCGAGGTCTGTGCATAACTCTGCTGTGGATATCTACTCATTTCATGCACAGCCTGTACAGAGCAATGACACAGGCGCAGCACCGGATCTGGACAGACTTACCGATCGCTGCAAGGCGCGGCGGCTCTGGGCTGAAAGGGGTTATCCACAGAAAGGTGCCTAGCTAATATCTATAAGTTCTACAGAAAAGCTTTAAATAAGTCCCTTCTCTATTTTTATATTTGAGCGATGCCAGTGCAACCGTCTGCCTGGCCACTGCTCTCTCTCCATCCACCACTCAGGCGATACAGAGCAGCTCATTGCCAACCCCCTTCACCCACTCCATAAGATGAAAAAAGTAATAGCTGGTTGGAAATTGACCTTCTGCTGCGCTTTCACTAGAATCGCCGGTCTCTTAAAACGGGGTCCATTCCGGCCCGTTGTGGACGAACCAGGTAACAACCATGAAACGTACTTTCCAACCCAGCACCATCAAGCGCGCTCGCACCCACGGTTTCCGTGCACGCATGGCTACCAAGAACGGCCGTACCGTCCTGTCGCGTCGTCGCGCCAAGGGCCGCAAGCGTCTGGCAGTTTGATCCTTCGGCACTGGTGGTGAGTCAGGACTACGGTCGGGAAAAGCGTCTGCTGACAGCCCGGCATTTCAAAGCAGTCTTTGACTCTCCATCCGGCAAGGTGCCTGGCAAGAACCTGCTGCTCCTTGCGCGTGAGAACGGCCTTGAACATCCCCGTTTGGGGCTGGTCATCGGTAAAAAAAGCGTAAAGCTCGCCGTTCAGCGCAATCGCTTGAAACGCTTGATGCGTGATTCGTTTCGTCTGCACCAGGACATCCTGGCGGGATGGGACATCGTCATCGTCGCGCGAAAAGGTTTGGGCGATGTAGAAAACCCTGAATTGCATCAGCATTTTGGCAAGCTCTGGAAGCGCCTTGCACGTAACCGGCCCGCTCCAGTAGTGAATACCGAACCTGCAGGAGTCGACAGTCAAGATGCGTAAACTGGCAATCGTTCCGATCCAGTTCTACCGCTACGCCATCAGTCCCCTCATGGCGAATCATTGTCGTTTCCACCCCAGTTGCTCCTGTTATGCGCTTGAAGCCATCGAAAATCATGGCCTTTTGCGTGGAGGCTGGCTGACCGTTCGTCGCCTCGGTCGCTGTCATCCATGGAACGCCGGCGGTTACGACCCGGTTCCAGATGCCCCATCACCCCGTACTTCTTCGATAGCCGAGTAATCATGGATATTAAACGCACGATCCTGATCGTCGCCCTGGCAGTCGTGGCCTATGTCATGGTCCTGAAATGGAACCAGGACTATGGTCAAGCCGCTTTGCCGACTCAGAATGTGGCTACCCAGAACCCTTCGCCGGCATTGCCGGAAACGGTCCCGGGCACCAACACTCAAGCCAGTGCCGATGTACCCAGCGCCAATCCTGATGCAAATCTGCCTGTGCCGACCCCTGTCGTGGTCAGCAAGGATCTGATCTGGGTCAAGACCGACGTGCTCAATTTCGCTATCGACCCTACCGGGGGCGATATCGTCCAGCTGAATCTGCCTGAATATCCGCGTCGTCAGGACATGCCGAACATTCCGTTCCAGCTGTTCGACAACGGTGGCGAGCTGACCTACCTCGCGCAAAGCGGCCTGACTGGCGCCAACGGCCCCGATGCACGAGCGTCGGGTCGCCCCGTGTACGCTGCTGCGCAGAAAAGTTATCAACTGGCGGAAGGTCAGAACCAACTGGTTGTCGACCTGACCTACACCGATAACGGTGTGAACTACACCAAGCGCTTCACCGTTGACCGTGGCGAGTATGACCTCAAGGTCAGCTACCTTGTGGATAACCAGAGCGCGCAAGCGTGGAACGGCAACATGTTCGCGCAGCTCAAGCGCGACAACAGCTCCGATCCATCGTCGACAACTGCTACCGGCACCGCGACCTACCTGGGCGCCGCCCTGTGGACAAGTGGCGAGCCGTACAAGAAAGTGTCGATGAAAGACATGGACAAGGGCGGTTTGAAGGAGAGCGTTCAAGGCGGTTGGGTTGCCTGGTTGCAGCACTACTTCGTGACGGCGTGGATTCCAGCCCCGGGTGACAGCAACAATGTCATGACCCGCAAGGACAACCAGGGCAACTACATCATTGGCTACACCGGGCCGACCCTCACCGCGGCGCCAGGTGCCAAGGTGGAAACCACTGCGACGTTGTATGCCGGCCCCAAGGTTCAGGACAAACTCAAGGAGTTGTCCCCAGGCCTGGAACTGACCGTCGACTACGGCATCCTGTGGTTCATTGCCCAGCCGATCTTCTGGTTGCTCAAGCATATTCACGCGATCCTGGGTAACTGGGGCTTCTCGATCATCTGCCTGACTATCCTGATCAAGCTGCTGTTCTTCCCGCTGTCGGCCGCCAGCTACAAGTCGATGGCCCGTATGCGTGCGGTGGCGCCGAAATTGGCGGCCCTGAAAGAACAGCATGGCGATGACCGGCAGAAAATGTCCCAGGCCATGATGGAGCTGTACAAGAAAGAGAAGATCAACCCACTGGGTGGCTGCCTGCCGATCCTGGTGCAGATGCCGGTCTTCCTGTCCCTGTACTGGGTACTGCTCGAAAGCGTCGAGATGCGCCAGGCGCCTTGGCTGCTGTGGATTACCGACCTGTCGATCAAGGATCCGTTCTTCATCCTGCCGATCATCATGGGCGCGACCATGTTCATCCAGCAGCGGCTGAACCCGACACCTCCGGATCCGATGCAGGCGAAGGTCATGAAAATGATGCCGATCATCTTCACCTTCTTCTTCCTGTGGTTCCCGGCAGGTCTGGTGCTGTACTGGGTGACCAACAACACCTTGTCGATCGCCCAGCAGTGGTACATCACGCGCGGCATCGAAAAAGCGGCGGCGAAGTCTGCTGCGTAACGGGTTGATCCTCTGACCTGTGGATAAAACGCCCCCTCGTGGGGCGTTTTGCTATCTGCTTTCAGCACCTCACCCTCCGGGAGAGGGCTAGGGTCAAGGTATCCCTCGGCGCTAAGCTCCTCCAAACCAGATCGACGCCTACCTGAATCCATAGAGTCGGAACCCACACCATGAACGTGCCTCGCGAAACCATAGCCGCCATCGCCACTGCCCAGGGCCGCGGCGGCGTCGGTATTGTGCGTATATCCGGCCCCCTGGCCAGCGCCGCCGCTCAGGCGATCATCGGTCGCTTGCCAGCGCCGCGCTATGCCCATTACGGCCCAATGCTCGGTGGCGAAGCCGAGGTCATCGACGAAGGCCTGGCCCTCTGGTTCCCAGGTCCGAATTCGTTTACCGGCGAGGACGTGCTTGAGTTGCAGGGACACGGCGGGCCAGTGGTGATGGACATGCTGCTCAAACGCTGCCTGGAACTGGGTTGCCGTCTGGCCCGCCCGGGGGAATTCAGCGAAAGGGCGTTTCTCAACGACAAGCTCGACCTGGCTCAGGCAGAGGCCATCGCAGACTTGATCGAAGCCAGTTCTGCGCAAGCAGCCCGAAATGCCGTGCGCTCGTTGCAAGGGGCGTTTTCGCGTCGTGTGGATAACTTGACCGAGCAATTGATCAGTCTGCGCATCTACGTTGAAGCAGCCATCGACTTTCCTGAAGAGGAAATCGACTTTCTGGCTGACGGGCATGTGCTGGGCATGCTCGACAAGGTTCGTGCGCAGTTGTCCACAGTACTGCATGAGGCCGGGCAGGGCGCTCTGCTGCGCGATGGCATGACGGTAGTGATCGCCGGTCGCCCCAACGCCGGCAAATCCAGCCTGCTGAACCTGTTGGCGGGTCGTGAAGCCGCGATCGTTACCGATATCGCCGGTACGACCCGGGATATCCTGCGCGAACATATCCACATCGACGGCATGCCGCTGCACGTCGTCGATACGGCCGGCCTGCGCGACACCGAGGATCAGGTGGAAAAGATCGGCGTCGAACGGGCCCTCAAGGCCATTGCCGGCGCGGATCGCGTGCTGCTGGTGGTCGACGCCACTGCGCCAGAGGCGGCCGACCCGTTCGCCCTGTGGCCCGAGTTCCTCGAGCACCGTCCCGATCCAGGCAAGGTGACCCTGGTGCGCAACAAGGCAGACCTCAGTGGGGAGCCCGTGGGCGTGCAACACAGCGATGACGGCCACGTGACCATCAGTCTTACCGCCAAGGGCGCGGGAGAGGGCCTGGAGCTGCTGCGCGAGCACCTCAAGGCCTGCATGGGTTATGAACAGACCGCTGAAAGCAGCTTCAGTGCTCGTCGCCGGCATCTGGAAGCCCTGCGCCATGCGTGTGGATATCTTGACCATGGCCGCGATCAGCTGACGCTGGCGGGCGCCGGAGAGTTGCTGGCGGAGGACTTGCGACTGGCCCAGCAATCCTTGGGCGAGATCACCGGCGCATTCAGCTCGGACGATCTTCTGGGGCGGATCTTCTCCAGCTTCTGCATAGGCAAGTAGCCGATACCTGACCCTGTTCGCCCCTATCGACGCCGCCTGCCCAGGCGGCTTTTTTTCGCCCGTGAGTTATACAGTGCTTCCTGAGCTCTGTGGAAAACCCTACCTGAGGTCAGTTGATAAGCCGCCCTGAAAGCTGATGATAGATCCGCCTGTGCGTAAGCACCCCGGTTACCCACAGGTTAATTCGAGTTATCCAGAAAGCTCACAGGCACATAGGCACACCTTTTAATTTCTCCACAACGACCGTGATGCACGGCCTGCAGGATTCTATCCACAGAAAACAGGCTGTGTATAAATAAACATAAAAACAAAGCTTTAATAAATCTCTCTCTTTTAATTTCTATTACCGAAGCTTTTCCACAGCTGGTTATTTTTTGTGCAAAAGGTTTCCGTAGGCCGAGCAAATTCCCTATACTGCGCAGCTATCCCAATTACCCACATATGAACAGGCACGAGGTGCGTGGTGGATTTCCCTTCCCGTTTTGAAGTGATCGTCATCGGCGGCGGTCATGCCGGTACCGAGGCAGCACTGGCCTCAGCACGCATGGGTGCTAAAACCCTGCTGTTGACGCACAACGTGGAGACCCTCGGGGCCATGAGCTGCAACCCGGCCATCGGTGGCATCGGCAAGAGCCATCTGGTCAAAGAGATCGATGCGCTCGGTGGCGCCATGGCGCTGGCCACCGACAAGGGCGGCATCCAGTTCCGCGTACTGAACAACCGCAAAGGGCCTGCGGTGCGGGCTACCCGTGCCCAGGCCGATCGCATCCTGTACAAGGCGGCGATTCGCGAAACCCTGGAAAACCAGCCGAACCTGTGGATATTCCAACAGGCTGCCGACGATCTCATCGTCGATCAGGACGAAGTCAAAGGTGTCGTGACCCAGATGGGCCTGCGTTTCATGGCCGATTCCGTGGTACTGACCACCGGTACATTCCTGGGCGGTCTTATTCACATCGGCCTGCAGAACTATTCGGGTGGTCGCGCCGGCGATCCACCTTCGATCGCGCTGGCCCGACGTCTGCGCGAACTGCCGCTGCGCGTGGGCCGGTTGAAGACCGGAACGCCACCGCGGATCGATGGCAAATCGGTGGACTTCTCGGTGATGACAGAACAGCCCGGTGATACGCCGATTCCGGTGATGTCGTTCATGGGTTCCAAAGCCATGCACCCGCGTCAGGTCAGTTGCTGGATCACGCACACCAACGCGCGCACCCACGAAATCATCGCAGCCAACCTGGATCGCTCGCCGATGTACTCGGCAGCGGGCGAGATCGAAGGCGTGGGCCCGCGGTACTGCCCGTCGATCGAAGACAAGATCCACCGCTTCGCGGACAAGGAAAGCCATCAGGTGTTCATCGAGCCTGAAGGCCTGACCACCCATGAGCTGTACCCCAACGGTATTTCGACGTCGCTGCCGTTCGATGTGCAGTTGCAGATCGTGCGCTCGATCCGCGGCATGGAAAATGCCCACATCATGCGGCCGGGCTACGCCATCGAATACGACTACTTCGACCCGCGCGACCTCAAGTACAGCCTGGAAACCAAAGTGATTGCCGGTTTGTTCTTCGCTGGCCAGATCAATGGCACCACCGGCTACGAGGAAGCCGGCGCTCAAGGTTTGCTCGCCGGCGCCAACGCCGCCTTGCGTGCCCAGGGCAAGGACGCCTGGTGTCCGCGCCGCGACGAGGCTTACATCGGTGTGCTGGTCGACGACTTGATCACCCTGGGTACACAAGAACCGTACCGGATGTTCACGTCCCGGGCCGAATACCGCCTGATTCTGCGCGAAGACAATGCCGATCTGCGCCTGACCGAGAAGGGACGCGAGCTCGGCCTGGTCGACGACGCCCGCTGGGCCGCGTTCAGCACCAAGCGCGAAGCCATCGAAGTGGAAGAACAACGCCTGAAAAGCACGTGGGTGCGGCCCAACACCGCGCAAGGTGAAGCCGTGGCCGAGAAATTCGGCACCCCCTTGACCCACGAGTACAACTTGCTGAATCTGCTCAGCCGGCCGGAAATCGACTACGCCGGGCTGGTGGAGGTCACCGGTGGTGGGGCAAATGATCCACAGGTGGCCGAGCAGGTCGAGATCAAGACCAAGTACGCCGGGTACATCGATCGTCAGCAGGACGAAATTGCCCGTCTGCGCGCCAGCGAAGACACACGGCTGCCTGTGGATATCGATTACGCCACCATCTCCGGCCTTTCCAAAGAGATTCAGGGCAAGCTCGGCGCGACCCGTCCGGAAACGCTTGGACAGGCGTCGCGCATCCCGGGTGTGACCCCGGCGGCGATCTCGCTGTTGATGATTCATCTGAAAAAACGCGGCGCAGGCCGTGAGTTGGAGCAAAGCGCTTGAGTTCCATGGTGACCCCGCAACACCGCGAAGAGTTGTCCACAGGCGCACGCCAGCTGGGCATCGAATTATCCGAGCAGCAGCAGGAGCAGCTGCTGGGCTATCTGGCGCTGCTGATCAAGTGGAACAAGGCGTACAACCTGACTGCCGTGCGCAATCCGGACGAGATGGTTTCGCGTCATCTGCTCGACAGCCTCAGCATCCTTGCCCACCTCGGCGATGGCACGAGCTGGCTGGACGTGGGCAGCGGTGGCGGCATGCCGGGCATCCCGATGGCGATCATGTTTCCCCACAAGCAGATCACCACCCTGGACAGCAACGGCAAGAAAACCCGCTTCCAGACTCAGGTGAAGCTGGAGCTCAAGCTGGATAACCTGCAAGCTATCCACAGCCGGGTCGAAGCCTTTCGACCTGAGCAACCATTCGCTGGTATTGTTTCGCGGGCTTTCAGCAGCCTGGAAGACTTCACGCACTGGACGCGGCACCTGGGCAACGGCGAAACCCGCTGGCTGGCCATGAAGGGGCTGCATCCGGCCGACGAACTGGTAGCATTGCCGGCAGACTTCCACCTCGATAGCGAACACGCCTTGGCCGTACCCGGTTGCCAAGGCCAACGCCATCTGCTGATACTGCGCCGCACGGCATGATTGGGAACACAAGCAAGAATGGCTAAGGTATTCGCGATAGCGAACCAGAAAGGTGGCGTGGGCAAGACCACCACCTGCATCAACCTCGCAGCATCGCTGGTCGCTACCAAGCGGCGCGTGCTGCTGATCGATCTCGATCCACAGGGCAACGCCACCATGGGTAGCGGTGTGGATAAGCATGCCCTGGAAAACTCCGTCTACGACCTGCTGATTGGTGAGTGTGATCTGGCGCAAGCCATGCACTTTTCCGAGCACGGCGGTTACCAGTTGCTGCCGGCCAACCGCGACCTCACGGCGGCCGAAGTGGTACTGCTGGAGATGCAGATGAAGGAAAGCCGCTTGCGCACGGCGCTGGCGCCCGTCCGCGAGAATTACGACTACATCCTGATCGACTGCCCGCCTTCGCTGTCGATGCTGACGCTCAACGCCCTGGTGGCGTCCGACGGTGTGATCATCCCCATGCAGTGCGAGTATTTCGCCCTGGAAGGGTTGAGCGACCTTGTGGATAACATCAAGCGTATCGCCGAACTGCTCAACCCGGATCTGAAAGTCGAGGGTCTGTTGCGGACCATGTACGACCCCCGCCTGAGCCTGATGAACGATGTCTCGGCGCAGCTCAAGGAACACTTCGGCGATCAGCTCTACGACACCGTGATCCCGCGCAACATCCGGCTGGCCGAAGCGCCAAGCTACGGGATGCCGGCGCTGGCCTACGACAAATCATCGCGTGGGGCCATTGCCTACCTGGCCTTGGCCGGTGAGATGGTTCGCCGCCAGCGCCGCCAATCCCGCGTCGCTGCCGCCCAGCCAACTTAAGGAATCCCCATGGCCGTCAAGAAACGTGGTCTCGGACGTGGACTGGATGCACTGCTCAGCGGTCCGACCGTCAGCGCGCTGGAAGAACAGGCCGTCCAGGTCGATCAAAGCGAATTGCAGCACCTGCCGCTGGACGTCATCCAGCGCGGCAAGTACCAGCCGCGTCGGGATATGGATCCGCAGGCGCTGGAAGAACTGGCGCATTCGATAAAGACCCAGGGCGTGATGCAGCCCATCGTGGTCCGCCCGATAGGCAGCGGACGCTACGAGATCATCGCCGGTGAGCGCCGCTGGCGTGCCGCACAGCAGGCCGGCCTGGAAACCATTCCGTCGATGGTGCGTGACGTGCCGGACGAAGCGGCCATCGCCATGGCCCTGATCGAGAACATCCAGCGCGAAGACCTCAACCCCGTGGAGGAGGCCATCGCGTTGCAGCGTCTGCAGCAGGAGTTCCAACTGACGCAACAACAGGTCGCCGATGCTGTGGGTAAGTCTCGCGTCACCGTGGCCAACCTGCTGCGTCTGATTTCCTTGCCCGAAGTGATCAAGACCATGCTGTCCCATGGCGATCTGGAAATGGGTCACGCTCGCGCCTTGCTCGGTTTGCCGGATGAGCAGCAGGTCGAGGGGGCGCGACACGTTGTCGCACGAGGCCTCACGGTACGCCAGACCGAAGCCCTGGTTCGCCAGTGGTTGAGTGGCAAACCCGAGCCTGTGGAAGCGGCAAAACCGGACCCCGACATCACTCGGCTCGAGCAGCGTCTGGCAGAGCGGCTAGGCTCTGCGGTGCAGATCCGGCATGGCCAGAAGGGAAAAGGCCAGTTGGTCATCCGCTATAACTCGCTGGACGAGTTGCAAGGCGTGCTCGCACACATTCGCTGAAACAATTGCTTGTGTAGCGCGCAGTCGGAAATCACTACCCGGCAGTTGAATAGGGGCGGAACCGCCCCTATACTCTGCGCGCATTTTGTCGGCACAAATTATGCCAAGTTATTGATTTTGGCAGGCCGGCCATTGAGGAGCAGTCACGATGGAAACCCGCACGCCAAACCGCTTGCCGTTCCATCAGTGGGCCGTTTTCCCGGTGTTGTTGGCGCAATGTGTCGTCGTTTTGCTGGCAGCTTTGGCGCTGTGGCAATGGCGCGGGGCAGTCAGTGGATATTCAGCCCTCTGCGGAGGACTGATCGCCTGGTTGCCCAATGTGTATTTCGCCTGGAAGGCTTTTCGGTTTACCGGAGCCCGGGCCGCTCAAGCCATCGTCCGGTCATTCTATGCCGGCGAGGCAGGCAAGCTGATTTTGACGGCAGTGCTGTTCGCACTGACGTTCGCAGGGGTGAAACCACTGGCGCCGTTGGCAGTATTCGGCGTCTTCGTACTGACTCAGTTGGTCAGCTGGTTCGCACCGCTGCTGATGAAAACAAGACTTTCGAGACCTTAGGGCGTTTGAGGCAACCATGGCAGAAACAACCGCTTCGGGCTATATCCAGCACCACTTGCAGAACTTGACCTTCGGTCAGCTACCAGACGGCGGTTGGGGCTTTGCCCATTCCGCTGCAGAAGCCAAAGAGATGGGGTTTTGGGCGTTCCACGTCGATACCCTCGGCTGGTCGGTTGCCCTGGGTCTGATCTTCGTCCTGATTTTCCGCATGGCGGCGAAAAAGGCGACTTCCGGCCAACCTGGCGCCCTGCAGAACTTCGTCGAAGTGCTGGTGGAGTTCGTCGACGGCAGCGTCCGTGACAGCTTCCACGGTCGCAGCGCCGTCATCGCGCCCCTGGCCCTGACCATTTTCGTCTGGGTGTTCCTGATGAACGCCATCGACCTGATCCCGGTGGACTGGATCCCTATGGCCGCAGTCTGGATTTCCGGTGACTCGCACATCCCGTTCCGCGCCGTGTCGACCACCGACCCGAACGCGACCCTGGGCATGGCGCTGTCGGTCTTCGCCCTGATCATCTTCTACAGCATCAAGGTCAAGGGCATCGGCGGCTTCATCGGCGAGCTGACCCTGCACCCGTTCGGCAGCAAGAACATCTTCGTTCAGATCCTGCTGATCCCGGTGAACTTCCTGCTCGAATTCGTCACCCTGATCGCCAAGCCGATCTCGCTGGCACTGCGTCTGTTCGGCAACATGTATGCCGGCGAACTGGTGTTCATCCTGATCGCGGTGATGTTCGGCAGCGGCCTGCTGTGGCTGAGCGGCCTGGGCGTCGTTCTGCAATGGGCGTGGGCTGTGTTCCACATCCTGATCATCACCTTGCAGGCATTCATCTTCATGATGCTGACCATCGTCTACCTGTCGATGGCGCACGAAGAGAACCATTAAGGCTCGCCTGGCGTGCCTGATGCCCCCCGCGCTTCGGCGCGAGGGAGGCCCACACGGGCCGAAACAACGATTTGTTGCACCGCTTTAAAACCTAAAACCAAGCAAAAGACGACGTAAAAAGTCGGGAGGAAAGATGGAAACTGTAGTTGGTCTAACCGCTATCGCTGTTGCTCTGCTGATCGGCCTGGGTGCTCTGGGTACCGCCATTGGTTTCGGCCTGCTGGGCGGCAAGTTCCTGGAAGGCGCTGCTCGCCAACCAGAAATGGTCCCGATGCTGCAAGTCAAAATGTTCATCGTCGCCGGTCTGCTCGACGCCGTGACCATGATCGGTGTTGGTATCGCTCTGTTCTTCACCTTCGCGAACCCCTTCGTTGGTCAACTCGCTGGCTGATCTCTCGAACCTTCGAGTGGATTGGTGTGATGGACAAAGAACGAGCGAGGTGTTGGCGTGAACATTAATGCAACCCTGATTGGCCAGACCGTTGCGTTCTTCATTTTTGTGCTGTTCTGCATGAAGTTCGTGTGGCCTCCGGTCATCGCGGCTTTGCACGAACGTCAGAAGAAGATCGCTGATGGTTTGGACGCTGCCAGCCGAGCAGCTCGCGACCTGGAGTTGGCCCAAGAGAAAGCGGGTCAGCAACTGCGCGAAGCGAAAGCTCAGGCAGCCGAAATCATTGAGCAGGCGAAGAAACGCGGTAACCAGATCGTCGAAGAGGCCGTTGAAAAGGCCCGTATCGACGCTGAACGCGTTAAGTTGCAGGCTCAGGCCGAGATCGAGCAGGAACTGAACGGCGTCAAAGACGCGCTGCGTGCCCAACTGGGTGTGCTGGCCGTAGGCGGTGCCGAGAAGATCCTGGGTGCCACAATCGATCAAAACGCGCACGCGGAGCTGGTTAACAAACTGGCTGCTGAAATCTAAGCGAGGGCGATCATGGCAGAACTGACCACGTTGGCCCGACCTTACGCTAAGGCGGCCTTCGAGCACGCTCAGGCCCACCAGCAGCTGGCCAATTGGTCAGCCATGCTCGGCCTGGCTGCAGCGGTGTCGCAAGACGACACCATGCAGAGCCTGCTCAAGGCCCCGCGACTGACGAGCGCAGACAAGGCCGCCACGTTTATCGACGTGTGCGGCGACAAGTTCGATGCCAAGGCACAGAATTTCATTCACGTCGTTGCCGAAAACGACCGTCTCCTGCTTCTGCCGGAGATAGCCGCCCAGTTCGACCTGTACAAGGCCGAGCAGGAGAAATCGGTAGATGTGGAAGTCACCAGTGCTTTCGCGTTGAACCAAGAACAGCAAGACAAACTCGCCAAGGTTCTCAGTGCACGACTCGACCGGGAAGTGCGCCTGCAAGTTGCGGAGGATGCCAGCCTGATAGGTGGCGTCGTGATCCGCGCCGGCGACCTGGTTATCGATGGCTCGATTCGCGGAAAACTCGCGAAACTTGCCGAAGCATTGAAATCTTGAGTTTGAAGGGGCAGCAGAGCAATGCAGCAACTCAATCCTTCCGAAATAAGTGAAATCATCAAGGGTCGCATCGACAAGCTCGACGTGACCTCCCAAGCCCGTAACGAAGGCACCGTCGTCAGCGTTTCCGACGGTATCGTACGGATCCACGGTCTGGCCGACGTCATGTACGGCGAAATGATCGAGTTTCCTGGCGGCGTCTTCGGCATGGCGCTCAACCTGGAGCAAGACTCCGTAGGTGCCGTGGTACTGGGCGCCTACACCAGTCTGGCTGAAGGCATGAGCGCCAAGTGCACCGGCCGCATCCTGGAAGTTCCGGTTGGTAAGGAACTGCTGGGTCGCGTTGTCGACGCACTGGGCAACCCTGTCGATGGCAAGGGTCCACTGGGCAACACCGAGACCGACGCGGTCGAGAAAGTGGCTCCAGGCGTGATCTGGCGTAAGTCGGTAGACCAGCCTGTACAGACTGGCTACAAGGCTGTCGATGCCATGATCCCTGTCGGCCGTGGCCAGCGCGAGCTGATCATCGGCGACCGTCAGATCGGTAAAACCGCTCTGGCGATCGACGCGATCATCAACCAGAAGAACTCCGGTATCTTCTGCGTCTACGTGGCTGTTGGTCAGAAGCAATCGACCATCGCCAACGTGGTGCGCAAGCTGGAAGAAAACGGCGCCCTGGCCAACACCATCATCGTGGCGGCCAGTGCTTCGGAATCTCCTGCGCTGCAATTCCTGGCACCTTATGCCGGTTGCACCATGGGCGAATTCTTCCGCGACCGCGGTGAAGACGCGCTGATCGTCTACGACGATCTGTCCAAGCAAGCAGTGGCCTACCGCCAGATTTCCCTGCTGCTGCGTCGTCCACCAGGCCGTGAAGCCTACCCAGGTGACGTGTTCTATCTCCACTCCCGCTTGCTGGAGCGTGCGTCGCGCGTTTCCGAAGAGTACGTCGAGAAGTTCACCAACGGTGCAGTGACTGGCAAGACCGGTTCCCTGACCGCGCTGCCGATCATCGAAACCCAGGCTGGCGACGTTTCCGCGTTCGTTCCGACCAACGTGATTTCCATCACCGACGGTCAGATCTTCCTGGAATCGGCCATGTTCAACTCGGGCATCCGCCCTGCAGTGAACGCCGGTGTTTCGGTATCCCGTGTAGGTGGTGCCGCTCAGACCAAGATCATCAAGAAGCTGTCCGGTGGCATCCGTACCGCTCTGGCTCAGTACCGTGAACTGGCGGCATTCGCCCAGTTCGCTTCTGACCTGGACGAAGCCACCCGCAAGCAACTCGAGCACGGTCAGCGCGTTACCGAGCTGATGAAGCAGAAGCAGTATGCGCCGATGTCCATCGCCGACATGGCTCTGTCTCTGTACGCAGCCGAGCGTGGCTTCCTGACCGACGTCGAAATCGCCAAGGTTGGTAGCTTCGAGCAGGCACTGATTGCTTACTTCAACCGCGATCACGCCGATTTGATGGCGAAGATCAACGTGAAGGGTGACTTCAATGACGAAATCGACGCTGGCCTCAAAGCCGGTATCGAGAAGTTCAAGGCCACCCAAACCTGGTAAGCCGCAGCGGGGGCCGCAAGGTCCCCGCTTGCTAACCTGATAGGTGTTACATGGCAGGCGCAAAAGAGATTCGCAGTAAGATTGCGAGCATCAAAAGCACGCAAAAAATTACCAGCGCCATGGAAAAAGTGGCGGTCAGCAAAATGCGCAAGGCTCAAATGCGCATGGCAGCCAGCCGTCCCTACGCGGAGCGTATCCGCCAGGTGATTGGGCATTTGGCCAACGCCAACCCGGAATACCGCCACCCATTCATGATCGAGCGCGAAGTCAAACGCGCCGGCTATGTCGTGGTGAGCAGTGACCGTGGTCTGTGCGGCGGCTTGAATACCAACCTGTTCAAGGCTCTGGTCAAGGATATGGCAGCTAACCGTGAGCGCGGTGTCGAGATCGACCTGTGCGTGGTAGGCAGCAAGGGTGCGGCGTTTTTCCGCAACTTCGGCGGCAACGTCGTGGCCGCGATCAGCCATCTGGGCGAAGAGCCATCGATCAATGATCTGATCGGCAGCGTCAAGGTGATGCTGGACGCGTACCTGGAAGGTCGTATCGACCGCCTGTCCGTGGTGTCCAACAAGTTCATCAACACCATGACGCAACAACCAACGGTGGAGCAGTTGATCCCGTTGGAGGCAACCCCGGATCAAGAACTCAAGCACCACTGGGATTACCTGTACGAACCCGACGCCAAAGAGCTGCTGGACGGCCTGATGGTGCGCTACGTGGAGTCGCAGGTGTATCAGGCGGTGGTCGAGAACAACGCTGCTGAACAAGCGGCGCGGATGATCGCGATGAAGAATGCAACCGACAACGCCGGTGACCTGATCAGCGATTTGCAGCTGATCTACAACAAGGCGCGTCAGGCTGCGATCACCCAAGAGATCTCGGAAATCGTCGGCGGCGCTGCCGCGGTTTAACGGTTCAAATATTCAGAGGATCCAGCTATGAGTAGCGGACGTATCGTTCAAATCATCGGCGCCGTTATCGACGTGGAATTTCCACGCGACAGCGTACCGAGCATCTACAACGCGCTGAAGGTACAAGGCGCAGAAACCACCCTCGAAGTTCAGCAGCAGCTGGGCGACGGCGTGGTTCGTACCATTGCCATGGGTTCCACCGAAGGCCTGAAACGCGGCCTGAACGTGATCGACAGCGGCGCAGCCATCTCCGTACCGGTCGGTAAAGCGACCCTGGGCCGGATCATGGACGTGCTGGGCAACCCGATCGACGAAGCCGGTCCGATCGACACCGAAGAGCGCTGGGGTATCCACCGCGCCGCTCCTTCCTTCGCGGAACAAGCAGGCGGCAACGACCTGCTGGAAACCGGCATCAAGGTTATCGACCTGGTCTGCCCGTTCGCCAAGGGCGGTAAAGTCGGTCTGTTCGGTGGTGCCGGTGTCGGCAAGACCGTAAACATGATGGAGCTGATCCGTAACATCGCCATCGAGCACAGCGGTTATTCCGTGTTCGCCGGTGTGGGTGAGCGTACTCGTGAGGGTAACGACTTCTACCACGAGATGAAGGACTCCAACGTTCTGGACAAGGTAGCCCTTGTCTACGGTCAGATGAACGAGCCGCCGGGCAACCGTCTGCGCGTAGCCCTGACCGGTCTGACCATGGCCGAGAAGTTCCGTGACGAAGGTAACGACGTTCTGCTGTTCGTCGACAACATCTATCGTTACACCCTGGCCGGTACCGAAGTATCCGCACTGCTGGGCCGTATGCCTTCGGCAGTAGGTTACCAGCCGACCCTGGCTGAAGAGATGGGCGTTCTGCAGGAACGTATCACTTCGACCAAGGAAGGTTCGATCACCTCGATCCAAGCGGTATACGTACCTGCGGACGACTTGACCGACCCGTCGCCAGCCACCACCTTCGCCCACTTGGACGCCACCGTGGTTCTGTCCCGTGACATCGCTTCCCTGGGTATCTACCCGGCGGTCGATCCACTGGACTCCACTTCGCGCCAGCTGGACCCGAACGTGATCGGCCAGGAGCACTACGACACCGCTCGCGGCGTTCAGTACGTGCTGCAGCGCTACAAAGAGCTGAAGGACATTATTGCGATCCTGGGTATGGACGAGCTGTCGGAAACCGACAAGCAGTTGGTATCCCGCGCTCGTAAGATCCAGCGCTTCCTGTCGCAGCCGTTCTTCGTGGCTGAAGTCTTCACCGGTGCCTCGGGTAAATACGTTTCCCTGAAAGACACCATCGCAGGCTTCAAAGGCATCCTCAACGGTGACTACGACCACCTGCCAGAACAAGCGTTCTACATGGTCGGCGGCATCGAAGAAGCGATCGAGAAAGCCAAGAAACTGTAATCCCGGCGCCCGGCAACGGGCGCTAATCAGGTTGAGGCAAGCAGATGGCTATGACAGTCCATTGCGATATCGTCAGCGCGGAAGGAGAAATCTTTTCCGGTCTGGTCGAGATGGTGATTGCGCACGGTAACCTGGGTGATATCGGTATCGCTCCAGGCCACGCGCCGCTGATCACCGATCTCAAGCCAGGTCCGATCCGCCTGATCAAGCAGGGTGGCGAAGCCGAGGTGTTCTACATCTCTGGTGGTTTCCTCGAGGTTCAGCCCAACATGGTCAAGGTTCTTGCCGACACCGTGCAACGCGCTGCCGACCTGGATGAGGCCTCTGCTCAGGAAGCCGTGAAGGCTGCCGAGAAGGCCCTGAACGAAAAAGGCGCAGACTTCGATTACGGGTCCGCTGCCGCACGTCTGGCCGAGGCTGCAGCTCAGCTGCGCACCGTTCAGCAGATCCGCAAGAAGTTCGGCGGCTAGTCCGCCAGCTTTCTCGCGATTGAGTAAAAGGGTAGCCTCGGCTACCCTTTTTCTTTTTCCGCGATTCATTCTTTCGGTCACGTCGCTGACCGCCCAGGATTGGTAGCCAGTCAATGTCTCTCGATATCGTTATTCTTGCCGCCGGCCAAGGCACGCGCATGCGCTCGGCACTGCCAAAAGTTCTGCACCCGGTGGCCGGCAATTCCATGCTGGGTCATGTTATCCACAGCGCTCGCCAACTCAACCCACAGGGTATTCACGTGGTGATCGGCCACGGTGCCGATGTGGTACGTGAGCGCCTGGCGGCGGACGACCTGAGCTTCGTGCTGCAGGACAAGCAGCTGGGGACCGGTCACGCCGTGGCCCAGGCCGTCCCGAACCTGAGCGCCGAGAACGTGCTGATCCTGTACGGTGACGTGCCGCTGATCGAAGTCGCTACCGTGCAGCGTTTGTTAGAGAAGGTCAGCGCGGATCAGCTCGGCCTGTTGACCGTCAACCTGCCAGACCCGACGGGCTACGGGCGTATCGTGCGAAATACCGACGGTCAGGTCCAGGCCATCGTCGAACACAAGGATGCCACCGAGGCGCAGCGAGCGATCCAGGAGGGCAATACAGGCATTCTCGCAGTACCGGGCAAACGCCTGGCCGACTGGCTGGGGCGGCTGTCGAACAACAACGCCCAGGGCGAGTATTACCTGACCGACGTGATTGCCATGGCGGTGAGCGATGGCCTGGTGGTGGCCACCGAGACGGCTCAGGATCCGATGGAAGTGCAGGGCGCCAACGACCGCCGCCAACTGTCGGAGCTGGAGCGTCACTATCAGCTGCGCGAAGGTCGGCGCCTGATGGCCCAGGGTGTCACCCTGCGCGACCCGGCGCGCTTCGATGTTCGAGGTGAAGTCACTGTGGGCCGTGACGTACTGATCGATGTCAACGTAATCCTGGAAGGGCGCGTGGTGATCGAAGACGACGTGGTCATCGGACCGAACTGCTACATCAAGGACAGCACCCTGGGCAAAGGTGTGGTGGTCAAGGCCAACAGCCACCTGGATGGCGCCGTGCTGCACGAGGGCAGCGACGCTGGCCCGTTCGCTCGACTGCGCCCAGGCACGGTGCTGGAAGCGCGCGCCCATGTGGGTAACTTTGTCGAGCTCAAGAATGCCCGTATGGGCGAGGGCGCCAAGGCCGGTCACCTCACCTATCTGGGGGATGCGGACATCGGCGCCAGCAGTAACATCGGCGCCGGTACCATCACCTGCAACTACGATGGCGCGAACAAGTGGAAAACCACCATCGGTGAAGACGTGTTCATCGGTTCGAACAACTCCCTGGTGGCACCTGTGGATATCTTGGCAGGTTCTAATACCGCGGCAGGGTCAACCATTACGCAGGAAGTGCCGGCAGGCCAACTCGCCGTCGCCCGGGCGCGCCAGCGCAATATCGAAGGCTGGTCACGGCCGGTGAAGATCAAGAAGCCGTAACTTATCCACAGCCGTGTCGTTGTACTGACTGATCAATCGCGGGCAGAACCCGCTCCCACCGTGAGGCTGCCAATCGTGTGGGAGCGGGCTCTGCCCGCGAAGGCCATCGAAACCACAGCCCAAATCCCCTTGACGCACCTTTCAGTTTAGGTTTCCATTGCCTTCGTTATCTTTCGAATCGAAACTTAGGCCGTCATGTCGAAACGTAATACACCCCAGCGTCGTCACAGCATTCTTGCCTTGCTCCATGAGCAGGGCGAAGTGACTGTGGATAACCTGGCCAGGCATTTCGCTACTTCCGAAGTCACCATTCGCAAGGATCTGGCGGCCCTCGAAAGCCATGGCCTGCTGTTACGTCGCTACGGCGGCGCGGTGACCATGCCCCAGGAACTGATCGGCGAGCCCAGTCAGCCGGTCTCCGCGTACAAGCAGGCCATCGCGCGCGCTGCGGTCACGCGGATCAAGGAGCACGCGCGGATCATCATCGACAGTGGCAGCACCACCGCTGCCATGATCCCGGAACTCGGCAAGCAGCCTGGCCTGGTGGTGATGACCAATTCCCTGCACGTGGCCAACGCCCTGGGCGCACTGGAGCACGAGCCGGTGCTGTTGATGACCGGCGGCACCTGGGACCCGCATTCCGAATCCTTTCAGGGGCAGGTCGCCGAACAGGTGCTGCGCTCCTACGACTTCGACCAGCTGTTCATCGGTGCCGACGGCATCGACCTTGCGCGCGGCACCACCACGTTCAATGAGTTGCTGGGCCTGAGCCGGGTCATGGCCGAGGTGGCCCGGGAGGTCATCGTCATGGTCGAGTCCGACAAGGTCGGCCGCCGCATCCCCAATCTGGAGCTGCCGTGGAGCAGCTTCAACACCCTCATCACCGATGATCGCCTGCCCCTCGAGGCACGCGAACAGATTCAGGCACACGGGATCGATCTCGTGCTCGCCACTATCAGCTAGGAGAACCGATCATGTGTGGAATCGTCGGCGCCATCGCAGAGCGCAACATCACCGCCATTCTCGTCGAAGGCTTGAAGCGCCTGGAATATCGCGGTTATGACAGCGCCGGCGTGGCCGTGCTCACCGCTGATGGCAGCATTCAGCGCTGCCGTCGCGTGGGTAAGGTCAGCGAACTGGAGCCAGCCCTGGCGGCCGATCCGCTGGTGGGCAAGCTGGGCATTGCCCACACCCGCTGGGCCACCCACGGCGCGCCGACCGAACACAATGCGCATCCGCATTTTTCCAGCGATGAAGTGGCAGTGGTGCACAACGGCATCATCGAAAACCACGAGCCGCTGCGCGAGCGCCTCAAGGAACTGGGCTATGTGTTCACCTCGCAGACCGACACTGAGGTCATCGCCCATCTGCTGCACCACACCCTCAAGAGCGTACCGGACATCGCCGACGCGCTGAAGGCGACCGTCCAGCAACTGCACGGCGCCTACGGCCTGGCGGCCATCAGCGTGCAGCAACCGGATCGCCTGGTCGCAGCCCGCAGCGGCAGCCCGCTGGTGATCGGTCTGGGCCTGGGCGAGAACTTCCTCGCTTCCGACCAGTTGGCGCTGCGTCAGGTCACCGACCGTTTCATGTACCTGGAAGAAGGCGACATAGCCGAAATCCGTCGCGACAACGTGCAGATCTGGGACGCCAGCGGCGCCCCCGTGCAGCGCGAAACCGTGCAATACCATGAGGGTGCCGAGGCGGCCGACAAGGGCGAATATCGTCACTTCATGATGAAAGAGATCCACGAGCAACCCAAGGTGGTGCAGCGCACCCTGGAAGGGCGCCTGGGCCAGAACCAGGTGCTGGTGCAAGCCTTCGGCCCGCAGGCGGCCGAATTGTTCGGCAAGGTGCGCAATGTTCAGATCGTCGCCTGCGGCACCAGCTATCACGCCGGCATGGTTGCCCGTTACTGGCTCGAAGGCCTGGCCGGCATTCCTTGCCAGGTCGAAGTGGCCAGCGAGTTCCGCTATCGCAAGGTGGTCGTGCAGCCCGACACATTGTTCGTCTCGATTTCCCAGTCCGGCGAAACCGCCGATACCCTGGCCGCACTGCGCAACGCCAAGCAACTTGGCTTCCTGGGAAGCCTGGCGATCTGCAACGTGGGCATCAGCTCGCTGGTGCGCGAATCGGACCTGACCCTGCTGACCCAGGCCGGCCCAGAGATCGGCGTAGCCTCCACCAAAGCCTTCACCACCCAGTTGGTCGCCCTGATGCTGCTGACCCTGTCGCTGGGTCAGGTACGCGGCACGCTGGCACAAGGTGTGGAAGCCGAACTGGTGGAAGAATTGCGTCGCCTGCCCACCCGCCTGGGCGAGGCGTTGGCCATGGACACCACCATCGAGAAAATCGCCGAGCTGTTCGCCGAGAAGCACCACACCCTGTTCCTGGGCCGTGGCGCACAATTCCCGGTGGCCATGGAAGGCGCTCTCAAGCTCAAGGAAATCTCCTACATCCACGCCGAAGCCTACCCGGCAGGCGAACTCAAGCACGGCCCGCTGGCGCTTGTGGATAAAGATATGCCGGTGGTCACCGTGGCACCGAACAACGAGCTGCTGGAAAAGCTCAAATCGAACCTGCAGGAAGTCCGCGCCCGTGGCGGTGAGCTGGTGGTGTTCGCCGACGCCCGGGCCAACCTGAGCAACGGCCCTGGCACCCACGTGGTGGCGATGCCGCACATCATCGATGCCCTGGCACCGATTCTGTACACCATTCCTTTGCAACTGCTTTCGTACTACGTGGCAGTGCTCAAGGGGACGGATGTGGATCAGCCGCGCAATCTGGCGAAGTCGGTGACGGTGGAGTAGGGGGGTGGGGACAGGCTTCGTGGTGCCCTACCGCGCAGCCTGTCACCCACACCACTAATAGACCGATCGACTAGCACCCGCTACCATACCCCCCATGACCACTCCCAAAACACGCGAATCCTCCGACGTCCGCCAAGGCATCCTTGATGTAGGCCAACGCATCATGGCTGCCAAAGGCTATTCCGCCGTGGGCTTGAATGAGATCCTGGCCACCGCGGGGGTACCGAAAGGGTCCTTCTACCACTACTTTGGTTCCAAGAACGCGTTCGGCGAAGCGATGCTGGAAAGCTATTTCGTGGCGTATCTGGCTGAACTCGACCACGTGCTGGCGTTGCCCGGCCTCACCATGGCGCAGCGGCTGATGAAGTATTGGGCCATCTGGCAAGACACCCAGTCCTTCGAAGACTGCCAGGGCAAATGCCTGGCCGTGAAGCTGGGGGTGGAGGTGGCGGATCTGTCGGAGACCATGCGTGCGGTGCTCAAGCGCGGCACCTCTGGCGTCATCGATCGGTTGGCTTACGCCATCGAAGGTGGGGTTGCGGACGGGTCGCTCACGATTGCCGGCGAGCCGTATGCGGTGGCGCAGAGCCTGTATCAGCTGTGGGTCGGTGCGAGCGTGTTGGTCAAGATCAGCAAGAGTGTCCAGCCGTTCGAAACTGCCATGTTTACCACCCGCCAGATTCTCAGCCTGCGATAAGCCCTCAGCAGCGCTGCTGCCGTTTGGCTCCTTCCCGGTGTTTATCCCACGTACAACCCTGAAGCTAGAATGTCGAAAAAATCCTAGACGACTGGTCTAATTGGGGCTAAGGTAACTCCATCGGCGCTCGGGAGCCTGGCTGGGCAGCCTGTTCACCAGTCAATTCGCTCGCGGCCTAGACGACCGGTCTAATCAGAATCTCATTTCAACTGTGCAAAGGAAGAATCTCGATGAAAGTTCTCATGGTACTGACCTCACACGACACCCTTGGCGACACCGGCCGCAAGACCGGTTTCTGGCTGGAAGAACTGGCGGCGCCTTACTACGCGTTCCTGGATGCCAAGGCCGAGATCGTCCTGGCATCGCCCAACGGTGGCCAGCCGCCGCTGGACCCTAAAAGCAACGAGCCGGACTTTCAGACCGATCTGACTCGCCGCTTCGAAACCGATGCGGTGGCCACCGCACTGCTTGCCAACACCGTACGGCTGGACAGCGTCTCGGCCGCCGACTTCGATGCTGTGTTCTATCCCGGTGGCCACGGCCCGCTCTGGGATCTGGCGCAGGATCGGCATTCGATCCAGTTGATCGAGGCGTTCCTGGCGGCGGGCAAGCCGACGGCACTGGTCTGCCACGCCCCGGGTGTGCTGCGCGACGTGAAGAAAGCAGATGGCACGCCTCTGGTACAAGGCAAGAAGGTCACTGGCTTCACCAACAGTGAAGAAGAAGCCGTGGGCCTGACCGATGTCGTGCCGTTTCTGGTCGAAGACATGCTCAAGGGCAATGGCGGCCTGTACTCCAAAGGCGCGGACTGGTCTTCCTACGTGGTGACTGACGGCCTGCTGATCACCGGCCAGAACCCTGGTTCGTCCAGCGAGACCGCGAAGGTCCTGATCGATCAGCTGAACGAAGCCTGATGATGCGCCCGGCGGCTCCGGCCGCCGGATACCCTGAAGTACCCAAGGAATCACCCCATGGAACACCGTTCATTGTTCGAGCCTGTCTCGCTGGGCTCCATCGTCCTGAAAAATCGCATCGTCATGCCGCCGCTCACGCGCCAGCGTGCCGCGCAACCGGACGATATACCCACCGCCCTCATGGCGACCTATTACCAGCAACGCGCCAGCGCCGGGTTGATCATCAGCGAGGGCACGCAGATCGAACCCAGAGGCCAGGGTTATGCCTGGACCCCAGGGATCTACAGCCAGGCGCAACTTGACGGCTGGCGCACGGTGACTGATGCAGTGCACGCGGAGGGTGGAGTGATCTTTGCCCAGCTGTGGCACGTTGGTCGCGTTTCCCACACCGCTTTGCAACCAGATAACGCGGCACCGGTGGCGCCTTCGGCGATCCAGGCCAGCAAGGTCAAAGCCTTCATCGAAACCGCACCGGGCAGCGGCACCCTGGTTGAACCCTCCACCCCGCGGGAACTGAGCGTTGCCGAAATCAAGGCGCTGGTAGAGCTGTACGCCCAGGCGGCACGCAATGCCCTGAGCGCCGGCTTCGACGGCATCGAGATCCACTCGGCCAACGGCTATCTGGTCAACCAGTTCATTTCTGCGCACGCCAACCAGCGCACCGATGAATACGGCGGCTCGCTGCACAACCGGCTGCGTTTCTTGCGCGAGATCGTGCAGGCGGTCTGCGCGGTGGTAGGGCCTGACCGCGTGGGCGTGCGGTTCTCGCCGCTGTTCAGCAGCACCGATGAAGATCGGGTGTACATCGGCTTCGTCGAAGACGATCCGCATCAGACCTACATCGAAGCCATCAAGGTGCTGGAGGAGGCGGGGGTGGCCTATCTGTCGATCGCTGAAGCCGACTGGGCCAATGCGCCGGAGCTGCCTGAAGCGTTTCGCCGTGAGGTGCGCAGCACTTTCAGCGGCCGCATTCTGTATGCCGGGCTGTACGACGCCGCCCGGGCGACGCGGTTGCTGGAGGCTGGTCTGGCCGATCTGGTGGCGTTCGGTCGTCCCTTCGTGGCCAACCCGGATCTACCGGAGCGGATCGCCAATGGCTGGCCGCTCAATGCCCTGAACGCCACCGCGCTGTATGGCGGTGGCGAGCAAGGTTTCACGGACTACCCGCGGTATCGCACGTCCTGATCGAAGCGGGCCACTAACGTTTCGGCCGATCGCGACTCAGAAATCGATGGTAGCCGACAGTTCATAGGTACGCGGCGCGCCAAGGCCCAGGCTCGAGGTCAACGGCAGGCCCCAGTAGTCCTTGTCGGTCAGGTTGCTGATATTGGCGCGCAGCGTCACCGGACGGCTGGCGACGCGGGTGGTGTAGCGGGCACCGGCGTCGAAGATCGTATAGCCGGGGATCGACAGGCTGTTGTCGGCATTGATGTACTGCTTGGACACGGAGGAAGCGTTGGCGGTCAGCGTCAGCCCGTTGACCACGGGGGTGTCCCATTCCACGCCCAGCTTGCCTTGCAGCTTGGGATAGCCGGTGGCGGTCTTGCCGTCGTTGACGCCGCCGGCGCTCTTGGTGACTTCAGGATCGACGTAGGCCACACCGCCCATCAGGCGCACATCCAGCATGGGCGAGCCGAAGAAGCCCCATTCCACACCGCGATTGCGCTGCTCGCCGCCGAAGGAGTAGATGTTGGTGGCAGGGTCCGTGTAACTGCCCGGACGCTTGATCTCGAACACTGCCAGGGTGTGGGTGAAGGTGCCCAGGTCGAGCTTGAGCCCGACTTCCTTCTGCTTGGACTTGTAGGGTGCGAACACGTCCCCCGCGTTAGCCGCGGTGGCAGGTGCTGTGGCGCCTTTGCTCAGGCCCTCGATGTAGTTGGCGTACAGCGACAGGTTGTCGGTGAGCTTGAACAGGATAGCGCCGGCCGGGGACGTCGCGTGGGTGTCGTAGTTGGGTCTGTTGCGGGCGCCGGTCACGACGCTGAAGGTGTCGGTGACCACTTCCTGGCGACGCACGCCCAGGGTCAGTTGCACGCGGTCGTCGAACACGGACAGGGTGTCGGCGATACCGTAGCTCTTCAGGTCGTTTTCGGTATGCACGATGAGCGGCCAGGACTCCGGCGCCTTGGGTCCCCAGACCGGGCGGTAGATGTTGGTGATCCAGTTCGCGCCAGGTACGGAGCGCCGGCCCCAGTCCTTTTCCTTGTCGCTGTACTGGGTGGCGTTCACCGACCACTGGTGGTTGATGCCGAAGGTATCGAAGTGACCGCGCAGCCCGACCTCTGCCGAAGTTTTCTCGATCTCGAATTTCAGCTGGCCCATGGTGGTGTTGAAGTCGCCCGCTTCGTTGATGATCTGCGACGAAATTGCACCGTTGTATTTGTAGTTCGTCTTGCTGGTGCCGACCGCGCCGTAGGCCATCACGTAATCGTTCAGGTCGTATTCGCCCCGCAGGATCACGCCCTTGTCTTCGGTTTCAACGTAGGCCCAGTCGGGGTTGAGCAAGGTGTCCGACTTGGGTGGCTTGGGTATGCCAACACCGGGGGCCAGTCCCAGGCCGCGGTTCTGGCCGTTGACCCGGTCGTCGCTGCTGAACAGATCGACCGAGAGACGGGCGCGCTCGCCGCGCCAGTCCAGGGCCAGTGAGGACAGCACGTTACGGCTGGATTGATCCTCGGTGGCGGTATCGCCGTCGCGGTAAACACCGTTGAACCGCACGCCGAACTGATTGCCTTCACCGAAACGTCGGCCGATGTCCAGATGGCCGCCGAACTGGGCGTCTGACTCATAAGTACCGGTCAGCCGCGTCAGCGGCGTGTCACCCGCGCGCTTGGGAATGAGGTTGACGATGCCCCCCACCGAACCGCCCGGCGGCATGCCGTTGAGCAGGGCCGACGGACCCTTGAGGACCTCGATGCGCTCATACATTTCCGGCGATGCCCGGTAGAACGGTGCCATGCCGTATAAGCCATCGACGGTCATGTCGCTGACACTGGTGGCAAAGCCTCGGATCGAATAGTTCTCGCTGTAGGTGCCCTTGATGCCGTTGTTGAACACCGAGGGATCGGTGGCCGCGATGACGTCGGTGATGTCCTTGGCCTGCAGGTCCTGGATGTATTTTTCGGTGTAGCTGACGGTGCTGAACGGCGTCTCCATGATGTCTTTGTTGCCCAGCAGACCGACCCGGCCGCCGGTCGCCACCTGGCCACCGGCGTATTCGGGGGGCAGGTTTGCGGTGGCGTCCCGGGTGCCTTCGATGCTGGTCTCGGACAGCACCAGGGTGTCTTTGTCCGAGCGGTTGGTTTCGACCGGCTCCGGGGACTCGGCCAGCGCGGTCATCGAGACGCTGCCGAGGCTGAACAGCAAGGCCATGTGGACGGCGGTGCAGGTGCGGTTCAAGGCAAATGTTGGCCGCTTCGTGCCTGGGCTCACGTGCCGCGAGTGACTGCGTTCCGACATGCTGGATTCCTTTCGATTCGGGAGAGTAGTGGGGGTTTACTAGGGTTCCGAATCAGCAACGAAAATCCTCAATGAAAATCATTAGCATTTGATACAAATGCCACTACGGGAGTGGCATCCTCTCCCGCGCTGGCCGGCTCTACTGCTCTGGCTCAGCCGTTGTAGCCCCGCACGACCTCATCGGCCATGCGCTCCAGGCAGGTGACACTGGCGGTACACAGGTACCAAGTTGACGCATCGACGAAGATCACCCGTCCTTGCGTCCAGGCTTTGGTCTTGCGCAGCAGCGGGTTGTCCAGGCTGTCGAGGTTCAGTGCCGGACGGCGCTCCATCACGGCGGTTCGGTCGATGACATAGAGGATGTCCGGGTCTGCCTGCTGGATGAATTCGTTGGAAATCGGCTGGCCGTGCAGTCCGGCTTCGATGTCGGTGCTGGCGGGCTTCACCCCCAGCGTGTCGAAGATGAAACCGTAACGTGATTTCACCCCGTACGAGGTGAACGCGCCGTTGTTATGCAGAACGATCAGCGCTTTCTCGGGGCGCCCTTGGGTGACCTTGCGCGTCTGCTCGACCTTGGCGTCGATCTGCGCGACTTTTTCCTGGGCCAGCTGTTGCTTGTCGAGGATTCGGCCGAGCAGGGTCAGGTGTTCCTTTGCCGTTTCGATGACGTTGCCGTGCTGGTTGCCGAGGTCGATATCGTCATACACGGTGGGCGCGATCTGGCTGAGCTCGGCATAGCTCTGCGCCTGCAATGGCGAAATCAGGATCAGGTCCGGCTTGAGCCCGTGCAGGCGCTCCAGGTTGGGCTGGATGGTAGTGCCGACATCGGCCACGCTGGGGTCGTCGCGGTAGCGGGTCAGGAAATCGGCGACGTAATCCTTGGCAATCCCCACCACCGGGGCGCCCAATTGATCGAGGGTGTCCAGTTCGCTCATATCGAACGCGACTACACGCTCCGGCAGCTTTTCGATCAGTGTTTTGCCCAGGGGGTGGACAACCTCTATCGGCGCGTAAGCGGCAGGCGCCGTAGCGGCAGTCTCGGCGGTTGGCGACGGCTTGGCCGTGCCTGCCGGTTGGTCACAGCCCTGCAGCGTAGCGGTGAGGGTCAGTGCCAGCACCGCGGCGGCGATGGGGTTCAGGTTTGCAGCGCTCATGTCGGTTCCCTTGCTGTGGATGGCTTGAAGTAGTTACAGACGAATCCCTGTTCGCTGCGCAGAATCTCGAAATCCAGATCGAACAGATCGCGCAGGCCGTGCTCGCTGACTACCTGCGCCACCGGGCCCTGGCTGTGCACCGCACCCGTTTTCATGGCCACGATGTGGTCCGAATAGTTGGCGGCGAAGTTGATATCGTGAACCACCAGAATCACGGTCCGGCCCTGTTCGTCGCACAGACGACGCAGGGCGCCCATGATCATCACCGCGTGTTTCATGTCCAGATTGTTGAGGGGTTCATCGAGCAGCAGGTAGTTCGTCCGCTGGGCAATGGTCATGGCCAGGAATGCCAGCTGACGCTGTCCGCCGCTGAGTTCGTCGATATACGACAGGCGCAGCGCCTGCAGGGACAGGAACGCGATGGCCTCGTCGATGGCCTGGCGGTCTTCGCGGGTCAAGATGCCCCGGCTGTAGGGGAAGCGCCCGAATGCCACCAGTTCTTCGACGGTGAGGCGCAGCGTGAATGTCTGGGTCTGGCGCAGGGTCGCGACCTGCTGGGCGTAGTCGCGCACAGCAATGCCGGCAATGGGGCGTCCGTCCAGGGTCAACTCGCCGTGCGTGGCGGTCTGCAAGCGGGCGATCAGCATCAGCAGGGTGGTCTTGCCGGCACCGTTGGGGCCGATCAGTGAAGTCACCTGACCCGACGGAAATTGCACGCTGACATCGTTGAGCACCTGCTTGCTGCCATAGGATTTGTAGACGTGGCTCAGAGAGATCATGGGCTGCCTCGGGTCCGAATCATCAGCGTGAGGAAATACACGCCGCAGACCAGGTTGATGAGAATGCTGACGGACGTGTTGTAGTTGAACAGCTGCTCGACCAGGTACTGGGCGACGATGAACACGGCAATCGCCACGGCGCAGGCCGTCGGCAGCGTGGCCCGATGACGGTGGGTGCGTGCCAGGGCGTAGCCGATGTTGGCGACGAATACACCCATGAACGCCGTGGGGCCGACCAGGCTGGTGGAGACGGCTACCAGGATCGCAATCAACGCCAGTTGCAGGCGCACGCTGCGCGGGTAATCCACTCCCAGGGAGATGGCCTGGTCGCGGCCCAGCGATAGCACGTCGAGTACGGGCAAGGTGCGCTGGATGATCAGGCAGGCGCCGGCCACCAGCAGCCCTGAATAGACCACCTGAGGCAGCTGCGCCTTGTTGAACGAGGCGTAATTGAACCCTTGCAGGATGGAGAACTCACCGGGGCTGATCTTCAGTTGAATGAATTGGGTGAAGGTCGCTATCACCATGCTCAGTACCAGGCCGAGCAACAGCAGCAGGTAAACATTGTTGCGGCCATCGCGGAACAGCCAGCGGTGAATCAGCCAGGAATAGCCAAGCATCAGCAGGATCGACAGCACCACATTGCCATTGCGCCCCAGCAACACCAGGCTGTGGGTGCCCAGACCAAGGATCAGCAAGGCCTGGAACAACAGGTAGATGGACTCGTAACCCATGATGGCTGGCGTCAGGATGCGGTTGCCGGCAATGGTCTGAAAGATCACCGAGGTGTAGGCGATGCAGACGCCGGCGATGACCATCGCCGCCAGGCGGATCAGGCGTCTGGGGATCACATAGGAGAAGTCCAGGCCCGAACCCAGCAGCAGGAAGCCCAGCGCCAGCATCAGCACCAGCAGCCACAGACCGTGGCGAATCGTCCAGCGGCTCATGTGTAGCGCCTGATCAGGACTATCAGGAACACCACCCCGCCGATACTCCCAGCGGTCAGCCCGATCGGGACTTCGAACGGGTAGATCAGCAGGCGCCCGAGGATATCGCAGGCCAGCAGCAGCGACGCCCCGTACAGCGCCACGATAGGTAAGGTGCGTTGCAGGTTCTCCCCGTAGTACAGCGCCACCAGGTTGGGTACCACCAGCCCCACGAATGGAATCGCGCCTACCGTGATCACGGTAACGGACACACACACCGCCACCAGCATCAGGCCCAGTGCGGCATTGGCCGCGTAGTTCAAGCCCAGGCTGTTCGCCATGCCTTCACCCATGCCCAGCACCGTGAAGCGCTGAGCGAACAGGTAGGTGAGCAGCACGATCGGCAGAATCAGGTAGATGATTTCGTAGTTGCCCTGCACGATCCTGGAGAAATCGCCGAGCATCCAGCCCTGCATGCTTTGCAGGAAGTTGTGGCGATAGGCATAAAACTCGGCGATGGCGCTGAGCACGCTGCCGTACATCAAGCCCACCACCGGCACCAGCACCACACTCTTGAACTGGATACGCCGGATGATCGCCACGTAGACCAGGCTGGCGCCGAAGCAGAAGGCCAGGGCGAACAACATCCTGCCCACCGGGCCTGTGGCGGGGGCGGCGGTGAGGGAGACCAGAATGCCCAGCTTGGCCGCATCCAGGCCACCACAGGTGGCGGGCTCGACGAAGCGGTTGCGCACGATCTGCTGCAATATCACGCCGCACATCGCCAGGCCCACACCGGTCAGGACCAATGCCGCCAGACGCGGCAACCGACTGGCGGTGAGCGTAAGCCAGGCATCCTCGGAAAAGCCCAGCAGGTCACTCCACGCCACCTCCTTGACGCCGATCATCAGCGACAAGCAACACAGCACGGCGAACAGCAGCCCCAGCGTCGAATGTCTCAAGCACTGGCCTCATGGGCATCGGCGTGTGCGATTCGCCAACCCTTGGCGGCCTGGCGCTGGGCGAGGAAATGAGCATACAGGCCCTGCTGCTGGCGCAATTGCGCCGGCGCGCCCTGCTCGCTGATCCGGCCGTGGTCCAGCACCACGATCTGGTCGGCCATCGCCACTGTCGATAGCTGGTGCGCGATCACGATCAAGGTGCATTTGCCCCGCAAGCGCGCCAGGGCTTCGGCAATCGCCGCCTGGTTCTCGGTGTCGAGTGCAGCGGTGGCTTCGTCGATCAGCAGTATCGGCGCGTCCTTGATCAGCGCACGGGCAATGGCGATGCGCTGGCGTTCGCCACCGGACAACCGCACGCCGCCTTCGCCCACCTGGGTGTCGAGCCCTTGCGGCAGGCGCCCGAGAATCTCCAGCACGCCTGCCTGGCGCACCGCGTCGAGAATCTCGGCGGGGCTGGCATCGGCCTTGCCCACGCGGATGTTGTCGGCGATGGAGCCCTGAAACAGGTAGGCATCCTGAAAGATCTGGCTGATCTGCGCCGCAAGTTGGCCACTGGACATCTGCCGCACATCCACCCCGCCGATCAGGACACTGCCCTGACTGACGTCGAAAAAGCGCGCGATCAGACGCACCAGGGTGGTCTTGCCCGAGCCCGAGGCGCCTACCAGAGCGGTCATGCTGCCCGGCGCGATCTGCAGGTCGATGTCATGCAGGACTTCAGGTTGATCGTCGCTGTAGCCAAAGCTGACCTTGCGCAGTTCAACGCCGCTGTGGGCGGGTGTTTGCGGGCTCGACGCCTGCGCCAACGGCTCGACGGCAAACAGTTCTGCGACGACTGCCAGCTGACCCCGTGCAGCGCGCAGCACTTCGCTGTAGCTGGCGACCTCCAGCAACGGATCGATGAAACGACTGACCAGCAGCAGCGCCGACATCAACGCCACCACCGAGGAGGTGGGAAGATCGCCGCCTGCCATGTTGCCCATCCACACCGTGGCGGCTATCAACAGTGCAGCGAAGCTCGCCTGCACAGCCCAGGTGTTGCAGACCACCGACATGGCTGACACATGGATCAGGCGTCCGGCCGACTGCTGCTGGCGGGTAATGGCCTGCTCCAGAAACTGGCTGCCGCCGTGCTCGCCGTTGAACGCGCGCAGCACGGATTGGGCCTGGGCGAACTCCACCATTCGCCGGCTGGTCTGGGCGGTGTGCGTGTGCAAACGGGCGTCGGCGTTGTGTCCCAGGCGCGCGGTTACGCCGAACACCAGCAGCAGCATCGGTAGGCTCAGCAGGGCGATCGAGGCCATCTGCACATTCACGGCGAACAGTGCCGCGATCACCGCGAAGGGGGTGATCACGCTGGTGATCAAAGGCGTCAGGACGTGGGCCGGGAGTTGCGCCAGGGCCATCATGCCCTGGGTAGTGACATGGCTCAAACGGGCAGTGTTGTCCGGATTGAACCAGCCTACCGGCAACAGGGCGATATGCTCGCCCAGGCGATGGCGGCCGGCCTGCAGCACACCGATGCCCACACGCACACCGGCCTTCTCGACGGCTCGACGCAGCGCCCAACACAGCAGCACGCCGGTCAGCAGTACCGCCAGCCAGCGCGTGGCGCCGCCCAGGTCGCTGCGCAGGAGGTGGCTCAGCACGGGTATCAGACTGACGATCGTCAGCCCGCTGAGCAGGCCATATACCACCGTCATGCCCAGGTAACGATGGAGCGCCGGGGCATCATCGCCGAGCAGGTGAATGAATGTCTTCAGCATGACGATCGCAGCGCCTCCTGGTCTTGTGGGTAGCCGCCCATTCGCCACAGACGGGCGTAACGACCGTCCTGCGCCAGGAGCTGGGAATGGGTGCCTCGTTCCTCGATGCGGCCGTGGTCGATCAGGAGGATCTGGTCGGCGTGCATCACCGTATCCAGGCGGTGGGCGATGACCAGCAACGTCCGACCCTGAGCGAAGCGCGACAGGGCCTGCTGAATGTCCACTTCGTTTTGAGCGTCGGCGGCGGCAGTGGCTTCATCCAGCACCAGCACCGGCGGGTCGAGCAATACGGCACGGGCGATACTGACGCGTTGCAACTCGCCGCCGGACAGCTGCGCGTCTTCACCCACCACCGCGTCGTAACCGCGGGGCAGGGCCAGAATCCGCTGATGAATGTTGGCGATGCGCGCAGCCTGCTCGATGTCCTCCTGGCTGGCTGTCGGACGACCCAATGCAATGTTGTCGCGCAGGCTGGCATGGATCAGGCGCACCTCCTGCAATACGAAGCCTATGTGTCGGTACAACTGGGTACTGTCGAGCTGGCGCAGGTCGACGCCGCCCAGCGTGATGCGTCCGGCATCCGGATCGAAGAAGCGCAACAACAGCCGCGCCAGCGTCGACTTGCCCGCACCGGACGGGCCGACGATGGCCGTGACGGTGCCAGGGCGCAGGGTCAGGTTGATGTCCTCCAGCGCCGGGGCGTTGCCGTCATAGCTGTAGCTCAGATTGTGCACCTGCAGCTCGGGGTTCTGCGGCAGCGTCGCGAGCGGGCCCGGCAGCGTCTCCAGGACCGGCGTGCGCAGCAGCGTCTGCACGCGCTGGGCGGCGACGGTGGCGGTTTGCAGGTCGTGGGTGATGTAGCTCAGCAGCAGCAACGGGGCGCACAGGCCGGGTGCCACCAGCGCGAAAGGCAGGATGTCCACGGCATCGATCCAGCCCAGGCTGGTGAACAAGGTGCCAAACGCCAGCACCAGGCCCAGCACGGTAGCAGGCGTGATCAATGCGTGGGCGTTGGCCATCGCACTGACCAGCGGGCGAGTGAAGTTGCGGAAGGCCGTGGCGAACTCGTCCACTGCCGCGCGATAACTGCTGTGAGCCTGCCCCTCGCGGCCGAAGGATTTGACCACGGCGATGCCGTTGACGAACTCGACGACCGAATGATTGATTCGCGCCATGCCAGCGCCGAACGCCGCCATGTTGGCACTGCTCGCCCGGGTAGCCCTGGCGACGAACAGGAAGAACAGCGGGAAGGGCAGCAGCGAGACAATCGCCATGCGCCAGTCCATGGCGAACAGATAGACCACGGCAAACAGCACGACGCCGATCGAGCGCCCCAGCGTGGTGTAGAAATGGGCCGTGAGGCTGTGCAGGGTATCGACGTCGTCTTGCATGGCCTGCTTGACCTCGCCCGACGCTCGGCCGGTGAACCAGCCCAGTGGCACCTTGGCAAGGCGGTGGGTAATGGCCAGGCGCAGGTGGTGGGTGATTTGATTGTCGAGCAGATGGGCGAGCATCTCTCCCAGAGAAACCAGTGTCATGCCCAGGAACAGCGCCACCAGGCTGAGTGCAACCACGGGCCACATCTGTGTGTGAATGGCCAGGGTGGCGCCGGCTTGCGAATCGCCGAGGGTGAGGTCGGCGAGGTAAGCGATGCCCGCCAGGGGCAGCATGGTCAGCAGGCTGCCGATGGCCGCCAGTGCGCCGGCGACCATCAGCCGCCCGCGGATGGGCCTCAGCACATGGGAAATCGCACCGCTGGGGGTGGGGGGCACTTCACTGGATGGCTCGACGCTCATTGAATCTCCTGGATAACACCTGCCAACGCCAGGGTGAGGCCCTGATGCCTTGGCCGGCTGGCGCAGCGCACGGCGCTTACCGTGTATTTCGAACAGCTCGGCAAAATCCTCAATGTTGGTTTCGATCAGGCCGCAGGGTCGGTCGCGAAAGGCGTGCAGGCCCGTAGGCCAGAGGCGATGTATTTTTCCACCGACGACACCGAACACTGCATCTGTGCAGCAATCTCGCGTTGGCCCATGCCACTGAGCCGATGCAGCAGCAGTGCCTGGCGCGCCTTGGCCGATTGGGCGTCCATGGCGGCGCTGAGCTGGGTCAGGGTTTGCAATGCCATGGCACGGGTTTCCTCGCAGGGGCCCAGTGGCACCTCTTGCTGGCGCAGACGTTCCAGGTGGTTGGCTTCCAGTCGGCGCCGACGGTAGAGGTCGATGAGCATCCCCTTGGCGATTTGCGTCAGGTAACAACGGCAGTCGTCGGGCGCTGGCATGCGGCCTTTCTTGATCAGGTTCAGGTAGATGTCATGGGCCAGATCCGCCGCATCTGACGGGTTGCCCAACTTGCGCCGCAACAGGCTGCTCAGCCAGCTGTGATGATCGATGTACAGCCGCTCGAGTTGCTTAGCGAGCGCGAACGTTCCGTTGTCCACGATGCCTTTCTCCCCATGCCATTGCGGCGTGGTTTTTGACGAATGCGAATATGTATGATTATCATTTAGAGAATACGATGTTCATGCATCAGGTGCAAACGCACCCCTTTTCCCGTTAGCCAAGGCGCAATTTTCCATGATGGAACTCAGCTCGGATAACGCGTCTCACGACGCTGTCACGCATCACGAAGAGCAGATCTGGCTTCTCCAGCAACAGTACCCGGAGCAGGTGCGCAAGCACTTCAGTGCCTGGCGCCTGGGCAGCACTGTCGATTTGCACAGGCTCGAGGCGGCGCTGGCAGCGGTCATCACCACGCTTCCCGCGCTCAACGCCCGGTATGGGTTCAGCGATGACGGCGAGTTGCGCAAGACGGTAGGTGACGACTGGCGAGATTGCGTCTGCGTGCTGCAGGCCGATTCCGAAGCCCAGGCCAGCGAACAGCTGCTGGCGCAGCAGGCGCAGGCGTGGGACGCCGAGGATCAAGCCCCGCTGAGTGCACTGCTGATTCAGATCGACCGGGACGTGATCCTGGGGTTCGTGCTGCATCAGGTGCTGGACCAGACCTGTCGCGAGGACGATCTGTATCGCCTGGTCATGGACGCCTATGCCGGCCGCCCGGTCGGCGCGCCGCATCTGCCGTGGCTCGAGCGCCGGGCTGCCGAGGCCGCACCAACGCCAGCGAACGCCCTGGATGAGCCTCGCGAGGCCCAGGCAACGGACGACGCAGATGCCATCGCGACCACCATTCTGGCCGAATTTCGCAGCGCCTTGGGCGAGCCGGACATGACCCTTGGCGATGACTTCTTCGAATTCGGCGGCCACTCGCTGCTGGCTACGCGGATCATCGGCAAACTGGCCAGCACCCATGGCATCGAGGTCGAGTTCAACGACTTTTTCAGTGCTTCCAGCGCAGGTGCACTTGCCCAGCGTGCGCGCTGGAGCGAGTTGCCGTCAGTCGATGCGCCTGCCCAGCCGCAAGGGTACGTTCAAACCGCTCCGTTCGCGCCGGCGCAAGCGTCGTTGGGACGGGCTTACGCCGCTTTCGAATTCGGCACGATATTCAACCTGCCGTTTGCCGTGCAATTTCTGGAGCGAGTCGACGAGGCGGTGTTCGAACAGGCCTTCCGCGACCTGGTCGAGCGTCACGCCAGCTTGCGCACGACTTTTCACTTCGAGGATGGCCAGGCGTACCAGCGCCTGGTGCCCACCGAGCAGTTGACGCAGTACAAGTGGTTCTGGTCGAGCCAGCGCAGCCAGGGCGCAAGCCTGGCCAGCGAAGCGGCTCACAGGTTTGACCTGTCCCGCGAGTTGCCGATGCGCGTGCGCTTTTTCGACGATGCGCAGCGTCAGGGCCAGACCCTCTCGCTACTGGTTCACCACATGGCCATCGATGAGTGGTCGCTCAACGTCATGATGCAGGAACTGGCTCAAGCCTACGCAGCGCGGGCGGCCGATCGTGCGCCGGTATGGGCGCAGCCGGCACCTTCGTTTCACGAATACGCGCTGCACGCGCAGCGGGTGGGGATCAATGCGCAGCATCTGGCCTACTGGACCGGCCTGTTGCGCGATGCCACGCGCGGCCTGCGCCTCCCGGACGCCGAGGACAAGCGCGAGGTCCTGCCCGCCGAGCCTGGCACGCAGGCCCGGTGGTTCGAGATCAAACCCAGCCAGATGCTCACCGACAACCTTCAGGGTTTTGCCAGGCAGAGCAACGCGTCTTTGTTCGGCGTGCTGTACACCGCCATCGCCCTGGCTTTGCACAAGGTCGGCGACTTGCAGGAGCTGGTGATCGGTACGTCCGCATCGGGCCGTACGGACCCTGCGTACTACGACACCGTCGGCTACTTCACCACCATGGTCGCCCACCGTCTGCGCTTCGACCCGCAGCAAACGGTAGGTGCGATGGTCGAGGCTGTCAGCACCCTGATCAACGATTCCATGGCCTACGCCGATGTCCCCCTGGAGCAGATCCAACAAGCACTGGGCATGACCGCCGCGGACGGGTTGCTGTTCGATGTCTACATCCAGATCCATGCCAACAACGCGCTCAATGGCGAGTTGCTGGCACCCCAGGATCGGAAAATCCGTTACCGCCAGATCGACCCTGACAAGAATCAGTCGATGTTCGGCATTCAGTTCGAAATCATGGAAAACATCATCGACGGCAAGCGCGCCTTGCGCCTGGTGGTCACCTACCGCACCGATCGCTACAGCGCGCAGCAGATGGCGCGGGTCACTCACGCTATCGAGCAGGTGATGGCCGAGTTTGCCAGTGGCCAGGGCGCCAGCCTGTTGATCAAGCAACTGCGGGCGTAAGGCGTAGGCGGTGTGAAGCGCCGTCCAGGCCAGCAACCCACGAAGGCGGCAATCGCCTGCGTGGGTTGCTGGCCCCGCTGGATTCAATCCTGATGCATTCCATAGCGCTGAAACGATGAGCGTTTGGGCAGCCGGTACTGCGCACGCCCCAGCAACTGATTGACGATCGTGGCGTTGCGAACTGCGGCAATGCCCAGGTCCGGTGAGCCGACGCCGTGCTGGAAGATCTCTGCGTTCTGCACGAAAATCTTCCCGGCGCCGTTGTCGCAGCGGCGCGCGGTGAAATCGGCTTGCACAATGCAGTCGCCTTGGGCGTCCGTCTCCAGCACGCTGCCTTTGAGTCGTTCGAACCATTCTGGCCAGACATGGCCGTAGCCGGTGGCCGCGACGATCGCGTCGGCGTGGACCGCGCTGCGTTGGTCCAATTCGCGATGCCGATAGGCGATCCGCAGGCTGCCGTCGATCTCTTCGACCTGTTCCACTTCGCAGTTGGAGAGCAACGTCAGCCCCGGATCGCGTCCGCCAATGGAGCGCTCGTAGAGGAGGTCATACAGGGCGCCGATGGTGGAAAAGCTGATGCCTTTGTACAAAAGGCCTTGGCCGGCAACGATGTCGCGACGACGCTCGCGGTCGATGCTGTGGAAGTACTCCATATAGGAGGGCGTGAAACATTCCTGACCCAGTTTCGAGTATTCCATGGGGTGGAAGCCCGGCGACCGGGTGATCCAGCGAATCGAGGCACCGGCGGCCACCCTCGCCGGGGTCAAGTCGTTGAACAGCGCCAGTACGCACTCAGCGGCGCTCTGCCCAGAGCCGATCACCGTCACTTGCTGGCATTCGCCGAGCTGAGCCTGGCGCTTGCCGAACTGCGCCGAATGCATGATCGGTGCACGGCTGTCGATTCTGGCCCAGCGGGGGAGTAGCGGCTGGGTGCCGATGCCCAGGGCTAGATGTCGACTGAAGTAGCTGCGCTTGAAACCGGACACCGATTGGCTCTGGATCAGGAAGCGCTGTGCGCTGGCATCGTAGGCGACATCGCAGACCTCTTCGCCGAACTGGCACGCCGCCAGGCGCTGGGCAGCCCAGCGGCAGTAGTGATCGTACTCCTGGCGCGGCACCTGGAAGTTGTCGTAGTAGTAAAACGCGTACAGGCGATCGTGGTGATGCAGGTAGTTGAGGTAGCTCAGGGGGTGAGTGGGGTCCGCCATGGTCACCAGGTCGGCGAGGAACGGCACCTGCAGGGTGGTACCAGGCAACAGCAGGCCTTCATGCCAGCGAAATTCAGGCTTGCGTTCCAGGAACAGGCTGCTGACGCCCGGATGGGCGTCGAGCAAGGCGGCCAGGCCCAGATTGAAAGGGCCGATGCCGATGCCGGCGATGTCAACGGTGGTGATGTCCTTCATCCGATATCTCCTTGAAGCCAGTGTCTTTGAGGGCGCGACGCCTCTGCCAGGCGGCGCTCCGAATTCATTGCGCCACCGCAGGCGAGGCGTTTGCCAGCAGTTGTTCGACGTCCCGGGCATTGCGACAGGGCAGCAGCTTTGCCGGTGAGAGGGCCACCGCGAACTGCGCTTCAAGCTTCGCCGAAATAGCCTTCAGGTGTTGCGGCCGCAAGCCCAGGCTGATGAAACTGACGGCTTGGTCTTCAGCCGTAGCTTCGGCGCGAGGCGAGCGGCCCAATACGTCGAGGTAGATCTGCAGCACCGTACCAGCTGGCGTGGCGGGTTCGCGCGTGGGTACACCGAGCAGACTGCGTGCCCGCTGGCGGTCGACCTTGCCGTTCTGCGACAGCGGCAGCTGTGGCACCGCCAGAAGGCGCGTGGGCACGTGAGACGCCTGCAGGTGCTGGCGGGCATAGGTGCGCAACTCGGCCACGCTGACTTCATCGCCGTCCGTGCTGCTGACAAACAACGCGCCCAGATTGGTTTCACCTTGCAGCGGGTCGCCGTAATCGACCACCAGCACCTGCCGCAGCGCGGGGTGGTTGCTCAGCACCTTCTCGATGTCCGGCAGAGAGACACGAACGCCGCGAATTTTCACGTAGCCATTGACCCGGCTGTCGAACAGCAGCGTACCGTCGTCGCGATAGCGGCCTCGGTCGCCGCTGCGAAACGCGCGTACCGGCTCACCCTGTTCGTCATCGACGGTGATGAAATCGCTTTGCAGCAACGCCCCCTCGTGCAGATAGCCCAGGGCCAGATTGACCCCTGCCGTGTGAATGCGGCCCACCACACCCGTGGGGCAATGTTGACCTTGGGCATCCAGTACCAGGTATCGGTTACCGGGCAGGGGACGGCCGTAGGGGATCAGCGTGCGGTCCTGGGCAACGATGTCATGCCAGATGCTCCAGATGGTGGTCTCGGTGGGCCCACCCAGGGAGATCAACCGTGCCTGGGGCAACAACTCGCGCAGCTCGTTGATCACCACAGGCTTGATGTAATCGCCGCCTTGAGCCACCAGGCGCAAGCTGCTCAAGGTATGGCTGCCACGACACGCCAGAAGCATTTCGACGATGGCCGGCACCGAGCACCACAAGGTCACCCGATGTTGCGCGATCAACTGGTTCCAGCGCAGGGCGTCTTTGTCTTCGCCAGGTTCGGGCAGCACCAGGGTAGCGCCGGCGGCCAGGCTGCCGAACACATCGAACACCGACATGTCGTGGTGCAACGGAGTGACCGAGATCAGCACATCGCGTGCGCTGACGTCCCAATGCGCCAGGGTGCTGCCAATGACGTTGGCGGTGGCGCGGTTGCTCAACACCACGCATTTGGGCTGACCGGTGGTGCCCGAGGTGTACAGGTAATAGGCCGGCGCGTCGCTGAGCGACAGGTCCGTCAGGGGCTGCGGGCGTCGAGCAGGCGCTGCCAGCAAGGTGGCGCAGGTGGTTGTGGGGTGTCCGATGGCTTCCGGCTGCGCCATCACCACCAGGTCAGGCCGGCAATTGTCCAGCAGGTACTGTCGCCGTTGCTCGGGCGCCGAGGCGTCGATGGGTACCCAGATCAGGCCGGTGAGGGCACAGGCCAGGGTCAGCATGGTGTGCTCGGGGCTGCGTGGCAGGCAGATCGCGACCACCTGGCCCGGCACAAGTCCACGGGCCTCGAGAGCGGCCATCATTCGGGCCACGCCCTCTCCCAATTGCCCGTAGGTCAGGTGCCGCTGGCCACAGATCAGCGCGACAGTGTCATTGCCCCCAGCGAAGATATTGCTGGCGATACGGGCCAGGAAGCGATCGCTACAGGCGTTGCTGACGGGGCTGTTGAAACGGTAATGCCCGGTGTCCAGGAGTGCCGCCGGGGTCACGGCAAGCTCGCCGCGCTGGGCTATCAGGCGGATGGCCTTGCCCAACGCCTGGAGAATGGCACTGACCCGTTCCGCGTCCACAGCTTCCTGTGCGTAATCGATGTCCAGCAGCAGCGAGCCCTGGGGGTCGGTGGAGAAGCGAATGTCCATGGCGACCTGCGGCGTCTGGGTCAGCCCGTCGTGCAACTGTACCGAGCTGGTAGCGGGCACTACCGGCCAGGACAAGCCGTTGGTGATCACCACCGGTAACACGGGCCCCGGACCGTGGTTCTCGAACAGCAGGCGTGCGAGATCCACACCTGAAAAGGCGAGGTGTTGCAGGCCTTCGAGCACGTCGGCCTGCAGCGTCGCGGCGCGGCTGGGGAAGTCCTGAGCGGTGGCTTGCCAATTGACGGCAATGAAGCTCGACCGGTTGGCAAACTCGGCACTGCTCGGCGGCGCGACGGGCACCGCGACGCACAGGTCGCCTTCGTCGAGCCAGTGCGCCAGCACCTCCAGAATCAGAGCCATGAGTGCCGAGTTCTTGAACAGGCGATGCTGTGCGCCCAGTTTGCACAGGGTGGCGAACTCGGCCTTGGGCACCTGCAGGCTTTGTCGCCGATAGGTCGAGGCGCCGAGCTGCTCCAAGGGTCGTTTCCAGGGCAGACGAGGAGGGCCGGTCACGGTCGCCAGCTTGGCACGCCAGTACGTCGCGTCCGCTTCGCGCAAGCCGGCCGGGTCGGCTGCAGCGGGTGCGTCATGCCCGGCTGCCGGGTTGACGTCGACCACGCCCGTGAACAATTCCAACAGCAACGCGGCGATCGAGCGGCCATCCAGAATCAGCGCATCCATGCGCACGAAGACCACCTGTTGCTCTGGCGCCAGGTTGAACACGGTGACGTTCCACGGCGCCCGGTCCAGCTCGAACAATTGGTGTGCGTAAGCCTCGCGGCGCCCATCGACATCACGTCGCGCATCCGCCAATGGCAGGTGGCACAGGTCGACCACGTCCAGGTTCACCTGGGCGCGGTGGCTGATGTACTGCACGCGGTGGTGCGCGTCGATATGGGTGCGCAGACTGGGGTGGCGCTGGACCATCGCGGCCAGTCGCTGGCGCAGCAGGGCGATGTCGATGCGGCCTTGATACTCGCGAAATTCCTGCATGGCGACGCCGCCCAGGGGCATGTGCGCGCTACGCCCAAGCAGGTACGCCTGTTGCAGTGCGTTGAGCGGCTGCCTGGCGGGCGGAGCCTCGAGTGGCTGATCGAATGCTGCCGGGTGCTCGGCGACTTCTGTCACCCGAGCCACGAAACCCTCGAACAGCTCCGATACCCAACCGATCGGCAGGGCATCGAGGCGCACATCCCAGTTGATCAGGATGCCGCCGTCGGCGCAGGCCACCTGCACATCCAGGGCCACTTGCGGGCCTTGGGAAATCACCCAGTTCATCTCGCCGAAGACTCGCCGCACGCGTGCGGACAACAGCTCTTTTTCCGGCAGATCCAACGCGCTGGTGAACACCACCGGAGCGAGTTCGGTGGCCCTGCGATGGCGCGACAGGTCGCGCATCACGTCCACGCCCGAGTAGCTGGAATGCTCGAGCAAGCCGACCATTTCCCTGGCCAGTTGGTCGCACAGCAACGCTGGGGTGGTGGCCGTCGTCATGTCCACGTCGAGAATCAGCACGTTGGCAAAATCACCCACCACGCGGTCGACGTCGGGCACCCAGGGGGCGCGCCAGAAGCTTGGTACGTTGAGGCGAAAGCGCTGATCGCCCGTTTGCTCACCCAGTACCGCTGCAAACAGCCCCAGCAGCACGCTGGAAAGGGTCAGGCGGCGCTCACGCGCGAGCCGCTGCAGGGCCTGACGTTGCCGGGGCGCCAGCCAGGTATGCAAACGCTGACTGCGCGCCTGGCTCGGTTGATCGTCGCGAAACGGCAGGGTCGGTGCCGGCGCAATCTGCTCCAGGCGCTCACGCCACCAGTGTCGATCGCGGTCACGGACACCCTTCACCGTACGGTCGGCCTTGGCCGCATCCAGCCAGTCGTAGAACGAGGGTACGGCTGCCGCCGGCTGATCCGGTGTTTCGTAACCCGCGGCAAGGTCTTCGAGCAGCACGCGAAAACTGGATGGGTCGATGGCGATCATGTCGGTGTCGATGTGCAGGCGGAACCGCTGAGCGGCGAGCAAGGTGATGCCCACACGCGCCGCCGGGCCGTGGCGCAAATCCAGCTGCTGGTGTGTCCACCGTTCGCGCTTGCGCAACAGGTGTTGGGTGACCGCTTGAGCTTCCCATGCACTCAGGTCTTCGACTTCCAACTGGGGGGCGCCCTGCATCGACACCGTGTGTTGCAGGCCTTCGGCGCTGACGCGCAGGCGCAGCATCGGGTGCCGCTCACAGGCCTGTTGCAGTGATTGGCGCAGCCGATCCAGGTCAATGGCCTGGCCATCGAATTCGGCATACAGATGAGCGGAAACGCGCCCTAGCGCTGCATGAGCAGTGCGCCCGATCCAGCAGGCAGCTTGCATTGAAGTTAACTCTCTCATGGCCTCGCTCGTCTCACGTGATTGACAACGTTCCTGTCTAGTCGCCACTATAGAAACAAGAATGATTAAGATTCGCAATTGAAAATTACAGCTCAGGGCAGGGAGGCGAGACCGAAGATGAGATCAAGCATCGTCAGGGCGACGGACCCGCAACAGGCGCAACAGGTGGTTGGCAGCGAGGGGTTCTCGTTCGTTTCAGGTGACCGGGAGTTGATCACCCAGGGCGTGCTACAACGCGTCGAGGAACCTGCCGCGGCGGGACAAGACGGCGGCAGCGCGTTCCAGGCTCGGATCGAACAGGCATTCACCGTGGCTCGACAGGCGGGGCAGGGCAATCCGATCATTGTCGGTGCGATCCCGTTCGATCCATCCGAAGCCTCCTGCCTCTACGTTCCGCAGCAGTCGTGCTGGCGTGAGCGTACGCCCGCCACCGTTGCCCATGACACGGCGCTGCCAGCGCTGATCGAGCAGCACACCGTGCCCGATGAACAGGCCTTCAAGAGGTCGGTGGAACACGCGCGGGTCAACTTCCGGCACAGCGACGTGCGCAAGGCGGTGCTGTCGATTCAGCGCGAGTTGGTGTTCGCCCGAGCCGTTGACGCTGATCTGATAGAGCGCAACCTGCGCGCGCAGAACCCTACCGGCTATCACTTCCGTGTGCCGATGGCTGACGGCGCCACCTTGCTAGGGGTGAGCCCGGAGCTACTGGTGCGCAAGACCGGCGCGAGTGTCGTTTCCAATCCCCTGGCGGGTTCGGCAAGACGCATGGCCGATCCCGACGCCGACCAGCGCAATGCCCAGTGGCTGGCTGATTCGGAAAAAGACCACTACGAGCATGGTTTCGTGACCCAGGACATCGCGTCGCGGCTAGGCCCATTGTGCACCCGCCTGGAGCTACCCCCGCGCCCCTCGTTGATCAGCACGCCAGCACTTTGGCATTTATCGACCCGTATCGAGGGCACCCTGGCAGATCCGGGCGTCACTGCGTTGCAACTTGCCTGCCGGTTGCATCCGACCCCAGCCGTATGCGGATTTCCCACCGAGCTGGCACGCCGGCTGATCCGATTCGTCGAGCCCACCGAGCGCGGCCTGTTCACCGGCATGGTGGGTTGGTGCGATGCCCAGGGCAACGGCGAATGGGTGGTGACCATTCGCTGCGGTACGGTCAAGGGTAACCGCGTACGGCTGTTTGCCGGCGCTGGCATCGTCGAAGCCTCCCAGCCGGACGCCGAGTGGGCCGAAGTCCAGACCAAGTTGCGAACCATGCTGCGGGCCTGCGGCCTGCACCCTTAACCTGAACCTTTCTGACGTGTGAAACCATGACTCTTGAATTCATTCAATGGCCGCAAGAGCGTGCCCAACGCTACCGCGCCGATGGCTACTGGATCGACCAGCCGCTCACTCAACTCCTTCACGATCGCAGCCAGCGCCAACCCGACGCGCTGGCGGTTGTCTGCGGCGAGCGCCGGTTCACCTACGCCCAGCTCGAGCAGTTGTCGTCCAACCTGGCGTCACGCCTGGCTGAGCGTGGGCTGGGCCAAGGCGACGCCGCGCTGGTCCAGTTGCCCAACATTGCCGAGTTCTACATCGTTCTGTTCGCCTTGCTCAAGGCCGGTATCGCGCCGCTCAACGCCCTGTACAGCCATCGCAAGCTGGAGCTGAGCGCCTACGCCAGGCAGTTGGCACCCAAGCTGTTGATCGCTTGTCGCGAGCATGAGGTGTTTCGCGACGACAGCTACCTGGAGCTGTTCGCGCAGGTCGGCTCAAGCCCTCAACTGACTCTGCTGCTGGACGATCCAAGCGCCGAGCACAACCTGGCCCGATGGATCGAGAGCCCAGGCAGCGAGACCGTGCGCTACGCACCGACGCCGGCGGATCAAGTGGCCCTGTTCCAACTGTCCGGCGGCAGTACCGGCACACCCAAACTGATTCCGCGGACCCACAACGACTACCACTACAACGCACGTATCTGCGCCGAAGTCTGCGCCTTGAGCACGCAGACCCGGTTCCTCTGCGCGGTGCCGGCTGCGCACAACTTTCTGTTGAGCTCTCCGGGTGCGTTGGGCGTATTCCATGCCGGCGGTTGCGTGGTCATGGCCGCCAGCCCGGAGCCCCTGGCCTGCTTCGAGCTGGTCGAGCGTCACCAGATCAACACCGTGGCCCTGGTTCCCAGTGCGGTCTCGCTGTGGTTGCAGGCCGCACCGCAGTACCGCCAGCAGTTGCAATCGCTTCGCTACTTGCAGGTGGGCGGTGCGGTGTTCGCCGACTCGCTGGCGCGCCAGGTGCCGACGGTACTGGGTTGCCAACTGCAACAGGTGTTCGGCATGGCCGAGGGTCTGATCAACTACACCCGGCTGGACGACAGCGATGAGCAGATCTTCACCACCCAAGGCCGACCGGTCAGCCCGGGGGATGAGATAAAGATTGTCGATGAGCAAGGCCTGCCCGTTCCGGCGGGGGCCACGGGAATGCTCGCGACACGTGGCCCCTACACGTTCTGCGGCTACTACAAGAGCCCGGAGCAGAACGCCCAGGCGTTCGATGACGACGGTTACTACTATTCCGGCGATCTGGTGCAACTGACCGCCAGCGGCGATCTGCGGGTGGTGGGCAGGATCAAGGACCAGGTCAACCGAGGCGGCGAGAAAATCGCCTCCGAAGAGATCGAGAACCTGATCGTACTCCACCCCGACGTCACCCATGCCGGCCTGGTTGCCATGCCCGACCCGGCGCTGGGCGAGAAAAGCTGTGCGTTCGTGGTGTCGCGCAACTCGGGCCTCAAGGCGCCTGCGCTCAGGCGCCACCTGCTGGAGCTGGGTATCGCCGAGTACAAGCTGCCCGACCGTATTCGCATGATCGAGGCGATGCCACTCACGGCGGTGGGCAAGATCGACAAGAAGCGCCTGCGCCAGCTGCTTGCCGTGGAGAACAACCGCACCTGGCTGCAGACCCGGGTATTGCAGTTGATCGAAGACGGCGAAACGCTCGACCCACAGGAAAACCTGATTTTCTACGGGCTGGACTCCCTGCATATCATGAGGCTTGCAGCGGAGCTCAAAGAGCGCGGGGTGGCGGTGAATTTCGAAGAGTTGGCGAACGCGCCCACCTTGGCCAATTGGTGGTCGCTGGTGGAATCGCGTCAGAAAGCCGCCTGAGTCACGGATGCGAACCGTGCTGCCGCAGGCCGGTTCGCCTTGTCGATCTACAAGGAGTGAGAGATGACGTTGTCTTCTGCCGATCAAACCCGGCTGGATGAGTTCTGGCAGTACTGCCTGAAACATCAGTTCTTCAATATTGGCTATCCGGAAAACGCCGACTTCGACTACAGCGCATTGCAGCGCTTCATGCGCTTTTCCATCAACAACTGTGGCGACTGGGGCGAGCACAGCAACTACCTGCTCAACTCCTTCGATTTCGAAAAAGACGTCATGGCCTATTTCGCCGAGCTGTTCAGCATTCCCCGCGAGGACAGCTGGGGCTACGTGACCAACGGCGGCACCGAAGGCAACATGTTCGGCTGCTATCTGGCGCGAGAGTTGTTCCCCGAAGGCACGCTGTACTATTCAAAGGACACCCACTATTCGGTGGCCAAGATCGTCAAACTGCTGCGCATCAAGTGCCGCGCAGTGGAGTCGTTGCCCAATGGCGAAATCGACTACGACGACCTGCTGAACAAGATCACGGCCGACCAGGAGCGTCACCCGATCATCTTTGCCAATATCGGCACGACAATGCGTGGCGCCATCGATGACATCAAGATCATCCAGCAGCGACTGCAACAGGCCGGTATCGCTCGGCAGGATTACTACCTGCATGCCGATGCGGCGCTGAGCGGCATGATCCTGCCGTTCGTGGATGAGCCCCAACCCTTTACCTTTGCCGATGGCATCGACTCGATCTGTGTGTCCGGGCACAAGATGATCGGCTCGCCGATACCCTGCGGTATCGTGGTGGCCAAGCGCAAGAATGTGCAGCGCATTTCGGTGGAGGTCGATTACATTTCGGCCAGTGACAAGACCATCAGCGGCTCACGCAATGGTCACACCCCGATGATCATGTGGGCGGCGCTGCGCAGCCACTCCCAGGCCCAGTGGCGCAGCCGCGTCACCCACAGCCTGAAAACCGCGCAATACGCGGTCAACAGATTGCAGGCCGCAGGCATTCAGGCCTGGCGCAATGACAATTCCATCACCGTGGTCTTCCCGTGCCCGTCACCCAGGGTTGCCAGCAAGTATTGCCTGGCTACCTCGGGCAATACGGCGCACCTGATCACCACCCCACATCATCGCGATAACCGCCTGCTCGATGCCCTGATCGATGAAGTGATTGCCGAGACGCGGCCCGAGGCCTGGCATGCCAAACCCCAACGCAGCGAACAGCGGGTGATGGAGCTGCGCTCCCAGGCCGCCGCTCGCGCCGCCAACTCGCGCTTCGATGCCATGTGAAATGGTGCACCGTTGACCCTTGATCCCGTGGAAGGAGGCATCCCCCATGTCGCAACTGAAAACCCCGCAAGCCTGTACGAACCTTGGCGATATCCGCGCCGGTATCGACCATCACGACCGCCAGATCTTCGCGGCGCTGCTCGCGCGATTGGAGTACGTGAAGGCCGCCGCACAGTTCAAGCCGGACGAGCAATCGATCCCTGCACCGGACCGAGTCGCGGCGATGCTGCAGGACCGTATCGACTGGGCAACTGACGCTGGGTTCGATGCGCAGTTCGTGGAAAAGCTGTTCGAACAGATCATCCACTGGAATATCCAGCAGCAGATCCTGCACTGGCGCGCGACCCGTTCAGCCACGGCATGAGCCGGTACTGTACCTGAGCACTCACGACTTATTTTTCACACGCCTTTCACTGCTCTACAACTGCTCGAACCCTAGATTGGCGCCACTTGCGTGGTGCCACTCAGGCTGACTCCCAATGGCGCCACATCCCTCTGCTACCGAGCGATACCATGGCGTACATCCCGATCGACGATTTCCTAGCCCATGCGGCTCCTGAACCTGTGCGCACCGGCAACCCGGCGCGCATCCTCGGCGCCGTTGCGCCTGCCCGGTGCCAGGGGCTGGCGCTGGAGCCACAGCGATGAGTGCGCGCAGCCGTTACTATCTGGTCAATCTGGGGCTGCCGTTGCTGTTGGCGCTGGGGGTGTTCCTGGCGTTCGATCTCACCCATCTGGACCGCCTGTTGAGCGACCGCCTGTATGATCCGGCCACTGGCGAGTTCCTGCTGCAACATGATCGGCTGTTCGAGAAGGTGACCCACAAGTGGGCCAGAATCCTGCCTAACCTGACCGGTACCCTGGCCATCGTCGGTGCCCTGCTGTCATGGGTCTGGGCTGCCGTGGCTGCGCGGCGAGAGGCGCGGCTGATGCGTGTGCTGATGCACGGCAGGCTGGCCAGCGTGCTGCAATGGTGTGCCCGCCATCGTCGGGATTTCCTCTACATGGTCGTGGCGTTCGCCATCAGTACCACTGTGATTCATTACTTCAAAAGCCACACCAGCGTCTATTGCCCGGTGGAAACTACACTCTATGGCGGTACGCACCTGCACAGCCTGTGGTTCGAGAACTTTCAGCCGTGGGTGCGGCCTGGGGAGGGTCGCTGCTGGCCAGGCGGTCACGCTTCCAGCGCTTTCAGTCTGTTCGTGCTGTATTTCATCGCTCGGCGTTACCGCTGGCGGTGGAGCAGGGTGGTGTTCTGGGGGGTAGTTGTGCTGGGCATGATCTATGGCACCACACGCGTGTTGCAGGGCTGGCACTTCATGTCGCATACCCTGTGGGCCGGCCTGTTCGTATGGTTAAGCACCTGGTTTACCGCCTTGTTGTTCTACGGCCGTGCTGCCTTGCAGGCACCTGTGCAACGCGCCTCGACAGCCGCTTCGCCGTTTAGGAACGTAACGCCATGAAGATTCTGGTTATCGAAGATCATCAGGACATTCATGACAACCTGCTTGAATACTTGCAGCTCAAGGGCCACGAAGCGGTCGGCGCACTGGATGGGTTACGCGGCCTGAACCTGGCGGCGACGCAACCGTTCGACGCCATCATCCTGGACATCACGTTGCCCGGTATCGATGGCAACGTGATCTGTCAAAGCCTGCGCGAGCATGCTCAGTCCGACGTGTCCATCGTCATGCTCAGTGCCCGCGACGAACTCGAAGACCGCCTGACGGGCTTCGCCATGGGCGCCGACGACTACATCACCAAGCCTTTTGCCATGGCGGAAGTGCTGGCCCGCGTCCAGGCCGTGGCGGCACGGCGGCTGCGCAAGGGCGGCCGGGTGATGAGCGTCGAGGATCTGCACTACGATCTGGACACGCTGGAAGTGACTCGCGGTGGACGCTTGCTGAAACTCAACCCCACCCACATGAAGTTGCTCGAGCTGTTGATGCGCCGAAGTCCGCACCTGGTCAAACGCCAGGAGCTGGAGACAGTGCTGTGGGGGCGAGACACGCCCAGCAGTGACAGCCTGCGCAGCAACATCCATATGTTGCGTCGTTCATTGGACAAGGACTTTGCCGAGCCGCTGCTGCACACGGTGCATGGGTTGGGCTACAAGTTGTGTGTCCAGGCGCCGTAGAAACGGCATCTTGCGCCGCGTTTTGTTGGGACATTTTTCACAAATTATTGATTGATGCCTGCCTATCGTGGCTGGCATGAAAGCGCCATCCCAGGCGGGCGGCGCACCCCCCTTACGTCTACTTTTTCGCAGGCTCCCATGTTGCGTATCAGACCCGTTCGCCCTGAATTTGTGTCGTTGCTGGCCAGTGCCTTTCTGTTGGCAGCGTTCAACTCGGTGTTATGGCAGCAACTGGGCGCCATGACGTCGGAGCTTCATTTGCGCGGTGCCTTCGCCGTGATTCTGTATGGGGTGTTCTTCATTGCGCTGACCCTGCTGAGCTTTCCGTATGTGCAGAAAATCATGCTGGCCGTTCTGTGCCTGGTCAGCTCGGTGGTGGCTTATTTCATGAATCACTACGGCGTCATGATCGATGCCGGCATGTTTCGCAACGTAGCTGAAACCAATGTCACCGAAGTGCGCGACCTGCTGTCGCTGAACCTGCTCGGGCATATCGTTTTGCTGGGCGTCATCCCGTCGCTGATCCTGTACAAAGCGCCCGTGGCCTATCGAGCCTGGCCCAGGGAGCTGGCGGCCCGGTTGGCCCTGTTGGGCATCGCCGCTGTCCTGGTGGGCGCCGCAGCGTGGGGTAACTATCAAGGTCTGGCGTCGTTGTTTCGCAATCACCATGAGCTGCGCCTGATGGTGGTGCCCAGCAATGTCATTGGCGCAACCGCTGGGTATCTTCGCGAGCAGGTGGTGTCCGCCCGCGAGCCTTTCGTGAAGGTAGGTGAAGATGCTCATCGCCTGGCGAGCGTGCAGGCACGTCCACGCCCCTCGCTGACGGTGCTGGTGGTAGGGGAGAGTGCCCGGGCCGACAATTTCGGCATCCTGGGCTACGGTCGTGATACCACGCCACAGCTGGCACAGCAGGAAGGCGTGATCGCTTTCCCCAACGTGCACTCATGCGGTACCGAAACCGCAGTGTCCGTGCCGTGCATGTTCAGCAACCTGGGTCGCAAGGACTACAGCGCCAGCAAAGTGCAGAATCGCGAGGGCCTGCTGGACGTGCTCACGCGTGCCGGTGTCGACGTGCGCTGGCGTGACAACCAGTCTGGCTGCAAAGGTGTTTGCGATCGTATTGGTATCGAGGATGTCAGCAAGGCCACCGACCCTGCCTTGTGCGCTCACAGTGAATGCCGTGACGAGATCCTGTTGCAGGGCCTCGATGCCTATATCGATACCTTGCAGCGCGATACCGTGCTGGTCCTGCACCAGATGGGCAGCCACGGGCCCGAGTACTTCAAGCGTTACCCCAAGGCCTTCGAGCGCTTCACGCCGGTGTGCCAGAGCAATGCCCTGAATGACTGCAGCCAGGACAGCATCGTCAACGGCTATGACAACACCATCGTCTACACCGACCATGTGCTGTCGAGTCTGATCGATGTGTTGCGTCGTCACCAGGGCAGCGTCGATACGGCCATGGTCTACCTGTCGGACCACGGCGAGTCTCTCGGCGAATTCAACCTGTATCTGCACGGGACGCCTTATCTGTTCGCACCGGATCAGCAGAAACACATCGGCATGCTGGCCTGGTTTTCTGCCGGCTATCAAAAGGATATCGGTCTGAACACTCGCTGCCTGGAGCAGGCCCGCGCCCAGCCGCTGAGTCAGGACAACCTGTTCCATTCGATGCTGGGGCTACTGGACGTGCAGACTCAGGTCTACCAACCCAGTCTGGATATGTTTGCCCTGTGTCGCGGCCACGTTTGAACGCCCGCATTGGCCAGTGGACTACCTGGGCGCACCGGGGTCGCAGATAACGGTGGCATTCGAACGGTCTGCGTCCGGTTCGAAATCCACTCGGGAGCCCCGCACCGTGACGCCACGGCCGTCGGAGTGCACATACAGCTCTTCACCGCTCCTGAACTTGAGCCGATGCACTTGCCGGCGGTAATCGATGCTGATGTCGTGTTCCACAAGGTCCAGCAGGTTGCTCAGGCCCAGGGGTGCGCCGGCGACGTTGATGGTCAGGCAGCTGTCGTTGCTCTCGGGCTCGCCGCGTGGCGCCAGGGTTCGCAGGAAAGGGTAGGGGTTCATGAACAGTCCTTTGCATTGCCGCATGCGGCTCGGGGAGGGGAAAGCCTGAATGCTAGGGACGCGTGTGTGGGGCAACAAGCCTGCAACTGTAGGGTGATGTTACGAGCCTTGCGGACGGAGCATGACAGGCGTGAGTTTTGGACTAACCTTTTCAGGTGGAACGTCTGGAATACGGGGGGATCACCTATGCTCGCGCAAATACCATCGGCCTTGCAGAACCTTCAACTGCCACTGCGACTGCGCCTCTGGGATGGCCACGAATTCAACCTGGGGCCGACCCCCAGTGTCACCATCGTGGTCAAGGACCCGCAGGTCGTCAGTCAACTCACCCATCCCAGCCTGGATCAGCTCGGCAAGGCGTTCGTCGAAGGCCAGGTCGAGATGGAAGGCGAGATCAGCGAAGTGATTCGCCTGTGCGACGAACTCAGCCATGCTCTGCTTGGGGAGGAGCAGGGCCCAGTTCCCGAGCGGGTAGGGCATGACAAGGCGACGGACGCCGAGTCGATTTCCTATCACTACGACCTGTCCAACGCGTTCTACCAATTGTGGCTGGATCGCGACATGGCCTATTCCTGTGCCTATTTCCATACCGGTCACGAAAGCCTGGAGCAGGCCCAGCAGGACAAGTTCATGCACCTGTGCCGCAAGCTGCGCCTGCAGAAGGATGATTATCTGCTGGATGTGGGCTGTGGATGGGGAGGGCTTGCGCGATTTGCGGCGCGTGAATTTGGTGCGCGCGTCTTCGGCATCACCCTGAGCACAGAGCAGCTCAAGCTGGCCCGTGAGCGGGTCAACGCCGACGGTCTGGTCGATCGGGTGGAGTTGCAGCTGCTGGATTACCGTGACCTGCCCCAGGACGGCCGTTTCGACAAGGTGGTCAGTGTCGGTATGTTCGAACACGTCGGTCACGCCAACCTGCCGCTGTACTGTCAACGACTGTTCGGCGCGGTCCGCGAGGGTGGGCTGGTGATGAACCACGGCATCACCGCCCGGCACACCGACGGCCGTCCGGTGGGTCGAGGTGCCGGCGAGTTCATCGGCAAGTACGTATTTCCCCACGGCGAGCTGCCCCATCTGTCGATGATCGACGGCCACATCAGCGAAGCAGGGCTGGAAGTGGTTGACGTCGAGAGCCTGCGTCTGCACTACGCTCGCACATTGGAGCACTGGAGTTCCCGGCTGGAGAATCAGTTGGACAAGGCGGCGGCCCTGGTGCCTGAACAGGCGCTGCGCATCTGGCGTCTGTATCTGGCCGGCTGTGCCTATGCCTTCGGCCGGGGCTGGATCAACATCCACCAGATTCTGGCCGTCAAACCCTACACCGATGGCCGCACCGGCCTCCCCTGGACCCGCGACGACCTCTACCCGTAGCAGCGGCGTAAGCCGCGTCATGGGCCGACGTGGTTGGCAGCGGGGTAGGGTGGGGAGAGGGACGCGGCTTACGCCGCTGCTACAGGATTGGGGAGATTAGGCGGGCGACGCGCATGCCGATTTTTTGCAGGCGATGGGTTTCTCTGCTGTCGCGTACGTCGATTTCGCGCGACTGGGCGAAGTCTTCCAGCAGCATGCTCTCGACCTCGCTGGTGAACGCCTTGTCGACCGTCAGCAGCATGATCTCGAAATTCAGGCGGAATGAACGGTTGTCCATGTTGGCGCTGCCGATGGCGGTGATCTCGTCATCCACCAGTACCACCTTCTGGTGCAGGAAGCCGGGGCCGTAGCGGAACATCTTGACCCCGGCACGTACGGCCTCGAAGGCGAACAGGCTGGAGGCTGCGTAGACCACTTTGTGGTCGGGCCGCGATGGCAGCAGGATGCGCACGTCGACACCGCGCAGTACCGCCAGACGCAGGGCCGCGAACACGGCTTCGTCGGGGATGAAATAGGGGGTGGTTATCCACACCCTGTCGTTGGCCGCGTGAATCGACTCGACGAAGAACAGCGAGCAGGTTTCCTGCGGGTCCGCCGGACCGCTGGCCAGTACCTGACAAAGCACGCCGTCGTCTTCATAGCCATCGGGCAGTATCAGCGGCGGGATTTCCCGTGCAGCCCAGAACCAGTCTTCGGCGAAGGACTCCTGCAGGCAGGCGATCACCGGGCCGCTGATACTGATGTGGGTGTCTCGCCAGGGCGTCAGTTTCGGATTGCCGCCCAGGTACTCATCGCCCACGTTATGACCGCCGATGAAGCCTTTTACGCCGTCCACTACCACGATCTTGCGGTGGTTGCGGAAGTTGACCTGGAAGCGGTTGAGCCATCCGCTCTGGGTAGCGAAGGCTTTGACGTGAACGCCGGCTTCGCGCAGGCGGTCGGCGTATTCCTTGGGCAGTGCATGACTGCCGACCCGGTCATACAGCACGTAGATCTGCACGCCTTCACTTGCCTTCTGCAACAACAGGCCCTGCAATTGTCGGCCTATATGATCATCGTGAATGATGAAGAACTGGATCAACACCACCTGCCGGGCATCGCGAATGGCTGCGAAGATCGCCTCGAAGGTGGCGTGGCCGTTGATCAGCAGCGATACCTGATTATTGGCCAGGCATGGCATGCGGCCCAGTTTGGGCATTGCTCGCAGCGAGGCATAGGAGCGGGACTTGCGCGCGGCCAGCGCTTCTTCTATCCAGGGGCGCCAGTCCATATCCGCGATGGCGGTATGCATTTCCCGGTTCGCCTGGCGTCGGGCATCGATGTACCCATCGAATGTACTGCGGCCAAACACCAGGTACGGGATCAGGGTCAGATAAGGGATGAACATGAGCGACAAGGCCCAGGCGATCGAGCCTTGGGCAGTGCGTACGGTAAGCACGGCATGGATGGCGGCGCCAACCCCGAGCACGTGCAGCAGGCCAAACAAGTATCCAAAAAATAGTGGGCTGTGAAAGTCCATTGCACGACGGCTCCCCTGATACGCTGTGTCTAACAGACCACGTTCAGCGGCCGTTGTCGCGTTTTTCTTACCGTGGCAACTCGGCTGCCGTTTCAGCGTCAAATCCACAGCCTATCCGTTATCGTCGTGTTCCTCAGGAGTGTGTATCCATGAAATTCAAATGGCCGGTGGTTGCCTTGGCATGTGCCCTTTCGGCGCCGCTTGCGCAGGCGCAGATGCTACAGCCTGGCTTGTGGGAAATGACCACCAGCAACATGCAGGTCGATGGCAAGGCCTTGCCGGACATGCAGGTCATGCTCGGGCAGTTGAAGATGCTGCCCCCCGAACAGCGGGCCATGATGGAAGGGGTGCTGGCCAACCAGGGCATTACCCTGGGTGGTAATGGCATTCGCTCCTGCCTGACCCCGGAGCAGGTGCGGACCAACGATATTCCGCTGCAGGATCCCAAGTCGGGGTGCACGCAGAAGATTACCGAGCGCAATGGCAATGTCTGGAAGTTTCAATTCAGTTGTCCGAAGGCGCAGGGCGCGGGACAGGCGCAATTTCTGAGCGATCGCGAGTTTCTGACCACGGTCAGCGGTACGTTCAACGCATCTGGGGCGCAGCAGAAGGGCAGTATGAATACTCGCGCGGTTTGGTTGGGGAATGATTGTGGAACGGTCAAGCCTCGGGCTTGATGGGTTTTTTGGTGTTCCACGTGGAACATTTGGGGTTGTGGGGGATGGTCCCCTCACCCCAACCCTCTCC